>JAFXAK010000009.1 GCA_017517135.1 Clostridia bacterium
GATGAGAAAGATGAAATTCAAGAAGTGTATTCAGGTATCTACAATTTAGACAGCAATGCATTAAATGCGATGTCGACACCATGTGATAAAGACGAAATGTATATTTTAAGACATTGGTAGATTAGAACTTGAGGTTCAAAATCGAGGTGCAAATACAAAAAGAGAAACCACTCAATCGAGTGGTTTTTCTTTTTGCCTAAAAAAGTATGTGGTCTGTGCCACCGCTCTTTACAGCCCCGTCAGCGGCTGTTATCTGGCTCACCGTACCCCGTGTCCGGTGGACGATGAAGGGGTACGGTGAGCAGGAAGAAATACTCGGCATCGGACGCCGCTCCAAGGCGTACAGTGCGACAATATTTCTGACCGAACGCACCTTCTATAAGAAAGCGGTTGAGAATCGGTAGAAAGTAGAGAAAAGAAAAAATATCGAGTCCGACTGTAGAGCAACAAGAAATTTTGTAAAATTAAAAGTAACAATAATTATACAGGCACAAGCTGCGCTTGTGTCGGTTGTGCTTCGCACGATTATATTAAACTATCCTTTTCGGCTGTTTTCTTTGTTTTAATCGCTATTGTTTTTGAATATAAAGCTATGGTATAATTGTCACGATAAATAATAATTAATTGGTGAACATATGAATAATGTGAATAAAACATTATATATTCCTTTGTACGGTAAAGCGTATGTGAGTAAGAGGGGAATATTGCTTGATGATAAAAAAGCAGAGGAAATCTGGGCTGCAGAGAGTTTTTCTCTCAAAGGAAAATCTAAATCGAAGTGGCTTGCCTACTATATGGGAATGCGCTCTGCTGTGTTTGATGATTGGGTACATCAACAGATGCAAGAAGCCCCGGAGGCTGTAATTATTCATATCGGGTGCGGTATGGATAGCCGCGTGCTGAGAGTGGGTACTGTAGGACAAAAGTGGTACGATGTGGATTTTCCCGAGGTTATTGAAGAAAGAAAGCGATACTATTCCGAAAACACCGGCTATGAAATGCTTGCAGGAGATGTAAGGGAGTGCAGCTGGCTTAAAAGTATTCCTGAAACAAAAAGTGCCGTTATTGTGATGGAAGGGGTAAGTATGTACCTGACAAACGGGGAATTAAGCAAATTAGCGGCTGAGCTGTGCGCACATTTTGAACAGATTAGCTTGTTAATGGATTGCTATACAGTTCAGGCTGCAAAATTGTCAAAATACAAAAATCCCGTCAACGATGTCGGTATTACGCAGGTTTTTGGTATGGATAATCCGGGATTGTTGGAAAATGAAGCGTTGTTTTTTGTAAAAGAGCATACAATGACACCTCAGAAATACATTGATGAGCTGAATGACATTGAAAAGCATATCTTTAAGAAGATATATGCCGGAAATTTTTCTAAAAAGCTGTATCGCTTGTACGAATACGGAAAGCTGTAAAATCTGATAAGGGGAATTATTATGAGAAAAGAAATTGATATAAATGCCTGGGACAGAAAAGAGCATTTTGAGTTTTATTCAAATATTGCAACACCCCATTACTGTGTTGCATTCAATATTGATATAACTAATCTGCTTGCGTTTACAAGAAAAAATAAGACTTCTTTTTATTATTCACTTATATATTTATGCACACAATCTATAAATGAAATTGACGAGTTCTTGCTTGAAACTGAGGATAACAAGGTTTATAAGATTGACCGCCGTGTGCCTTGCTTCACGGATTTGAAAAAGGGTGCAACAAGCTTTCATATGGTGTCACTTGCGTGTGACGGTGATATTATTGACTTTGCCAAGAGAGCCCGTGAGGAAAGTGAAAACAATCCGTTATCTGTTTATTCTCTCGGCGGACTCAGAGAATCGCAGATTGTCTTTTCCTGTATTCCGTGGGCAGATATCACAATGTGTTCGAATGAGCGAGATTATACCGATCCGAAGCTCAAAGATGACACTGCCCCCATTCTTGTATGGGGCAAATACACTGAGCAGAACGGCAAGTATATTATCAATATGACTCTTGATGTCAACCACCGATTCATTGACGGATATTTTGTCGGTCAGTTTGTTCAGAAGCTTGAAGAGAAAATCTCAAAGCTTAATTGAGTTCGAAAAATAAGAATTTGACGGAGGAAGTAAATTTATGGAGTATTTATTTGCTTTACTGATTCCTATCGTTGCTGTGGCAATCGTTGTGATATTAGCGAAACGCATTGCATCGCATTCTTTCAAATGCAAGCATTGTTCCAAGGAGTTCAACATCAAATGGTCGAAGGTAGTGATTACTGAGCATTCTGGTAATGAATATTTGTTGGTATGTCCATATTGCAAAACCAAGGACTGGTGTACTGAGCAACCCACAAAGTAATTAACAAATTCCAATTTGTAGGGCTGATTATTGAAAAGAGATAATTTACAGGGGTGCCATTTCGTCCTGTAAAGACAAAAAGTGTTCGGTCCAGTGGCACCGCTTTAACATCCATATTTGCGGCTGTTATCAGCACCCGGCCCGACCGCAGCCTGTGGAAAATTCCCCCACTCGGTTTGTGCTTCGCACGATTATGTTTATTATAATCATCCGTTTCGGGTGGTTTTTTGCTTTATAGGAAATTTCTTCCTATAAAGCAAAAAAATTATATGTCCCTCCGAACGGGAAGTAAACTTCCCTCGGAGATGGACTATACGAAAACATTCCGCCGTAGGCGTACGGCGAAGCTGTTTTCTTGTTTTTGTGACCATTTTGTGATATAATTATTTCAACAATTTTGAAAAAATTTCAGACTGCTGCAATATTTTTCCGTTTTTAATCGTGTTATGGGTGAAAGGAGGAATGGTCATGACTGTTTTTATCAAGGGAAAGGACGCTTTCTCTTTTGCTTTCAAACAATTTACCGATACTGTTTACCGTATTGCCTTACATAACACCTCTAATTTTTCCGATGCTGAGGATGTGACACAGGAGGTTTTTATCAGGCTTCTTGAAACAAATAAGGCTTTCAGAGACAGTGAACACATTAAAGCATGGCTTATCAGAGTTACCATAAATCTGTGCCGTGACAAAATGAAAAAGACAAGCCGTGAAACTCTTGTTGACAATGTTTTGCCGTTAAAAACAAACGAAGAAAAGCCGGATGTTTTAGAGGCGGTTAAAGCATTATCCGAAAATTATCGGAATACCATTTATCTCCATTATTATGAGGGATACACCGCGAAAGAAATCGGAAAAATTCTCGGTGCAAAAGAAAGCACGGTTTTGTCATGGCTCAGCCGAGGACGGGATGCCTTGCGAAAAGAACTTGACGGAGGTTTTGACGATGAATAAAAAAGATTATATCAAAGCGGTGGATAATATTACCGCTCCGCAGGAGCTTCTTGACAGAATAGAAGCCCTTGTCCCGCCGAAAAAAAAGAAAATTCCTGTGTGGAAAACCGTTACAGCGGTTGCCGCCTGCTTTGTTGCGGTGGTAATTGCTTTTTCGGGAATTTTCGGCGGCTTATCTAATGGCAAATTAGGAAATATAACGGCACAGAACGGTTCATATGGCAATGTGTCTTTTGAAAGCCCGGACAGAGGTACATACGATAAGCTTTTTTCTGCCTCGGACAAAACTGTATACAACCAGCTTTCAGACACTATGAACGGCACAAGCTCCTCTGTGACAACAGACCGTAAGATCGTAAAAACTGCCGCATTACACATAAAGACGAATGACTATGAGTCGTTTATGACAGGTATTAAGCAGAAGATTGAACAGTATAACGGATATGTTGTGCAAAGTCAGGAATATAATTATGACAACAAAACGGACAGAAATGCCAATATGAAAGTGAAAATTCCTGCTGATAAGTTAGAAAGCTTTATCGAAGAATTGTCTTCAATGGGAACAGTTACATCTAAAACAATCGGCAGTGATGACATCACCAACTCATATATTGATGTTGAAAGCCGCATAAAAGCACTTGAAACAGAGCAGGAGGCTCTTCTCGGACTTATGGAAAAGGCAGAAAGTCTGGCAGATGTTATTTCTCTTCAGGACAGACTTTCACAAGTGCGTGCAGACCTTGAAGCTTTGAAGGCTCAGAAGCAAAGCTATGACGAAATGGTTGCATACTCTGAGATAGATATTGACATCAGGGAGGTTGAAAGAGTTGTTGAGAGTGACGATACCTTCTTCGGCGAAGCAAAAGAAAAGCTGATGAATAATATTTATAATTTATGTGACTTTTTCCGCACGCTTGCCGTAAACCTTATTGCTGCATTGCCGTATATAGCCATTATCGGCACAGCTGCAGCAGTTGTAATTGTTGTTATTGTGAGAAAGGTAAGGAAAAGATAAAAACAGCTCTGAGCAGACATTTAATTTGCAGATAAATATTTTACACCAGTCTTGTATTAATTAAATCATACTCAGTTAATATTTGCATAAAAAAAGCAGGTGGATAACAAAAATCCACCTGTTAAGAAGAAAATATTCAGTTGAAGTCAAACGATTTCTGCTGATGGGTTACGAAACCATGTCTTCCATCGAAATCAGATGAACATTAGGATTGTCAAGTGCGAGAATGTCATTTGCAAATCCCGATTTGGAGAAAAGGTACACATCGTAATGCTCGGCAGGGAAAATAGAAACACTTTCCATAATATGTTCAAGAACTGCTAATGAAAGAGCTTTGTTTCTGTACTTGCATTCAACGACAAGCAATCTGTTTTTAGCCTTGTACAAACCGTTTGCAAGTCCGTCAAGCTCAATCGATCTGCCCAACTGTGATTTCTCTACCTTATAGTTTCGGATAATACCGTAATGGTAACCCAACTCACCGTTAATGTTCTTTTCGGTCAGATAACTCAGGGCAACGTCTTCAAATCCGGTTGAAATGAAGAGATCAATATCCTCAAGGCTGTCATCGTATATAATCTTGCCCATGTTCTGCTGAATTTCATCCTTATTATCAAATACAAATCGATACCAAAAGCGGATAAGATTATCTGAAATCTCGTAGTAGTTCAGTTTCTGATTCTTGACGAAGGACTCGCGCTTCTCAATGATTTCGTTATCAACAAGTCTCGGAAGATAGGATGCAACATAGTTAGGTTCCTTGCCGATATACTCGGCGATTTCCTTGTTGGTTCGTCTGCGGTTGGCAATCGCTTTCAGAATGGTGTTGTAGGTGTTCTGATCCTTTGAAGCAGTCGGTAATACCTTGTCGGGAGCATCGATGAGGTTACCGAAACGGCTGAACAGTAGATTGAAGATGTTAGTGTCAAAGGATTTTGACTTGTCGATCATTTCAAGATAGAAGGGATGTTCACCGAAGATAGAAAGGTACTTAATCTTTTCTTCTGTGCCAAGTCCTTCGAGAAATGCCAAGGCATCACTGTAAACCAATTTCTTCACATTCATTTGGAAGGTGCTTCTCTGGAACAGCGGCCCTCTTTTGTTTTTAATGATATCCTTCATAAAGGATATGGTACTTCCGGACAGAATCAGCTTGATTTGCGTATCCTTAAACTTATGGTCAATGTTGTACTGAAGTTCGGACAAGAAACCTTTGTCAGACTGAGAAAGAAAAGCAATCTCGTCAATAACGATTACAAGGGGTTTGTTATCTGCAAACTTAATCAAGGCGGCGAAACCCTCCGAATAATTCGGATATACCATCGGATAGGGAATGCCGAGCAAACGATTGACCTCGTTTGAAAAAGCTGTTCTGTTGTCTAATTCGTTTGATTCCTTTGCTTGAAAGTATAAAGCCGTTTTGGTTCTGACGAATTCTTTCAGAATAGTAGTCTTACCGATGCGTCTGGATCCGTAAACAACACCCATTTCAAATCTGCCGGAATTATAGCGTTCTTCTAACTCACGCAATTCTTCTTTTCGTCCTATAAACATATGGACACCTCCTATATTATCAAAAATGCGTTTGACAATCCTGTGTTTGATAATACTATACCACAATTGTTCCCCTTTGTAAAGATGAATATGCAATTATTCATTAAATATTATTGCGGTGATTTTGAATCTGCACTCAAGCACTACAACAAATCAATTGAAATAAAACCCGATAATTATTTTGCATATATCAACCGTGCAAACTATTATTTCAGAATCAATGAAGAGGAAGAAGAGGAAGCGGAGGAGTGATGTAATTTTAAGAGGTGAGCTTATGAACAAGGATATTGAGCTGCATTTTTGCAGCTCCTTTTTATGGTTTATTTACTTTTTTTTGAACACCGAAGCATAAGCAGATTTAAAAGCATTGTTATTATACAAAATATAATAACTACCGAACACAAGGCATTAGCTGTATCTTCAACGGCTGCAAAATCACCTGTGTTTACATTTTGTGCTAACTGAAAGAACTGTATAGTAAGAGAAGTCAACGCTGTGCCGAAGCTGATTATTACGGGAACTACTGTTTTTGGTGCTTTTGCAATTGTCATCTGCCATATAGGTGCACCCCAAGCGACTAAACCTGCCGTAATACTTCCCACAGAATATGCAACAACGCTACCGTCTGTAATTAAAAGATACAAAAGGATGAGAACAATTATTCCGAACAGTCCGAGAGCTGTAATGCCGACGGTTTTATCTGTGATATATAGTTTTTGGGCAAGCTCAGCCTGAGTAAGTCCTGAGGCTTTCCTTTGCTGTGCTATAAATTTCCCCGTTTTTTGTGCACCCAAAATATCATCTCCTATACTGTTTTCAGCAAAAGTATAGCAAAGCCACAGTAAAAACACAACCGATGCTGCGTTTACATGTTGTATTTCATAATATTTTTGATTGAATGCAGGAAAAATATCTGCTATAATTTTATTGAACAATGTGAAACAGGGGTGTTAACTATGCTTGATAACGGAAACGGTCTTATGTTTATGCCGGGGGAAGAGTGGAGAAGAGAGAGAAAGATGAAAACTCATGCTCTTAATCAGAAATATAATTCTCTTACCGAATATGAGCCGGAAAAAAGAAAGGAAATCCTGCGAGAAATTCTCGGTGAGCTTAATGAAAATGTTACTCTGCAGGGACCTGTAACCTTTCATTACGGCATACATACAAAAATAGGCAAAAACATTTTTATCAATTTTAATTTCACCTGTCAGGACGATGCCGAGGTTGTTATCGGAGACGGCTGTGATTTCGGCCCGAATGTAACCATAACAACGGCGCTGCATCCTATGCTTGCTGATGAAAGACGGGCGCTTATGTGTCCCGACGGTGCGGAACGCCGTCTTTGCTATGCACTTCCGGTAAAAATCGGCAAAAATTGCTGGATAGGTGCAAATGTAACTATTCTTCCCGGTGTTACAATCGGGGACGGCTGTGTTATCGGTGCAGGCAGTGTTGTAAATCGCTCAATTCCCGAAAACTGTTTTGCAGCAGGAAATCCCTGCCGTGTTAAGCGCACTCTGACTGAAGCCGATTCAATGGAAAATAAGCCCGAAATACTCGGTGACTGTTCTGTGATTAAACGGTAAAATTATATTTATATATCATCTGAATATAGGGAGAAAAAATATGAGTAAGTGGCTCTTTTTTACAACAGATGAAATAAAGCCTCTCGGGTGGCTGAGAAGACAGCTTGAAATTCAGGCTGAGGGACTTTCGGGCAATCTTGACAAGATGTGGCGCGATGTCCGTGACAGCGCGTGGATAGGTGGGGATGCTGAGGGCTGGGAGCGAGTGCCTTACTGGCTTGACGGCTTTATTCCCCTTGCATATCTTCTTGAAAACGAGGATATGATAAACAGAGCTAAAAAATATATATATGATATCATATCCTTTCAGAAGGCAGACGGCTGGATTTGTCCGTGTACCGATGAGGAGCGAAAGGAATATGACACCTGGGCGGTGCTTCTTATTTCAAAGGTGCTGACGGTCTATTACGAATGCTCAAAGGACGAAAAAATCCCGCCCGTAATTCACAGTATGCTTAAAAATTACTATGATTTACTCTCCTCGGGAGAGATTAAGCTTTTCAACTGGGGCGAATACCGTTGGTTTGAGGGCTTTATCGCAATCAATTTCCTTTGGAAAAGACAGCCTGAAAGCTGGCTTCGTGAGCTGGCAGAAATTCTTAAAAATCAGGGTGCGGACTACGAAAAAGCCGCCCATCTCTGGGAAAGACCTCTCAACAGATGGCGGTTTGACACACATATTGTAAATCTCGGAATGATGCTCAAAAGTGAGGCTGTTTCCTATTCGCTTCTGAATGAGGAATACACCGACAAGGCAGAGAGACTGCACGCTCTTCTCGAAAAATACAACTCAACCCCCGTGGGACTTTTCACAGGGGACGAGTGTCTTTCGGGACTTAGCCCCATTCAGGGAACGGAGCTTTGTGCCGTTGTTGAGCAGATGTATTCATACGAAATCCTGTTTGCCGAAACGGGAGATAAAAAGTGGGCTGAAAGGCTTGAAAAGCTTGCCTTCAATGCACTTCCCGCAACAATAAGCGACGATATGTGGACACATCAGTATGTACAGATGAGCAATCAGATAGCCTGTCAGAAGTTTCCGGGCAAGTCGCTTTTCAGAACAAACGGCCCCGAGGCTCATTTATTCGGACTTGAGCCTAATTTCGGTTGCTGTACTGCAAATTTCAATCAGGGCTGGCCTAAATTCGCTCTTTCTGCTTTTATGTATAATGAAAATACAGTCATAAATACCGTCCCCGTCCCCTGCGAATTGAATGCGGACGGTAAGAAAATCAGACTTGAAACCGAGTATCCCTTCAGAAATACATTCCGATATTTTATTGAAGCAGACGAGGACTTTATCTTTGTTATCCGTATACCCTCTTTCGCAAAGGATATAAAGGTAAACGGTGAAAATGTAAGCACCGACGGGCTTTCATTTGAAATTGCAAAGGGTGAAAAAAGGGAGATTTCCGTTTCCTTTGAAACAGAAATCCGCTTTGAAAAAAGACCATACGGCTTAAATTTCGTAAGCAAGGGCTCTCTTGTTTTCTCGGTGCCTGTAAAGCACGAAAAAATTATGCACGAATATGTAAAAGACAATGTTGAACGCAGATTTCCGTATTGTGACTATGAGCTTGTCCCTGTTTCGGACTGGAATTATGCTTATGTAAACTCTCAGCCTGAGGCAATTGAAAGGGAAGCAGACAGAATTCCGTTCTCGTCGGAGAATCCTCCTGTTGTAATCAAGGCAGAGGTCAGAAAAATTGACTGGGGCTTTGAGGACGGCTATGATACCGTATGTGCAAAGCTGCCCCTGAGTACCGAAGCTATCAGCGAAAAAGAAGAAATTTTACTCTATCCCTACGGCTGTGCAAAGCTGAGAATGACCGAGCTGCCGATTGTTGAATGATATTTTTTTACCGTTTTTTGTCTGATACTTTTGATATCTTAACAGAGGTGAATTTTTTGTGAAGAAAAAAATAATATTACTCCTGAGTATTTTTGTTGTTGCTACGGCTGCACTTTTCGGTGCATTGTATTATAACGGTTATCTTGATATGGATACATACGAATATGATTCGTCTATATATAAATTTGAAGACGAATGGGTTTATTGTGTTTACAATGATACTGCGGAAATAAAAAGTTGCCGCAGGGTAGCAGGTACTCTGCTCGATATTCCCGAAACCTTGGGCGGATATCCTGTGACAAGTCTTGGTTGGGGTATTATCAATGACAAGCAGGCTGAAAGAATTACTGAAATCAATATTCCCGATACACTTCTTTATTTTAGTGATTTGAATTTTGTTAATACCCGTTGGTATGAAAATCAACCTGACGGTGTTGTTTATCTCAGACACATTGCTATGGGTATTAAAGGCGAGATTCCTGACGGAAAACTGATAATTAAAGAAGGCACAAGAGTTATTGCCGGCAATGCCTTCAGAAATGAAAGTGCTATAGTTGAGCTGGTTTTGCCGTCAACACTTGAAATTATCGGTTTTGATGCTTTCAGAGCATGCGATAATCTTAAAAAAATTAATATTCCCGACAATGTAAAAGAGATAAATTCCTGTGCATTTTATGAAAGTGCAGAGCTTGAAGTGATTGAAACGAGTAACACCGTTGCAAGAATCAGCAGCTCGGCTTTTATGGGCACAAAGTGGAGTTCTCAGCACAACGGAGATTTTGTTTCTCTGTGCGGAAACCTTTTGCTGTATACAAAGTATGAGAATGACGGACAGGATATCTATATCGAAGATTCAATAAGAGCTATCGGTGATTTTGCTTTTGAGCTTAGTGAAAATATGGGTGTAATTCATATCCCTGAAGGCTGTACTGATATCAGCGAATGGGCATTTCAGAATTCATCCTTTAAGGGCTTTAGTGTTGATGAGAATAACACTTCTTATGTGACAGACGAACAGGGAAATCTTTATTTAAAAGACAAAACCAAGCTCATAAGATACGCAGCACTTAATGAAAACACAGAGTTTACCGTTCCCGATAGTGTAACCTACATTGCAGATGAAGCTTTTTCAAATGCTGAATATCTTGAAAAAATAGTAATTCACGGTAAGGTAGAGCATATCGGTACAGATGCATTTTATAAAACCACGGCACTTGAAAATATTGTTGTTTCCGAGGATAACGGTATGTATAAGAGTGTAGACGGTGTTTTGTTTGATAAGGATATGACTATGCTTCTCTGCTATACAAACGGACACGACAGAAAGAGCTATGCAATTCCCGACGGTGTCAGAGAGGTTGACGATTGGGCATTTGCACATTGTGAAGCAATTGAAGAAATTGTGATTCCCGATTCTGTTGAAAGAATAGGCTCAATTATCAGTTGTAAAAATATGAATTACAGCGGTCTTAATAGCGACAGAGAGGAGTTTGTTTCGGATATATATCTCCAAAACTGCGGTGTTGACTATATTGACGAATAATTAAAGTGTGGATTGAAAAGAGATACTTTATCAGAAAAATAATTATGCAACACGGTTCGGTAAAAAAAGAAAATCTGCTCTACCCCTACGGCTGTGCAAAATTGAGAATGACCGAGCTGCCGATTGTTGAGTGATGCTTTTCAACTCTTAGTGGAATGTAATCATTGAGACGGTTATTGAGTGACATATAAATATCCTTTATAATAACAGTAAATTATGTACGGAGGGTAATAATATGGTGCTGTCATTGGGTGCGAATATAAAAAGATTTCGTCTTGAAAGAGGACTTACTCAGGAGGAGGTTGCAAATCACCTCGGGATTTCATTTCAGTCAATAAGCAAGTGGGAGAGGGGAGAGAGCTATCCCGATATAGAGCTGCTGCCCGTGTTGTCAAACTATTTCGGTGTGAATGTTGATGAATTGCTCGGTGTGAGTGAGCCGTCAAAGAAAGAAAAGTATGATGATATAAACAACCGTTGGAAACTCAACAACAAAAGCGGTCAGCATAATGAAAATGTGTGTCTTATGCGCGAGGCTCTGAGGCTGTTCCCGAATGATGCTCTGCTTCTCGTTCAGCTCTCAACATCTCTGGAAAAGCTTGACGGTACGCCAAAGGAAAAGGAAAATTATCTCAGAGAGTCCATAGCCGTTCAGGAGCAGATTATAAATTACTGCCCCGACTGCGAGGTCAGAGGTGCCACGCTTTATAACATCTGCTTTGCATATTGGCAAATCGGAGAGAAAGAAAAGGCAATTGAACAGGCAAAGAAGCTGCCTAATCTCTATAAAGCAAGAGAAAATGCCCTTGTGCATTTTCTTGAGGGTGAGGAAAAAAGAGAAATTTCAAAAGAAGCTCTCACACCCCTTGCGTGGGGAATTGTACACCACCTCAATTCCTTGAGCGACACGGAAAACAATCCCGTATACCGCAAAAAAGCAAAGCAGATTATTGATATTCTTTTTGATGAAAAGGATGAGTTTATCAGTAAAATGTATGAAAGCCTTGATGAATAAAAAATTGACGAGCCGCTCTTACAGGGCGGCTTTCTGACTTTAATGTGTAAGATGCAAGTTGTTTTTTTTGATGAATCCAACGACCTGCACCTGTAGGGGACGAAACTTTTGTGGGAATCGTCCCCTACCGTGACGAAGAGGTAAACGCTGACGAAGACGGAAATTTTGCAGCAGGATTTATATACCTTTCGATTTTTAAATTGAAAAATTCATAATTGTTGAAATTGAAAAAATCTTATGTTAATATAAATCTGAAAGAGGGTGAGAAAAGTGCAGTCTTTGGTTTCTAAAATTTTTATGTCTTCTCTGCGTATGGTGTTCCATTCGCCATTGTCGGACTCCTCGAAGCTTTCCGATAATGCGGCGAAGCTTACGAAAGATAAGAAATCTCGCTATAAGCCGTCGGGGAATTTTACATATACGAAGCATACTGCCGAAAATGTGAAATACGAAAGGCTTGTAAACAAAAACTGTAACACTCATAAGGTAATACTGATGATTCACGGCGGCGGATTTAAAATTGAACTGAATGATTTTTACCGTCGGCTTGCAGAGAAATACAGTAATATGTTCTGTGGGGCAACCGTGATAAATGCAGACTACGGCAGATTTCCCGAGCACAGACTACCGTCACAGATGCACGATGTGGTTAAAATATATCTGCATATGTTAAAAGAGGGAATAAGCAATCGGGATATTGTTGTTATAGGCGACAGCGCCGGGGCAACGCTCGCTCTTACCTTTTCGTTGTGGCTCAGGGATAATAATTTTCCTCTGCCGGGGCACATTGTCTGCTTTTCTTTGTGGGCGGATGCCACCTCAAGCGGTGACAGCCGAATTACAAATGCATACACCGATCCCTTTTACGGAATTGCAAAGCATAAAAAATTAGAAGACAATCTGCATCTTCTGAGAAGAATATCAAAATATGTTCTGGATGTTGACAGAACATCACCCTATATTTCACCCCTGTTCGGCAGCTTTGAAGCCTTCGGGAAGGTCACATTGATTTGCGGTACGGCAGAGCTTGATGAGAGCGATTCGGACAGAGTGTTTGAAAAAATGAAAAATGCAGGGGTTGATGTCCGGCTTCATAAATTCGAGGGAATGTGCCATTGCTTTCAGCTTTTTTCATTCTTACCCGAAAGCAAAAGGGCTTATAATATTGTAAAGGAAAGGATAATGCAAAATGAAAATTCTTGATAACTCGGATAAACATTTGTTGCCGATTTTACCTGATATTATCTGTGAAAAGCTCGGAAAAAAAGCCGAAAGTATTAAGTTTATCGGCGGCGGCAGCTTCGGCAGAGTATACAAGGGAGTACTTTCCGATTCGCAGACTATAGCCGTCAAGGCATACAGAGTGCAAGGCTCTCAATATGAGGAAGCCGAACAGCTGAAAATACTGTCCGAAAATACTGCTGTCAGAATGCCCGAGGTGCTGTTTACCTATGAGGATGACAACACGGCAATTCTTGCTATGAGTTTTGTTGACGGACAAAATGTGCTCAATCCCGTATTTTTGCTCAAAGCCAAGGAGCAGAAACAAAAATTTGCCGAGGATGTAATTTCGGGAATGCTCGGCTGGCACTCGGTTACAAATAACAAATTCGGTGCATTGTCAGAGCCTGTTTACGACAGCTGGTATGAGTATTACAAAACAGAAAAGCAACAGCCCTGGCTTAAAGCCCTGAAAGAGCTGTCCGACAACGGAAAATTCAGCAAGAAAAGTATGCAATTGCTTAACGATGCCACAGAGCTTTTCAACAGTCTGCCCGAGGAAAAGCGAGAAGCGGTGCTTATTCACGCTGACCTTAACATAATGAACATAATGGCAGACAGTAAAACGCTTGAGCTTACTGCTTTTATCGATCCCTGCGGAAGTATATGGGCAGACAGAGAATACGATCTGTTCCAGCTTCGCAATATGTGGGGCGATGCATACTTTCTGTATGAAACCTATAAGAAAAAATGTCCTTTGTCCGAATACACAGATTTCAGAGTAGCCTACTATGCCTCTATGCACGAAGCCGCAATGCGACTTAAAGGCGGACTTATAATGCCCTTGTGGGAGATACTTAACAACGCAAGGCTTAAAAAGGAAATGAAAAAGCTGAAAGAAAAGATATAACTTTCAGTTTTTCGCAAAACCAAAGGTCTGTAATGGTAGGGGACGCTGCTCACAGCGTCCCGCTTGAGGGGAATTCTAACTTTTTATAACCGATTTATTGTTTGCGGAAAATAAATGTGCACAACGAAAAATTACCCTCCCATTATAACTGTAATTTCCGTCAATGTTAATATCCGTTGCTTGAGGCAACGGCTGTAAGTGTGTACAATATTAATACAATACACTTACAGGAGGTAAAAAAATGCTGAATGAAAACATAAAAAATCTTCGCAAGGCAAAAGGACTTTCTCAGGAGGAGCTTGCGATAAAATTAAATGTGGTACGGCAGACGGTATCAAAATGGGAAAAGGGCTTGTCCGTTCCCGACTGTGAAATGCTGATAAGACTTGCCGAGGTGCTCGAAACCCCAGTTAATGTACTCCTTGATAAAACAGTTGAGTCGGAGGACACCTCGGAGATTAAAATTATTGCAAATAAGCTGGAAATTGTAAATGAACAGATAGCAGAATATAATGAAAACCGCCGTAAAAAATACAAGGCGGTCAGCATTATCATTTTTGTTATTGCAATATGTGTTTTAATTAAAGAATTGATTGGATTTGTGCCTTTGTTAACCGTGCTGAATGCCGTTGATGAGAATACCGCAATCATAGGCGGTGCCGACGGCCCCACAGCCATTCTCGTTGCAAGCACGGCAGTCAAATTTCTGCCCTTTATAATCACACTTGCCGTTGCGGTTGTAGCGTTAATCGGAATCTGCAAGAACCGAAAGAGATAAAGCTGTGAATTTCAATTTTTCGCAAAACCAAAGGTCTGCACCCTACCACGACTAAACCATCAATTCCGTTGAAGTCTGTCAATGCAGATGAAAACAAAAAATTGAAGAGAGCTCTGTTTTATCCCGAAAAATCTCTCTGCAACAGATTGTATAAGCCCCCTGAAGCAGTTTTGAAGCTTTTTTGTTTCAAGTGTCTGCTTTAAGGGGGTTATATCACTTTTTTATCTCATTGAGTCTTTTATTTATTTCGAGCATTTCCTCTTTTGTAAGGCGGTTGCCTACTGCTCCTAAGAGGTTTATAAATCGCAGCACCGTAAAGCCGCCGAGCATCTGCAGCATTCCGGCATTGAGGTCCATTCCCACGGTTTTTGTTTTGTCCATTCCCGCACCGCCGAAGAGCTTTGAGGCAAGTGAAGTAAAGAAAATTTTACCCTCCTGATTGCTTATCAGCTCGCTTACCTTGTCGTTGAGGGAGAAAACACCGTCGGGGGCGGTGATGTCAAACCAGTTAAGAACGGCACCCTTTTCCTTGAGGCGGTATTTTTCGTTGAACTTGTCTGTTTTTCTTATAACGGCTCTGTCCGTACATTCACCCGCAACGGCTTTGAGGTTTGTAATACCCACATTGGAGACATCGAAATAAAAGAAATGCTCTTTGCTTTTCTTTTTGTCGAGTGACTTCGAGTTTGCAAAAAGCTCAACCTCGTCACAGTTTGAATAGACGGTAATCTTTGTTGTGTCCTCGGCTCTGTCAACATACCTTTTGCCGCAGATATGAACAAAGGGCTCGTCGGAAAGCCACGCCTTGTAGGCATAGAAGGCATCCTTTTTATACCTTCTGTCAAAGGTGACAAGTCCCTTGTGATTTTGTCCGTTCTCGCCGCCCTCGTTTCTCGCATCTGCACCGAAGTCAAACATATTCCACACATAGGTTGCCCAGAGATATTTTCTTGTGAAAAACTGCTTTATAAGTTCCTCGTGATAATACGCCTGATACTCCTCGGTATAGTCCCCCTGCTGCGGATCGGAGGTGTGCCAGTCGAGAGCTTCACAGCCGTATTCACTGCAGGCTATGGGGATTTCGGGATGATGCGAATGGAAATTATCAAACCACGGGCCGTTCATAGAGGTATCTCCCCCGTACCAACCGAAATAGTGATTGTATGCCGCAACATCGGGAAGCTGTACTATTTTTGCATTGATGTCGCACATAGTAACACAGGCTATGGTCGTAAGTCGGGTTTTGTCCATTTCGTGACAAAGCTCGTTTATTATCTGATGATTTTCGAGTAAATCCCTGTCCTCCTCTCCGCCCATTGTGATTTCGTTTGAAAGCCCCCACACAACAACAGACGGATGATTGTAATTCTGAGTGATAAGCTCTCGCATCTGTGTCACGGTGTTCTGCAGTCCGTCAGGCGAATGTCTTGAAATATAAGGGATTTCTGCCCACACCACCATACCGCGTTCATCACATAAATCATAAAAATATTGGTCGTGCTGATAATGTGCAAGCCGTATCGTATTAGCACCCATTTCGCATATTAAGTCCATATCCTCTTTATGATGCTCTTTCAGAAGTGCATTGCCGATACCCCACCTGTCCTGATGTCTTGAAACACCTCTCAACGGGTACTCCTCACCGTTTAATATAAAGCCCTTTTCGGGATGAATCTCAAAGCTTCTGCAGCCGAAACGGACAGATACGCTGTCAAGCACCTCTGAGTTTTCAGAGATTTGGGCTTTCGCTGTGTATAAATACGGATCTTTTCTGCCGTTCCACAGATGCACATTCTCAACAATAAGCTCCTCTTTGGAGTGCTTTGATGTTTTCTCTGCAACACATTGTCCGTTCATATCGTAAATTGCAAAATAAAGCTCCTGAGAGTTTTCTTCATTGGTAACGGCTGTGTTTATTTCGACCTTTGCATCCTTACCCTGAATTTCGGGAGTTACCCATATACCCTTACCCCCGAAGAAATTGAGTGCAAAGTGTGTTTTAGGTGTACATATGATATTAATATCTCTGTACAGTCCCCCGTAAAAGGTAAAATCTGCCGTCTGCGGATAGATGTCTTGTCGTTCGGAATTGTCAACGGCAATAACAAGCAGATTATCTTCCTCCAACTTGTCGGTGATGTCCGTTCGCCAGATCGAATACCCGCCGCCGTGAGTGGCTATGCACTCACCGTTGAGAAAAACCTCGGCATAGGAATTAGCTCCGTTGATTTCAAGATAACAGCACCCGTATTCGGGCAAATCCGCTTTCTTTATTTCCTTTGCATAAAAGCATCTGCCGCGGTAATAATCGTTGTCACCGTCCTGACCGTCAATATTGTTCCAGGTGTGCGGAAGATTTACCCACACCCAGTTTTCGGGCATTTTTTTCGGCACTTCACGGCTTTCCTTTGAAAATGCCCACTTTTGGTTGATGTTGATTACATTTCTCACAAATTTTCATTCCTTTTTTCTTTAAGTTTCCTGATATTCTCTTCAACCTGCTTTTTGTGCAGAGGATACAGGAACCACAGCACAAGCGAAAGCAGGATAAAGCCTGCGGCGGGGATAAGGGTTGAAATGTTATATATGCCGTTTACAACCTGGGTGTCAAAGGCGGTTTCCTGAGAGTAGCCTATCATACTCAATAAAGCACCCGTAAGTCCCGAAGCTGCCGCCTGACCTAATTTTCTTGCAAAGGAATACAGCGCATACACGCTGCCGTCCTCTCTTACACCGTTTTTAAGCTCCGAGTAGTCGATAACATCTGTGATAAGTGCCCAGTTGACCATTGAAAATATACCGAGCCCTACCCAGCTGATACCCTGAAAGGCAATATATACCCACACATTTTCGGGACGGATAAAATACAGAATAAGACTTATTGCCCCCGCAAGCAGATTTGACACAACGCTTATCTCTGCCTTGCCGAATTTTCTCGTCAGCGGCTTTGCTACGGCGGCGGCGATTATCATTCCCGCCATCATAACAACGGTTGAGGCAGACTGTGCGGCGGCACTTTTATAGAAATTAGGGAAAATATAGCCCGACATTCCCTGTAGGGTAAGCTGAGCCAAGAGCATAAGAATACTTGCGACTATTATTGAAATTAATGCTCTGTTCTTAAAGGCGGCTTTGAGCATACCTACAGAGGAATGCTTTTCCTGTCTTTCGGCATTTACGGGGCTTTTCACTCTTTCGGTGACTAAAAAGTAGCAGAGAATATAGCAGATAACGGCAAGCACGGAGAAAATACCTGCAACGGCAGTAAACCGTTGACCGTTAAGCACCACCTTTTCGCTGCCGTTTTCGGTGAGTGTATCGTATGCAACCAAAGGAATTATGACCGTAACAAAGGCACCTGCAAGCATACCGCCCATTGTACGGTAGGTGGACAGGGACTGTCTTGCATCCGCATCGGGAGAAATTGCCGAAGCCATTGAGCCGTATGGGATATTCACCGAGGTATAGAAAAACGAGCCCCAGAGGATATATGTCACAGTCAGCCATATAACTCTGACAGTCAGGGAATACTGTGCTACAGAGCTCTGATAGATAAGAAAGGACGAAAATGCAACAGGCAGACACATTCTGAGAATCCACGGCTTGAATTTACCCGATTTGCGCGGTCTTGACATATCGCACAGCCGTCCCATAGCAACATCCGTGAAAGCGTCAACAAATCTTGCTGTCATCATAACAACACCCACAATACCCGCATTTACACCCATTACATCCGTATAGAATTTCAGAAGAAAGCTCGAGGACAGCAAAAAGGTGAAATCGTTACCGAAATCTCCGAAAAGATAGCCGAGCTTATCCCTGAACCCGAAAGGCCTTACTGTTTTTTCACTCATATTTTTTCCCTTTCCGTAAAAAGTCTATATTTAGTTTGATGTGTTTTTCATATTTTAATCATTTTTCGCTTGTAAAAGACTTATAAATGTGTTATATTTAATAAGTATATTTATATACCCTCAAAGAGTAATGAACAAGGAGTTGGATTTATGGATCCTATCAAGGTTGATTTTTCCGATAACGGAAAGAAAAAGAATGTGAAAGATATTCTTATTCCTCCCGAAAAGGCAGGAATAAAGATTGTTATCAACATTGTTTTCACAGTAATTGTTGCTGCTGTTGCATATTATTTTATGCTTCCGCCTATGAACCCCGGTTCTTATGACTTCTATATTTACTGGGCTATTGTTTTAGGCTCTTATGTTGCAAGCGCTTATGTTACCTCGGGTGCATTTGCAAAGCCCGAATATATGCCCTATGTGAGAAGACACGCAATCGGTCCCGTTGCTATAGCACTTGTGCTGGCACTTGTGCTCGGTATCGGTTATCTTGTTTCAAGTCCCTTCTTCAGAGCAAAGGACTACAGCGAAATCCTCACAATAAACAGCGCAGATTTCGAGAACTCCGTTTCTGTTATTGACAGTATGTCTGACTTTGACTCTGTTGCACTTATCGACAAGGAAGCAGCTCAGACTCTTGCAGACAAAACTCTCGGTGACTTCGCTTCTCTTGACCTTGAATCTCAGTTCGAGCTTCTCACCGCAGATTCAACTCAGATTAACTACAAGGGCAGTCCCTACAGAGTATATCCTCTTCAGTACGGAGATGTTTTCAAGTGGTTCTTCAATTCCGTAACAGGCGGCAATTATGAGGGTATTCCCGGTTATGTTATGGTTAATATGAACACTCAGCAGGCAACTCTTGTTACTGATTACGATATAAAGTATTCAACCGCAGAGCATTTCAATGAATATCTTGAACGAGCTATCCGTTTTGAATATCCTACCTACATTTTCGGTGAAACCTCATTCGAAATAGACGAAACAGGCCACCCCTACTGGGTTGTTGAGCATATTGAAAAGACTATCGGTCTTGTCGGCGGTGACGATGTTGCAGGTATCATTCTTGTTGATGCCGTAACGGGTGAGTCCTCTTATTATACAAACGAGGAATTCGGCTCAGACAATGCGGAAATTTCCTGGATTGACCAGGCATACGATGCTGACCTTCTTGTTAAGCAGTATAACTATTTCGGCACATATGCAAACGGCTTCTGGAACTCACTTATCGGTCAGTCGGGCGTTAAGAAGGCTTCAAGCGGTTATTCCTTCCTTGCTATGGGTGATGACGTTTACCTCTACACAGGTGTAACCTCCGTTACAAGTGACGACTCTATCTTAGGCTTCTTCTTCATCAATCAGCGTACAAAGGAAGCTCTCTTCTACACAACAACAGGTGCTACCGAATCCGCAGCACAGGCTTCTGCACAGGGTAAGGTTCAGGACCTCGGCTGGAAGGCATCCTTCCCCATTCTTCTTAACATTGACGGTCAGGCTACCTACTTTATGGCTCTCAAGGATGCTTCAAACATCGTTAAGTCTTATGCAATGGTTAATGTTGAGCAGTATAATGTTGTTGCAATTCCCGCAAACGAAAATGTTGACCTCAAGGGCTGTCTTGAAGCATACATCTCCGGTCTTGCACAGTTAAGCCCCGCTGTTATCATTGATTTCGACTTTGATAAAGAGGATGTAGGCACCGATACGCCCGACGATACTCAGAATACTGTTACGGGCAAGGTAACAGACATCCGTTCAGCTGTAATTTCA
Source organism: Clostridia bacterium (assembly GCA_017517135.1). Taxonomy (GTDB): domain Bacteria; phylum Bacillota; class Clostridia; order Oscillospirales; family Acutalibacteraceae; genus RUG806. The sequence goes on from JAFXAK010000009.1 coordinate 20,402, forward strand.
GGTAACACATATTACTATATCGAGCTTGATAACTCAGGCGTATACTATTATGTTGCCGCTTCTGTTTCAAACAAGGTTGTGCTTGTAAACACAGGTGATATTGTAACAGTTACAACTTCAACCGCAGTTGACACAGACCTTATTGCCGCTTCAGCTATCGCTTTCGCTGAAAGTGCAGTTACCGAAGAAACAGTTGTTGAAGGCTGATTAAATTCAACAGAGATAAGTTTTCTGAACTTATCTCTGTTTTTTAAAGAATATAAGGAGAGAAAAGAAAATGATTAAACATCTTACAGAAAATGTATTACCTTTCTGGCTTGATAATGCCATAGACGAGGAATACGGCGGAATTTTTACCCAGCTTGACAGAGAGGGTAAAATTTACGGCACCGAAAAAAGCGTATGGTTCCAGGGCAGAGCCTTGTATATATTTGCTTCAGCGTGGAATTACGGTCTTAAAGACGAAAGATATCTTCACGCGGCAAAAAAGATATATGAATTTCTCCCCCTTTGCGGTGACGAAAATTGCAGAATGGCTTTCACCGTAACAAGAGACGGCAGAGAAATACAGAAGAGAAGATACTATTTCAGCGAGACCTTTGCGGCAATAGGCTGTACCGAATATTACCTTGCAACAGGCAATGAGGAAGCAAAGGAAAAAGCAGAAAAGTATTTTGATGTTGCATACCGTCTTTTTACGGGTATAGATAAACCTCAGCCCAAGTTCAACCCCGAAAACACCCCCTATAAGGGACTTTCCCCTGCAATGATTATGCTTGCAACCTCTCAGGTTTTAAGACAGATTGATAAGGAAAAGTATAACGCCATTGCAAAGGAATGTGTAAAGGAAATTCTCACACACCTTACCGAAAAGGGACTTATGGAAAACATAGGTCTTGACAATCAGTTTGTTGACACTCCCACAGGCAGACTTGTAAACCCCGGTCACTCACTTGAAGCCGCGTGGTTTTTGATGGCAGAGGGTATTTATCAGAAGGATGACAGCTTACTCAATACCGCAAAGGACATCATCGACATTTCAATGAAATTAGGACTTGTTGACGGCGGTATAATTTCCTTCTGCGACTGTGACGGACATCCTGCAACAGCACTCGAATGGGATATGAAGCTGTGGTGGCCTCAGTGCGAGGCTATGATAGCCAACCGCCTTGCATATTCGGTTTTCAAGGAAGAAAAGTATCTTGATAACTATAATCTTATCAAGGACTACACCTTTGAAAAGTTTGTTGACAAAGAGCACGGCGAATGGTACGGCTACCTCCACTACGACGGCACCGTCTCTAACACCCTCAAGGGCAACATCTTCAAAGGCCCCTTCCACATCCCGAGAATGCTTATGCTTATAGACAAGATAGAAAAGGGAATTGACCTGGTGTAATAAACAACAGATAAGTGCCAAAGTTTTTGTCTGTCAGACTTTTGGGATTATATTTGTAAATGACAATATCTCGGAGGAATAATAAATGCAAGGGCTTATTGTTAAAGGAATAGATATTAAGTATCAAAGCATAGACGAAAACGATTATATTTGTATTACGGATATTGCAAAATATAAGACAGCCGAAACAGATGCTGTTATCGGAAACTGGATGCGTAACCGTAACACAATTGAGTTTTTGGGAATATGGGAAACTCTCAATAACCCGAATTTTAATCCCGTCGAATTCGAGGGGTTTAGAAAACAAGCAGGTCTTAATGCATTTGTTCTTTCTCCGAAAAAATGGGCAGAAGCAACGAATGCTATAGGTATCATTTCTAAGGCCGGAAGATACGGCGGTACATATGCACACAAAGATATTGCTTTTGAGTTTGCAAGCTGGATATCAGTTGAATTCAAACTCTATTTTATCAAAGAATTTCAACGCTTAAAGGAAGAAGAACAAAAACAGCTCGGTTGGTCGGCAAAGCGTGAGCTTGCAAAAATTAATTATCGTATTCACACCGATGCGATTAAGGAAAATCTCATTCCTGTCGAACTTACTTCTGCTCAAATAGGCTTCGTGTATGCAAACGAAGCAGATGTATTGAATGTTGCACTGTTTGGTATGACAGCAAAGGAATGGCGTGATAATAATCCCGACAAAAAAGGAAATATCCGTGATTATGCCACTATCAATGAGCTTATTTGTCTTTCTAATATGGAGAACATTAATGCTGTATTAATTTCCGATGGTTTATCTCAACATGAACGCTTGTGTAAGCTTAATCAGATAGCAATTTCTCAAATGAAAGTGCTTAATGAGACAGAAGACAGAAAGCCATTAATGGGATAAACTATAAAGCAAATTCTGATTTTTTTTGTAGGTATTTTAATTTATAGCTGACTAAAATCTGTGTGTAAATTAAAGTAACTTTCCCCATAAGAGGAACGCTGTGGTACATGTTCCCTGCATTCGTTCCCTCAATTTACTGCGGAAAATGAATATGAGTAATGATAAACAGGAGCCGTTACGCCGACACCCCGCAAGGAAGTATTTCCTTAAAATGTGAAATTTTGGCACAATAATTCGTTAAAACCGTCCGATAAGCGTCAGCTTTATCGGGCGGTTTTGCCTTTTCTTGCACTCAAAATTTTCATTTTAAGGTGCTTCGCAGTTTCGTAAGATAAGAAAATTTCTTGTGTTGAAGCCAAAAATGCAGCAAGGCTGTCGCCTTGCGAGGCTTTTGACAAAAACACAGGGAATTTTTATCGAGAAACAAATACTTCCTTACGGGGTGTCGGCGTAAAAGCTCCTGTTTTGTCATAAATATTACTTTTTCAGCAGTCTGTTGATATTTCTGAGAGTAAGCTCGAGGTCTTCGCTGTTGAGTTGGGATATGCTGTCAATAACATCCTGTCTGAGCTTCGGATTCTCCGTTTTAGTGTCAAAAAATTCTATGGGAGTTATTCCGAAATATTCGCAGATTGCGAAAAATTCAGTCATTGAGGGCAGAGTTTTGCCCGAGGAAATGTTGTTTATATAGCCTCTGCTGTGTCCGAGGTCGTAGCTCATTTTATATTCCGAAACACCCTTTTGCACCCTGAGCCTGCTTATTCTTTCGCGTACAAATTCTGAATACATATCATCAACTCCTTTTATTATAGAATAAAACATTATATTAAAAAAATAGCACTCTTAAAAATGTTACAAGTATTGACACGCACTTTATAAGATGTTATTATACATTTATAAAATGTTATACTCATATTTTTAACATTTTGAGAATTTATGAAAGAGGGCAGAATGTATGAAGAAGAATTTTGCAAAAGTATTATCGGTATTTTTAGCGGTATTGATGCTGATGTCATTTGTACCGATAACATCCTTTGCGGCAACAACAGTTGCAAACGGCACTTGCGGTGATAATCTCATATGGACGGTTGACGGAGAGGGTACGCTTACCATTTCAGGTACGGGAAATATGGATTCTTATCACACGGCTGAGCAACTACCTTGGTATTCTGTTTGTGAATCTATCCAGAAAGTAATTATTGAAGACGGTGTTGAATACATTTCGGGAAGCATATTTTCCGGCTGTCTGTCATTGGTCAGCATTTCAATAGCCGGCTCGGTCTATTTTAACACCAGCGGAGCGTTTACCGGATGTCCGGCTTTGACTGAAATCAATGTGCTTGATGACAGTGGTGCATATCATTCCATTGACGGTGTGCTTTATGCAGATTATGCAAACGGGCATAAATTGGTTTGTTATCCTGCAGGCAAACAGGCAAAACAATTTGTTGTTCCGGATTTTGTGACAGAGATTAGGATGCGTGCTTTTGAAGGCTGCACAGCGTTGGAAGAAGTTATTATTTCGGCTAATGTGAATTCGCTCGGTTCTTATGCATTCCGAAATTGCGCCTCTTTGTCTTCCGTTAAATTTGAGGAAAACAGCAAGTTGGCAGAAATCGGAGAGGCAGCTTTTGAAAATTGCACTAAGTTAGCAAAAATAGATATTCCTGATAATGTAACTTTTATATGGTGTAATTGTGTTGATAACACTGCATATTATAATAATGAATCTAACTGGGTTAACGGTGTTTTGTATGTCGGTAATCATCTGCTCAGAGCAAAACCGGAAATTTCGGGTGCATATACCGTGAAAGAGGGAACAAAATCCATAGCAATGTATGCGTTTTACGCTTGTCAGAATCTGACAGACATTTCAATCCCGGACAGTGTATTGAGCATAGGTGCTTATGCGTTTTATGGTACTGCCGTTTATAACAATGAGAAAAACTTGACAGACGGTTGCTTGTATATTGATAATCATCTGATAGCGTATTTATATCGTGATGAACAGTTCTCCATAAAAGAGGGGACAAAATCTATTGCAATGGATGCACTTTATGCGCTTGAGGCAGAATCCGTTACAATTCCGAGCAGTGTAACCGGTATTTCTCATGCAGCATTTGCTCATTCTACCATTTCTTCAGTTATTTTTGAAGAAAACAGTCAATTGACATATATTGGACAATTCGCGTTTAGCAATTGTACTTCTTTGGCGCAACTCAATCTACCGGATAGTGTAAAGACAATTGATAAGAGCGCATTCTCAGAGTGTTCTTCGTTGACTTCCGTTTATATTCCGACCGGAGTAACAAAAATCGGCAGCGATGCATTTTCTGAGTGTACAGCTCTTTCCGCTGTTTATATTAAAGACATTGATGCGTGGTGTAATATTTATTTCCCTGATATGTTATCCTCTCCGCTTACGGTTTGTTTAATGAATGGAGAAAATTCCCCTCTGTATTTGAATAATGAACCTATAACAGAAATAACTATTACATCTTCAAAAGGAAAAGAGATTAACGATTATGCACTTATGTATTGTTTTTCGTTGACAAATGTATCTATAAAATCGGGTATTAGACGCATTGGTAAATTTGCCTTTGGGGCTTGTACTTCGTTGACATCTGTTGAGATTCCGAAAGATGTAACCATTATTGATGATGATGCATTTAATTATTGTTTTTCGCTGACTGATGTATACTATAGCGGAACCGAAGATGATTGGGCTGCAATTTCTATCGGTATTAACAATGATTGCTTGCTGAATGCCACAATACACTTCAATTCTTCCGATGAAGAATGTAAGCATATCCCCGGTTCTTTTACCCAACCCGAAAGCTGTACTGTTAACGGCTATACTCTGGTTTTCTGTGAAATATGCGGTGAAACTCTGGAATATACTATCATTGATGCGGCACACCAATGGGGCGAATATTCTGTAACCAAAGCTGCGACCTGCACAGCGACCGGAACGGAAACGCGTATCTGTGAAAGATGCGGTGAAGATGAAAATCGAGAAATACCCGTAACCGACCATAATTTCAGCGATATATGGACTATTGACACCGATTCTACTTGTACGCAGGAAGGGGTGCAAACCCGTCATTGCAAAAACTGCACGGAAACCACAGACGCAATGCCCGTGGCAAAGAAAGACCACTCATGGGGTGAATGGTATGTTGTTGTTGAGCCGACACTGACAAGCAAAGGCAGCAAGGAACGCAGCTGCACCGTATGCACCGCAACCGAAACGGAAACAATCCCGATGCTCGTAACTAAGGTGTTCACAGATGAAAAGACCGGTATCACCGTGGAAACAAACAGGGCTGCTTACAACGGACAGGATATTACGGTCACTGTGGAAGAAGTTTTTGACGGCAGTCACTTTTTGGCACAGGCCTACGGTAAAATGCAGACATGGAATCTGAAAACATACATAAACGGCGAACAGGTGCAGCCCGAAGTCCCTGTTTATGTGCGTATTCCGTTACCGGAAGGTTTCAATCCGAACAGGATATTCGTTTATCATGTTAATTCGCAGACAAAAGAGCTTGAAGTTTTGGATGCTCAAATCATTGATGGCTACATCTGTTTCACAACATCATCATTCAGTTTATTTATCATTGTGGACGAAAGCAGTCTGATTGTACCGCCCGAAGATGACTCGAATAATTCGGATGTTCCCGATGAGCCTTTTGAAAGCTGTGACCACATTTGCCACAAGACAGGCTTTATGGGCTTTATCTGGAAAATAGTTCAGTTCTTCTGGAAGCTGTTTAATATGAACCCCGTATGTGAATGCGGACTTGCACATTATTAATATATTAAAAGCACAAGGAGCAGACGGAAAACCGCCTGCTCTTTGATTTTTCTGTGGATTAAATTATAAAAACAGTCCTTAATCACACAAAAATATATAAAAGTGTGATTAAAATCACACTTTTATATAAAATAATGTGAAAAGCTGTTGTATTTTTTTTGATTTGGCGTATAATAAAAATGTGCATTTATACATTGCAGTCTTGAAAATAGCGGAAGGATGTGTTTTTTACGGAACGGGTTATATTGGAAAAGCTTTTAGCGTGGAAGAATTCGCCGTATCGTAAGCCTTTGATTCTGAAGGGTGTCCGTCAGGTCGGCAAGACATGGATTCTTAAAGAATTCGGCAAGCGGTATTATGAAAATACTGCATATTTTAACTTTGATGAAAATGAGGAATATAAGCAATTTTTTGAAACCACAAAGGATGTCAACCGAATTTTACAGAATCTTATGTTGGCGAGTTCTCAGAGGATTGTGCCTGAAAAGACGCTGATTATCTTTGATGAGGTGCAGGATTGTCCCAATGTTATCAACTCTATGAAGTATTTTTGCGAGAACACTCCCGAGTATCATATAGCCTGTGCAGGCTCTCTGTTGGGGATTGCTCTTGCTAAGCCGTCCTCATTTCCCGTAGGTAAGGTTAATTTTATGCAGATTGATCCTATGACCTTTGAGGAATTCCTGCTTGCAAACGGGGACGGTAATCTGTTGAACTTTCTCCGCGAGTGGGATTTGCTTGAGCCGATTCCGGATGCTTTCTTTAATCCTCTGTATGAAAAATTAAAGATGTATTATGTTACGGGCGGTATGCCCGAGGCAGTGCTTATGTGGACTCAGGCGCGAGATGTTTCTGCTGTGCAGGAGGCTCTGGTAGATATCACAGGTGCTTATGAGCGTGATTTTGCAAAGCATCCCGATGTAAGCGAATTTCCGAAAATCTCTATGCTGTGGAAGTCAGTACCCTCTCAGCTTGCCAGAGAAAATAAGAAGTTTATATATAAGGCTGTTAAAGAAGGGGCAAGAGCAAGGGAGTATGAGGATGCTTTGCAATGGCTTGTTGATGCCCGCTTAGTGCATAAGATTTACCGCAGCACTGCTCCCGGTCTTCCCGTAGCTGCTTATGATGATTTGTCTGCATTCAAGCTTTATCTTGTTGATGTCGGACTTCTTCGCCGTCTGGCACAGCTTGCTCCTACGGCATTCGGTGAGGGCAACCGTCTGTTTACCGAATTCAAGGGTGCACTGACCGAAAATTTTGTTTTACAGACGCTTCTTACACAGTTTGAGGTAGTTCCCCGTTATTGGTCACAGAATAATCCCCCCTATGAGGTGGATTTTATGATACAGCGTGAGAATGATATTTTCCCTGTAGAGGTAAAATCAGAAGCAAACACGGCAAGCAAGAGTCTGAAAAAATTCAAAGAACTTTTCCCTGATAAGGTAAAGCTGCGTGTCCGTTTTTCCCTTGACAACCTTAAGCTTGACGGTGATGTGCTGAATATTCCGTTGTTTATGGCAGATGAAGCAGATAGGTTGATAGGACTTGCATTGAAAAAACTGTCATAATGCCGATTTGCGAAAGAATATATCACAGAAAGACAATACAAAAAACTTAAGGCACCCGCCGTTTGTTGGCGGGTGCCTTGTTATATGCTTTATTAAAATCAGTTATTGGGGGTGCTGCTCATTGTGAATACCATCTCACCGCCTGCCATAAGCCGGTCGTGGGTTACATATACACCGTCGAGCTTTTCACCGTTGAGTGTTACGCTTTCAACATAGATATTTTCCTCACTCTGGTTGAGTGCTGTGATTTTAAGAACATTGCCGTTGGAGAGTGTAACCTCGGCTGCGTCAACATTGGGGGAGCCTATCCAGTAGTTGGTTGTTCCTGCAAGGGGATAGAAGCCGATTGCGGAGAATACATACCAGGCACTCAAGGAGCCGCCGTCGTCGTTACCGTCAAGACCGTTTACATCTGTGCTGAAACGGTTTTCGAGTGTCCAGCGTACCCACTTCTGTGTAAGGTCGCTTCTTGAAGCGTTGGAGAACAGGTATGCTGTGTGCAGGTCGTGCTGATTGCCGAGCCAGTAGCCGCTGCCGGGATCAATAGCTGCTCTTGTGAGAGAAGCATCCTCCATAAAGTCTTCAAGCTCGCTTACGAAATATTCTTCACTTCCGAAAAGCTCAATCATACCCTCGATATCGTGTGTTGCACTCCAGCGCCACTGTCTTGCGCTGCCCTCACAGTAAGCGGAGGCAAATTTCTTTATCATAACCATATCGTAAAATGTATTCATTGAGGGGTTGAAGTTCCAGGTGAAGGAGCCGTCTGAGTTTCTTGCACGGAAATACTTTGTGTCTGTATCAAATACATTCTTATAATATGCAGCCTTTGAGGAATACTTTTCGTAGTCCTCTTCGTAGCCTAAAGCCTGTGCAAGGGATGCTATTGCGGCATCCTCCCAGGAATATTCGATTGTACGGCTGACGGATTCGTCGTCGGGAGCCTTGTCTTCGGGGATGTAGCCGTACTGATTGTAAAGCTCCAGATGGTCTCTGTTTTCTCTGTTTGTTGCATTCTCAGAGGAGTGCTTCATATATTCATATGCTGTCTGTACATCGAAATCAGTTATGCCCTTGAGGTAGCTTTCTGTGATAAGGATGTTTGTGGGGCTGCCGAGCATTGAGCCTGTGTAGCCCGCACCCATTGCCCAACGGGGGATAACACCGTCACCCTGATTTGCCATTTCAACAAGGCTGTTGAGTGTGTCGAGCTGGATATCCTGAGCTATGAGTGAATACAGGGGATGTGTTGTTCTTACAGTATCCCAGAGAGAAAGGTCGCTTCTGTAGGTAAAGCCCTCAGCTGTGTGTACCTTCTTGTCAAAGCCGAGATATTCACCGTTTACATCGGTGTAGTTTGAGGGCATTATCATATTGTGATAGAGAGCTGTGTAGTAAATAATCTTGATATCTTCGTCTTCAGTTTCAATTCTGATGCTTGAAAGTCTTTCGTCCCAATCCTTGACTGTGTTAGCTCTTACTGTGTCAAAGTCAAGTCCCTTTGCTTCTGCTTCGTAATTGAGCATTGCATTTTCTATGCTTACAAAGCTCATTGCAACAGTAAGCTCAACGCTTTCACCGTCAAGAGCACCGAAATTAAGGTCGATACCGCAGTCGCTCTCGCCGTTGTCTGTGATTTCAGCGGAAACGATATCCTTGTTTGCAACTGCAACAAAGTATACGGGAAGACCGTCGCTTCTGCCTGAGAACTGCGCATCAAGAACGCATTTGCCCGAGATAATACCGGTTTCTTCATCATAATATACAGCCGCACCGTAGGAGTTATAGCCCGCTGCAACCGAGGAAGCATCAAGATAAAGTCTTGCATCCTCACTACCTGAGAAGGTATAACGCTGAATGCCTGTGTGTACGGTTGCCGTCATTTCAGCAAGGCAGTTTGCTGTGGGAAGATATACTGCATAGTAGCCTGCAGATGCTCTTTCGTTTTCGTGTGAATAGGGCAGAGCCGCTTTGGAGTTGTTGCCGTATATGGGAGTTACTCTGAAGCAGCCGTAATCCTCAGCACCCGTACCCGAAAGTCTTGACATACTGAAGCCTGTGATGTGTCCCTGCTCGTAGTAGTAACCCGAGGTGTTCATTTTTGTGATGTAGATACCGCCTATAAAGGATGTGTCGGCACCGAGACGCACCGTTCCGAAGGGAGCAGTTGCGGCGGGGCTTAACATACCGCAGGTCCAGGGAGTGCCGCCCGTTCCGATAAAGGGATCAACATACTGAGTGTATTCGCCTAAGGGGTATTCCTTCATTTCAATGTCGTTGGTGTAGGGCATACCTGTGAAAAGACAGGTAAACATCATTTCAAAGGATAAAAATACCGATACAATAATTCTGATAAAGGGCCAGAGCATAATAAAATCTCCTTTTCTTTTGATTTAATTAGATATCTTCTATTAATTCTTTGATTTCCTGAACAAGAATCTTGAAAACACATTCAACGAATTTTGCAAGTCTTATAAAAATGTTTTCATTTTCCGAATCAACTGAATTTTCGGTAGCCGCAACGCCTGTACCGCCGTAGCAGCCGATGTTGCTGCTTGTGATTTCGTTGCCGAAAATGTCGAGTGTAAGACCGTCTTCAACCTTTGTTCCCGCACCTATAAGCGAGGAGCCTTCAACTAATTCGTATGCTGTGAGAGCATCTGTACCGCCTGCAAAGTTGGGAAGAATGTTCTTTGATAGAGCATCAACAACGGGATTTATTGTGTTGTAGTAGCAGTTGTTTTCATAGGTATTGTTTGCGGAAAGCTCTTCCGTGAGATTATAGAGGATTATGCAGCCGTCCTCGGGAATGATTATATTGTTTGCAACAAAGCTGTTTGTGAGATGACGCATATGGAAGTCTGCACAGTTGATGATTGTGTTGTTATAGAAATTAAGTCCGTTTTCACCGTTGCCCGAAGCAATAGCACTTCTGCCGCCGTTATCGTTTACGGAAAGACAGTATCTTACGGTGTTGTTCTGCTGAGGAGTGTCGTCCTTTGCGTTGTTACACATAAATCTCATATTATCGTGAGAATAGATGTACTGATATGTGCAGTTATGTGTGTGTGAGTCAAAGTCAACAGCCATACCGTCACCGTAGTTCTTCTGACCTGCGATTTCGCAGTACTGAATTGTGCTGTTAACGCTTCCCCAATACCACATAGCTGCTGTGAAATACTGAATTTCACCGTTTTCGTCAAGACCTACACCCTGACAGGTATCAATAGCACGGCAGTTTGTGACTAAAGCACCGTCACATATACCGATGATAACAGCCTCTGCATCCATATCGTGGAAATAGCAGTCGGAGATAAGAAGACCTGTGTTGTATACGGGATCGATTTTATCGGGTGTACACCAGGGATTCTGTTCGTCGTTCCAGGAGCCCCATATCATAAAGCCGTTTGCACAGTCATAAACCTCGCAGTTTGTGATTGTGAGGTCATTTACCGCATATCTTGAATGCGCGGGAAGCCCCTTTACCATAACTGCGGCTCTTGCAGGTGCCGCACCGTTTGACTGGTCATCTCTGTTGTTTACAGTACCGTTGGGCATACCGTGGAAATATACATTGTCTATTGTGATACCCACGGATTCCTTGTTTATTGTGTCAATCCATATACCGCCGCCGTTGGGAGCTACCATTTCGAGGTCGGATATTGTGATGTAGGAGCAGTCTATGAGAGTGAGCACCTCGTCGTGAGCCTCGGTGGTAAGAACAGGTCTCTGTCCTTCACCGTAGGAGGAGATAACAAAGGGATGCTCTTCAGTACCGCAAAGACCTTCGAGAGTTACATTGAAATCGTATGTACCGCCGCACCTGAACAGCACGCTCACACCCGCATCAAGGACAACTCCCTCATTCGCAAAGCCCCCGAGGTCCTTCCACGCTTCGTCGGGACTTGTACCCGAATTCGAGTTGTCACCGTTTTCGGCATCAAGGTAGTATGTTATGTCGCTGAGAGCGGTAACCTCAATCACAGCAAAAGGAAGCACCGTGATAACAAGTAAAGCCGAGAGTAAAATACATAATGCTTTTTTTACAGTATTCATAAAATACCTCCTTTGAAAGGGAAAATTCCCCTTATAAATGAATTCTATCATTTATAAAGGGAATAATCAAGCAATATTATAATAATTATTATATTTATTTTTTAGCGCAAAGTAATGCATCATCTATATGCAAACAGAAGTTTTCTTCGCCTACCTCGTCGAAAAGACCTGCCTTTTTCATAGCTTCAAGGGGCTGTTCGTTTACATGGGAGAAGATAAGACGGACATTGTTTTCCTTGCACTTATTATAAAGCTTTTCGAGGGATGTGAGCGCTGTTGCGTCGAGTGCGGTAACGGCTCTCATTCTCAGAATCAGAGAATGGGTGTTGTCCGAGAAGCTGATTTTGAGAATTTTATCTGCAACACCGAAGAAGAGAGGACCGCCGATTTCGTATACTCTTACATTCTCGGGGACTTCCTTTAAGTCAAGTCTGTCCTTGTCCGTTGCGGGATCGATGTCCTTCCAGCGGGTGACATTTGTTTCGTCACTCATTCTCTTCATAAAGAGCACAAGCGTTATAACCATACCGACCTCAATAGCCACAACAAGGTCAAATACAACTGTGAGAACAAAGGTGAGTACAAGCACAAGCGTGTCACTCTTGGGGGCAGTTTTTACGGTGTGTACAAACTCTCGCCACTCGCTCATATTGTATGCAACCATAAAGAGGATTGCGGCAATGGCGGGCATCGGGATAAGACCTGCAAGAGGCATTAAGAAAAGAAGAACTATAAGCAATACAACGGCGTGTACCATTCCTGCAACGGGAGTTCTTCCCCCGTTTTTGGCATTTGCCGCAGTTCTTGCTATTGCACCCGTGGCGGGAATACCGCCGAAGAATACGGAAGCAATGTTACCGAGACCTTGGGCTACAAGCTCTGCATTGGAGTTGTGACGGGAGCTTACCATACTGTCCGCAACAACGCAGGACAAAAGCGATTCTATAGCCGCAAGAATTGCTATTGTGAAAGCATTGGGGAGTACAGCCGAAATTTTAGCAAATGAAATATCGAATGAGCCGAAGTCAACTGAGGGGAGACCTGAGGGAATAGTGTACAGCTCACCGATTGTAAATACACCCTCGTCAAGTCCGGGGATGAATTTCACCATAAGAGCACCCACCACAACGGCAATGAGTGACGGAGGGATTTTTTTGTTGATTTTCGGGAAAATGATGAGGATAGCAAGGCAGACTGCACCCACAAGCAAAGCCTGCCAGGTGAAAGTGCCGATAGCTTCAATATTTGCTTCGATTTTCTCAATCGTTTCAATGGGCTTTACGCCGTCGGCATATGTAAGTCCGAGGAAGTCCTTTATCTGACCGATAAAGATTGTGACTGCGATACCTGCGGTGAAGCCTACTGTTATTGTGTGGGGAATAAATTTGATAAGTGAGCCTAATTTGAACACACCCATTAAAATCAGCATTATACCTGCAATAACGGTTGCAAGGAATAAGCCGTCCATACCCTGAGTTGCAACAATCCCAGCAACAACGGTTGCGAATGCTGCCGTGGGACCTGCAATCTGCACTCTCGAGCCGCCAAGGAACGAAACAACAAAGCCCGCAGCAATAGCGGTATACACACCGCAAGCCGGCTCAACACCCGAAGCGAGAGCGAGCGCGATAGACAAGGGCAGAGCAATTATAGCAACAATAACACCAGCCGTGAGGTCCTTAGTAAGCTGCTTACCCGAGTAGTTTTTCATAACAGAAAAGAATTTCGGTTTAAGATAAAAGTCCTTCAAAATATTACCTTCTTTTACAATAAAATACGGGTAAGATTATATCACTCAGAATATATACATTCAAGAATGAAATTTGTAGATTATTAACTAAAAATAAACTGTGTTTTTGGTGATAATGCGAAGTGCCGTCTTCATCAGGTAGTCAACGCTGCTCACATCGTACCGCATGAGGGAAAAGATACTTTAATTTGCACACTACAAATGCAAAACTGTAGTGGGGTATATTAAGTATTAATAAGGGATTCCTTGCTCTTATTCTCATTGTTCTGTGTGTTTTTTCAGGGAGGACTACCCTGCCGAGGTCGTCAATTCTTCTTACAATACCTATTGCTTTCATATATAAGAACCTTGCTTATTTGATAACACTGTTATTATCTGTCAACAAAGAAGAATCTTTTTTATCAAACTTCTGCATAATTTATTGACAAAAGCAAACAATTTATTTTTAATGAATTTAGTTTCAGTGAAAATAAATTCATTAAAAAGGAGCTTTGTTTTTATGTTTATTGTAAGAGACAAAGAAATAGCTTTAATAAATGAAATTCTGAATAAGCCTTACTGCTTTATCATGTACTATTAAAAATTGCAAGAAAAAGGCGCAATCTTTTTTAGATTACGCTTAGTTGCATATTTATTCTTTATGTGTCCTTTCTTAAAATTGCAAGATAGTCTTCGTATGAGAATACTCGATTTCGATTTGCGTTATTGGTCTTAATCAGAATACCCGAATCAACCAATCTGTTTACCGCCAGTGAAACGGTACTGAATGCCAGTTTAAGTTCTTCTGCAGTTTTACCGATATCAATAATCGGATTTTGCTCAAGATAATCAAAAACAGCTCGGACATTCTTTGCTGCTCTCCCCATTGTAGCTATCTTTTTGATGTTTGCATCATGAAGCTCGGATAGTTTTTTAATTGTTTCAACCGATTCATCTGCCGACTCTCTAATAGCATTTAAGAAAAATTTTATCCACTGCTCGTAATTATCCTTATTGCGCACCTCACTCATACGGTCATAATACTCAATTCGATTTTTTTTAAGATAGTATGATATATATAATACAGGGGAGTTTAACACCTTCTTGTCCATCAGGAAAAGAGTAATTAAAAGTCTGCCAACACGACCGTTGCCATCGAGGAATGGGTGGATTGTTTCAAATTGGTAATGAAGCAATGCTGTCTGAATCAGTAAATCCAACGAGTCGTCTGAATTGATATACTTTTCTAAATCAGACATGGCGTTTATCATATCCTCCGGATTCGGCGGAATATAACGCGCATTCTTCAGAGATGAACCTGCAGCGCCAATCCAGTTCTGAGAAGTTCTGAATTCGCCGGGATTTTTCTCCTGCCCACGAACTCCTGACATTAAAACTTTATGTGTTTCTTTAATCAGTCTGTTACAGAGAGGAAGTGAGTTCATTCGTTCAAGTGCAAACTCTGTGGCTTTAATATAGTTTACAACATCTGCCACATTTTGATTAGTGTTCTTTTCTGCCAATGGATCTAAAACATCTTCAAGTGTTGCTTGTGTGCCTTCAATCTGAGATGACAACAAAGCTTCTTTGCGAACATACATTGATATAAAAAGATTCATATTTGGGATATAGGAAGAAAGGATATCCAATGTTGACAATGCTTTAGTTGCACCGGTAAGAAGAGAAACCATTTCATTATCCATATCAATTACAGGCGGCAATGGTGCAGGTCTGAACGATTTATACATTGCCTCACCGCTTAAATTGCTTATATATTCTCCTGATCTTTGCATAAGCGTTTCCTCCAAGTCGAAATTATACTTTGATTATATGAGTTTTATTTTGATTTGTCAAGTTAAATCAAAATAAGTATTATTCTTCTTTACTTTTAATTTTGAGATCAGAATATAGAAAGAGAGGCTGTAAAAAACGAAAATTTTGATATAATCCCCTTAAAGTAGACACTTGAAATAACAAAAAAGTTTCAAGACTACTTTAAGGGGATTTTTTTATGTCAAAAGAAAAAATAAGTTATGAGCAAAAATTAGAAACAGTATTGCAATATATAAACGGAAATA
>JAFXAK010000010.1 GCA_017517135.1 Clostridia bacterium
GTCACCAAAACCCGGAATGCTATAAATAAGCATACCATTCAGTTAATTCTCACTACGGAACACAGAGCGAAGCTCCCTGCTTGTATAATGCTTCTTGCAGGGCTCAGACGAGGAGAACTCACTGCACTGACTTGGTTTGATATTGACTTCAAAAATAAAATCATTAATGTAAATAAATCCTATGATTTTAAGCAGTGCGAGTTAAAAGAAACAAAAACGAAAGCGGGTATGAGAAAAATCCCGATGAATGATTTTCTTTGCAGTTTGCTTCTTGAAGCTAAAAAGCATTCTAAGGGCACTTATGTCGTTCAGAAGGCATACGGAGGAAGAATGACGGAAACAGCTTGGAAACGCCTGTTTGAGAGTTATATGGAAGCGTTAAGGGTGGCCGACGGTACAGTTGAGAACAGTCTTTGTTTTGCAGACGAGTATTTTGAAGAATTTACAGCACATCAGCTTCGTCACACTTACTGTTCAATGCTTCAATGGTCAGGTGTTGACATTAAAACGGCACAGGAGCTTATGGGACACAGCGAGTATGGTGTAACAGCAAATATTTACACTCATGTTGATGATGCTACCAAAAGCAATGCGGCTATGCTGCAGGATAAATTCATCAAAGAAACTTTGGTTTCATAAATGAGTACGAGCAGAAAGATTTGAAGGTCTTTCTGCTCGTTTTTTTCTGTGTCGGTTTTATATTTATTGATTACTTTCAACTCAAATATAATATATCATCATCAATCATTTATCAATAAGAAATGATTGATGAAAACACTCATAATAGGGCACGCGGTAAAAAACACCCACAAAAACACCGCTTTTAAATTTGCTCAGAAGTGTCAAATCCCTTATTTTATCTATACTCACAGTACTTAGCGGGGGGCACATCGGGGGGCACATAACACTCGAAAATTAACGATATTTTACGGTAAAATGCGAAATGCGAAAAATAAATTTTTACATAAAAAAAGCCCGAAACCCTAGTAAAATCAAGGGTTTCGGGGATTTTCTTTGGCAGGGGCAGAAGGGCTCGAACCCTCGGCACGCGGTTTTGGAGACCGCTGCTCTACCAACTGAGCTATACCCCTATATTCAATTTTTGCAGTAACTTGGTGGGCCATCAGGGACTCGAACCCCGGACCAACCGGTTATGAGCCGGTTGCTCTAACCAACTGAGCTAATGGCCCGTTGTTAAACTGCTTGATTATTATATAAGTATTTTTCCTAAATGTCAAGTCTTTTTTATCATAAAATGGGATTTGTTTTATATAGTTTTATATCATGTTTTATTGACAGTATGTTTACGGTTATGCTAAAATTATATTGTATTAAATTTATGTGTCAGGAGGTTTGTATGGCAGAAATTAAAACAAAAAAATATAAAATTTCCAATCCGTATGAAAGTGTGGCACATCTGCTCGAGAATGCAGAAAATCACTATAAAACAAATCTGCACACTCATTCAACCTACAGCGATGCCGAGCTCAGTATGGCTGAAATGATAGAAGGCTTTTATGACAATGACTTCGATATTTTAGCATTTACCGACCACGGTGTTCTCGGAAAGGAATGGGATAAGGAGCCGAGAAAAGTTCCCTTGTTTTATTATCAGAGCTTACTTGGTAAAAAACGCCGTTGTCTTACAACTCAGCAGTACAGAGAAGTGCTTAGCGGAGAATACAAAACAACAGCAAATAAGCGAACAAAAAAACGCGGTATGCAATGTGTTCCTGATTGTATTGAGGCGAATATGCTTGTATATATGCTCAATCATGTAAACGGATTCTTTACCGATACTTCCTGTGAAAATGTCTTCGGAAAGGAAAACGACTATGATGAGCCTCTTGCAAGAATAGAAGCAAGCGGAGGAATTTCTCACATAAATCATCCCACGGATGTATTTCAGGCAAGGAACAATCCCGATTGCTGTGAAAAAAAAGAGAATGTTGAATTTTTTGCAAGGCTTTTCAGAAAATACAAATCCTGTGTCGGAATGGAAGTATTAAACACCTGCGATGTGTTCAGTCCGTGTGACCGTATTTTGTGGGATAAGCTTCTGCAGATTTTATTACCCGAAAGCAGGCGAATGGTCTGGGGCTTTTCAAACAGCGATGCACATAAGCTTTCTGAAATTGATGCTTCATTTATGGATTTTATTCTGCCTGAATATTCCCTTCAGAATCTGCGCTCAGCAATGGAAAACGGAACATTTTTTTCAATATCCCGTTATGCAAAAAACGAGCTCGGAAAGGATTTTGCCGGAAAGGGTGTCTATCCTTCAGTAAATTCAGTTGTTGTTGACAATGAAAACGGGACAATTACCGTAAGGGGTAAAAACTGTGATTCAGTCCAATGGATTTCAAACGGTGAAATAATACAGACAGACGATGAAAAGGAGAACGGAGAAATAAATTCAACAATATCTGTCAATAACTATAGTGATAAAATTACCTGTTATATCCGAGCACAGCTCAAAGGCCCGGGCGGTATATGCTTTACTCAGCCTTTTATCTGCGATGACGGCAATATGGAAAGCTACCGACAGCCGCCCTTTGTTCCCGAAAAGCTGACAAAAAAAGAAAAGCGCCGTAAGGAATTTTATAACACAAGAATCGGTGCTATAATTAATAAAAGGAAGATGAATAAGGTATGAAAGTAAGATTTAACGAAAATGAAGAAGTAGTAAAATTGATAAAAGAAGGTCTTGAAAAGTCAGGCGGTTACTGTCCTTGCAGACGGGAGAAAACTGAGGAAAATAAATGCATCTGTAAGGAATTCAGAGAGCAGATAAAGGATCCCGATTTTGAGGGATACTGTCATTGTATGTTATATTATAAGGAGAAATAAAAATGGCTGAAATTACAATTACCAAAGACAACTTTACAAAGGAAGTGCTTGAAGCTGATATTCCGGTTCTTGTTGATTTCTGGGCAACCTGGTGTGGTCCCTGCAGAATGATTGCCCCCTTTATTGAGGAAATTGCAAAGGAATATGAGGGTAAGGTCAAGGTAGGCAAAATCAATGTTGACGATGAGGGCGAGCTTGCCGTTAAGTTCGGAATAATGAGTATCCCTACCGTTATGGTGATAAAGGACGGTAAGGTTGTAAATACAGCGGTCGGCTACCGTTCAAAAGAACAGCTTGTTGATTTGCTTAAATAACAATATGAAAGAGGATGCAGCAAAAAAACTGCATCCTCTTTTTTCAGGTATTCAGTAAAGCAATTTTATCCAAAGCCTTTTTGGTTATGAAATCGGAAATAATATCTGCAAAATGCACGGGGGAGATGTAGTCAGAGGACATCTGATTGACTAATTGTTCAACATCCTCTTTGTTTTCGGCAACACAATTATAACTGTATGTTTTACCGCTTGTGTCACTTATCTGCAAGCCGTAAAGGGTACGGTTATTTTTCTTTGTTTCAATGATGCTGTATTGTTGTTTCTGTTCCATTGTTTTTTTGCTCCCTTTCTTTTTTTTGTTATCTACACTATATTCCATTATTTGCAATAAGTCAATAGAAAATGAGAGAAATTTATACATAAAATAAATAAATTTTGCAACAAATTAAAAATAATGTCGAAATAAAATGCAAAATATCGAAGCAAACAGCAAAAACAAAAGGTAAAATATGGTATTTGTGCCGTGCGGCAAAAAAATAAGCCTTCGTTTTACCGTATACGGGAACGAAGGCCTGACAGCTTACTTATATTTATTTTTTGTTAAGTGTTTTTGCAATATCCTGTTTTATCAGCATTGAGGTGTGCTGCTTCAATGTGTTTATGCACAACGGGGGGGGGACAGCTTCTTCATTATCGTTTGCCGTAACAGTTTCGGTGTTATCCTTTTTTCTTTTGAATGCCATATTCATACTGATATCGCAGAAGGCAGACAGACTTTGATTGTTGTCAGACATTGCCATATATTTTTCTATGCTCAATGAAAAGAAATCGTCAAAAAATACCTGCTGTTCTTCTCCCATAGCTTCTGATTGTGCGGATAAATACAGCATACACCTCAATAATGTTTTCGGATTTATTCTGTTATCGCTCAATAAATCCGTGCTTTCAAATATTTCATTGAAGCCCTGCTTTGTATCGCTTAAGCCTAAGAGATAATCGGTTGTAACAGAATAATAAGCTGCTATTTTTCTCACAAAATCAAGGTTACATTCTCTGATTCCTTTTTCGTAGTGGGAAAGCAGAGCCTGAGAAATTTCTAAATCTTCCGCTGCCTTCTTCTGTGAAATACCTTTTTCTCTTCTTAATGCGGAAATTTTTGTTGAAAAGTCAAAATTCATATTTTACCTCTTAAAATTATATTGCGGTATTGATTGTTTTATAAAAAGAGTATATAATAAACGATAGTTATAGTAAAAATTAAAGAAAAATATACTCTCTGTATATTATATATCAAATTTTTCGGTTTGTAAATTAAGAAAGGTAAAATTATGAAAACTTTTAAGATACATCTCATCCGTCACGCGCTCTCTGAGGGCAGTAATGAGGGGCAGTATATAGGTCATACCGATGTTTCTCTGACTGAGGAAGGCAAAAAGCAGCTGCGTGATATGATGGAGCAGTATGAATATCCCGTTGTAAGTGCGGTGATGACAAGTCCTTTGAACCGTTGTCTTGAAACGGCAAAGATACTTTATCCTAACTTGCAGCCGATGATATTTGATAATCTTATAGAATACGATTTCGGTGAATTTGAGGGAATGACCGCAGATGAGCTGAAAAACGAGAAAGAATTTGCCGAGTGGCTTGCGGGCGGTCCTGATGCCGAGGCACCCTTCGGGGAGAGCAATGCAAGATTTGCAAAGCGTGTGTGTATGTGCTTTAACGATATTGTTGAGGGAATAATAAAAGCCGGCGTGGATAATGTTGCAATAATCACACACGGCGGTGTTATAATGACAATAATGCAGTATTTTGCCCTGCCGGAAGCGAGTATGCACGAATGGCTGACACCCAACGGCTGCGGATATACTCTGAATGTTATGCCGTCAATATGGGCACAGATGAAAAAGGCTGAAGCAATAGCACAGATTCCTCTCAAGCCCTTTGAGGAAGAAAATGACGATGATAAAATAAACTGGGATGAGCCGTTGAATCCTGACGATTTTATAGGCTTTTACAATCCCGAAAATGCAAATTGAGGTAAAAAAATGATAACACAGGAAAAGATAGACAGAATAAACGCTCTCGCAAAAAAATCAAAAACAACCGGACTTACCCCGGCAGAGGCAGAGGAACAGCAGATTTTAAGAAAAGAATATATCGAGGCATACAGAGCATCTCTCAGAAGTGCTCTCGAAAACACAACCGTTGTCCGTCCCGACGGCACAAAGGAAAAGCTTTCCGATATGAAAAAGAAAATAAACTGAACAAAAGACGCATAAATTAATCCCCTTTAAGTATTTCTGATGCAAAAAACTTAAAGGGGATTTTTTTATTCAATATCAATATTTTTCAGCTTCATAAATGCTTCTTTGAATAAAATTATTTTTCTTGATGAAGCATAGATAACATAATTTTTATCACCGTGTTTTAATGTAACACGGTTTTTTGTTATATTATCAACATAATTAAGATTGACAAGGTAGCTGTAGTGCGGCTGCATAAAAAATTTTTCACTGAGAACACTTTTCCAGAAGTTTATCGGATAAGGTGTCAGTATCTCTCTGTCGGTAAGATGCAGGATTGTGTTTCTGCGTTCAATTGAAATATAAAGAATTTCATGCGGATAAATTCTGCAAACATCCTTTTCAGAGGTCAATACTGTTATTGCAGAGTCAATGCATTGCTGATTTTTAGTGTTCTGATTGAAGGTGATACAGATAGTGTCACAACCGTAAAAGTTTGTTTCGCAAAACTCAATCCCGTTTTTGTTCAGTAATTCAATAATCGCTGCTTTTGTTGCGTATTTATCACAAAACATAACCGAATCCTCTTTTCTGCTTCAATTATCATCATTATATCTCTGCTGATATTAAAAGTCAACTCTTTTGAGTTAAGTTTTTTTTGTGATATTACTTATAATATCTGTATAGATATCGTATAAAGGAGAAAATTAATGACGATAGGTAATGCCGTGCGTTGTCGCTTACTTGAATTGTGTAATGAGCGAAATATCACAATAAATAAACTTTCTACTATGTGCGGAATTACACAATCCACACTGAATAATATTGTGTCCGGCAGAAATAACAGCACAACAGTGTCAACTATTCAGAAGATATGTGACGGTCTTGAAATTTCAATTACCGATTTTTTCTCTTCACCGATTTTTCTGAATCTTGAACAGGAAATAAATTAAACCAATCTCCGATAACAAGAGATTGGTTTTTTTTGCTTAATTTGTATGCTTTTAATCTCTGTCCCTTTCAGGAGGTTGCGTATTGCTGATATTCTTCTATAATATAAGTCTTGTTTTTTTTGAAAAGTAACATTAAAAAATTATAAATTTACTAAAAACAGCACAATTGACAAATAAAAGTATGAGAATTTGTGCAAGTATTATATTCTTTTTAATAACTTTCTCCGCCTTGGTTAAATACTTCAAAGTTCCGGGCACATTAACAGGGGTGGTGAGAGCAGACAGACTTTTTTTGTTGAACTGTACGCACAGTGGTGTGAGATTTTTGAGTTTTTATAATGGGAATTCTATCAGATGGTCTTTTATAATAAAAATAACAAAAAAAATCAAATTTGATAAAGTTTTCTTGACTTGATTAACATAGAAAGTATATAATTAAATAAAATAAACAGGAAGGAATAATATTATGAACAAGAAAAAAACATTTAAAGCAACCATCTCTTTTCTGTTGACAATGCTTATGGTGTTAACTGTGTTTTCACCTATTGCCTCGTTTGCAGTTTCAGTTGATGGCTCAAAACTCATTGAAGGTACTTATTTTACCTCAAAAACAGAGTATGCTGTTGCTCCCGGTATAACCGAAGCACACATCACAACCAATGACAGTACAGGTGTCAATCAGGTTGCAGCTTATGTGGTTGAAGTAGACCTGAGCAATCCCACAACATCCATCATTGCAGGTTATAAGGATTACAAAGGCAGCAATGTCGGTTTCCAGAAAGTCCGTGACCAGGCATATGCCGCAGAAGCCAAGAGAGGCATAAATGTTGTTGCCGGCATCAATGCAGACTTTTTTAACATGCAGACCGGTGAAACAGCAGGTGCTCTTGTTATGAACGGCACAACATATCACTCTGCATCCGGCAGACCTTATTTCGGCATCACTGCATCCGGTGAAGCAGTTATCCGTACCGGTAAGCTCAAGGATGATATTGTGGAGGCTGTTGGTGGTCTTTGCCTGCTTGTTCAGAACGGCGAAATCACACAGGATGCACTCACCGCTGACCTTGGTTTCGAGCTTGCTCCCAGAACTGCAGTCGGTATTAAGGCAGACGGCAAGGTTCTTCTTTATGTTTGTGACGGCAGACAGGCACCCTATTCCAAAGGACAGTATTTTGATGAGTTGGCATATGAACTGATTGCCCTCGGTTGTGAAACTGCGCTGTGTCTTGACGGTGGCGGATCCACAACATTTATTTCTCAGCACGAAGGCTCTTCTGACCTCGTTTGCAGAAACTCTCCCTCGGACGGAACCGAAAGAACTGTTGCGTCAACACTTCTTGTTTGTTCTTCTGCAAAGCCCTCAGGAGTATTTGATCATGCAACACTCTCTCCCAATAACAATATTTACACTCCCGAATCAACCGTAACATTCTCAGCAGTAGGTGTTGACTCTGCCGGTTACGAAGTTGCTTTGCCTGCAGACGGTATGTTTGCTCTTGCGGACAGCTCTTTCGGTACCATTACTGCTGACGGTGTGTTTACATCCAACGGCAAAACAGGTACTGTAACAGTAAATTATGTTTCCGACGGCGCTGTTTGCGGCAGTGTTTCCGTAGAAGTACAGATTCCCGATGAGCTGTATGTTGCAAATACCGAACAGGCTGTAGGTCCCGGTGTTAACACTGACTTCGGTATTATTGCAAAATATAAAGACAGAGAAGTCATTATGAAAGATGATGACATTGATTGGTCAATTGTTCAGCAGCCTGATGAAAACATCTGTTATGTATATTGTGAGCGTGAGCAATTTGATTCTAAATATCTCAAGGCAACTACTTACGGAAAATATAATTCAAATACATATAATAAAGTAAGTGTTGAAGAGTGGAATTCGACAGATGACCTTGTGGTTCTGAAAATCACAGCGCTGAATCCGGGCTATAACAGTAAGACAAAACTTACTTATGTTATTAAAAATGTAATAAATAAAATGCCCGGACTCGTTGAGGTTACATATGAGCCAAACCTTGACGGAATTGCAGGTGATTTTTCCGGACTTACCTTTACAGGTACCGAAGAGGATGCATACAATGCATTCATCACGGCAACACTCAAGTGCAATACTGAACTTTCACAGAAGCTGACTGTTTTCATCGGTTCAAAGCAGATAAGTCTTTATGACTTTGAATATGTTACCGGTGAAGAAAATAAAGATGCCTCAAATTACATTCCGTCCTATTCAATTCCTGTTAACGGAGCAAAATGGCTTACTGCAAACGGCTACACCGGATACAGAACCAGAGCCGAAGAACTTTATGAAGAAGGCTATCCGTTCTTTATGTGGCCGAATGCTTCGGTTGCAGATAATGATTCTGTTTCTGCTGATATCGTTTCAGCTGAAGACGGTGCACCTGTTCGTTTCGGTGACAAATCTCTGCGAATTTCTTTTGACTATTCTTCTTATGACTTTTCCAAAAACTCAAACTTCTATATCCGTGCAACCTGCCCGTCTTATGCTTTTGAGGGTTCACCCACTTCAATGGGTGTATGGGTGTATGCTCCGGAAGGCACGGCAAACTATCACCTGTATCTGTGCTGCGCAAACGGAATGACTGTACAAGCTATAGAAAAAGGCATTGCGCATACAAATCAGTCTTATCAGCGCCTTACAGTTGAAGACGGAACTGACATCGGTATAAACTGGACCGGCTGGAAATATCTTGAATTTGACCTTACAGGTGAAAAGGGTTACACGGGAACTTCCAATGTTGGTAAATCATATATCCCTTACGGTCTGAATGCAGGTGCCAATCTGTTTTATATTTCCTATCAGCCCTCTGTTATGAATGAAACAACGGCAGATACAATTTATATTGATGATATTGTTCTTATTTACGGTGCAAATACAGATGATACATTGAATCCCGTAGTAAATTACATAGGTGACTTGACCACCGCAATCACAGACGGCGAAACCATTTTTACCTCAAATACCAATACCTTCAAAGCAACTTATGCAGACACAGAAGATAAATATATGACCGATATTGATGATTCTGCAACAAAGATGTACATTGACGGTGTTGATGTGACAGATAAGTGCTACATCAATGAAGGTGACAATGAAATTTACTTCTATGATGCTGTTCTTGCAGACGGTGTTCATAATATCGAAATTGAAGTTGCTGACCTGTTCGGCAATAAAACGACCGATATGCGTTACTTCACTATTGACAGTGATTCCGAAGATACGGAAGTTGCATTTACGGCAGTGGATGAGGCCCCCGTTCTCGGTCAGGACTACACTCTTGCAATTACAACAAACAATGCTGCAGATGTTTTAGCAGCTGACATTACCGTTAAGATTCTTTCCGACTACAGATATTATTGGCATGATATAGCTGTTGAGCCTGCTGAAAACTATGAGCTTGACGGGGAAGCAGTTTTTGATGCTGTCAATCATGCTCTTTCATTCAAGGTTGTCAGAAAGGCAGACGCTGCTGCTGAAAATGACACCGGTGTTATTGCCAATATTATAACAGCTGTTCCCACAAATGTTCCCGATTCTCTTGCTGTAACACACAGAATTGCCAAGGGTGCACTTACACTTGCAAGTGAGGCAGAAGCAAATTCCACATCTGCATTTTCCGGCAAGATCACAGCAACCACAATTTCTCCTT
Source organism: Clostridia bacterium (assembly GCA_017517135.1). Classification (GTDB taxonomy): domain Bacteria; phylum Bacillota; class Clostridia; order Oscillospirales; family Acutalibacteraceae; genus RUG806. The sequence continues at coordinate 10,008 of JAFXAK010000010.1, forward strand.
TTGTACTGAGCTCTGATGTTATGATTGTCGGTTCCGCCGGCGGTAATATCTATGTCAAGGATATCCAAGGCAATGCTGTTGCAGGTGCCAATATTTACACTTCTGACGGAGCTTTGCTCGGTGTTACCGATGAAGACGGCAAAGTTTATACTGCAGATTATATTGCTGAACCTGTAAGCTTTTCTGTATATGCAGAAAAAGAAGGAGTACTGTCCTTTATTTATAAGTCACAGAGCTTCCTTACAGGTGCAGATGAAACAGGTGCTCCTACGAGTGTAATTCTCAATGCTTCACAGGATGCTGCTACACAGCAGAATATTTCCTGGATGTCAAATCCGCTTACAAGTGCAGATAAGGCTATTGTAAAATATGCAACCAAGGCTGATTATGATGCAAACGGCGATGCAGCTTTGGTGGAATTTATCGGCAACAGCTATCTAGATACTGCTGCAGCTTCCGGTAACACAGCAACCAACTATGCAGTAAGATTCAATTCTGCATTACTTGCAGACCTTGAAGAAGCTACTGAATATGTTTATATTGTAGGTGACGGTACAAATTGGTCAGAGCTTAAGACTTTTGCAACCGAAAGAGCAGGTGCAGATACCAACTTTATTGTTTTCGGTGATATGCAGAGTGAAGATACAACTAACACAAAGGCTGTTTTTGAACAGCTCGCAGCAAGCGGTGTTGATTACACCTTCGGCATTCAGACAGGTGATGCCGTGGATAATGCAGGCTCTTATGCTTACTGGAAAGCTATAGGTAATGCATTCGCTGATGAATATGTAAGCACAATTGATTTTGTTCATGTTTTAGGTAACCATGAATATACAGGTAATGACACGGGCATCAATGCAGCGCATTACTTCAATCTTCCCGGCACAGCAGATGAAGCACCTCTTGCTTATTCCGTAGAATACGGCAATGTTTATGTTGCAGTTCTTGACTACCTGGGAGCTGCTGATATGCAGGCAGCTGCTCAGTGGCTTGTTGAAGATGCTGCAGCTTCCAACGCAAACTGGAAGGTTCTCACCCTGCATCAGCCTCCGTATTTTACCAATGTCGGCGGCGGTTCCACAAGAGCTCAGATGGATATTCTTGTAAATGCCATTGATACGGCAGGTATAGATGTTGTTTTCTCCGGTCACGACCACGCATATGCAAGATCTTATCCCGTAACAGCAGGTGAACAGGCTGACGGTGGTACAGTTTACTTTATCTGTGCGGCAACATCACCTGAAAAAGACTATACTGTAACAACAAATCATAATATTCATCAGATTGCAACAAATGACTATAATTCTGTTTATCTTACTGTCAGCACCACTGACACAAGCTTTGATGTGAATGTATGGAATTACGACGGTGAAAATCATAATCTCTTCGATACCTGCACAATTACAAGAGAGGTTTCATGTTCCGAACTCGGCCATGACAATATGTATCAAAACGGTTATCTGACATGTAAGGTTTGCGGTTATACTCAGCCTGTCGGTACCTTCTCAGGTTTCGTAAGCAGTGCAACAAGCGGTAAGAATATGTATCTTATCGGTGGCACTGTACAGACCGGTTGGGTTGCTCTCGGTGAAGATAACTACCTCTTTGATGAAAACGGCGAAGCTATGACAGGTTCCGTTGAATATGAAGGCTATACCTATGAATGTGATGAAAACGGTAAACTCACAATGGGTGCACTTGTTAAGAATTCAGACGGTTCACAGTCATACTACATCAACGGTGTTGCACAGCGAGGCTGGTTCTATCTGAATGACGGCTGGTATTATTTCAGCAGAACAAACGGATATAAGACACACAGAGGTGAAGTTACAATCAATAAAATGAAATATACTTTTGCTTCTGACGGCAGACTGACAAGAGGTGCACTTTATAAAGCAGGCAGCGGCACATCCTATTATTGGGGACCCCAGCCGGTAACCGGTCTGTTTGAAGTTGACGGTAAGCTGTACTATTTCAATCCTGAAAATACTTACATGGTAAAAAATACTGAAGTTGAAATTGACGGTGTTGTTTATGCATTCGACCGTGACGGTATTTTCAGACACTATGATGCGCATTATGACGGCGACGGCAACGGATACTGTGACAATTGTCCTGATCAGGATTCATGGACTCGTTTCATAAGAATGATCAGAGATTTCTTCCAGCGTATCATTGATACTTTCAAAAATTTATTCGGTATTGACTGATAGAATCTTCTGAAAAGCAAAATTGATTACATAATCAAAGGGATGCTGTACATCATTTCTGATGTGCAACATCCCTTTTTTGTGTCTTCATTTGTGCCTACTCTTACTAAGGGGGAAGATAAAGTGTGCAAAAATTATACAAGCATTCTGCTTAGACTTTAATAACTTTCCAAGCATCAACTAATCTTTCAAAGCTCCAGCCGGCATTAGCAGGGGAGGTTGACGGAAGACAGACCGCTTCTCTGCCAATGGCTTCACGGATATATTTGTTATAATACTTTTCCGCAGTTTTTCCGTTGACAAATATATACTTTATATCTGAATTTTTAATAATTTCGCTGATGTCATTCGGGACAACATCTTTAATTGAGCTGTCAGAGCTTCCTGTTATTTCGCAGGAGGCAATAACATCCCATAAGGCTATGTGATTATTTTTCAATAATTCTTTTTTTTCTTTGATTGTTACGGGAAGCTTGCTTTCGGTAACTGCGGCTATGACCTTCCAGAATCTGTTCTGTGGATGTCCGTAGAAAAACATCTGCTCACGGGATTTAACGGACGGAAAGCTGCCTAAAATAAGTACTTTTGAATCTTTGTCAAAGAATGGAGGAAAAGGATGGGATATCATAGATTTTCTCCTTTAGAATAAAAGGGAGACAACATCTGCCTCGGTGTTGTCTCCCTTGATTAATTACAGCTTTTTTGTTCCCTTGAAATCGGGGATAAAATCATATACCTCGTTAAGACTGTTAAAATATACATCTTCATTTCCGATAGGTGTGGGAACAAATTCTGCGCTGTTTGCCGATTCGGTACCTGCGAGTGCAGGATCGGGCTTATCTGTTACATTCCGTTTTATTCCGGGCTTTCTTAATCTCATATATATCACCGATATATATTATGTGAAAAAGAAAATTTATTATTCAGAAAATTAATCTGAAATTGAAAATAATTTTTTTGCATTGTTGTTTGTTATGTCAATAAGCTGCTGAACATCAATATCTTTTACCTGTGCAATGGTCTGTGCTGTGTAGGGTATTAATGTTGAGTCGTTTCTTTTGCCTCTGAACGGAACGGGGGACATATACGGACAGTCTGTTTCAAGCAGCAGCTTATCAGTTGGTACAAAGGCGGCAACCTCAAGCGGTTTTTTCGCATTCTTGAATGTTACAGCTCCTCCGAGTCCTATATACATTCCTAAAGCAACAACCTCTTTGGCAGTTTCAACGCTTCCCGAAAAGCAATGCACAACACCCTTGGGCTTGTATTTTTTTAATAAATTCATTGTATCAGCGTGTGCTTCTCTGTCGTGTACTATAACAGGAAGATTATATTTGTTCGCTAAAATGAGCTGTTTTTCAAAAAAGTCAAGCTGAAGCTCTCTTGGTGAAAAATCATAGTGATAATCAAGACCTATTTCTCCGACAGCAACACATTTATTATGAGAAAGCAGCTTTTCTATCTGCTCCAACTCATCATTTTGTGCATCTGAACACTCGTGCGGATGCACACCGAGAGCAGTATAGATAAAGGGATATTTTTCACTCAGCTCAATGCATTTTTTTGCAGACGAAAGATTTGTTGCACAGTTTACTATGTGGCTGACACCTGCATTTTGTATATCAGCAAGAAGTGTGTGCAAATCTTCGCTGAAGCGTTCATCATCATAATGAGCGTGAGAATCGAAAATGTTAGTGTACATCTTATCTGACCTTTGAGCCTTCGGGCATACCGTCAACAAATATTACTCTTACATCCTCTTCACCGCAGTCGGCAGCGAGAATCATTCCCTGACTTTCAACACCGCAAAGAACGGCGGGCTTTAAGTTGGAAACAAGGATAACACTCTTGCCTATAAGCTCTTCGGGCTTATACCATTTAGCAATACCTGAAGCTACGGTTCTCATTCCCGCACCGTCATTAAGTGTGAGCTTGAGAAGCTTTTTAGCCTTTTTCACAGGCTCACATTCAACTATCTTAGCAACTCTTAAATCAACCTTTGCAAAATCCTCTATGCCGATTTTTGCAACACCCTCAATTTCCGCCTTTTTAGCTTCATCGAAAGCCTGAGCCTTTCTTTCTGCTTCAATTTCTTCAAGCATAGCCTTTGCATCAATTCTGTTGAAGAGGGGAGTTGCGGCATTTACCTTTGTGCCTACCTTGTAGGCACCGAAGGAAAGAATGCTGTCATATGATTTTTCCTCGCAGTTAATCTGGCTGAGGATTGCTTCGGCAGTTTCGGGCATAAAGGGAACAAGCTCGGCTGCAATAATACGGATAGCTTCAAGAAGATTATAAAGAACTGTTGAAAGTCTGTCCTTTTTCTCTTCGTCCTTAGCAAGTGCCCATGGAGCTGTTTCGTCAATATACTTATTGCTTCTCTTTGCTGAATTTATAACTGCTTCAACAGCATCTGCAATACGGAAATCGTCAAAAGCCTTTTCCATTGCGGGAAGTGCAGAGAGAATATCAGCCTTGAAGGAAGCGTCGATTTCGTCTTCACAAGTGTTACAGGGTAAAACACCGTCAAAATACTTGTTAACCATTGCAACAGTTCTGTTTACAAGGTTGCCGAGAGTGTTTGCAAGGTCTGAATTGAAGCGTTCAATCATTGTTTCATAGGAAATAGAGCCGTCTGTTGCGTGAGGCATTTCGGAAAGAAGATAATATCTTACCGCATCAACACCGAAACGCTTTGTAAGCTCATCGGCATAAATAACATTGCCCTTTGATTTGGACATCTTATCTGTGCCGAACAAAAGCCAAGGGTGTCCGTATACCTGCTCGGGCAGGGGCTCACCGAGAGCCATAAGCATAATCGGCCAGTAAATGGTGTGGAAACGGATAATATCCTTGCCGATGATATGCACATTTGCGGGCCAGTATTTTTTATACATTTCGGAGCTGCCGTCGGGATCGTAGCCTAAAGCTGTGATATAGTTTGAAAGCGCATCAATCCAGACATAGATAACATGTCTGTCATCAAATGTTACGGGCACGCCCCACTTGAAGGCTGTTCTTGAAACGCAAAGGTCCTGAAGACCGGGTCTTATGAAGTTGTTGAGCATTTCATTCTTACGGCTTTCGGGATAGATGAAATTCGGATGCTCCTCAATGTGCTTTTCGAGCTGCTTCTGATACTTTGAAAGCTTTAAGAAATATGCTTCTTCCTTTGCAAGACGCACTTCTCTGCCGCAATCGGGACATTTTCCGTCAACCAACTGTGCATCTGTAAAGAAGCTTTCGCAGGGAACGCAATAATGACCTTCATAAGAGCCTTTGTATATGTCACCCTGGTCATAGAGCTTTTTGAAAATTTTCTGAACAGTTTTTTCGTGATAATCGTCAGTTGTTCTTATAAAGTGATCATAGGTTGTGTTGAGTAAATCACAGATATCCTTGATTTCTCCCGCAACCTTATCAACATGCTCCTTGGGAGTGATGCCTGCAGCTTTTGCAAGCTCTTCAATCTTCTGACCGTGCTCGTCTGTGCCTGTGCAGAAGAAAACATCATAACCCTGCATTCTTTTGAAACGGGCAATCGCATCGGTAAGCACTATTTCATATGAGTTGCCGATGTGCGGCTTTTTTGATGTATAGGCAATGGCTGTGGTAATGTAATATTTTCCTTTATCCATATTTAACCTCCGTATGTTTTAAATTATATCCATTATATTATACACTATTTTCCTTTTTTTTCAAGATATTGTTTTCAGCAAAAAAACATTCTTTACTTTTGCTCTTTAATGTGTTAATATAAAACAGACATAACCATAAAAGGAAGGTTTAATTATGGAAAGCAGAATTAAAGACGAAAATACGGATTTTTTGTTTGACGCTATTCTTAAATTGAAAAACAGGGAAGAGTGTTATCAGTTTTTTGAGGATCTCTGCACTATTCCCGAAATCAAGGCTATGGCACAGAGAATAGTTGTTGCAAAGCTGTTGTCCGAAAAAGTAGTTTATAATGATATAGTTGCAAAAACAGGTGCTTCAACGGCAACAATAAGCCGTGTAAACCGTTCTCTTGCATACGGCACGGGCGGATATGCCACAGTATTCAACAGGGAAAAATAATAATGGCATATTTTGAAGCATTTGCCTCGGTTTACGATATTTTCACCGAAGGTGTGGATTATAAAACAAGGGCAGAATATATTTTATCGTTGTTGAAACACAGCGGGACAGAAAAAGGGACTTTGCTTGACCTGGCATGCGGTACGGGAACTCTGACTGTTGAATTCTGTAAAAAGGGCTTTGAAGTGATAGCAGTTGACTTATCGGAGGATATGTTACTTTCCGCAAGAGAAAAGCTTGCCCCTTTCGGAGATAAAGCTCTGATTTTATGTCAGGATATGTGTGAGCTTGATTTGTTCGGCACCGTGAATTGTGCGGTCTGTTCGCTTGACAGTATAAATCACCTTGATAATATCAAAGAGGTGAAAACGGCATTTGAAAAGGTTTCTCTTTTTATGGAGCCGGGCGGAGTATTTGTTTTCGATGTGAACACATTGTATAAGCACTCAGATGTTCTTGCAGACAATACCTTTGTGTATGAATGTGCGGATGCATTTCTTGTATGGCAGAATTCTTTACAGAAAAACGGCAGAAGTGTTGATATAATGCTTGATATTTTCACTCAGAACGAAAACGGCTTGTATGAACGGGAAAGTGAAGATTTTACCGAAACGGCATACAGTGAAGACGAAATAAAAGAAGCTCTTTTGCAGGCAGGCTTTACGGATATTGAAATGTTTGACGATTTGTCTTTTGATAAGCCTACGGAAAAATCAGAGCGGATATATTTTACAGCAAAGAAAAAATAACAGAGGTATATTATGGCACATATAACAAGATGTATTTCAGATGACGGCTGTGTTGTTGTTTTAGCGGCAGACACAACCGATATAGTTGAATATGCAAGACAGATAAATAATTCTTCGAAGGTCTGCACCGCTGCTCTCGGCAGACTTCTTACAGGCGCTTCTCTGATGGGAGTAATGCTTAAAACAGAGGAAAGCTCCGTAACACTGCGAGTAAACGGCGGCGGCGAAACAGGCTCCGTTATAGCTGTTTCAGATTCGCACGGCAATGTAAGAGGATATATGATGAATTCTTCCGTTGAGCTTCCCTTGAATGATAAGGGTAAGCTTGATGTCGGCGGAGCAGTAGGGAAGGACGGTTTTCTGAACGTTGTCAAGGATTTCGGTCTGAAGGAGCCCACTATAGGTCAGGTTCCCCTTGTTTCCGGTGAAATTGCTGAGGATATCACATCATATTTTGCAGCGAGTGAACAGATTCCCTCTGTTTGTGCATTGGGTGTGCTTGTAAATCCCGATAAAACAGTTGCTGTTGCAGGAGGATTTTTAATTCAGCTTCTTCCCACTTCGGATGATGAAATAATTACAAGAGTTGAAAACGGACTTAAAAATATATCTTCCGTAACAACAATGCTGGCTCAGGGCAAAACACCCTTTGAAATCTGCAAAACAGTTCTGCCTGAATTCAATGTTGAAATACTTGATGAATCAGACTGCGAATATAAGTGCAACTGTTCCAGACAAAGAGTTGAAGCCGCCCTCATAAGCACGGGTGCAGACAGCCTCAACGAAATGGCAAACGACAGCGTTACACAGGTAAAATGCCATTTCTGTCCTGCAGTATATGAATTTACTTCAGCGGATATCAAAAGGCTTATAAAATCAGCAAAAGAAAACTGATGTCGGAAAATGTAAAAAAGCACATACTTATAAATCAAGGGGTTCTTGCTAAGTTATCGGCAAGAACACCTTAAATAATTTTAAATGCAAAGACCTTGCGGAAGTCAGTGTATTTATTTTGTGCTTTATTATATTTGAAAGCTTGTTGATTGGCGAAAAAAAACGGTGCTGTAAAACTTGTTTTACAGCACCGTAAATCTATTAAAATAAAATGTTGGAAAAATTAAAACTTTCCCTGTATAAGAGCCTTCAGAATATCGAAGAATATTGTGAAGAATCGGAATATAGCAGTAATCCTTGTTATAAATGTAGGTTCTTCGGTAGGATCGGAAAGCCACTCATAGTCCTCGCAGTTATCTTTTGTAAGAGGCTCTAATGCACCTGACTGATCCTTTTTTTCGTAATATCTCATAAACTGAGGATATTTTTCGGGATCAGTATCAATTGTAACATTTGTACCGTTAAGGAACCATCTTGCAATTTCATCACCGGGACGGAAGAAGCCGTGGTGTGAATTTTTGATAATCCATGTCGTATCAGGGAAGATACAGGTAGATGCATCAACCACCTTGTCAACGGAAATATACTTACCTTTTCCTAAAGCCACACGCTCGGCAATATATTCTTCTGAAAGAGTTTTACCCACGCGGGCGGCAGTTGTTTTGTAGGCAGCATCCTCAAGTGCTACAGAAGTGTCACCCGTTTTGTTTGCATCTTCAGTAAGGGGAAGATCCATATAACCGTATTTTGCCTGGAAGCCTACATGAATACCGTACTCTGTTGTGTACTTGATATAAAGCTTATCAAGGTTCTTTGTAACATGATCTCTGTAATATTCAATCTTGTCAATAAGGCCTTTATACTTTGTGCGAAGCTCAGAGCCTTCCTGACCGTATATAAGGTTAAGAGCTTCATCGAAATCCTCTTCATATACCATTGACCAATAATTTACCTGAGAAGCTATGCCGGAAGCGTGAAGAAGAGAGGGCATAAGAGCCTTGTAAAGTCTATTGTAAAGCCTTTCAACGCTGTTCAGAGCAATGTCTGTAATATATACCTGGTTGAAGAATTCCATTGTTTTGTAAACGATTTCATACACAACATCGGTGATTTCAATACCGCCCTTGCCTATTTCATTAAGATGCTTGAGCTGACCTATATATCTTTCGATTTCTGTTGCACTGAAATTAATTTTACCGCTCAATGCTTTACTTGCAAGAGTCTTACCGTTTGAAAGTGTATCACAGAACATTACATTCTTTACTTTTTTCTTGCTACCGTGTTCCTCAAGGTAAGCCATAAGAAGGCTGCCGCCCATACATCTGGCAAAGATATTTACCTTACGAGCACCGGAGGAAGCGATAATATCATCAATAAAGTCATCAAGTCTGTCAACATTGTCATAGGGAGAAAGACGCCAGTCGTAGATAAAATCATATTCTCCATAGATGCTTGCGTGTTTTGCATTGTATTCAGATTCAGCAAGGAGTTGTTGTGAAACAGTTACGCCGTTTTTTGAATTACCGTTTTCATCAAGGAATGCAGTCTCAAACAAGGGGGAAATTTCGTCGTAAATAGCCTTACCGTAATTATCCCAGTTATCGAAAAGCATACCTTCGAGAACAAATGGCTTGAGGATGTTTACAACGGTTTCAACAATAACATCCTTGTCAATGCCACTATCATCACCGCCGAGACTGATATCGTTAATTTCAGCTGCAACGGGATTGCCGTCAGCATCGTAAAGCTTCTCACCGTTACCGCGGATATATATTATAGGAAGTCTTTCCTCTACATAAGTATCCGCTGCTGAAACGGCGGGAGCCATAATAGTCAGAAGCATAATTGCAGCAAGTACTACAGAAACAAGTTTCTTCATTATTTAACTACCTTTCCAATTTTTTTGTTAATAAAAGGTTAACATTTTTAACTGTTTTTGTCAATCGAATATTTTAAATATAATAGAAAATATATATAACGGCTTATTTTAAAATTTTTTTCAACTTTTTGATAAAAAAAGGCTTGACATTTTAAATCCATAGTGCTATAATTCCTTTTGTTCCGATGAGGAATACATATTTGCGAGAGTGGCGGAATCGGCAGACGCGCACGTTTGAGGGGCGTGTGGTAATCCCGTATGGGTTCAAGTCCCATCTCTCGCACCAGAAAAAAGCACTTCTTCGGAAGTGCTTTTTTCAATGAAATAAATCCCTTACGGGATTTGTGAAATATGCTGTCGCATATGAAATAGCTTACGCTATGAAATACGCTGCGGCGTATCGGGGATTTATTTTATTTCACATTTTGTCGTTAAGACAAAATATTTCATAATCCGCAGGATTATTTCATATTTTCCGTGAGAAAAATATTTCATTAAAACAAATAAAAATAATATGATGAAAAAGAACTTGCAACAGCAAGTCTTTTTTTGTTGGTGCAGCTAAATCCGTATTCCGACGGAATAAATCCCACTATCATGGAATGAAATCACTTGCGTGTCGAAATCCGACTTAGTCGGGAGAAAAGACGGATTTAATTTCATCTGCGAAGCAGATTTCATCATTCTTTTGCTATTATAAAACTTTCTTTTTTATTTTCAGTTCAATATATCTTAAAAAATTATAAAAAAGTTGATTTTATTTTTTAAAGTACATATAATCTTTGTATTAATCAAAAAAGAGGAATGAGCATATGAATAAGGATAAAGAAGCTTTGGGAAGTGCGCCTATAGGTAAACTGCTGTTTAGATTGTCTGTTCCCACAGTTGTTGCGCAAATAATAAATATGCTGTATAACATTGTTGACCGTATTTATATCGGACATATCCCGGAGGATGGTAGTCTTGCTTTGACGGGAGTCGGAGTATGTATGCCTATAATAATGATAGTTTCTGCTTTTGCTGCGTTGATAAGCTCCGGCGGAGCTCCGCGTGCATCAATTTTTATGGGCAAAAAAGATACTTTCTCTGCCGAAAAGATTCTCGGAGGATGCTTTACACTCCAGATAATTGTTTCAATTATTCTTACCGCTATATTGTTAATATGGAATGAAGATTTGCTGCTGATGTTCGGCGCAAGCTCGAATACTATAAAATACGCTGTCGATTATATGAATATCTATGCGTTGGGTACATTTTTTGTTCAGCTGACTCTCGGTATGAATGCTTTTATCACAGCTCAGGGGTTCACAACCATATCAATGGTTTCAATAATTATCGGTGCGGTATGTAACATTGTATTAGACCCCATATTTATATTTGTTTTTGATATGGGTGTCAGCGGCGCAGCACTTGCAACGGTTATTTCACAGGCAGTTTCGTGTGTCTGGGTAGTAGGTTTTCTTTGCTCCGGAAAAACATTGCTTAAGCTAAAAAAATGTAATTTAAGATTATCACCAAAAATTGTTTTGCCCTGTATAGCATTAGGTACAGCAGCGTTTATTATGCAGTCAAGCGAAAGTGTTATTTCTGTTTGCTTTAATTCTTCATTGCTGCATTATGGCGGAGATATTGCAGTTGGTGCAATGACAATATTAACCAGCGTTATGCAGCTTGCAATGCTGCCGCTCCAGGGAATTGCACAGGGTGCACAGCCGATATTGAGCTATAATTACGGTGCAAAAAATACCGTAAGAGTAAAGAAAACTTTTCGTCTGCTGCTGACAACCTGTCTTATATATTCCGTAACATTATGGGTTGCAGTAATGCTTATGCCGGAAGTCTTTGTCGGAATATTTACTCCGGATAGTGCTTTGCTGGAATTTGCCGCTCGAGCACTTCGGATTTATCTTGCAGGTATATTGCTTTTCGGTATACAGATTGCGTGTCAGATGACTTTTACCTCCCTCGGAAAAGCACTCAACTCAATAATTGTGGCAGTTGTGCGGAAGTTTATTTTGCTTATACCGCTTATTTATATTGTTCCGCACTTGGTTTCCGAACCGACTATCGGAGTTTATATGGCAGAGCCCGTTGCCGATATAATTGCAGTAACATTCACAGCAATACTTTTCACTTTTCAATTCAAAAAAACTATTAAAGTGCTGGAAAATCCGATGTTATAAAACTGAAAAAAGTAATAAAAACCGTGTTTCTGCTGATTTGAGAAACACGGTTTTTGTGCGCGGAAAGAAAATTGATAATTTGTATAATACTACATACATCATTTTTACAAGTTGATGCAATTAATTTTTTTTGAATCAGAACATGAACATAAATCTTCCGCCGGGGGCAACATCGCCGCTGAGGTAGAAGTCAAGAATATCACCGTCTGTCTGCATATTATCAGATAATTTGAAATTGAAGCTGACCTCATTTTGTAAGCCGAGTGCTTGTCGGGGAATTTGTAAATACATTACATTTTTATTTATATTGTATTCGCCTTTGCCGGTTTCTTCGAAATTCCAACCGCCTGTGCTCTTTTCTATAATAACCTGATTTTCTGTTGCATTTTCTCTGTTGATAACATATTCAAAGCCTTCCCAGTTATCGCTTTTTCCTGTAGAGTCTGTGTCAATAAACAAGCGCATCCAGGCGTTATCCTTGTAAGAGGTTATATCGTTTACGGTTTCAATACGGAAATACACATTTTCTGTATCGTATGTAACCTTTACCGTCTTAAAATCGTTTCGCATAGTGTCACTTTCATAGTGAACATCTTGCCAGGAGTCAGCATTTCTGGCTCTTGTGCTGTTTATGTAATGCTTATATTCATTTGTTACACTGTTCCATTGGGAATCATCACCGAAAATATCAATAGTTGTGTTTACTGTTTCAATATTTTCAGCACTGCTCATACCTTTAAATCTTCTTATATTTGCAACAAGCTGATAATAATAGTGGTCTTTGAGTATTCCTTTTGCAGGTTCAATATCGCGGGAGTATTCGTCGCTGAACTGATCGGGGAATGCATTTTCCGTGCCGCCCCATTCGCTCCATCTGCCGGCAAGCCATTCATTCCAACCTGTTACAAATATAAATTCAGGATCACATTCAATAGCGTAGTCCCATTGCTGCTGGAAATTAAGACCGTAAAGAAGTGAAGCTTCTGTTGTAGAATCAACTGTTACGAGCTCGTCACCTTTTTTGTAGGTATATGAATATTCACCCTCGGTATAGCTTCTGCCCTGAACATTTCCACCGGAATTCATTGCAACCAGTTGACCGTCTGCCGCATTCTGTGCAACAGAAACGCACATCTGCTCTATACCGTCAAAAAGAGTTTTTCCGAATTTTGTCTGAGGATTAGCACTGCACCAACCCCATGTTTCTTCGCTTAAGTATGAATCACTTGCAAAATATGTAGGTTCATTTCTGCGGAATGTAAAGAAACCAAGAATTTCTTTTTCGTCTTCTTTTTCGCTGTCAAGAGCATCGGAATGTGCCATAATTAAAGGTTTACCGTCCCAGAAGAACCACAAATCCTCATATCTGCCCTTTGAGTATATATTGTTATAGAGGTTATGAAGTGATATGTTTGCATCTTCACTTGAAGAAAACGGTAACATAAAAGCAATTTGGGGTACATTTACACCCTCAGAGCGTGCTTCCTCAAAAATTTTGAAAAGAACCTCGTAGCCCTCTTCCCATATTTGTGTACCGTTTGTGCAGTCAAAAATTATAACATCAACACCTGCATCGGCTATTAATTCCGCGTGTTTTCTCACAACATATTCGTCAAGATTTGTGTAATAACCGAAAAGCGGTTCGTTCCAATAGTGGGGGCAGCCGTCTTCGGTATCTGTCCAGACGGGATTGTCAAAATCTCTCACAGCATCAGGAGCTTTAAGAAGCATCTGGCTAATATTTCTTGCAGGACGGTTTTGTGAATGGTGATAGTGCCAGGTCCAATAAAATAAACCCACAAATTTTTCCTGATTTTTTTCACCTGCTTCTTCATAGGAGGGTAGAGTTCTGCCCAGACCGTCAACGGCAGTCCATGTGTCAGGATTTATTTCGCCGTAAGTACTATTATTTATATTCTCAATACCGTTTCCGAAAATATCTTCTCGGAAATATGCCACAAGGGATATTGCGGTAAGCACAAGTACTGCGCAAAAAACAGGAACTGCAATTTTTATAAATTTTTTCATACAAACACCTCATTTTATCTAAAGTATACGATAAATAACAAAAAAAATCAAATTATATTTAATTAAATATTTTACTATGTTTTTGCAATGAAATTTTTATTAAAATTTGACTTGAATACATAAGCAATATGTTATATATTACATTTAACTGTAATTATTGTGAGGTAACACATATGCGTGTGGTAGTGGCTATTGATTCTTTTAAGGGAAGTTTGTCTTCTTTGCAAGCAGGAAGTGCCGTAAAAGAAGCGGTATTAAAAGTAAATAAAGAAAATGATGTTATAGTCTGTCCTCTTGCAGACGGAGGAGAGGGAAGTGTTGATGCTCTGGCTTCAGGTCTTAACGGTAATCTCGTTGAGGTTAATGCTACGGGCCCGAATTACAAGCAAGTGACGGCAGAATACTGTATTCTTGAAAATAATACTGCTGTTATCGAAATGGCAGCCGCAGCAGGACTTACATTGCTGTCCGCCGAAGAAAGAAACCCTATGAACACTACCACCTATGGTGTGGGAGAAATTATAAAAGATGCTGTTTCTCGCGGCTGCAGACATTTTATAGTCGGTATAGGCGGCAGTGCCACAAATGACGGCGGTATCGGGATGCTCGGTGCATTGGGTTTTGATTTTCTCGATATTGACGGAAATAAAGTCCCCTTGTGTGCAAAAGGCCTGGAGCATTTACATATTATTTCAACTGAAAATGTTTTGCCCGAGTTAAAGTATTGTACTTTCCGTGTTGCCTGCGATGTTGATAATCCTCTTTGCGGTGAATTCGGATGCTCAAAGATTTTTGCCCCTCAGAAAGGTGCAACAAAGGAAGATATAACAAAAATGGACGAATGGCTTAAAAAGTACGCTTCTATTACTCAGAAAATCTCATTAAAAGCGGATATGAACTGCCCCGGAGCAGGTGCTGCAGGCGGACTCGGTTTTGCATTTTTAAGCTTTCTGAATGCTTCTTTGGAGTCGGGTGTGAAGATAATAATTGAGGAAACAAGACTTGAAGAATATATAAAGACAGCGGATATAGTTGTAACGGGAGAGGGCAGACTTGATTCACAGACTGTTATGGGAAAAGCCCCGATTGGCGTTGCAGGACTTGCGAAAAAATACGGTAAAAAGGTTATCGCCTTTGCCGGCTGTGTAAGCGAAGATGCCGAAATATGTAATGTGCACGGTATTGATGCATATTTCCCGATCTTGCGTAAGGTAGGAACACTTGAAGAAGCTCTCAATGCGGAAAATGCATATGATAATCTGAAGGCTGCAGTATATCAGGTTTTCAGGCTTATTGATTCAAAAAAATATTAAATGTTTTTTTGTATTGTCTTTTTGTAAATTGTATGTTAGAATTAGTCATTATTTTTTTGGAGTGTAAAAGAAATGGGCAGAAGAGGTACGCTTTTAAGTGTCCGTGACGATATAAAGGTTGTGGATGTTACCATCCGTGACGGCGGACTTTGTAATAATTTTGAATTCAGCGATGAATTTGTAAAAGAGCTTTATAAGACGAACATAAACAGCGGTGTTGACTATATGGAATTCGGTTATAAGGCAAGCAGAAAAATGTTCAACGAAGCTGAATTCGGAAAATGGAAATTCTGTAAGGAAGAGGATTTGCGGGCAGTTGTAGGAGAAAATAAAACAGATCTTAAAATAGCCGTTATGGCAGATGTCGGCAGATGCGATTATAAAACAGACTTTTTGCCGAAAGAAGAAAGTGTTATAGATATGGTACGGGTTGCGTGCTATATTCATCAGATTCCCGCTGCCATTGAAATGATTGAATATTTCCATTCTCTGGGATATGAAACCAGCTGCAATATTATGGCAATTTCACAGGTTCCCAATGAGCAGATTCTGCAGGGACTTGAAATGCTTTCACACTGTAGTGTTGATGTTATTTACCTTGTGGATTCCTTCGGCTCGCTTTATCCCGAGAATGCAGGAGTATTCGCTCAGCAGTATATGGAAATTGCAGATAAATATCATAAGATAATCGGCTTTCATGCTCACAATAACCAGAATCTTGCATTTGCAAATACCATTGAAACATTGTCTTACGGTATTTCGTATCTTGATGCCTCCGTTCTCGGTATGGGCAGGGGAGCAGGTAACTGCTCGATGGAGCTGCTGCTCGGTTTTCTGAGAAATCCTAAATACAGTGTTTATAATCTTTTGGGCTTTATAGAAAACTATATGCTTCCTTTGAAAGAACAGGGAGTCAGCTGGGGATATGATATTCCCTATATGCTCACAGGGCAGTTCAACCGCCATCCCCGTTCGGCAATAGAATTTACGGCAGACAAAAAAACCAATTATTCCGATTTCTATAAATCATTGATAGAACATGATTAAATAACAAGCACCCCTGTTTCTCTTAGTTTAGGCACAGGGGTGTTGTTGCGTTTATTTTGCGTTGCGGTTGTTCTGAGCGTTTGAATTGTTCATATTGTTCATATTGTTGTTTGCATTCTGCTCGTTCATATTGTTCATATTGTTCTGCTGTGTGTTCTTTTGCTTTGAGTTAGCTTTTTTCTGATTTTTCATATCTTTTTTAGCCATTGTTCTCACCTCGTTAATAGTATTGACTGAAAATGTGCAAATATTAATGCTTCAGATTTCCGTTTGCGGGATTATCTAAAACATTTCCGCTCTCGTCAAATCTTGAGCCGTGACACGGGCAGTCCCAGGAATGTTCGGCTTTATTCCATTTGAGCGCACAGCCTAAATGCGGACATCTTTTCCCTGAAAAGGTCAATAGGCTTTTTATGCTTTCCGCTCCGTTTATAAACAGTTGAGGTGTTAAAATGCTTCTTGAGGTATTAAAGATATCCGCATATATATTCTTTTTACCGAGAACTAAGTCTGTAAGCAGTATTGCAGAGAGCATAGCTGAAGTCATACCCCATTTGTTAAAGCCGCTTGCAGCATATAAATTCGGGGTGTTCTTTGAATAGACACCTATATACGGCATTGTGTCAAGGCTCATACAGTCCTGTGCCGCCCAGCAAAGCACTTCCTTTGCATCGGGATAATTTACTGCGGCAAATTGCCGAAGCTCCTGCCAATTTCCGCCCTTTTGTCCTGTGCGGTGTGCCCCGCCGCCAAGTAAAAGCAGATTTTTATAATTTCTGAAGGATAAGCCCTTTTCATCAGAATCAAGATACATTCCGTCAAGCTCAGGAGCGTTTTGGAGTGCCGTTACATAAGAACGGTTCTGATAAAGCTTCAGAGAAAAAAGTCCGTGCTTGTTTATAAAAGGGAAGTGAGTTGTAACTATCACATTTTTTGCTGAAATCCTGCAGTTATCGGTAACTGCCGTGTTTCCGATCATCTCTTTTACAAAGGTGTTTTCGTATATATTAAGATCATTGCAGATTGAAGACACAAATTTAAGCGGGTGGAACTGTGCCTGATTAGGAAAACAGACAGCCCCCGAGGTCTTTATCGGCAAGGGTAAATTTTCCTTGAAAAGTGCGGAAAATCCGATTTTATTGAGAGCGGTAAGCTCTTCTTCAAGCCCTTTTGTTGTTTTTGTGCTGTATATAAAATTATCCTTTGTTTCAAAATCACAATCCGCGGTATTGCAGATTTTACAAAGAGCATCAAAAGCCAGCATATTTGCTTTGAGATATCCCTGTGCAATTTCCGTGCCTTTGTTTTTCAATAACTTACTGTATATAAGCCCGTGCTGATATGTGATTTTTGCTGTGGTGTTCTGAGTAGTCCGGCTGCATATTCCGGTTTTTTCAACGAGTACATAATCAATATTGTTTTTTGAAAGCAGATATGCAGTAAGAATACCCGCCATTCCGCCGCCGATTATAAGCACATCTGTTTTTATGTCTTTTTCGAGCTTAGGGAAGGATTTTATTTTTATATTTTCAGTCCATACAGATTTCATTTTTTTATTCACCTTTTTATATTCTGTGCAAAAAAAGAAGAAAAAAACGACCGTCATATTGTTAATAAACTGTAAACTGATTATGAACTGAAAATTAACACTTTTTTAACAAAAAATGTATAAAAGTGCTTTTTTTTGTACAAAAGTGGCGATGATTGTATCTTGAAATGATAATCGAAGTGTGTTAAAATGAATTCATAATGATGTAAAGAAGGTAAAAAAATGGGTAACACCTACGAGCTTATTCCCTCTCAGCAAACTATGTATCTTATGGTTAAGTACAGTCTGCATAAGCAGATAACACAGATACCGACCTCCATTTCCGTAGATTTTGATATTGACTTTAATCTGCTTACAAAAGCGCTCAATGTTGAATTTGAAAGAAATGATGCTCTGCGTCTTCGTTTCTTCAAAGAGGATAAGGTTGTAAAACAGAAATTTATTGATGAATACAAGGTTGATTCCGTGCCGGTTATGACCTTTAAGACTAAGGAAGAGCAGGATGCCTTTTTCGGCAAGGATGCTCAGAAGCCTGTGAAATTCCTTAAAGGCGAATGCTACAGAATTATTTTCTTTAATGCATATAACGGTCAGAAGGGTATTTATCTGAATGTATGTCATCTTAATCTTGATGCAATAGGCATTCTCGTTTTCTATGTGGATCTGATGAGAGTGTATAAGGCACTTGCCGCGGGTGAAGAAATGCCGCCTGCTCTTAATAAGTATGAGGATTACCTTATCAAGGAATTGGCAAATCTTGCAAATGAGAAAAAGCAGCAGAAGGCTGAAAAATTCTATAACGAATATTTCAGAAGGGGCGGTGAGCCCATTTATGCGGGTGTTCACGGTCCGGCATTCCTTGAAGCTGAAAGAAAGAAAAAGAAAAATCCCGATTTGCGTGTGCCTTCAGCATATAATCCCTTGCACGATAAGGCAGATTATATAACAAAGAAAATCCCTTCTGAGGATGCTAAGAAAATTCTTGAATTCTGCAAGGCAAACAGCACAGCCCCCGAATCTCTGCTTCTTATGGGCTACAGAACATATGCATCAAAGATAAACTACAGAACTCCCGATGTGTTTATGCAGCTTATGTGCAGCAAGAGAATTACTTACAAGGATATGCAGACGGGCGGTTGTATGGCACAGCCCTTGCAGGTGCGTACCATTATTGAGGAGAACAAAACCTTCAGTCAGGCTCTTGACGAGTTCCTTTCTGTAAGAACTCAGCTGTACAGACATTTATCATATCCCTATATTGCGGCAAGAGATTTGTCGAGAGATATTTTCGGATATGGACTGATTCAGGGCCCTGCCTGTATGATGTTCTCATGGCTTCCTATCCCCGTGGATACATTCAGAGAAATGAATCTTAAATTTGATTATAAGTTCTATAATCTCGGCAGATATTTCACTCCCTTGTATGCAATATGTCATCCCGATCCCGAAGATCTTGCATTGACCTGTAATTATATGTACAGAACAAAGCTTGTGAGTGCCGAAGATATTGAGGCTTTGCACACTAATGCGGTTAAGGTAATTCTCAAGGGTATTGAAAATCCCGATATCACCGTCGGAGAATTGCTTGATATGGTTGACAGATAAAATATTTTACAGAGGTATTTATAATGGACAAAAAAGAAAAGCTGTATATAGATAACTTGCGTCACGATATTCATATGTTAGGTGATCTGCAGACGCTCAGAATGATTCTTGAAAGAATGGAAAATTACGGTGAGCGTCTTTGCATGGTTGAAAAGCACAAGGATAAGATTATTGAGCATTCCGTAAAGGATTTCAGAGAAGATGTATATGCTCTGGGAACAGCGCTGCTTTCAATGGGCTATAAGGGAAAGCATATTGCAATCTGCAGCGAGAACTCCTATTATTGGGTTGTTACTTTCTTTGCGGTTGCCTGCGGTGTAGGTATAAGCGTTCCCGTTGACAAGGAGCTTACCGATGAAGAAATCAGTGCTTTATTCACAAAAGCAGATGCCCAAGCAGTATTTTTCAGCAGAACATATTATAAAACCGTGCAGAAGCATATGGCTGCCGACGAAAGATGCAAGTTAGGTGTTTGTCTTAATAAGGAATATGACGATGAAAACATCACAACAATAGAAAAGCTTATAGAAAAAGGCAAGCAGCTCATAAAGAACGGTGACAGAGCTTATCTTGACGCAACTGTAGACAAGGATGATCTTGCAGCTATTGTTTTTACATCCGGTACAACGGGTGCAAACAAAGGTGTAATGCTTTCTCACTATAATTTCTCCGTTACCGTAGACGGTGTACTCGAAACTATTGATCCCGATCAGTACAGCTCAATTTCGCTGCTTCCTATGAACCATGTTTACGAGTTTACCTGTAATATCCTTACGGCTCTTTATATGAACTGTGTTATTTATGTCAATGATTCCCTTAAAAACTTTATGGCTAATGTTCAGCTTTTCAAGCCCGATGCATTTGCTATAGTTCCTCTTGTAATTGACACAATGTACACAACAATATGGAATACAGCAGAAAAGAGCGGTAAGGCACCTATTCTCAGAAAGCTTCTTAAATTCAGTAACTTCCTTATGGATCACGGTATAGATATCCGTCACATCTTATTCAAGACCATAAGCGACAAGTTCGGCGGAAAATTCCCCACCTTGTCCTGCGGCGGCGCTCCCTCAAGAACTGAGTATGTCAAGTGTCTTTGCGATATGGGCTTCAATATCTATAACGGCTACGGTCTTACTGAATCCTCACCCGTTGTTACACTTAATATGGACCTGAGAAATAAGCCTGACTGTGCAGGTAAGGCTTTCCCGAAGGCACAGTTCAAGATTGATTCTCCCGATGCAGACGGTGTCGGTGAAATCTGGCTCAAGGGTGACAATGTTACCAGAGGCTACTATAAGGACGAAGCCGCAACAGCAGCATCCTTTGAGGACGGCTGGTTCAAGACAGGCGACTACGGCAGAGTTGACGAAGAAGGCTTGCTTTATATTGTGGGAAGAAAGAAAAATCTTATCATTCTTGATAACGGTAAAAACATATTCCCCGAGGATATAGAAGCATTCTTTATGGAGAATATTGACTATATTACTGAGGTTGTTGTTTTTGAAGCAGAAAAGCAGGTCAACGGCAGACCTCAGAAGTTAATAGCTTCGGCATTTTATGTAAATCCCGAAAATGTTGAGAACAAAACTGAAGCCGAGATTTCAGAAATGCTCAACAAGGATGTTGAAAGAGTAAATAAAATGCTTCCTGCTTATAAGAGAACACAGGATATAATGCTGTCAACAACTGAGTTTGAAATAAACTCAACAAGAAAGGTCATAAGAAGCAAGGTTGTTGAGAGATATTATAAAAATTTAGAAAATGCTTAAAATTGGGAGGAAAAGTAAATGCTTGATAAAATCAGAAACATAATCTGTGAATTCGTAGATATGAAGCCCGAAGATATCACGCTTGAAACAAACATCAGAACAGATCTCGGGCTCAATTCTCTTGAGCTTGTAAACCTTGCTGTTGAGATTGAGGAAGAGTTTGATGTTGAAATCCCCGACAGAGAAGCTATGGGACTGGAAACAGTTGCAGATGCTATCAAAATAATCGAGGAATATATGGATTGATTTTCCGTATAAACACTTTTCAGAACCCGCTTTGACAGTGGGTTCTGTTTTTTTGATTGAATTATATTTTTGTTTAAGGTATAATACTTTACAATAAGAAAAAAGACGGGAGTACGATGATGGATTGTGTTTTCTCTGATGCTTCAATGCGGATATACAGGCTTAATATTTCAGATTTGTCGGATGAGGACTATACAAACGCTTTTTTTGATATGTCCTGTGAAAGACAAAAGAAATGTAAAGGCTACCGCTTTGCCGACGATAAAAAAAGATGCATAGCCGCAGATTTTTTAGTAAGAAAAATGCTTTGCGAAAGCCTTGATAAAAACACGGATGAAATTGAAATTTATACCGATGAGAACGGCAAGCCTTATGTGAATGAAAGTATATATTTTAATCTGAGCCATTCCGATAAATATGTTGCGGCGGTTGTTGCGGATAAGCCTGTTGGTATTGATATTGAAAAGATAAAATCCGTTAAATCAAATATGCTTGATTATTTTTGTTCCGAAAAAGACAAAAAATATATTCTCGGTGAAGAAAAAAGCGTATGCGAAGATGTACCTGAGAATGCACTCGAACGCTTTTTTGAGGTCTGGACCTTCAAGGAGGCATATCTGAAATGTACGGGAGAGGGAATATCAAAAAAAGCCGCTGTTATAGATTTTGAAGCTTATGAAAAGTATCAGACTGTCTTTGACGGCTTCGTGCTTTGTGTTTTTTCGGAGTGAAATAAATACTGATGGTGAAAATATATAAAAAATAATTGACAAAGCGTTAAAAAAATGTATAATAGTTGTTAAAACTTTGTGTTTTTTGTGTAAAACACGGTTTTTCAGATTTAAGGGGGAGTTTTTGTGAATTTAAAGAAAAATGCAAAAGATAATCTGGAGTATATGATTGACGGCATCAAATATGTGTGCGAGCACTATAAAAACCGAGCACCCGGCTCACAGTCCGAAAGAGATGCACAGGAATTTTTTAAGAAAGAATTGGGAAAGTATTCGGATGAAGTTATAATGGAAGATTTTGAGCTTCATCCCAAGGCATTTATGGGCTTTATTCCCTTTGCTGCCATTCTTGTAATTCTGTCTGTTGCCGCTTACTGGTTAGCTCCCGTTGTCGGAAGCTGGTTGGTTATTCCTGCTGTTATTTTTACCTTGTTCGCGGTTCTTATGTTTATTTTTGAGTTTATGTTTTACGGTGAATTTGTTGATTTTCTTTTCCCTAAAAAGGTTTCAAGAAATGTTTATGCCGCAAGAAAGCCCAAAGGCGAGGTAAAAAGACGCATAATCTTCGGCGGTCATGCCGATGTTTCAGCAGAATGGACATATTCTTATATCGGTGAATTAAAAGCACTTGCCCCCGTTATGGCAGGCGGAATTATAGGAATGTTTGTTGTCTTTTTCACAAATGTTGCATATCTTATAAAAACAATAAGCGTAGGAATGCAGCCCGTTGAGCTGGTTGGAGTCTGGAAGGTTCTCGGTATTGTTATGTTTGTTTTCCTTCCCTTTGTTGCCGGTTTTATCTTTTTCATAAACTGGCGTATTTATGTTGACGGTGCAAATGATAACCTCTCAGCCTGTTATATTGCTGCTGCAGTTCTTAAAGCAATGTCCGATAATGATATCCGCTTCGAAAATACCGAAGTCGGTTGCTTTATTTCAGGTGCGGAGGAAGCTGGTATAAGAGGTGCGAGAGCCTTTGCAAGAAAGCACAAAAAGGAATTGCAGGATGTTGAATCCGTGCTGATTGCAATGGACACAATGCGAGAAATTGAACAGCTTCAGATATACAATATCGGCTGTACGGGTACTGTACATAGCAGTAAGGCTGTTGGTGATCTTATTCACGAGGCAGGAATAAATTGCGGTATTGATATGCCCAGAGCACAGCTTTATCCCGGTGCTATAGATTCCGATGCATGGGCACAGGAAGGTCTTACTGCAGCAGGCTTCTGCGGAGTAAACCACGATCCCAAGAGATATTACCACACCCGTCAGGATACGGCTGATAATATTTCTCCCGAATGTATTGAATTATCTTTGGAAATCTGTCTTGAAATTGCAGAGCTTTATGACAAAAACGGCGGCATAAAGCATTATGAAGAGGCAAGAAAAAACAAGAAATAAGAAAAAATCTTACGCTTTATCAACCCCCTGCCCCCACTCTTGGGGGAAAGGTGTTTCTTGATATAAGCTAAATTGCTCACTTCGCGAGCAATTTCCTATATATTAAATAAAAAAACAAATCCCGATTGCATTTCGGTAATTGATGCAATCGGGATTTTTTATGTCTGTCGGGGCTTTTTTTCGTCTCCTGCGAATTTGAGCAACTCAATCATTGTCATATAAATAAAGAAAACTGCTATAAAGCCGCAAATCATACCTGCTGTGTTTGATATGTAGTCGGTTGAAAAAATACTTATACTGAAAATGGATGACAGCAAAGCTAAAACTACACTTGTGAGTGTCAGCGCGATGCAGAATACTCTCAGGATAATATCGCTTATTTTTTTTAATTTACCTGTTGCGGCAGATATGCTGAACATTGCATAAGGGATAAGCTCCAGCAGAATAATAAAAGGATAGGTGTCTTCAACTCCGACCTCTACACGGATAAGCTGATTTATTAAAAGCGAGGTAAAATAAACGGTCGGAGGACACACAAGAATTATCGGGCGATCTAATGCCATGGTTATTGCATAACAGGCAAAAACAACAGCACCCGAAAACGGAATAATTATATCAAAAAGAATATTCAACGGACTTTTTGTCATAAACAACAGCTGTATGAACAGAAACACACAGGTTGTTGATGAGTAAAGCACAGCATTTCGCGCATTTTTATGTGTAGAAAGAAATGCCGGCATATCTTTGATAGGCATAAAAAAACTTCCTTAAAAGAGTTGTTAAATAAATTATACATATGTGTTAAAAATAATTCAAGTTACAATATATTAATTTTTTCATTTTGTCAATAATGTAAGCGGTGATAACAATGAAAAAACATAAATATATGAAGCGGACAGTAGCCTTATTCTGTTCGGTTTGTATTCTGTTTGCCGCCTTGCTCGGCAGAATAGCATATCTGCAGAACAGCTCTCTGCGTTCGGTTGCGGATACGGTGGGAGAAAAAACAATTGAAATAGGAGAAAGCAGAGGATATATATACGACAGAAATTATGTTCCGCTTGTAAATAACAGTAAGCTGAATTTCGCGGTTGTTGTGTCGGGTGCCGAAACTGCGGATATTGTGCGTGAGCTTCTGAATGAAAATTCAACAGACGGTATATCAGACGGCTTTTTTATTGTAACGCAGACAGAAACACCTGTCAGAGAAACAAAATGGTCTCAGAATATTGAAATAATACAAAGATATTCAGATAATGTTATGTTACCGCACATCATAGGCTATCTTGATTATGAGGGAAACGGTGTTTGCGGTATTGAAAAATCCTTCAATAAAATTCTTGATTCCCACTCGGGAAAATTAAAAATATCATATACCGTTGATGCAAGACAGCAGGCTGTTGCCGGTGACGGTGTGAAAATCATCAATGAAAACTATGATTCTCCGGGCGGTATTGTGCTTACTGCAGACAGCGAAATACAGCAGATTGCCGAAGAGGCACTCGCTGACGGCGGTATTGAAACGGGCTGTGCAATAGTGCTTGATGTTGCTTCTTCGCAGATACTTGCACTTGTAAGCCTGCCTGAATATGATATAAACAATCTTTCGGATGCGCTGAATGACAGCAACAGACCTTTCCTGAACAGAGCATTTTCCGCTTATCCTGCCGGTTCTGTTTTCAAGCCGATTGTAGCGGCTGCAGCATTGGAAAACGGTATTATGACGAAAAGCGATTTTTCGTGTGCAGGTACTATGAATATAAACGGACAGATTTTCAGTTGCTACAATAAAACTGCACATTCGCAAGAGAATCTTTCAGATGCTGTATGTAATTCCTGTAATACCTATTTTATAGAATTAGGGCTTCGTACAGGCAAGGAAAAAATATGCGATATATGTAAAAAATTCGGTTTCGGCACAAGCATAGCGCTTACAAGCGAGCTTGTTTCCGTTGCGGGCAATCTTCCCTTATCGGATGAAATTATAAGTGATGCACAGCTTGCAAATATGTGCTTCGGACAAGGAGAGCTGCTTGTAACCCCCTTGCAGCTTGCCGCGGCTTATTGTGTTTTTGCAAATCACGGAGTGTATACCGAGCCTTATATTCTCAAGGAATTGGTAAATGATGCGGGGGAGAAATATGCTTATTATAAATCAGAGGTGCAATATCAGGCAGTATCGGACGATGTATGTACAATTATAAATGAGTGCCTGTATAAGAATATGCTTGACGGGATAAGCCAAGACGGCAATCCATCTTACACGACGGCAGCGGGAAAAACGGGAACCGCACAGACAGGAGACTTCAGCAATAACGGTGAAGAACGCTTATGCACATGGTTTGCGGGATTTTTTCCTTATGAAAATCCGCAGTATGTTGTTGTGGTATTTAATGAAAACGGAAGCACAGGCTCAAAGGACTGTGCTCCCGTATTTCGTCAGATAGCAGATAATATTACAAAACTCCGAGGTGTTCAAGAAGAATTTTCAGACCTAAAAGAATAAGTATAACGCCGCCGGCAATTTCTGCCTTTGATTTGTATTTTGCACCGAAGATATTTCCGATTTTTATTCCTGCCGCGGAAAGAAGGAAAGTGATCACACCTATACAAGCAACAGCACCCCATATGTTTGTGTTTGCATCCATTGCAAGTGCTATGCCTCCTGCGAGAGCATCAATGCTTGTTGCTATTGCCATAATGAGCATTGTTTTGACTCCGAAGGACGCGTCAGCGGGTTTTTCTTCTTCCTTGGAAAAGGCCTCTCTGAGCATATTTGCACCGATTAATGCAAGCAGAACAAATGCAACCCAATGATCAAATTTTTCTATGTATGAATTAAATGCTGAGCCGAGGAAATAACCTATCAGCGGCATTAATGCCTGAAAACCGCCGAACCACGCACCGGCTATAAGCATCTGTGATATTTTAGCCTTTTTAACTGCAAGTCCCTTGCAGACTGCAACGGCAAAGGCATCCATTGAAAGTCCCAGCCCGAGAAGAAAAGTTGATGCTAAATTCAAAATATATCCACATCCTTTTGTGTTGTCCGTATATATTATTATAACAGATGAACAAAGTCAATGTTTTTTTTGATAAATTTTTATGATTGCTATTGCGTTGATTTTATGCTTTTGTTAAAATATACAAAAAGCTTTTTACGGAGGAAAGTTTATGCGTTACGGTGTTTGTATCGGACTTGATAATTGCGATAAAGTCAGAATTGCGGCTAACAGCGGTTTTGATTATATTGAATGCGGCTTCGGCACATTGGCAAGGTGCTCGGATGAGGAATTTGAGCTTTATAAAAAAGTGCTTGATGAAAAAAATATCAGGGTTGAGGCGGCAAACGGTTTTTTACCGGGAGAGCTCAAGGTCTGCGGTGAAAATGTGGATTCCGATGCTCTTTGTGCCTACATAGAAAAAGGTATGCAAAGAGGACATCAGATAGGACTGAAAACTGTTGTTTTCGGCTCAGGCGGTGCACGCAGTCTGCCCGACGGATGGGACTATAGGGACGGATTTTTACAGCTTGCTGAGTTTCTGAGAGACATTGCAGGTCCCATCGCGGCAAAATACGGTATCCGCATAGTAATGGAGCCGCTGAGAAGAAAAGAATGTAATATTATAAATACAGTAAAAGAGGGTGTGATGTTAGCCGCTTGCTCGGAGAGAGAAAATGTCGGCGGACTTGCCGATTTGTTTCATATGGTTGAGGAAGGGGACACAACCGAGGATATAAAGGACCTCAAAGGCTACTTATGGCATGCACACATCTCCAATCCCGTAAAACGCGAAAATGCAAACCGCATTTATCCTCTGGGTGAGAACGAGTTTGACTATAAGTCTTTTATTGAAGCATTGGAATATTCAGGCTGTGAGCGTTGCTCAATAGAAGCCGCCTGCTTTGATTTTGAAAAGGAAGCTCCCGTTGCGGCACAGCTGCTTAAAAGAATATAATTATAAACACTTCTGAGTTCTTTTTTCAAAAAGCTCAGAAGTGTTTTTTTTGCTTTATCGGTCACATATCAACGGTTGAAGCTGCTGTCCTTCAAGGGCTTTGTACATAGCCTCCTTTGTTTTTGAAAAGTCCGCAACAAGGGAAGTAGGCTTCCCTGAAGAATCGTCCTGACGGTAGGGAATAAAGTAGTAATTCTTGTAGTTCAGAAGCTGTCCTATGTTTTTTGAAGCACCCGCCAAGGCATCGTTTGTTGACACGGCAATAAGCACGGGACGCGAATTTCTCAGATGCGATTTTGCCGCAAGAGTTACGGGAGTATCTGCAATGGAATTTGCAAGCTTTGCAAGGGTGTTTCCCGTACACGGCTCAATAATAAGGATATCCAACAGCTTCCTCGGGCCTATAGGCTCGGCATCTGCTATTGATGATATTATTCTGTTTGCACAAATAGCTTCAATTCTGTCCTTATGCTCCTGAGCTTTCCCGAAGCGGGTATCTGTCGAATATGCATTGTAGCTCATTATCGGAATTATATTATGTCCGTCTTTTGCTAAAGCTTCCAGTTGTTCAATCGCTTTTTTGAATGTACAGAAGGAACCGCACAGGGCAAATCCGATGTTTAATTTATCCATTTTTACACCTCCTTCAACAGCTGTTCAATAGTCTGAGCAATAATAATTCCTGCTGTTTTCGGGGCAGTTTTGCCGGGAAGAGAAAAAGCCTTGTGAAGTGCTCTGCCTGAATTTTCCGCCGCAATAAAATCAATGCCGTAGGGTGCACTTGCTGTTTCAACAAGGAAAACATCGGTTTTTGTATGCTTTATTATGTCGTCACTTATTATTAACGCAGGAACAGTATTTATTATACAATCAAATGTGTTTGCATAATAAATGAGGTCGCTTAAGCGGTGAGCTTTAAGTCCTGAGTTTTCCGCCTTTGTGAGTGCAACGGGATTTCTTGCAAAAATACTGACCTCTGCCCCTAATTGCTTTAATTTCTGTGCGGTGTATTCTGCAATTCTTCCGTAGCCCGTTATTGCAATATTCATTCCGAAAATTGTTGACGGGATTTTTTCGAGAAGCACAGATAGAATTCCTTCCGAGGTTAAAAGGGCATTTTTCAGTGTAAATTCTTCTTTTTCAAAATAGTCCTCACAAACAGCTCCCTTGCCCTGAAATTCCCGTAAAATATTTTTTTGTGCCATTCCGAGGAATATTTTATGGCTTTCGGTAGTGAGCTTTATAATGTCTTCGAGTAAAATATTGTTTTTTGCAAAGGCAGTATTCAACACTTTTTTGTTTTTTGTGACAGGCAGAGGGAGAATTATTATTTCATTTTTCATAGCCTCCTGAAGAGAGCTGCTTTGCTTCAGTTCCTTTACTTTTGTTGAATGTTCAAAGCCGAAAACACTCACATTGTATTTTTTTTCGGATAAATATAAGGCGGTATAAATCTGACGAGTATCACCGCCGATAACTGATATATTTTTTGCTGTTGACATTTTTAGTTACCTCCTCGCTTTATATTATGTTTGTTTCTTTTGTGAGTGCAAAAGATTTGTCTTAAAAATGGGTAAATCTCTTGACAAATTTATGTTTTTATTTTAATATGTTATGTGATAAAGACTGTGAAAAAGACAGTAGGTATCCGAACAAAGTCAAAGAGAGCGAAGAAAAGGTGAGAGCTTCGTACGAGTAGCGGATATTGAAGATCACTTTGGAGTTGCTGACCTGAAACAGAGTAGGGGCAGACGGGGGTTCACCGTTATATGAACGGCATATTTTCGTATGTTTATAGGTGGTATAACGATTGTAAAATACAGACCTTCGTCCTATTAATGCGGCGGTGGTCTTTTTCTATTTTTTAGGAGGTAATGTTGATGTACGAGAAAGTATCAACAAATCTTAATTTCGTTGAGAGAGAAAAGAAGGTTGAGCAGTATTGGCGTGATAACCTTATTTTCGAAAAGAGCATGAAGTCCCGTGAGGACGGTCCGTCCTATGTTTTCTATGACGGCCCTCCCACAGCAAACGGAAAGCCCCATATCGGACATGTGCTTACACGAGTAATCAAGGATATGATTCCCCGTTACCGCACAATGAAGGGCTGTATGGTTCCCAGAAAAGCCGGCTGGGATACACACGGACTTCCCGTTGAAATCGAGGTTGAAAAGCTTTTAGGCCTTGACGGCAAGGAGCAGATTGAAAAATACGGACTTGCTCCCTTTATTGATAAATGTAAGGAAAGCGTATGGAAGTATAAGGGAATGTGGGAGGATTTCTCCAACACAGTCGGCTTCTGGGCAGATATGGACGATCCTTATGTTACATATGATAATAACTTTATTGAATCTGAGTGGTGGGCGCTCAAAACAATCTGGGAAAAGGATTTGCTTTATAAGGGCTTCAAGATAGTTCCTTATTGCCCCCGCTGCGGTACTCCCTTGTCCTCTCACGAGGTAGCACAGGGCTATAAGTGTGTCAAGGAGCGTTCTGCAGTTGTCCGCTTCAAGGTTATAGGAGAGGATGCATATTTCCTCGCTTGGACAACAACTCCCTGGACTCTTCCTTCAAATGTTGCTCTTTGTGTAAATCCCGAAAATGAATACTGCAAGGTTAAGGCTTGTGACGGCTACACATATTATATGGCAACAGCTTTGCTTGATAAGGTTCTCTCGCCTTTGGCAAAAGACGGTGAGAAGCCATATGAAATTCTTGAAACCTTCCCCGGTACAGCACTTGAAAGAAAAGAATATGAGCCTTTGTTTGAGTGCACGGGTAAGGCCGTTGAAAAGCAGAAGATTAAAGGCCATTATGTAACCTGCGATAATTATGTAACTCTTTCTGACGGTACAGGTATAGTTCATATTGCTCCCGCATTCGGTGAAGACGATGCAAATGTAGGCAGAAAATACTCTCTTCCCTTTGTGCAGTTTGTAGATTCAAAGGGTGAAATGACACAGGAAACTCCTTATGCAGGTCTTTTCGTAAAGGATGCAGACAGACCTATCCTTGTTGACCTTGAAAAGAACGGTCTTCTCTTTGATGCACCTAAGTTTGAGCACGATTATCCCCATTGCTGGAGATGTGATACTCCTCTTATCTATTATGCAAGAGAATCCTGGTTCATCAAAATGACAGCCGTTAAGGATGACCTTGTAAGAAACAACAACACAATCAACTGGATGCCCGAAAGCATAGGTAAGGGCAGATTCGGTAATTTCATTGAGAATGTTCAGGACTGGGGACTTTCCCGTAACCGTTACTGGGGTACTCCTCTTAATATCTGGGAATGTGAATGCGGTCACAGACATTGCATCGGCTCTATTGCTGAGCTTAAGGAAATGTCCGATAACTGTCCCGATGAAATAGAGCTTCACCGTCCCTATATTGACGCTGTTACAATCAAGTGTCCTCATTGCGGACAGCAGATGAAGCGTGTGCCTGAAGTTATCGACTGTTGGTTTGACTCAGGCTCAATGCCCTTTGCACAGCATCATTATCCCTTTGAAAATAAAGAGCTCTTTGAAAGTCAGTTCCCCGCAGATTTCATTTCCGAGGCTGTTGACCAGACAAGAGGCTGGTTCTATTCACTTCTTGCAATTTCTACTCTTATATTCAATAAAGCACCCTATAAGAATGTTATAGTTTTAGGTCATGTTCAGGATGAAAACGGACAGAAGATGTCAAAATCAAAGGGTAATGCAGTTGATCCTTTTGAAGCACTCGAGACCTACGGTGCAGATGCTATCCGCTGGTATTTCTATACAAATTCTGCTCCCTGGCTTCCCAACAGATTCTACGGTAAGGCAGTACAGGAGGGCCAGCGTAAGTTTATGGGTACGCTGTGGAACACATACGCATTCTTTGTGCTTTATGCTAATATAGACAAATTTGATGCAACAAAGTATGCACTCGAATACGATAAGCTCTCCGTAATGGATAAATGGCTTCTTTCAAAGCTCAATTCAACCGTAAAGACTGTTGATGACCACCTTGATAATTACAGAATTCCCGAGGCAGCCAAAACACTCGATAACTTTGTTGATGAGCTTTCCAACTGGTATGTCCGCCGCGGCAGAGAGCGTTATTGGGTACAGGGCTTGGAGCAGGATAAGATCAACGCTTATATGACTCTTTATACAGCACTTGTAACCCTCGCAAAGATTTCAGCTCCCATGATTCCCTTTATGGCAGAGGATATATACAGAAACCTTGTCTGTTCTCTTGATAAGGATGCCCCCGAAAGCGTACATCTCTGTGATTTCCCCGAGGTAAAGGAAGAATGGATAAATGCAGAGCTTGAAAGCTCAATGGACGAGGTTCTTAAAATAGTTGTTCTCGGCAGAGCTGCAAGAAACGGTGCAAACATCAAAAACCGTCAGCCTCTCGGTGAAATTACCGTTGTTGCCGAAAAGAAGCTCGGTGAAATGTATGCAGAAATTATCCGTGAAGAGCTTAACATAAAGAATGTTGTTTTTGCAGATAATGTTGACGGTCTTGTTTCATATACCTTCAAGCCCCAGCTTAAAACACTCGGACCTAAGTACGGTAAGCAGTTGGGCGAAATTCGCACACTTCTTTCCGAGCTTGACGGTATCGCAGCAAAGAAGGAGCTTGACACAAACGGATATATCACCCTGAATATTTCAATAGGTGAAATTAAGCTTTGTGCAGACGATCTTCTTATTTCCGCAGAGCAGATAAAGAATTCATATTCACTTTCTGATAACGGTGTTACCGTTGCTCTTGACACAACTCTTACTGATGAGCTTATAGCAGAAGGCTTTGTGAGAGAGCTTATATCCAAAATCCAGACTATGAGAAAGGATTCCGACTTTAATGTAACAGACCATATTATGGTTGGTATCAGCGGCAGCGAAAAGCTTGTAAAGGTAGTAGGTGACTATGCTGACGAAATTGCGGGAGATGTTCTTGCAGATAAGGTAAGCACCGAGGAAAGCTTTGAAATTTCCAAGGAATGGGATATTAACGGAGAAAAAGCTGTTATCAGCGTTCAGGTCTTGAAAAATTCCTGAAATATGTCGATTTAGCACTTGAAAAAGACTGAAAAAAGTGTAAAATATACTTATGTGGTTTCACAGTACGATTATCTGTGAAACCACTGCAAATTCTAAATGCTGCAAGGAGAAAAGTTATGCCGATTTATACTGATGACTTCTCAACCGTCCCCTACGGAACTCTCGGAATACTTGCCCTTCCCGGATGTGAAGAGCTTGGTCGCAAGATTGATTCGTATCTTGTAAAATGGAGAGATAAAAGGGAAAGTGAACACAAATCCACTATTGCTTTTGCAGGATATGAAAGAGATTCATATCTTCTCAATGCAACCTTCCCGAGATTCGGCACAGGCGAAGCAAAGTGTATGCTTAAAGAATCCGTAAGAGGATACGATGTGTTTATTCTTTGTGACTGCTTTAATTA
This sequence comes from Clostridia bacterium, assembly GCA_017517135.1. Lineage (GTDB taxonomy): Bacteria > Bacillota > Clostridia > Oscillospirales > Acutalibacteraceae > RUG806. The sequence goes on from JAFXAK010000010.1 coordinate 43,100, forward strand.
CGGTATTACCCACGAAATTTACGGTCGCACGGTTCCTTACAGTCCTGATGAGCATTATGCTAACCTCAAGAGAGCAATTGCCGCCATGGCAGGTAAAGCCCGCAGAATAACAGTTATTATGCCTATGCTTTATGAAGGCAGACAGCATAAGAGAGGTGCAAGAGAATCTCTTGACTGTGCTCTGGCTTTACAGGAGCTTTGTGAGTTTATGGGGGTTGACAATATTATCACCTTTGATGCTCACGATCCCAGAGTTATGAATGCAATTCCTCTCAAAGGCTTTGAAAATGTATACACAACATATCAGATGATCAAAGCAATGGTGCTTAACATTCCCGAGCTTAAGATAGATAAAGAAAATCTTATGATAATTTCACCCGACGAGGGCGGTGTGAACAGAGGTGTTTATTATTCCTCCATTCTCGGCCTTGATCTCGGTATGTTCTATAAGCGCCGTGACTATTCACGGGTTGTTAAGGGCAGAAATCCCATTATCGCACACGAGTTCCTCGGTTCAAATGTTGAAAACAAGGATGTTATTGTTATTGACGATATGATTTCTTCGGGTGAATCAATGCTCGATGTTGCAAAGCGTCTGAAATCAATGAATGCCCGTAATATCTATGTATGCAGCGCATTCGGTCTTTTCTGCAACGGTCTTGAGGATTTTGATAAAGCATATGAAGAGGGCTACATAAGCAAGGTATTCACAACAAACCTTATTTACCGTATGCCTGAGCTCAAAACAAGAGAATGGTATTGTGAGGTTGACCTTTCAAAGTACATTTCTCTTCTTATCGATGCTCTTAACCACGATATGTCAATAAGCACACTTCTTAATCACGCACAGCGTATCAAGCCCTTCCTTGAGGAACACGGCTTTAATATTGTTATTAACAGTGATAACTAAAACAAAAAGTCCGGCGCAAACCGGACTTTTTTTCAAAAGAGGTAATAATATGAATTATGCACAATATGTAAATATCAAACAGGGCAGTGCTTCGGTACACCGTTTTTCAAACGGAAACACTCTTCCTCTGATTCAGCGTCCCTTTGCTATGACAGCATTTGCACCTCAGACATCAAGCGAGTCGAGCTGGTTTTTCCATCCTCAGGCAAGAAGCCTTGAGGGTGTCAGAATAACGCATCAGCCCAGTCCTTGGATTGCGGATTACGGTACGCTTGTTTTTATGCCGCAGAAGTTCAATCCCCGTTTTTCGGCGGGTGCGAGATGGTCGGGCTACAGACCTCAGGAAGCAGTACTTACCCCCTCATATATGAAGCTTCGTTTTCTTAAAAGCAGAGCAGATTTTGAGCTTACGCCTACCCAAAGAGGCGGTGCAATAAGAGTTACCTTCAGCGATGAAAAGGATAACTGGTTTTCCGTGCTTCCTTTCAGAGATGATGCACGGTATGAATATAAGCCCCATGAAAACACCCTTTACGGCTATGTTACAAACTGCTGTGACGATGATGCCGTCAACTTCAAAATGTATTTTGTTGTAAGCTTCAAAGACGGACAGGTTTCGGCTGATGAAAATATTGTCGGTGGAGATGATGTCCATAGCATTGCAAATAATATTTCTGGTGAAATGGCAGGTATACATCTTAAGGTTCTCGGGGATAAGGTGGATGCCTTTGTTGCTACCTCATATATAAGCCTTGAACAGGCAAAGCTCAATCTTTTGCAGGATACAGACGGCAAGAATTTTGAAACAATAAAAAAAGAAGCCCGGGATATCTGGGAAGAATATCTCTCCCGTATAGAAATTGAAACAGACTGTGAAAAACAGTTGAAAACCTTTTATTCCTGTATGTACAGAGCCTTTCTTTATCCTCATAAATGCTATGAAATAAACGAAAACGGAGAAGCCATACATTATTCTCCCTATGACGGAAAAATCCGCAAGGGTGTCCGTTATACAGACAATGGCTTCTGGGATACCTACAGGACCTGTTATCCCTTCTATTCTCTTGTTGCAAAAGATGAATACAAGGAAATGTGTCGTGCATTTGTAAATGATTATCTCGAATGCGGCTGGCTGCCCCGTTGGCCCTCAATAGGGGAGAGAGGCTGTATGCCAAGCACCCTGCTCGATGCAGTTCTGTGTGATGCCGCAGTCAAGGGGATTACGGATAAGGAAACAACAGAGCAGGCTTTGGAGGGTATGATAAAGCACGCAGCAACCAATTCCGCAAATGACGATTACGGCAGAAGCGGTGCGGAAAGCTACTGTAAGTACGGATATGTGCCGATTGAGGTGCATAAGGAGAGTGTAAACCTCACTCTTGATGCCGCTTACGGAGACTGGTGTATAGCTCAGATTGCAAAAATTCTCGGTAAAGAGGATATTGTAAAAGAGTTCTCCCGCAGAGCAGATAACTATAAAAATCTTTTTGATGCCGAAACGGGCTTTATGAGAGCTAAATATATGAACGGTGAATTCCGCCCCGATTTTTCTCCCACATCCTGGGGCAGGGATTATACGGAGGGCAGCGCATGGCAGAACAGCTTTGCAGTACCTCACGATATGGAAGGTCTTTCTGAGCTTTACGGCGGCAAGGAAAAGCTGATAGAAAAAATTGACGAGCTTTTTGCCACTCCTCCCGTTTATGAGGTAACAGGCTACGGCTGTGAAATTCACGAAATGACGGAAATGGCTGCTGCTGATTTCGGTCAGTGTGCTATCTCCAATCAGCCGAGCTTCCATATTCCTTATATCTATTCAGAACTCGGTGAAGTGGAAAAAACTTCATATTGGGTAGAAAAAATGTGCAATGAAGTGTTCTCATATGAGGATGACGGCTTCCCCGGAGATGAAGACAACGGCTCAATGGCTCTTTGGTATGTTTTTTCAAATATCGGTATTTATCCTTTCTGCCCGGGTAAAAAAGAATTTGTCCGCACAAAGAAATTAGTCAAAAATGTTAAAATTTTAGGCAAAGATTTTGATGCAGATAAATTTACTGGAAATAAGATAGCATACGAAGATATTGTCAAATAAGCAAAATTAAAAAATGTACATTCGGTAAGTTTTTTACCTGATGTACATTTTTTTTGATATTATTATATTTTATTTTGCACTTTTTGCAATTTCAACTGCTTTTTTGCACTTGTCTGCAATTTCCTCGGGAGAGCCTTTCATCATCCAGCTGCCTCCAACTGCAAAAATCTTTTCCCAGGAGAGATATTCAGCGAGGTTTTCGTCTGAAATACCGCCTGTGGGTAAGAATTTAACTGCGGGGAATGCAGCTGCAAGAGCCTTCATTGTTGAAAGACCGCCGTAATTTGAGCAAGGGAAGAATTTGATTATTTTAAGCCCGTAGCTAAGAGCCTTCATAACCTCTGTGGGGGTTACACAGCCGCCGAGGTAGGGAACACCTCTTTCAACGCAAACCTTTGCAACCTCATCGGAAAAACCGGGGGATACGATGAATTTTGCACCGTAGGAAAGTGCCTCTTCGCATTGCTCCTTGTTGATAACCGTACCTGCACCTACAAGCATTTCGGGGAATTCTTCAACCGCTGTCTTTATAGCTTCACCTGCACACGCTGTACGGTAGGTAATTTCAGCAATCGGAAGACCGCCTTTTACCATTGCGGAGAGCTTCGGACGAACTTCGTCCATTGAGTTAAAAACAACAACGGGAACAACCTTGTATTGAGATATAAATTCATTGACATTCATATTTTTCGTCCCCCTTAAATGTTGGTCGCTTAAACTCCGCTATAGGCATTAAAGCCGCCGTCTACGGGGATAACAGCACCGGTGATAAATCCGCTTGCATTGTCGTCTGCAAGGAAAAGAAGTGTTCCGATAAGCTCATGAGCTTCACCAAAACGGTTCATAGGTGTGGCAGCAAGAATTTTGTGTGTTCTGGGAGTGGGATTTCCGTCTTTATCAAACAGAAGACCTCTGTTCTGATTGCCCACAAAGAAGCCGGGAGCGATGGCATTACAGCGAATACCAACGGGAGCAAAATGAACTGCAAGCCATTCCGTGAAATTTGAAATACCTGCCTTTGCTGCTGAATATGCGGGGATCTTTGTGAGGGGATGATAAGCGTTCATAGAGGAGATATTGATGATATTACCGCCTGTTTCAAGCATATCCTGTGCAAATACCTGAGTAACAAGAAAAGCGGAGGTGATATTGATATCGAAAACGAATTTAAGACCAGCCTCATCAAGGTCAAAGAAGGTTTTGATTTCACTTGCCGTGTCGGGTGTCATATATTCGTTGTCTGTTGTAGCCTTGGGATTGTTTCCGCCTGCACCGTTTACAAGGAAATTTACCTTGCCGAACTTTTCATTGATAAGTGCCTTTGCCGCTGTGATTGATGCCTTGTCGAGTGCATTTGTTTCAACTGCAAGAGCATTTTCGCCGATTTCATCAGCAACTGCTTTTGCTGCAGCATAGTTTATGTCAAGAAGTGCAACCTTTGCACCGCACTGTGCGAGCGCTTTGGCAAATTCACTTATAAGCACACCGCCGGCACCCGTAAGGGCAATAACTTTATCGGATAAATCAACATTAAAGGGAAGTTTCATTATTTATTTGCTCCTTTTTCTATAGCTTCAAAAAGACCGTTGAGATAACAAGCACCCAAGGCTCTGTCAAAAAGACCGTAGCCGGGCTTTGCATCCTCGCCCCATATATTTCTGCCGTGGTCGGGACGGACATATCCTGTGAATCCGCCGTCACACAAAGCCTTTGTGATACCGTAGATATCAAGGCTTCCCGCCTCGGTAAGGTGAGCAACCTCTCTGAAATCACATTCACCCGAATAAGCAATATTTCTTATGTGAGCAAAATGGATTTTGCCTCTCTTTGAATATTCATAAGCCATTTTTATGAGGTCATTATTTCTGCCGGCACCAAGAGAGCCTGTGCAGAAGGTTATACCGTTGCAGTTGCTGGGAACTGCGGCAAAAAGCTTTTCATAGTCTGCTTCAGAGCATATGATTCTGGGAAGACCGAAAACATCCCACGGCGGATCATCGGGATGAATAGCCATATTGATGCCGACCTCTTCACATACGGGAATGATTTTGTTGAGGAAGTATACAAGATTATCAAAAAGCTGCTCTCTTGAAATATCCTTATAGCTTTCGAGCAATGCATTAAGCTCGTCGGATGTATAGCTTTCGTCCCAACCGGGGAGAGATAATTTTTTAGGATCGAGTGCGAGTATTTCTTCGTGGTTATAAGACAAGCTGTTTGAGCCGTCTGCTGCAACTGTGTGCAGATTTGTTCTCAGCCAGTCAAAAACAGGCATAAAGTTGTAGCATATACATTTAACGCCGACCTCAGCGAGTCTTCTGATGTTTTCGCAATAATTTTCTATATATTCGTCTCTGTTTCCTCTTCCGAGCTTTATATCCTCGTGAACGGGAACACTTTCAATAACTTCCATTTCAAGTGAATTTTTATCACATTCCGCTTTGAGTGTTGCTATTGTTTCTCTGCTCCAGACGCTTCCTACGGGTGTATCGTAAACCGCAGTTACAACGCCTGTCATTCCGGGTATCTGCTTAATTGTCTGCAGGGAAATGCAGTCATTAAGACCGTACCATCTGAAAGTCATTTTCATTAGCTTTTCCTCCGTTTTTTTATCTGTTTACTCTTGCACCTGCACCGCCGATAATATTTTCAACCTCTTTGAGAACAGCAGTTGATGTGTCGCCGGGGGTAGTCATAGCCAATGCACCGTGGGCAATACCGTAGTTTACTGCTTTCTTGGCATCATCATATGCCATAAGACCGTAAATAAGTCCCGAGGCAAAGGAGTCGCCGCCGCCTACACGGTCATAAATTTCAAGGGCATTGAGCTCCATTCCCTTGTAAACCTCACCGTTTGCGTATACCATAGCACTCCAGTCATTTACTGTTGCTGTGCGGACGGTACGAAGAGTTGTTGCAATAACCTTGAAGTTAGGATATACCTTAACAACCTCACCGAGCATTTTTACATAGCCGTCAAGATTGAGTTCCTTGAGATTTTCGTCGTTGCCTTCGATTTCAAAGCCGAGACAAGCGGTAAAATCTTCTTCGTTACCTATCATAACATCAATATAGGGAGCTATTTTTTTGTTTATTTCCTGAGCCTTAGCCTTGCCGCCGATAGCTTTCCAGAGTGAGGGACGGTAGTTAAGGTCATAAGAAACTATTGTACCGTACTTCTTAGCGGTTTTAACTGCTTCAATAACAACCTCAGCCGTGCTTTCGGAGAGAGCGGCAAAAATACCGCCTGTGTGAAGCCATCTTACACCGAGTGTGCCGAAAATGTATTCCCAGTCAATGTCACCCGGCTTCAACTGTGAAATTGCAGTATTTCCTCTGTCTGAAACGCTGCTTGCACCTCTGATACCGAAGCCTCTTTCAACAAAGTTAAGCCCGTTTCTTACTGTTCTGCCAACACCGTCAAAGGGGAACCACTTTATGAGCGAGGTGTCAACACCGCCCTGCATAATGAAATCCTCAACAAGTCTGCCCACATCATTATCGGCAAAAGCGGTTACAACGGATGTTTTCATCCCGAAGCATCTTTTAAGTCCTCTTGCAACATTATATTCTCCGCCGCCTTCCCACGCACGGAAAGTTCTTGCGTTGCGTACTCTCATATCACCCGGATCAAGGCGGAGCATAACTTCACCTAATGCGAGCATATCAAATGCACAATCTTCTTTTTTTCTTAATTCAATAAGCATATATACTGTCCTTTCTGTTAATTTAATTGTCAATCATATCTCTCAGGCGGCAGATCGCCTTGTATGCTTTGTCTGTAAACTTTTCCATCGATAAATCCGAATATTTCGGGCTGCCCTCGTGCGGCTCATCAATTTCGAGCATCAATGTGCCTTTATAGTCATATTTTTTCAAAAGCTCGGCAGTACGCGAATAATTTATTGAGCCGTCAAAGGGGAGTAAATGCTCGTCTTCATCCGGCTTTTCAAAGTTATCGTGTATATGTGTAAACACAAGTCTGTCTCCGAACAGCGGCATATATTCCATTGAATTTGCAAAGCATTTTTCGTGCCCCACATCCCAGCAAAATCCTACATTGGTGTCTTTGCCGTATAGCTCGAACATCATTGCAAGATTTGCAAGCTTTCTCTGATTTTCAAATGCTATTGTAACATTTTTCTTTGCAGCTTCATTTATAAGTGTGTCAAAACGCCTAAGCCCCGCATCACTTACAGGAACGGTTTTCGCACCGGAGCTTAAATGGCATACAACTATCGGAATGTTATATGAGTGTGCAAGATTTACGCTGAGAAGAAAATCATCAAGCATTTTACTGCCGTTTGAGCCCTCTAACCATATATCATTTATGTTGCTGAAGGGAGCGTGCAGACTTTCATAAAAAAGTCGGGTTTGCTGACATTTTTTGCTTGTCAGTTCAATAAGCTTTTCGTCGTTGCCGAAGGTGAATGTGCTGTTGAAGCCTTTGGCTGCAATACATTCAATAAAAGCCCCGGCACCGTAGACAATATTTGAGCGGACATTTATACCGATGTTTCTCATAGAATCATCTCCAATATGAAATTATATTATATTTTCATTGAAAAGTCTATAATTATATTTAATATTATAACCTGATTTAATAAAAATTTGCAAAAAAATAACCTCAGAATATGCTTGAAACATATCTGAGGTTATCTTTGATTTTTTTGGTGTCAGATTACTGTGCCTTGCGGGAATTAGCTCTTTCAAGCCAGATTGTTGCAATATCCATTGCCGCATAAAGTCCCTTTTTTTCACTTTTCTTGACTATTCTGTCTCTCGGTCTGACATCGGGATCGGTGTTGAGAAGCTGAACGAGAACTTTATCAGCAATTTCCATTTCACCGACCTTTTTTGTTGTTGCAATCTGAATCATTATGATGAACGGATCGTAACTGTTGCCGTAATAGATTGTTTTGTCTGAACGAACAAGGGGATAGCCCTTGTAGGTGAGAAATTCTTTCTTTGCCATTGGTCTGAAGCCCTTTCTTTTCTCTTCTTAGTTTTCAGAATTGTTGATATACTCTTTAAGCAGAATCTGCAGAAGCTCAAAACGGTCTATGCGTCTGATAAGGCTTCTTGCATTGTTATGAGTTGTAATATAAGTGGGATCTTCAGAAAGAATATATCCGACAATCTGACTGATAGGGTTATATCCCTTTTCTACCAGAGAGTTATATATTGTCAATATAACTTTTCTGATTTCCTCTTCATTCTGATTGCCTATGTTGAACTGCCGTGTTTTGTCACTCATATAAACACCTCCGAATAGTTATACTACCACATTTATTAATTTATTATATACAATGCAAAGCAAAAAAACAAGTGTTATTTTAAAATATTTACATTTTTGTTCAAAAAAAGCCGTGGCTGTAAAAAACGAAAGTTTTTTTACAGCCACGGCTTTTAGGGGGCAGGAAAAAATGCGCAGAATGAGTAAACCGAGCAAAAACAACACAAAAGTGTTGTTTTTGGTTTCCCCGACAGCGTACAAAGGTACGCCGAGGGAAAGGTTGTCTTATAGCATAAAACTTGTTTTATGCGGTCTGCACTTTTTTTACAACCCCATAAAAACAAGGATAATTTAATCAGCTTCTTAATACTGCACCTATTGCAGCGAGAGCCTTGATGGATTTTTTGACAGCGGAATCAGCTTCTTCATCGGTAAGAGTTCTGTCTGCCGCACGAAGCTTCAGGCTGAAAGCAACGCTCTTTTTGTCTGCAGCTATCTGCTCACCCTGATATACATCGAACAGCTCAATGCTTTCAAGATTTTTGCCGATAGCACCCGAAATGAGCTTTTCGAGCTTGAGTACGGGAACTGCTCTGTCACAAACGAAAGCAAGGTCACGGGTAAGAGCGGGATATTTGGGAAGCTGCTTATAAAGTCTTACTGTATTCTTGATTTTATAGAGAGCATCAAAATCAATAAGAGCAACATAAACCTTTGTGCCGAGAGAATAGTTTTCTGCAACATCGGGATGGATTTCACCGAGAAGAGCAAATTCCTTGCCCTCAAGAGAAATGACGGCAGTTCTTCCGGGGTGGAAGGAGGGATTGTCTGTTACAGCCTCAACATCAACATTGCTGATACCTGCTATTGCAAATATTTCTTCAAGCTTTCCTTTGAGTGTAAAATAGTCACAGCCGTCACCGTACATAGCCAGGGTAAGATAACGCTTTTCTTCGGGAAGAGTGTTTTCGTCCTTGGGGGAGAAAACCTTTGCAAGCTCGAAGAAGGATGCTGAAAGGTTACGGTTATTATAGTTTCTTGAAACAACCTCAAGCATTGAGGGAAGAGCGGTTGTTCTCATAACACTTGTATCCTCACCGAGGGGATTGGTGATAACAATGCTGTTTCTGAGAGCACTGTTTTCGGGAAGACAGATTTTGTCATATGCCTTGGGGCTCATAAATGAATATGTGTATATTTCAGAGAAGCCGAGAGAAACAACGGTTGAAGTGATAAGATTTTCGAATTTCTGTGCTGCGGAGAAGCCGCCCTCTGCAACACCTGAAAGGGGCTTTGTATCGATTTTGTCAAAGCCGTAGAAGCGGGCAACTTCCTCAGAAAGGTCAGCCTTGTGTTCAACATCGCTTCTGAAGGAGGGTACATAAACCTTACCGTCTTCAACCTTGAAATCCAGCTTTTCAAATATTTTTATCTGCTCCTTGGCTGAAACATTTATACCGATGAAATTGTTTATCCAATCGGGGCAGAAATCAAGCACTGTCTGCTTTTGGGGGTTGGGGTATACATCAATAACACCGTCAACGATATCACCGGCATCAAGCATTTCAACAAGCTGTAATGCACGGGTAAGAGAATCCATACAGCCGTCGGGTGAGAGACCTTTTTCAAATCTTGCGGAAGCTTCTGTTCTCATACCGAGCTTTTTAGCCGTGATTCTTACTGAGGGACCGTTGAAGCAGGCTGATTCGAAAACAATAGTTGTTGTATCATCCATAATTCCCGAGAACTCGCCGCCCATAACACCGGCAACAGCAACGGGCTTGTTTTCGTCTGCAATAACAAGCATATCGGGAGAGAGTGTACGCTCAGAGCCGTCAAGAGTTGTTATTGTTTCGTTTTCCTTTGCGTTTCTTACAATAACCTTGCCGCCGTCGAGATATCTTAAATCGAAGGCGTGCATAGGCTGACCGTATTCGAGCATAACAAAGTTTGTGATATCAACAATGTTGTTTATGGGACGAACACCCGAAGCACGAAGTCTCTCTCTGAGCCATCTGGGAGATGTCTTGATTTTTACATTCTTAACAACAGCACCTGCATATCTGTAGCACTTGTCGGGAGCTTCGATTGTAACGGAATGAAGCAGGTCTGTTACATTGCCGCCGCAGGATTTGTATTCGTTTGAGGGGAGAGAAAGCTCTCTGTCAAATGTAACGGCAGCTTCTCTTGCAAGACCTGTAACTGAAAGACAGTCAGGTCTGTTGGGAGTGATTTCAAATTCGGTTACCGTATCGTTAAGACCGATAGCTTCCTTTATATCCATGCCGGGAGTGAGGTCACAATCCTCGCCGAGAACAAAGATACCGTCTTCTATAGCATAGGGGAAATCGTGGAGAGTGAGTCCCAGCTCTTCAAGTGAGCAAAGCATACCGCAGCTGAGAACACCTCTTAATTTACCTGCCTTGATTTTCTTGCCGCCTGCAACAACAGAGTTGTCCAATGCAGCGGGAACAAAGTCACCGACTTTAAGATTCTGTGCGCCTGTAACAATCTGTACAGGTTCATCCTTGCCAACGCAGACCTGACAAATCCACATATGGTCTGAATCGGGGTGTCTTTCAAGGGAAAGAATTTTACCTACTACGATATTGTTAAGCTCAGCAGCTTCTTTTTCGTAGCATTCAACCTTTGAGCCCGAAAGAGTCATGGTATCTGCAAATTCTTTATCTGAAATGCCGTTAATATCAACATAATCAAGCAGCCATCTTCTTGATAAATTCATTTTTTCGCTCCTCCTTAAAACTGTTCAAGAAATCTTTTGTCGTTGTCGTAGAACAAACGAAGGTCATCAACGGAGAAACGGAACATAACAAGTCTTTCAAGTCCCATTCCGAATGCAAAGCCGCTGTATTCCTCGGGATCAATGCCGCCTCTTTCGAGAACCTTGGGATGTACCATACCTGCACCGAGAATTTCAATCCAACCCTCACCCTTGCACATAGGACAGCCCTTGCCGCCGCAACGGAAGCAGGATACATCAATTTCACAGGAGGGCTCTGTGAACGGGAAATGGTGGGGACGAAGACGGATTTTTGTGTCTTCACCGTAAAGCTTTTTAGCAAGAGCAAGAAGGTTGCCCTTGAGATCTGCCATAGTGATGTTCTTGTCAACAACAAGACCTTCAATCTGATGGAAAACAGGGGAGTGAGTTGCATCAACAGGGTCTGAACGGTAAACTCTGCCGGGGGCGATAACTCTGATGGGGGGCTTCTGATTTTCCATAACTCTTATCTGTACGGGAGAGGTCTGTGTACGGAGAAGCATTTTTTCTGTGATGTAGAAGGTGTCCTGAGTATCTCTTGCAGGATGGCCTTCAGGAATGTTAAGAGCTTCAAAGTTGTAGTAATCCCATTCAACCTCGGGACCTGTTGCAATTTGGAAGCCCATACCTATAAAAATATCTTTTACTTCGTCAAGAACGATTGAAAGAGGGTGTTTATGACCTATTTCATTCTTTTTTCCGGGCATAGTTACATCAATGGTTTCGTTGAGAAGCTGTTTTGCTTTTTCCTGTGCCTTGAGTGTTGCTTCAACGCAAGCGATTTCTTCTTCAATGGTTGCTCTGACTTCATTTGCAAGCTGTCCCATAACAGGTCTTTCTTCGGGGGTAAGCTTACCCATCTGCTTCAGAATAGCAGTAACTTCACCCTTTTTGCCGAGATACTTTACTCTGAGTGTATCAAGAGCAGAAAGTGAATCCACAGCTTTGATTTCTTCAAGAGCCGCTTTGCGTATTGTTTCAAGCTGTTCTCTCATAAAATTTATCATCCTTTCAATAATATACAAAAAGTCCTCCGTCCGAAAAAGGGACGAAGGACTGAACTTCCGCGGTACCACCCTAATTTTTACCGAAAACAATTATTACTCATCGGTAAACTCTCTGAAATCCTTTAACGGTGATTAACCGATACCGCCTACTGATTGTTTCAGCGGACCGCTCCCAAGTGAACTTCTGATATCTGCTTTTAAGCGTGTTCCAGCACATGCACGCTCTCTCTGAAAAAACGGGATATCATACTCTCTTGTTCTCAGCGTTTAGCATATATTATCATATGTATAACCATAAATCAAGAAGAAAAATAAATTTTTTGTATCTAAAATATCAAATTCTATTGCATTTTTTTTAATTCTGTCTTATCATAAATGTTAAAGTATATTGAAATGAGGTTTGTTATGAGTTCGGCAGATATGTTATCCGATATAAAATGCTTTATCGTTGATATGGACGGAACATTTTATCTCGGTGATGAACTTATTGAGGGAGCTCTCGATTTTGCGAAGGCTGTTGAAGAAAAGGGCAAAAGATTTTTCTTTTTTACAAACAATTCCTCGCACGATGAGGCTGAATGTCTTGAAAAGCTGCACCGTATAGGCTACCCTGCAAAAGAGGGAAATGTTATAATTTCTTCTCATGTAACAATAGATTTTCTAAAAAGAAACCGAGCAGGAAAAAGTGTTTATCTTTTAGGCAATGAAAGACTTACTGCTGATTTTGTAAAAGCGGGAATCCCTATGACAGACGAAAACCCCGATATCGTTGTGCTCGGCTTTGACACAACTCTTAACTATGAAAAAATAAACAAAGCGGCTAATTTTTTAGCGGCAGGAGCAGAGTATATTGCAACTCATCCCGATAAAAACTGTCCGCTTGCAAACGGCTTTATGCCCGATACAGGCTCTATGATAGCTCTTTTTGAGGCATCCACGGGCCGCACTCCCGACCTGATTATGGGTAAGCCCTACGGCTTTACTGTTGATTATGTTACAAATAAAATCGGCTGTAAGCGGGAGGAAATTGCCTTTGTCGGCGACAGACTTGAAACAGATATTGCAATAGGTGTAAAAAACGGATTGAAGGCTGTGCTTGTATATTCGGGTGTAACAACTCCCGAAATGTATGCGGCATCTGATATTAAAGCAACCGTTGCATATAAAAATCTTGGCGAATTAAGTAAAAACATATAATTTTCGGAGGTAGTAAAATGGCAACAGAAATTAAAAAATCATGGTACAAGGAAATGAGCGTATATCAGATCTGGCCCCGCAGCTTCTGTGACGGTGACGGTGACGGTATAGGCGACCTTAAGGGTGTTCTTTCCAAGCTTGATTATATTAAAAGTCTCGGAGTAGACGCTATATGGTTTTCGCCTCTCTATAAGTCCCCGCAGAAGGACTACGGCTATGATATCGCAGATTACCGCAGCATAAATCCCGAATACGGTACACTTGAAGAATTCAAGACGGTTCTTGACGAGGCACACAAAAGAGGTCTGAGAGTTATTATGGACCTTGTTGTCAATCATACCTCCAATGAGCACGAATGGTTCCTTGAGAGTAAAAAAGGTCACGATAATCCTTATCACGATTATTATTACTGGAAGAAAGGCCGTTTCGGCGGTAAGCGTCCTCCCAACAACTGGATGTCAACCTTTGCAGGCAGAGCGTGGGAGTATGACAAGGACCTTGATGAATACTATCTTCACCTTTTTGCGGTTGAACAGCCCGACCTTAATATGGATAACCCCAAGGTGCGTCAGGAAGTAAAGGATATTATGAAATTCTGGCTTGATATGGGTGTTGACGGCTTCAGAGAGGATGTTATCACATTCATATCCAAGAAGGAAGGTCTTCCCTCAAGTCCCTATTGGATTCCCGTTGCAACAGGTATTGAAAACTATATGCACGGTCCCCACCTTGATGAATACCTTATGGAATTCAAAAACGAGGTGCTTTCAAAGTATGACTGTATGACAGTAGGCGAAGCACCTATGATGACAACAAAGCGTGCATTGAAGCACATAACAGAGGGCGAAAATCAGCAGCTCAATATGATGTTCCATTTCGAGCATATGGGTGCGGACTGCCTTTTCTACAGCTGGATGAAAACAGGCTTCCAGCTTAAGAGACTTAAAAAAGTTTACACAAGATGGCAGAAGGACCTTTACGGCAAGGCATGGAACGCTCTGTATATAGAAAACCACGACCAGCCCCGTATCATCAACCGTTACGGCTCTGTTGAATACAGAGTTGAAAGTGCAAAGATGCTTGCAACAATGTATATCTGCCAGAGCGGTACACCTTTCATTTATCAGGGACAGGAAATCGGTATGCTCAACTATCCCTTTGAAAGCATTGACCAGTTTACCGATGTTTCCACAATAAATAATTACGGTGTTGCTAAGGCATTACTCGGTGAAAAGAATGCAATGAGCCTTGCAAACTATGCTTCAAGAGATAATGCAAGAACTCCCGTTCAGTGGAATGATTCCAAGAATGCAGGCTTCACAACAGCTGATGAGCCTTGGTTTGTTATTAACCCCAACTATAAGGAAATCAATGTTGAGGCAGCAGATAAGGATCCAAATTCCATACTTAACTATTACAGAAAGCTGCTTAAATTCAGAAAAGAAAACGAAATCGTTATCTACGGCTCATATGAAGAGCACTATGCAAGCAGCAAGAATATGTTTGTATATTCAAGACATCTTGACGGCAAGAAGATGCTTGTTATAAACTCCTTCACAGATAAGGCAGTTGCATTCAAGGCTCCCGAGGGCTTTGACCTTACTCAGGGCAAGCTTATGCTTTCAAACTATGATGTCTGCGGTGTTGTCAACAACGGCTTCACATTAAGACCTTATGAAACAAGAGTATATCTTTGGGAATAATCGGAGGAAACAAAGTGGCTATTGAAAAAAGGGAGGCGTATTTTACCTCCTCAAACGGTATCAATAAGGTCAGAACTCTTATATGGGAGGAGAAGGACAAAAAGGCAGTTGGTATAGTACAGATTGCCCACGGTCTTTCCGAGCATATCGGCAGATATGATGAATTTGCCCGTTTTCTTGCAGCAAAAGGCTTTATTGTATGCGGAAATGACCATTTAGGTCACGGAAAAACCGCAGTTGGCTTTTCACCGCTCGGATATGTTGAACGCGGTGACCATGTGAATATGGTAAGAGATATGAATACGCTTCATAATATAATGGTAAAGCGTTATCCTGAATTGCCGTATTTTATCTTCGGTCATTCAATGGGCTCTCTGCTTGCAAGAATATACTGCTCGGCTTTCGGAGATACTTTGTCGGGTGCCGTTTTCTGTGCAACTCTGCAGCTTCCCGAGGCTATGCTTCTGTTTGAAAATCCCGTTGAAAAGATACTTTCTCTGTTGCCCGAGGAGGATACCTCTGTAAACATACTCAACGAGCTTTTCGGCAAGGCTACAAAATGGTATTATAAGGGAATCAGCGATTATTCCTGGCTTTCCGAAAATGAAGAAAATATAGCAGCCTTTATAAGTGATCCTCTGTGCGGTGCACCCGTGAGCAGTGCACTCGCAAGAGAGCTTGTGACAATGGCAGTCAAGGTAAGCTCACACGACTGGGCACAAAAAATACCTTCCGATTTGCCTGTGCTGCTCATTTCCGGTGCAAAGGATGCAGTAGGCTTCTTCGGCAGAGGTGTTGTTGCCGTTGAAGATGCACTCAAGGCAGCGGGGGTTGAGACCGAAATGTATCTCTATCCCGCAAGCCGTCACGAAATTCTTAACGAAGACAGCAGGGAAAAAGTATTTGAGGATGTATACGATTTTCTTGAGGATATAATTGATGACTGATAATCTCTCTGAAAGAAAACGCTATTATTTGCTTGACTCTGTAAGAGGCTTGTGTATTCTGGGTATGATTTTATATCATACCCTTTTTGATGTTGTGATGATGTTCGGCTTTGATTACGAATCACAGTTTATGCAGATTGTCAATATTATAAGAGATTTCGGGGCTTGCTGTTTTATTTTCCTTTCGGGAATGTGCTTTCATTTCGGTAAGCATCATCTCAAACGCTCTTTATTGATTTTTATATGCGGACTTATTGTTACCGGAGTGACATATATCGTAATGCCCGAAACACCCGTATTGTTCGGTATACTGACTTTTATGGGCACAGCGGGGCTTCTTATGATACCTTTGTCAAAAATATTAAGTAAGGTTCCGCCCGTTTTTGGAGCTGTGCTGTCTTTTGTTGCATTTATGCTGTTTTTCGGAGTGAACTATGCATATATAGGTTATTACAATATTATAATCTGTACTCTGCCGCATACCCTGTATCAGAATCTGTTTACCGCCTTTTTAGGCTTTCCGTATGAGGGCTTTTCTTCATCGGATTATTATTCACTCCTGCCGTGGATATTTATGTATTTCTGCGGATATTTTTCATGGAAGCTGTTTTCAAAAAGCGAAAAAATACTCAGAATTCTTGAATACAGAATCCCTTTCCTCGAGAAGACAGGCAAGTGGAGTCTGTGGATATATATGGGGCATCAGCCGGTTGTTCTCGGTATTGTTATGTCGGCATATATACTTATAAATAAATTTTCATAAAAAAGAAAAAAGTGCTTGACAAACTTAAAATTAACTGATACAATGCTTAATTGTTGTATTGCGATTACAACAACTATTCCTTGCTCCGGGAAAAACGGGGCCAAAGTCCAGAAGGAGGTGCATTTTATGTCTAAGTATGAAACCGTAGCAGTTTTCTCTCTTAAAGAAGGAGAAGAAAAGGCTAAAGAGCTCGTTGAAAAGTTCAAGGCTCTTATTGAAGCAAACGGTACAATGGAGGCAGTAGATGAGTGGGGTAACCGTAAGCTTGCTTATCCTATCAACTACGAAACAGAAGGTTACTATGTGCTTTACACATATGAAGCCGGTGTTGATTTCCCCGCTGAGCTTGACCGTATATTCAACATTACAGACGGCGTTCTTCGTTCACTTATCGTAGCAAGATAATCGGAGGTACAAAAAAATGTTGAATTCAATTGTTATTATGGGCAGACTCGTAGCCGATCCCGAGCTTCGCACAACTGCATCAGGACTTTCCGTAACATCATTCACAGTTGCGGTTGACCGTTCTTTTGCAAGAGCAGGCGAGGAGAGACAGACAGATTTCATTCCTGTTGTTGCATGGCGCAGCACAGCTGATTTTGTCACAAGATATTTCCACAAGGGTTCTATGATTGCTGTTCAGGGATCACTTCAGTCCCGCAATTTTGAAGACAAGAACGGAAACAAGCGCACAGCTTATGAGATTGTTGCAAGTGAGGTAAGCTTCTGCGGTTCAAAAGCAGAAACAGGCACAGCAGGTGTACCTGCAGCCGCTCCCGCAGCATATTCCAACAGTACTGCTGATGATTTTTCAACAGTAGTAGAAGATGATGATTTACCGTTCTGATTTCTTTTTCTTAAATTAATAGGAGGATATTGTCATGGCTTTCGATAAGAAGGATAATAAGGGCGCTCGCCCCATGAACAGAAAGGGCCGTAAAAAGGTTTGCACTTTCTGTGTTGAAAAGTCTGAGTTCATCGATTACAAGGATACTCAGAAGCTTCGTCGTTTTATCTCTGAAAGAGCTAAAATTCTGCCCCGCAGAGTAACAGGCACATGTGCTGCTCACCAGAGAGAACTCACAGTTGCTATCAAGCGTGCTCGTCACGTTGCTCTTCTTCCCTACATCAGCGACTGATAAAATTTGATATAAAAGATTGCAAATGCTCTTTTCTGAGTGATTGCAATCTTTTTTTTATTTAAAAATTTATTATATATATAATAAAAATATTGCTCTTGCCTTAAAAATATGTTATACTATTATGAATTATAATGCGGAGTGATATTGTGTGATTATTTTAGGTATCGATCCGGGCTATGCTATCGTGGGTTACGGAATAATCAGATATGAAAAAAACAAATTCACGGTGCTTGATTTCGGTGCAATAACAACACCGGCAAAGGTTGATTTTTCAGATCGTATAATGTCAATTTATGCTGACCTTGAATATCTTTTTCAGAAATATAAGCCTGATGCCATGGCAATTGAAAAGCTCTTTTTCAACACAAACAAAAAGACTGCCGTTGATGTTGCACAGGCAAGAGGAGTAATACTGCTTGCCGCCAGGAAAAACGGTGCGCAATGCTTTGAGTATACGCCCTTACAGGTAAAGCAAAGTGTTGTCGGCTACGGCAGGGCAGAAAAAAAACAGGTTCAGGAAATGACGAGACAGCTGTTGGGATTAAGTGCCGTTCCCAAGCCTGATGATACGGCAGATGCACTTGCAATGGCAATCTGCCACGCACACTCAAGCGGCTCAAGCTTTTCTCTTTTGAAGAATATCAGATAAAATACGGGGGAAGATATGTTTTACAGTTTAACGGGTAAAATTATATATACAGACGCTTCAACTGTTGCCGTTGAATGCGGTGGTGTTGCTTTCAGGTGCACAACATCAATCAATACTTTGCAGAAAACGGGCGGTGCGGGTAATACTGTTACCTTGTACACCTATCTGCATATCCGTGAGGATGCTATGGAGCTGTTCGGCTTCTATGACAACGAGGAGCTTGAAAGCTTCAGGCTGCTTATAAGTGTTTCGGGTGTAGGGCCGAAGGCGGCTATTGCGATTCTTTCGGTGCTCACTCCCTCTGCACTCGCTGTCTGTGTAACCTCAGGCGATGCAAAAACAATAACAAAGGCACAAGGCGTTGGTGCTAAGATTGCACAGAGAATAGTGCTTGAATTAAAGGATAAGCTTTCAAAGACGGTTCCGTCACAGATTGCCGTTTCCGAATTTTCGTCAATGGGTTTAAGTTCGTCAAATGCAAACAAATCAGAAGCCGTAAGTGCCTTGGCTGCTCTCGGATATACACACTCTGATGCTTCTTCGGTTATTGCAAAGCTTGACGATTCGCTGAGTGTTCAGGAGCTTATAAAGCAGGGCTTGAAATTACTCTCAAGGGGGATATAAAAAATGGCTATAAATTCTTATGAAGAAAATAATTTCCGTTTGGCTTCTCCCGAATTCGGAGCAATAGACAGTGATATTGAAATTTCTTTAAGACCGAAAACTCTCGATGAATACATCGGTCAGGAAAAGGTAAAGGATAATCTTGATATATATATGCAGGCTGCACTTAACCGCAGTGAACCCCTTGACCATGTACTGCTTTACGGTCCTCCGGGGCTTGGCAAAACAACGCTTGCGGGAATTATTGCAAACACTATGGGGACACAGATCAGAATAACCTCGGGGCCCGCAATAGAAAAACCGGGCGATCTTGCAGCATTGCTTACTAATCTTAACGAAGGCGACATATTATTTATAGACGAAATTCACCGTTTATCAAGAAGTGTTGAGGAAGTTCTTTATCCCGCAATGGAGGATAATGCAATAGATATTATCATCGGCAAGGGTCCGTCTGCCCGTTCTATAAGGCTTGATTTACAGCCGTTCACACTTGTTGCGGCAACAACGAGAGCAGGACAGCTGAGTGCTCCTCTGAGAGACCGTTTCGGAGTTGTGCTTCGTCTGGAGCTTTATAATCCGCAGGAATTAGCACAGATAGTCAAGAGAAGCTCTGCAATTTTAGGTGTTGATATAGACGACGAGGGAGCTTTGGAGATTGCCTCCCGTTCAAGAGGCACACCGAGAATTGCCAACAGACTGCTTCGCAGAGCAAGAGATTTTGCTCAGGTCATAGGCAGCGGAACAATAACTCTCAATGATGCACAGACGGCTTTGAAGCGAATGGATATAGACGAGCTCGGGCTTGATAATATAGACCGTCTTATCCTCACAACAATGATAAATAATTACGGCGGCGGCCCTGTAGGGCTTGACACAATAGCCGCGGCAATAGGTGAAGAATCTGTCACAATAGAGGATGTATATGAGCCTTATCTTATGCAGATAGGCTTCCTTGCAAGAACACCGAGAGGAAGAACCGTAACAAAGGCGGCATATACACATCTCGGGCTTTCAGTCCCCCGGACTGCAGATAATTTACAAAGGAGCTTGTTTTAATGGGCAGATTGTTTGGCACAGACGGTGCGAGAGGTATAGCAAATACCGAAATCAGTTGTGAGCTTGCTATGAAAATCGCAAGAGCAACCGCACTTGTGCTTTCCGAAAACAATGAAAACAAAAAACTCAGAATTTTAATAGGCACGGATACGAGAAAATCGGCAGATATGTTAAGCAGTGCAATAGCAGCGGGCTTTTGCTCCGTAGGCTGTAATGTTTTGCTCTTAGGTGTTGTTCCCACTCCGGCGGTTGCTTTCCTTGTGAGAGAGTATTCCTACGATGCGGGTGTGATGATATCTGCTTCACATAATCCGTGTGAATATAACGGAATAAAAATCTTCCGTTCAAACGGTTATAAGCTTCCCGATGAAATGGAAGAAAAAATAGAAGCAATAATACTTGACGAGATTGTTCCTGTACCGCTTAAAGTAGGCGGTGAGGTCGGATGTATAATGTCGGGTAAAAATGCTGTTGAGGATTATATCAATCATATTGAAAGAACGGCAAATTCCCGTTTTTACGGAATGAAAATAGCTCTTGACTGTGCAAACGGCTCGGCAAGTAAAACTGCAAATGAGCTTTTCCGCAGACTCGGCGCTGAATGTTCGCTTATAAATACTTCTCCCGACGGAACGAATATCAATAAGGATTGCGGCTCAACGCACATTGAGAGTCTGCAGACCTTTGTTGCACAAAACGGATTTGAACTCGGATTTGCCTTTGACGGAGATGCCGACAGACTTCTGTGTGTTGATTCGGACGGTACTCTGGTTGACGGTGACAAGATTCTTGCCATTTGTGCAAAGCATATGTTAAGTCAGGGAAGGCTTAATGCAAATACCGTTGTTGCCACGGTTATGAGCAATATGGGATTTTTCAGATTCTGTGAAAAAAACGGGCTTAAGTGTGAAAAAACACAGGTCGGTGACAGATATGTGCTTGAAAAAATGCTTGAAAAGGGATATCACATCGGCGGTGAACAGTCAGGACATATAATTTTCCTTGACTATGCCACAACGGGTGACGGTCAGCTGACTGCCGTTCAGCTGCTTAATGTTATCCGTTCAACAGGCAAAACCCTGAAAGAGCTTGCCTCGGAAATTGAAGATTTCCCGCAGGTATTGAAAAATGTCCGTGTGTCCGCATTCGGAAAGCTCAGATTGTCTGAAGATGAAGATATAAAAATTGCTGTAAGCGAAGCTCAGAAGGAGCTTGGCGAGGACGGAAGAGTGCTTGTCCGTGCTTCGGGCACGGAGCCGCTTGTCAGAGTAATGCTTGAAGGAAAAGATGCGGAACAGATAGAACGCTTGTCCGTGCAGATAGCAGAGGTTATAAGAGAAAGGCTGATATAATGCGTAAGGCTGATAATTGGAAGGATTATGAACTTATAGATTGCTCCGACGGAGAGCGACTGGAGAGATGGGGAAAATATATTCTTATCCGTCCCGATCCGCAGGTTTTATGGTCAACACCTAAAACAAACAAGCTTTGGTATAATGCAGATGCGAGGTATCTTCGTTCAAATACAGGCGGCGGCAGATGGGAAATATATAAATCTCTTCCCGAAAGCTGGGGAATAAATTACGGTGAGCTTAAATTCAATGTCAAGAATATGGGCTTTAAGCACACGGGTATTTTCCCCGAACAGGCTGTTAACTGGGATATGACGGCTGAAATTATAAGAAAAGAAAAAAGAGAAGTAAAGATGCTCAACCTCTTTGCATATACGGGAGGAGCTACCGTAAGTGCTCTCAATGCGGGAGCTGCTGTCACCCATGTTGATGCATCAAAGGGTATGGTGCAATGGGCAAAGGAAAATGCCGTAAAAACAGGTGTTGCGGACAGAAAGGTCCGTTGGATTGTTGATGACTGTAAAAAGTTTGTTGAAAGAGAAATCCGCAGAGGGAATAAATACGATATAATCATAATGGATCCCCCCTCATACGGCAGAGGCCCCGGCGGTGAGGTATGGAAGCTCGAAAACGAGGTATATTCACTTTGCTCGCTTTGTGCCGAGCTTCTGAGTGACGACGCTTTACTGTATCTCATAAATTCATACACAACGGGACTTTCTCCCTCTGTTATGAGCTATATGTTAGGAACGCTTGTCAGACCGAAATTCGGCGGAAGCGTTTCGGCAGATGAAATAGGACTTCCTGTAAGTCAGACGGGACTTGTTCTCCCGAGCGGTGCTACTGCTTTCTGGACAAAATAATACATAAACTGATTTTTCGGTGCTGATATGGAAAATAAACACTTGATAGAATTTAATAATGTTTCTTTTTCTTATGATGAAGAAGAAAGTAAGGTTTTTGCATTGAAGAATGTGTCCTTTACTGTAGACAAGGGCGAATTTGTTGTTATTTTAGGTCACAACGGTTCGGGTAAATCAACCATTGCAAAGCTTTCCAACTCAATATTTGTTCCTGCTGAGGGTAAAGTATCGGTTGACGGTATGGATACTTCAGATGAGAAAAACGAATTTGAAATAAGAAAAAAGGTCGGGGTTGTTTTTCAGAATCCCGATAATCAGATAGTAGCCTCAATCGTTGAAGAGGATGTTGCTTTCGGACCTGAAAATCTTGCGGTTGAACCTGAGGAAATAAGAAAAAGGGTTGACGATTCCCTGAAAGCTGTCGGTATGTATGAATACCGTATGCACGAAACCCACCGTCTTTCGGGCGGACAGAAGCAGAGAGTTGCAATAGCCGGCATAATAGCAATGCAGCCCGACTGTATAGTCCTCGATGAGCCGACTGCAATGCTTGATCCCAAGGGACGAAATGAGGTTATGAATACTGTTATGCACCTTAACAGGGAAATGGGTAAATCAATCGTATTTATAACCCATTTTATGGAAGAAGCAGTAAACGCCGACAAAGTTTTGGTTGTTGACAACGGAAGAATTTTGCTTGAAGGAACACCGCAGGAGGTTTTCTCTCAAAGTAAGCTTCTGTATGACTGCGGACTTACCGTTCCCGATGTGAGTGCACTCTCTCAGATGTTGAAAAAAGCAGGAATAGAAATGGGAGAGAATATTCTTACCGAAGAAGATTTTGTTGATTCTTTTCTGAAGCTTTGCGGTAAAAATGCTGTGGAGGAATAAATGGCTGTTCTTGAAGTAAAAAATATATCATTTGGTTATTCTCACGGCACACCGTTTGAGATAACCGCATTGAAAAATGTAAGCTTTTCCTTGGAAAAAGGGGAGCTTGTCGGAGTTATAGGACATACGGGCTCAGGCAAAAGCACGCTTATGCAGATGCTCAATTCCCTGTTGAAGCCCGAGAGCGGAGAAATTCTGCTTGACGGCAAGAATATAAATGCCGATAAGAAATCCGTAAAAGAAGCAAGACACAAGGTAGGACTGTGCTTTCAGTATCCCGAATATCAGCTTTTTGAAGAAACCTGCTTTAAGGATATTTCTTTCGGTCCGAAAAATATGGGGCTGAGCGAGGAAGAAATCCGTCAGAGAGTGTATACTGCTGCGGAAATTGTGGGCTTACAAAAAGAGCTTCTCGATAAATCCCCCTTTGATTTATCGGGCGGACAGAAAAGACGCTGTGCAATAGCGGGTGTTATTGCGATGCTTCCCGAGGTGCTTATCCTCGATGAGCCGACTGCGGGACTTGATCCCGTCGGCAGAGCAGGCGTGCTCGAAATGATAGATAACTACAGACGGCAGACGGGTGCAACAGTTATTATTGTCACGCACAGTATGGATATAGTTGCAAGTATTGCCGACAGAATTTTAGTTATGAACAAAGGTGAATTAGCTTTCAACGGAAGTGTTTCGGATATCTTCACTCATTCCCGTGAGCTTGTCCGTATGGGGCTTGATGTTCCCGTTGCAACAAAAATTATGTTAGCTCTCAGAAACAAAGGACTTGAAATTTCTTCCGATATATATACTCTTGAGGATGCCGCAAAAGAGCTTTGTTTCTTTCTTGCAAAGGAGGGGAAAATATGATTAAGGATATAACAATCGGTCAGTTTTTCCCGGGTGATTCTCTGATTCATAAGCTTGATGCGAGAGCAAAAATAGTTGTTCTGCTGCTTTTTATTGTAGCTCTCTTTACTTGCCGTAACTTCTTTTCTTTGGGACTTTTATTTCTGATGTCAATAATTTCCGTTCTGATATCAAAAATATCATTTTCGGTTGTTCTCAAAGGTCTTAAAGCAATAATATTTCTTGTCTGCTTTACCGCTGTTCTGCAGATTTTTTATAACGACAGCGGGGAAATTCTTTGGAAGCCCTTTTCGGACAAGGATTTTGCAATAACCACGGGCGGTGTGTTCAGCGCACTGTTTATCACAATAAGAATAGTTTCACTTATTCTGTCAAGCTCGTTGCTTACCTATACAACATCTCCCACAATGCTTACAGAGGCAATAGAACGCCTTTTATCCCCTCTGACATATCTCAAGGTCAATGTTCATTCCCTGTCGATGATGATGACCATTGCACTCAGATTTATTCCCACTCTTATAGAAGAAATAAACATAATTATGAGTGCCCAGAAGGCAAGGGGAGCAGACCTTGAAACAGGCTCCTTGATGCAGCGGGCAAAAGCACTTGTCCCGATTTTTGTTCCCTTGTTTGTAAGCTCGTTCAGAAGAGCATATGAGCTTGCCTTTGCTATGGAATGCCGCTGTTATACGGGAGCGGGAAAGCGTACCCGTATGAAAAAGATGCAGTTTGCTTTGCGTGACTATCTGATGCTCGTTTTTATTATTATTCTGACAGCTTCGGTTATTTATCTGAGCTATTTTGCTCAAAGCACACTTTTTATTTTTGAAAAGGTGATATAATGAATTATCTTTTAACTCTCGCTTACAACGGAGAGGCGTTTCACGGCTGGCAAAGACAGGAGAATGCCGTCACCGTTCAGCAGACTGTTGAAGAGGCAGTTGAAAAGCTTTTTCTGGAAAAGTCAAGCGTAAACGGCTGCAGCCGTACGGATACGGGAGTTCATGCTAATTGCTTCAAGTGTAATTTTCACACACAAAAGCAGATAGCCGAGAAAAATGTGGTATCGGGGCTTAATTTCTTCCTGCCCGATACTGTTTCCTGTCTTTCGTGTGAGACGGTCCAAGAAAATTTCCACGCAAGATTTGATTGCAAATCAAAGGAATATATCTACAGAATATATAATGCCGAGGTAAGAAATCCTTTTTACGAAGGCAGAGCATTTTTCTATAAATATAAGCTTGATGAAAAGATGCTTAATGAAGAAGCAAAGGCTTTTATCGGTACGCACGATTTTACCGCTTTCAGAGCCGCGGGTGCCACGGTTAAAACTACCGTAAGAACGATATATAATGCATCGGTTGAACGCTACGGCGACGAGGTTATTTTCAGAGTATCGGGCGACGGTTTCCTGTATAATATGGTGCGTATTATGGCAGGTACGCTGATTTATATATCGGAGGGTAAAATCCCCAAGGGCACGATACCTGATATAATAGAATCCAAAGACCGTCTGAGAGCGGGAATGACAATAGCTCCTCACGGACTTTATCTTAATGATGTTTGCTTTAAGGATGTGAATTAATGTGAATACGGGCAATAACGAAAAAAGAATACCTAACAAAAAAAAGAAAAGTTCAGGTAATAATGTCTCCTTGATAAAGGTTGCCGGGCTTACGGTGCTTTTGTTGTTGCTTATTCTTGCGGCAGCCTTTTTCCTGAACAATAAAATGCCTTCTGCAACTGTCAGCAACGAAGACAATACAGACATTTTTTATTCAATCAATTCGGACAACTTAAAGGATATGCTTCCTTTTTCTGACGGTGTTGCTCTTTTAGGCGCATCCTCGTTGAGATATCTGGATGCTTCGGGAAATGAAATTGTTACCAACACACATTCGTTTTCCAATCCTGCAATTGAAATTAACGGAAAAACTGCGATATTGTATGACAGAGGCGGATATTCGCTGCGTATAGAAAACAATACAAGTGAGTACAGAAATCTCACCTTCAATTCAGTTATAACAACTGCAACAATAGGAAACAAGGGCAATTACGCATATGTGCTTAATTCCGACAGCGGTTATCAGTCACATCTGTATGTTTATACCCTGAACGGCAAAAAACAGTTTGAATGGGGAAGTGCATCTGATTACATAATAGATGCAGCACTTTCCGATAACGGCAAATATGCCGCTGTTTCGCTTATGGGAATAGAGGGTGCACAGTATTTTTCAAAGGTAATACTGTTTAAGTTTAATTCAAGTGAGCCTGTTTATACTGTGGAGCTCAGAGATACAACAGTTTATGAGATTGATTTTGTCGGCTCTAAAAAGCTCTCGGTTTATTCCGATACAGGAGTTTATGTAATAAACAATAAGGGTGAATTTACGGCAGTTCAAGCATATTCGGCAAGCGAAATGTCGTATTCCTCGGTTTATTATAACGGACTTGCCTGTACACTCATTTCCCGTTATTCCAACGAAAAAGAGCCCGTGCTTACGGTGTTTAACAAACGCGGTAAGCAGATTTATACACACAGCTTTTCAGAGCAGATAACAGGTGTATATTGTGCAAAAAGTTATGTTTGTGTGATTGCAGATAATGTACTTGAAATATTAAATACAGAAGGTACCGTTATCGGCAGAATATTATTGAATGAAGCCGGTGTTGATGCGGTAATTGCGGGAAGAAGAGTATTTGTGCTGACAAGCTCAGGAGTACACAGCTTTGCGGTAAACACAAACAACACTTTGTCTGACAGTATTATTGAACTACAGCCTGAAGCTGAAAATACAACAGAAAAACAGACCGAGGCTGATACAACAGCAGAAAAACAGACCGAAGCTGAGAGCACAACACAAGCATCTCTCGGTGCGGTAGGTTGATTTTGCGTCTTATATAATCAAAGATACTATTGTGTAAATGATTTTTATGTGATAAAATACAGAACACGGAGGTGGAATGATGGATTCCTTTTCTATTAATATTATTGATATTGTTGCTGTTGCACTTATTATTCTGATAACAGTTATCGGAGCAAAAAAAGGTTTTATGAAAACGCTTTTAACTCTCGGTGCGGTTATTGTTTCCTTTATCGGAGCAAGAATTGCAGCAGGTCCGGTTGCAGAATTTATATATTCTGATTATCTGAGTTCATTTGTGCTTGAAAAATTGAATGAATTGTTACCCAACGGCTCGGTTGCAGGAGAGCTTGAGGCTGTTGTGGAGGGTGTGCTTGCACAGTTCCCGACAGCACTTGTGGATATTGCGCGTACATATAATCTGTTGCCTGATCTTTCTTCCCTGACAGGAAGCACGGCAGATTTAACGGTAGCATCGATTGAGGAGATGTATGTTGCCCCTGTTCTTACAGAAATTGCAGCAATAATTACAACTCTTGTACTTTTTGTTGTTTTATCTGCTATACTCCGTTTAGTGGTTGCTGTTGTCAACAAGTTCTTTGTAAGCGATAAGCATAAGTTCGTGAAAAGAACAAATATGCTTCTCGGAGCTGTGTTGGGCTTTGTAAAAAGTCTGATTCCCGTCGGGGTGCTTTGTTCAATTCTTAATCTTATCGCACCCACAATAGGGAATGAACAGTTGATATCATTTGTAAACACATCGTATATTTGTCAGTTCGTTGCAAATTTATTTTGAGTGAGGTTGAAAGAAAATGGCTAAGAAAACAGATTATTTATTCAGTAATGTATGGACTATCCCGAATCTTATTTCCTTTGCGAGAATATTGATTATCCCATTGTTTGCTTATTTGTTCTATAAGGGTGAGCTTATATGGGCAGTTGCCGTTCTTGCTCTTTCAGGACTCAGCGATATGGTTGACGGTAAAATCGCAAGACGCTTTAATCAGGTGAGTGAGCTCGGCAAAATGCTTGATCCCATTGCAGATAAGTTAACTGCTGCCACTATTGCAATAATGCTTTTCCTTACATTCTATAAAGCAGAAAATGAAACACTTAAAATGTTCTCCTGGGCATTTCTGCTCTTTATAGGTAAAGAGCTGTTTATGCTTTTAGTGGGTGCCATTATGATAGCAATCGGTATTCACCCCGGTGCTGCCGAGATTTACGGAAAGATTGCAACATTGGTTTTTTATTGTGTAATGGTTGTAATTATGGCTTTCGGTCCCGAGGTCGGTGCATTCAGAGAATGGTTTACATTGCCTGACACAGTTATGATTGTTTTGGTTGTTGTTTCAATTATCACAACATTTATTGCATTATTCAGTTATTTCCCCGGTGCTATAAGCCAGTTTAAGGAGCGTTTCAGCGCAGAGGGCAGAGCAAAGGCATTGGCTGAAAAGAATGCAAAATAAGGTTTCTTTTTGAAAGGATAATAAAATGAACTTAAAGTTATGTTCAAGGTGTAATACACGGCCTGCTGTTATTTTTATTTCCAAGATAGAGGGAGATAAAACCACACAGGAAGGTCTTTGCATAAAGTGTGCAATGGATATGAATATCGGTCCCATCAAGGATATGATGCAGAAAATGGGAATAACCGAGGATGATATTGATGCACTCAATGAGCAGTTCGGTGACGCTATGTCGGGACTCGAGGGAGAAGACGGCTTTGAAAACGGCGGAGCTTCCACCTTCCCGTTCCTGCAAGGCTTGTTCGGTGAACAGAGATTAACAAAAAATAGTGCAAAAGACGATGATGTTGATTTACCCGCCGAGGTTGTAGGCGAAGAAGGAAAGAAAAAAAGAGGTCCGAGAGCAAACTCTAAAAAGGATGCAAAGGACCGCAGAAAATTCCTTAATCTGTACTGTACAGACCTTACAAAGAAGGCAAGAGACGGCAAGATTGACCGTATAATCGGCAGAAATGACGAAATTGCAAGAACTATACAGATTCTTTGCAGAAGAACAAAAAACAACCCTTGTCTTATAGGTGAGCCGGGTGTAGGTAAAACCGCTATCGCAGAAGGTCTTGCAAGTAAAATAGCACAGGGCGATGTACCCGCAAAGCTTCTCAACAAAGAGATACATCTTCTTGACCTTACAGCACTTGTTGCGGGAACACAGTTCAGAGGTCAGTTTGAAAGCAGAATCAAAGGACTTGTTGATGAGGTAAAGGCAGAGGGAAATATAATCCTCTTTATTGACGAGGTGCATAATCTCGTAGGAACAGGTGATGCCGAAGGCTCAATGAATGCCGCCAATATCTTAAAGCCCGCTTTATCAAGAGGTGAAATACAGGTAATAGGTGCTACCACATTCAATGAGTACAGAAAGCACATTGAAAAGGATGCCGCACTTGAACGCCGTTTTCAGCCCGTAAAGGTTGAAGAGCCCTCAATAGAGGATGCCTATGATATGCTTAAAGGCATCAAGGAATATTATGAAAGCTTCCATAAGGTAAGAATTTCAGATAATCTTCTTTATAAGGCTGTTGTGCTTTCCGAAAGATATATAAATGACCGTTTTCTGCCCGATAAGGCTATAGACTTACTTGATGAAGCATGCACCTGTGCTAATCTTCGCAATAAGGCTATAAGCGATTTGGAAGCAGGACAGATGCGTCTTGCCGAGCTTCACAATGAAGAAAGCTTGCTTTTGGCAGAAACGGAAAATCCCGATTATGAGGCTATAGCAAAGATAAAGTCCGCTATAATCCAATGTGAAGCAGCAAACAAGGAGCTTGAAATAAAGGCACAGGATAATTTTGTAACCGAGGATGATATTGCAAAGGTTATAAGCCTTTCAACAGGTATTCCCGTAAGAAAAATTATTGACAGCGATATGAGCAAGCTTGCCTGTATGGAGGAGCATCTCAAGGCGCGAATTATCGGTCAGGATGAGGCTGTTGATGCTGTTTGTGCCGCTGTAAGAAGAAGCCGTGTAAGATTGAGCTTACAGAAGAGACCTGCATCATTTATTTTCGTAGGTCCCACGGGTGTAGGTAAAACAGAGCTTGTAAAGCAGCTTGCAAACGAGCTTTTTGACACTCCCGAAACTCTTATCAGACTTGATATGTCTGAGTTTATGGAAAAGCACAGCGTGTCCCGTCTTATCGGTTCACCTCCCGGATATGTAGGCTACGATGAAGCCGGTCAGCTTACCGAAAAGGTAAGAAGAAAGCCCTATTCGGTTGTTCTTTTTGATGAAATCGAAAAAGCACATCCCGATGTTATGAATATCCTTCTTCAGATTCTTGATGAGGGCAAAACAAACGATGCACAGGGCAGAACAATCAATTTTGAAAATACGGTTATTGTAATGACCTCTAATGCGGGCAGCGAGAGAAGCGAAACTCTCCTCGGCTTCGGTAAGGACAAAAACTCTGCAAGTAAGGATAAGGCAATGAAGGCTCTCAGAGAATTTTTAAGACCTGAATTCTTAGGCAGAGTTGATGAGGTTATTGTTTTCAACGAGCTTACAAAGGAAGATTATCAGAAAATTGCCAAGCTTCTTATAGATGAGTTTATCCCCGCATTACAGGATAAGGGTATCAGACTTAATATCGGTGAGAATGTTCCCGAGGTTATTGCCGAGGATGCCATAGACGGCACCAGAGGCGCAAGAGATATCCGTCATATCATCAGAAAAACAGTTGAAGATCCTATTGCAAATATACTTGTTTCTTCATGGGACAAAACAATTGAAGAGATAAATGTATTTGTTGCAGACGGTAAAATAGCTGTAGTGTAACAGCGTATAAAAAAATAATATTTTGCCAAAATAAATATTGACAAAGCGATGGAGATGTGCTAAAATATCTCCGTTGTCTGCGGGTGTAGTTCAATGGTAGAATCCCAGCCTTCCAAGCTGGTCGTGTGGGTTCGATTCCCATCACCCGCTCCAGAAAAAACCGCTGATTAAAATCAGCGGTTTTTTCAATTAAATCCACCCTTTCGGGTGGGTTAAATATTGCTTCGCAATATGAAATATGCCTTCGGCATATGAAATCGCTGCGGCGATGGGTGGATTTAATTTCATATTTTGCATAAGCAAAATATTTCATCCAAAACTTGTTTTGGATTTCATCGTGAGCAAAGCGAACGATTTCATTATTTGTAAAAAGTTTTGTCTTATTTTTATTAAAATATTTATAAATAAATATTGACAAAACCTGTTAATTAGTCTATAATACCTTATGCACTCGTAAGAGACCATATGCGCTTGTAGCTCAGCTGGATAGAGCAACTGCCTTCTAAGCAGTAGGTCAGGGGTTCGAGTCCCTTCAAGCGCGCCAAAAAAGCACTCGCAATAGCGGGTGCTTTTTTTATCCACTGAACATTACTTTGTTTTGATTGTAATTTTAGTTGATAGCTTACTGTTAATTTCATTGGCTGCGTGCGGATATAATATGAAGCTGTTTTGCAGAAAAACGGACTATATCTGTTCTCAATTGTAATTTAAAAATTAGTGTGATATAATCACATTACCCAATAAGAAGTTGTAGGAATGAAAGCTATGATTAATGCTAATGAATATGGTTTTTTACCTGAAAATGCCCCGAGTAAAAACTCCGAAGCTTTTCAGAAAGCGGTTGATAACGGAGGATACATTCAAGTTACGGTTCCGGGTATTTATAAAATTTCCGAACAAATTGAAATCGGTGATAATACCAAACTTGTATTCGGTGAAGGGGTAATTCTTCAACGCGAAGCAAGTGGGAACGGTATTAATGGTAGTGCTTTTATAAATAAAGGTGCACTTAAAGGTGAATATAACTGTAACATTGAAATTATCGGATTACATCTTGAATGTAACGGTATTGAAAGCGATGACTTTGGCGTAAACAGTCGGATTGTGGGATTACGCGCGCAGGTTGCAATGATATATGTTGAAAATTTGAAAATTGATGGTTTTGAGTGTCACGGATTGCTTGAAAAGGATTATGCAATTCAGATAAGTGCATTTAAAAATATTAATCTTAATGATTTATATATAACAGGAAATAAAGACGGTGTTCATCTGGGTTGGGGAGATGGGTTTGTTATCAGAAACGGTAGGTTTCGTACATTCGATGATCCGATAGCACTCAACGCCTTTGATTATGCAACCTCAAACACACATATCGGTTGGATTGAAAATGGAATAATCGAAAACTGTATTGATTTGGATGATAACTCAACAACCGGCTTTTTTTGTAGGATTCTTGGCGGTGCATGGTGCAGATGGCACAAAGGAATGCAGGTTCAGCACTCGGATACCGTTGCGGTCAACGGAAAAACATACCGTGTTCTGATGAACCCGAAAGACGGAAAGCTTTACTTTTCCGAAAATCCGCCTTGCCATAAAAAAGGAATTATGGAATATGACGGCATAAATTGGGTTGTTGTGCGCGATACGGAAGAATTTGATTGCGGCTGTCGCAACATAGTAATACGAAATTGCCGACTTCAGAAAAAGCGTAATATAGGAATTGCGATAAGTCTTAATTATGACACATATGCACGCAGTTATTATCCGGGTTGCTTGTGTGTTCCTCAAGGTAAAATAACTCTCGAAAATATAGTTTTAGAAAACGAAGTTGATATTCTGCTTCACTCAAATTATCCGACTGAAAATATAACACTGAAAAATATAGATTTTAAAAACTCAAAGCTTTGTTTTGATGTCGAATCGAAAGCAGATAAAATTATTTATCCCGAGGTTGAGATAGATACGGAAAATGTTGTTTTTTACGAAAATACAGTACAAACCACCCCGAAGCATCCGATAAAAATATGTTTTACGAAATGATAAAGATTAGCTCCAATTTGTAAAGTAAATACAAAATTACCCTAAACAAAAAAACGACTTGCCGCAACAAGTCGTTTTTTCTCCTTATTTTATAAAAACCATTCCCGCAATCGGGACATTTATTTCCTGAATATCAGAAGAAAATTTTCCGTTTGTAAGTTTCTCGCCCATACAGTCAACCACCGTATACTCACACTCTTTTGCATTTTTTATAATAAGTGTTTCGTAAGCTGTTGCATTTACTGCGACGGTTTCTTTTGTTTTTACGGGGATTACATAATCCGAATATGCTGTGCAGACCGCTTTGTCGTTAAGTGTACTGCAAACGAGGGAGTATTCGTTTTCGGGATTTGTTGCAGTAAGCCTTCCGTCAAGTAAAGTGTCCTTCCATTCATTCCAAAATGACATATAATATCTGAGCATTTTTATGTGGTCTTCGTCGAGCTCTTCAATGAGCATTGAAATCTGCGGAACGCTGTAAAGAATGCTTGCAAACTGCAATGCGGCATTTTCAACTGTATCGTCCTTATTCCACATAATCATATCGGAGTGTACTGCCGTTTTGCCTGATGTGTAACGGAGATTAACTATATTGAATCTGTTTTTGAGTATATCGCAGGGGCAGTCACCTACACGCAGCATATTTCCGTATTTTCTTATTGACGGGCCCACATAGGATTGCCGGAATTCAATCATAATATCGGGATTTATTGTAAGAAGTCTGTTTTTAATTTCACTCATAAGGGCGTGTATACCGTCTTCAAGTGACAGATAATCTCGCCTTGAATCAGGCTCAAGGGATTTGCCTTTTAATACAAATGAGTCAATAAAATCCAATTTCAAGCCGTCAAGCTGCCATTCCCGGACAGCTTTTTCATATATTGTGCACAGATACTCTCGTACCTTTTTATATCTCGGATCAAGTGCAAAAAAGGTTTTTTCATCGCCCGATTTATCAAGCAGCATATCCTTGAATTCACTGTATTTTTCTGAATATATGCCCACAAACGGAACGGAATACCAGAGAATAACTCTCATGCCGATATCGTGTATATTTTTCACAAGCTCGCTCATTTTTCCCATTTTCTTTTCGGCAACTGCCCAGTCACCGCAATAAGCATAACCGCGGCTGTTATCGTCTGTCTGCCAGCCGTCATCAATTATAACACTCTTCATTCCGAGCTGACTTGAAAGTCTGCATTCTTTGAGTATTTTTTCCTTGTCGAGTCTCTGATGAAAGCTGTACCATAATGAATCCATAGGCTCTCTTGCCGCTTCAGGTACAAATGCGGGAGCGTAACCGCATTCGTTTTCCCACCAGTCGGAAACATCATAAATACTGTCATAATAATCAATATTTCTCATATCAAGACGGATAACGGCACTATAGTGCTTTCTCGGGGAAGAGGGGAGAGTGAAAAATGTTGCCTTACATACAATCGTGGCATCCTCTTCACAAACACCTGTGCCTATTTCAATGGGAGTGTCAACATCGGAAACGGCAATAGTCAGCTTGTTTTTGCCTGTTCTCGAAATAATCTGCTGTTCGGGCATCCACGAAGCAAGACGGGATTTAACTGTTTTCAAGCCCCACTCAAAATACAGTCCGTGGATATCACCCATAGACGGATTCCATGTAAAAGCACAATCTGCCGCGCTGATTTTCCAGTTGACAGAAAAGCTTTCCGGGATTTGTTCTTTTGCCGTGGTCATATCAACTTTAAGATATATAATATCATTGAGTGTGCTTTGAGTAAGAGAAAAATCTGTATTTTTGCTGTCTGACTGTACCGTAAAATTCATAATCAAACCTCCGAAAAAAGCGTCTTTATGACAATATAACACTACCGCCGTATTAAATCAATATACAGTTTTTTTGTTTTATTACTAATTTTACTTGATTTGTAGCTTATATAGGTTTTATAATAAAGAAAAAAATGAACGGAGGCTGTATTATGATATACAAAACTCTTGAATTGAAAAACTATTTTGATTTTATCGGTAAAAACTCTGAAAATCCCACACTCGAAATTTATCTGCCCTATAATATGACAGAGATGAACCGTCAGGAGCAGAAAAGACCGTGTCTGCTGATTTGTCCCGGCGGTGGCTACGGAATGTGCTCACAACGAGAAAGTGAGCCTGTTGCTCTGCATTTTTTGCCCGAGGGCTTCAATGTTTTTGTGCTTACATATTCTGTTGCCCCAAACAGATTTCCTACTCAGATAAGAGAGGTTGCCGCGGCAATGGAGCTTATTTATGCTAATGCTCAGGAGTGGAACTGCGATACCGAAAAAATAGCAATAATGGGCTTCTCTGCAGGCGGACATCTTGCGGCTCACTACTCAACAATGTTTGACTGCAAAGAGGTCAGAGAAGTTTTGCCTGAGAGTAAATCCGTAAATGCTTCCGTGCTTTGTTATCCCGTTATTTCAGGAGATTTTTCCTTTACACATCAGGGAAGTATTCTCAATCTCTTAGGCAGAGAGCCTGAAAGTCAGGAAGAAGCAGATTATTTCTCCTGTGAAAAGAATGTAAGAAGTATCACTCCGCCCGCATTTATGTGGCATACCGCTGAGGACGGCTGTGTGCCCGTAAAGAACAGTCTTGTTTATGCTGCCGCACTTGCAGAAAAAGAGGTTCCCTTTGAACTGCATATTTATCCTTTCGGCGGACACGGGCTTTCAACCTGCGACAAGCATACAATAGATAATGTCACTAATATTATTACCTATGACGGTGCATGGCTTGACAGTTTAAAAAAATGGTTCAGACTTATTTTTTAATAAAAATGTTTATTGAGAGGTATAAATTATGTTAAATGCCGAACTAAAAAAAAGAAATCTCCCTGAACTTAAAAGCCGCGAAGAAATGAAAGAGATAATGCAGCGGGAGGTTTACGGCTTTCTTCCGCAGGTGGATTATGATATTTCCGTAAGTGAGCCCGAGTTTGTAGAGCAAAGACTTATGTGCGGTCAGGTGCATCATTCCTATGTTAATCTGACTATAATTATAGGCGAGAAAAAGCATACTTTCAGAGTAGACAGAGTGCTTCATACCGATGAGAAAAAAAGACCTCTTATATTGCTTAATAATTTCCATCATTTTGAATCACAGTATTTCCCCAAAGAAGAGCTTTCCGAATATGATGTTGACTGGCTTGTTTTCTGCTATAAGGATATATGCAGCGATGACGGAGATTTCAGTAACGGACTTGCCCCTTTACTTCTACCGAACGGACAGGCTGCCCCCACAGACTGCGGTAAAATAGGCATCTGGGCGTGGGCTGCGATGAGAGTGCTTGATTACGGTCTTACATTGTCAGGAACGGATGCGGACAATGTTGCAATAGCAGGTCATTCAAGGTTAGGAAAAACAGCTTTGTATACTGCAATGATGGATGAGCGTTTCAAATTTGCTTTATCAAATGCGGCAGGCTGTGCAGGGGATTCTCTTGCTCACGGAAGTACGGGAGTTTTGTGGAAAGACGGAACACCCGAAAGAGGTGAAAACATTGCAGATATAGTAATGAGATTTCCGTTCTGGTTCTGCAAAAACTATGCAAAATACACCGAAAAAAGCATATCAGATGAATTTGACCAGCATTTTCTGTTAGCAGCCATTGCTCCCAGATATGTTGCAGTATGCTCCTGCAGCCTTGATTTCTGGGCAGATGTACCTTCTCAGCAGATGTGTTGCGTAGCTGCCTCTGAGCAATGGGAAAAAGACGGTCTTAATGGTCTTGTCGGCTGTGAAAAATATCTTGAAGCGGGAGAGAGTATGCTTGACGGACATATAGGATATTTTGTTATTCATTCAAAGCATTTTTTATCCCGTCACAGCTGGAAAAATTTTATGAGGTTTATTGATATTCATAAATAATTAAAAATCCCTTTCGGAGTACCGAAAGGGATTTTTAATGATTCAAAAAAGCAAGCTTCAGCAATTGAGCATTCTCTTGTTTCGCTGAATTAGCCGGCAGAAACATTAGCTACCAAATCTTTGATAGTGTTAATGAAATCAAGAATAAAATCAACAATTGAATCAAAGAAAGCCTTGAGTTCTTCCATTTGATAAAACCTCCTTATCCTATAATTTTACAATATAATAATATCATATGTTTTTTTGTTTTTCAAGCCTTTTGTGAATAATATTAAGTGAGTTCACAAAAAATTTACCAATTAAAGCTCCTCGGCTGTCCGTGACAGAGCAAATCGGGGTATTTCCATTGCCTGAGAACCTCATAAGCACCTATAGCAGCCGAATTTGAGAGATTAAGGCTTCTTGCCTCGTCTATCATAGGAATTCTGACGGTTGTGTCGGGATTTTGCTGTAAGAGTGTTTCGGGCAGTCCTGCGGTTTCCTTACCGAAAACAAGAAATACCTTATCTTCATATCTAACATCGGTATGCTTTTTAGGTGCTTTTGTTGAAAAAAAATAAAATTTTCCGTCTTTATTTTTTTCAAAAAAGTCTTCGGTTGACTGATAATAAGTTATGTCGAGCAAGTACCAGTAATCAAGGCCTGCCCGTTTGAGCTTTTTGTCATCCACCTTAAAGCCCATCGGCTCAACAAGATGCAGTCTTGCCCCCGTTGCCGCACAGGTTCTTGCTATGTTACCTGTATTCTGAGGGATTTCAGGTTCAATTAATACGATATTGAGTTCATTCATTTTTGTTACTGTGTCCTTAAACTATTTTTTTAAGATTTTAGCACAGAATAACAAAAAAGTAAAACAATTTTTTTAATAAAATAAGCTCTCCGTTTTATAATAATATCAGACGGAGGTGCAAAAAAATGAATTCCAAAACATCAACCACAATGAAAACAATCGGCTGTGTTATGGCAACGGGCGGAGCAATTATGCTTGGTGCAGGTATGATGCAGGGTAACAGCGCAAAAAAAGCCGCAAAGAAAAAAATAAAGAAAACTGCCGATATTGCTATGAATACTGTTGACGGTATACTGTCAGGTATGCAGAATTTTATGAAATAATCGTAAAGGTCGGGTTTTGTATAAAAAAATCCGCCTTTGTACATAATAAATTTATGATTACTGCTTGTTGCAAAGCTCTTGTTTTTATGCTAAAATTTCTTCGGGAGGAAGAGAAAATGAAAAAGATTTTTATTGTAGTATCTGCATTTATTTTATTGTTTTCGGGCTGTAATAATTTGTCGGGCAATGAGGAAACAAGTATAAAAGAAAATGAAACACAGGAATCTACCGAATTACAGGCAGTTTTCCCCGAAGAAACAACCGCTTCCGATGCACAGGAATCTCTTGAAGCCGAGCCTGTCGGAGGGGACAGCGGTAAAATGTGTTACTATGGCGAAAATACAGGGACAAATAAAACATACACAGGTCTTGAGCCTTTACCCTTATATGATTTTTCGCTGTCGGATATGAATAACAGCAAGGCTTTACCCACGAAGGAAATAAATCACAGCTACGGTGTTGCTAAAAACGAAGCACCGCACGAAATCAGTATCAATAATCAGAAATTCTTTGATGAAAATAATTATGATGCCGTCTGTTACGACAACAAAACAACAGACAAGGTACTGTATCTTACCTTTGACTGCGGCTATGAAAACGGATATACCTCAAAAATTCTTGATGTGTTAAGAGATAAAAATGTAAAGGCTGCATTTTTCTGTACCTTGCCTCAGGTGAAGTCAGAATCCGAGCTTATTGCCCGTATGATAAACGAAGGTCATATTGTGGGTAACCATTCTGTTACGCACCCTGATTTTTCATCTTTGTCAAGAACACAGATGATTGACGAATTAAAGGGCTTTGACGATTATATGCGAGAGCACTTCGGTTATTCCTCATTTTATTTCAGATATCCTCAGGGAAAATACAACGAAAATTCTCTTGATGCTTTGAATTCATTGGGCTACAAGTGTGTATTCTGGTCCTTGGCATATGCCGACTGGGATATTGAAAATCAGAAGGGCAGCAGCTTTGCCTTGGAAACCGTTGTTGCAAGACTGCATCCGGGAGCAGTTATTTTGCTTCATTCCGTGTCTCCCGATAATGCAAATGCTTTGGCTGATATCATTGATACCGCATTGAATATGGGCTATGAATTCAGAAGCCTTGAGCAGATGTGATATTTTTACACCGTATACCGTCTGTCGGACATACGGTGTAATTTTTTTCTTTACTTAATTCTTCGTTTGTGATAAAATTAAGTAAAATATATTTTCGATTGGAGACATTATGAAGCTTAATGAAATAGATAGAAACGGAACATTACAAGGGTATGTGCTTGTAAAGTCCTGCGAGAGAAAAAATGCTAAAAACGGCTCCGTTTATCTTGATCTGACTGTCAGCGATGCAGACGGAGATGTAGGTGCTAAAATATGGGATTTCAAGGGTGCTCCCGAGGAGCAGCCTGCTGTTAATACCGTAATTCTCGTAAGAGGCTCACTCAGCGTTTATAACGGTCAGCCTCAGTTCAAGATTGACCGCTACAGAGCCTTGAACGAGAATGACAATGTGAATATAAGTGATTTTGTTCCCTCTGCTTCCTTTTCGGGAGATTATATGTATGAACAGATACTCGGTCTGGTTGCAGCTTTTGAGGATGCACAGCTTAAAAAGCTTGTCGGGGCAGTGCTTAAAGAGTATAAGGACAGAATTCTCAATCTGCCTGCCGCCTTCCGTCTTCACCACGCAGTAAGAAGCGGATTGCTTATGCATACGCTGTCTATCTGCAAGCTGGCAGTTGCGGTAGCAGCTCTCTATCCGTCTGTTGATAAGGACTTGCTGCTTTCGGGTGCTATCTTGCACGATATTGCAAAATCGGAGGAATTCAACCTTGCTCCCACAGGTCTTGTTGACGGATATACCGTAAGAGGAACTCTCGTCGGTCATCTTGTAGGCGGAGCAATGCTTATTGAAGAAATCGGCAAAAGAGAAGAGATTGACGCTGAAACATTAACTCTTGTTGAGCATATGCTAATTTCTCACCACGGTATTCCCGAATACGGTGCGGCTGTCAGACCGCTGTTTTTGGAGGCTGAAATTCTGTCAGCTCTTGATACGCTTGATGCAAACATATATGAAATTGAAAATGTACTTAAAACTGTTGATGCGGGCGGATTTTCAAACCGTATGTGGGCACTTGACGACAGAAAATTCTATAATCACGGAAGAAAAGAAATACAAACAGAAGTAAATTTATAAGATAAAGGAAAAAATTATGGAAAACTGGACAGAAATTAAAATCACGGTTGATGCCGCAAGAGTTGATGAAGCAGGTGCAATAGCATCAATGACCGTACCCTACGGAATTTATATTGAGGACTACAGCAATCTTGAAGCAGAGGCACTTGCTATTGCCAAAATTGATCTGATTGACGAGGATTTATTGGCGAAGGACAGAACAAAGGGAATAGTACATATCTATATTTCCCCTGAGGAAAATCCGCAGGAGGCAATATCCTTTATAAAAGACAGATTGAATGCGGAAAATATTGCCCACGAAATCGATCTGGCTGACTGTGCGAGAGAAGATTGGGAAAACAACTGGAAGCAGTATTTCAAGCCGATTAATGTAGGTAATAAAATTCTCATAAGACCTGTATGGATTGACGATTATGATGCGGGAGACAGAGCCGTTCTTAATCTTGAGCCGGGTGTTGCTTTCGGAACAGGTACTCACGAAACAACCCGTCTTTGCCTTCAGGCGCTCGAAAACTATATAACCCCCGATACGGTTATGCTTGATGTCGGCTGCGGCAGCGGTATACTGTCCGTGGCAGGTATGCTTTTAGGTGCAAAGAGTGTCATAGGTGTTGATATTGATAAGCTTGCAGTAAAGGTTGCTGTTGAAAACGGTAAATTGAACGGCTTCAGTGAGCCTGAGTACAAAATGATTGTGGGCAATCTCACCGATAAAATCAGCGGTAAGTATAGTGTTGTTACTGCGAATATTGTTGCTGATGCAATAATTATGCTCACTCCCGATGTAAAGCAGTTTCTTAGTGATGATGCAGTTTATATCGTTTCGGGTATAATCGATATGCGTGAGGATGAGGTGATTTCCGCTTTATCCGGAAACGGCTTTGAAATCATCCGCCGTCACGAGGAAAACGGTTGGATATGCTTTGAGTGCCGTATGGCAAAATAAAATTTAAGTAAAAAGCTTCGTGTGTGCGGAGCTTTTTTCTTTTTAAATTTTTTTCTCTAACTGAAATCGACAGAATATTTGAATCATAGATTATATAATGTAAGTGTATTTCAGTAAGGGTGTTTTTGTTATGCAACAGGTCATATATGTTGATGTGCTGATTTTTCTGAACACGATTATCACAT
Organism: Clostridia bacterium; assembly: GCA_017517135.1. GTDB lineage: Bacteria > Bacillota > Clostridia > Oscillospirales > Acutalibacteraceae > RUG806. The sequence continues at coordinate 84,220 of JAFXAK010000010.1, forward strand.
TTATTATTCTGCTCACAACGGTGGAAATTTCGGGTGTGTCGCCTAAAACCCTCCGTTTGCTTACAGGCTCTTTGTTAGGCGGTATTTTTTCTCTTATAATTCTCGCCCCCGAGATGAATGTGTTTTTTGTTTTTGCAACAAGACTTGCGATGTCTGTTTCGATTGTCAGCGTTACATTCAATATACATAAAGTAAAAAAGTTTTTAAGATGTTTAGCTTTATTTGTAGTAATAAGCTTTGTTTTTGCGGGAATAGTTTATTTTTTTGAATCTTTTTCGTCTTCATCGTTTCTGCAGATGAATAACAGTATGGTTTATTTTGATGTAAGCTTTTTATCATTGGTTATTATGTGCGGTATTGTTTTTGCGGTGATAAAAATACTGAACAAAAAACTGTTTATAAAAACGCGGACAGATATGATATATGAGCTTGAAATAACCTTTAATGAAAAAACTGTCAGCACTTTGGCTTTATACGACAGCGGAAACTGTGTTCAGGATGTATATACGGGCAAGCCCGTAATAATAGTGAATGCAAAAGAAATCAGGGACTTATTTGATGAAAAGACATTTAACTCATTATTTGTTGATTTTTCTGATGAAGAAAATGCGACAGGTGATATCAAGCTGAGATTTTTGCCTGTAAAATCAATAAGCTCCAGCACATTATTGCCTGCCTTTACCGCTCAGAAAATCATTATAAGCGATGAAAATATAAGGAAAGAAATTCTGTCTCCCTGCATTGCTGTTACTGTTGATGAATTGGGAGAAAACAGCTACAAGGCATTAATAAATCAATCAATTTTTGTATAGTCGGTGATTAATTTGAATATTAAAGATTTTATTGTAAAGCTTATAAGAAAAACAAAGGTAAGGTTATTTCCCTCCGTTCTTTATCCCGAAAACAGATTATTTTTTCTTAACGGCACTCCCTTACTGCCCGCACCTTTAAGTAAAGAGGAGGAGGAAGAATGCTTCGAAGCTATAGCAAGGGGAAGCGAGGAAGCAAAAAATAAGCTTATCACACATAATCTGCGTTTAGTTGTATATATTGCAAAAAAGTTTGAAAATTCAGGTGTTCCCGTTGAGGATCTTGTGTCAATAGGAACAATAGGACTTATCAAAGCGGTAAAAACCTTCTGCCCGTCAAAAAACATAAAGCTTGCAACATATGCCAGCAGATGTGTTGAAAATGAGATACTGATGTATCTGCGGAAAATAGGGAATATGAAAACGGAAATCTCAATAGACGAGCCGCTTAATGTTGATTGGGACGGAAACGAATTGCTGTTAAGCGATGTGTTATCTACGGTTGAGGATAGTGTCAGCTTGGGTGTGGAAAGTGAGGATGAGATACGCTTATTGATGAAGTGTATTTCTCAGCTTGACGAACGCGAGCAGCAGATTATTTTTATGCGCTTCGGGCTTTGCGGTACAAGAGAATACACACAAAAGGAGGTTGCAACGCTGCTCGGTATTTCACAAAGCTATATTTCAAGAATTGAAAAAAGAATAATTCTGAGATTAAAGGATTCTATAAATAAAGAATACAATATGGCATAAACGGCATTTCACCGATACTTCTTTGTAAGGTATCGGTGAAATGCTGCTTTTTTTGTTTATAATAAAATAAATTTATAACTTTGTATTGTAAATGGTGTAAAAAATTGGTATACTACAATAAATAGTATATTTTTGAGGACATTTTATGCTTTCATTCAGAAAAATCAGAATAGAGGATGCCGAGGCTGTCCGTGAGATAATAAAAAACGCACGGATAGACAGCTGTGATTTTGCATTCGGAAATCTTTTTATGTGGGGAGAGCACTATTCTCTTGAGGTTTGCATAGAGGACGGATTTTTATATTGCCGCAGCGGAAAAAACGGTGCTTATATGTATTCCTTTCCGATAGGCTCGGGTGATATCCAAAAGGCTTTGCATAAGCTTCTGGATTTTGCAGGTGATGATATCGAATTTTATTCGCTGAGAGAACGCCATATTGCATATCTTCAAAAGGAATTTCCGTCAAAATTTGAATTTTTCTCATTTTTAGACGGCAGAGAATATGCCTACAAAAGTGAAAATCTTATTGAGCTTGCAGGCAGAAAATATCATCAGAAAAGAAATCATATATCAAAATTTATGAAAACACACACCGATGTGTTTCTGAAAGAGATTGACAGCAAGGAAGACCTTGATATCTGCCGTAATATCGCACTTTCCTGGTTTGAGGATAAGTTTGAGACAGTTGAAGAAAAGCCTGCTGATTATATGCCTTTGGAAAAAGCGTTGAGATATTTTTATGATTTGCAATATATCGGTGCAATCCTTTATGCAGACGGACAGGCTGTTGCATTTACTATCGGTGAAGAAATAAGCCGGGATATGTTTGATGTGCATTTTGAAAAAACGCTGCCTGAGTATAAGGATGCTTATCCCGTAATCAATAATCAGTTTGTAAAACAGTGTCTTTCAAAATATAAGTACATCAACCGTGAGGACGATACAGGCAGTCTTGCACTAAGAAAAGCAAAGCTGTCATATAATCCCGATTTTCTTGTCAATAAATATAAGGCAAAGGTCAGAAAAGACAGTGTCAGGAAAACTGTTTTGCTGAAAAATCTTTGGAAGGATATTTTCGGTGATGATGATAAAACGGTAAACAGCTTTTTTGAGAATGTCTATAAGGAAGATTTATGTTTTTCTTTTGAGGTTGATTCTATTGCCGCTGCTGCTTTGTATCTTGTTGAGGTGCAGTTTGTCAGGAAAAATACAGTATATAACGGTTATTATCTTTATGCTGCCGCTACCGATACTCAGTTTCAGAAACGGGGAATGATGGCTGAATTAATAAAAGAAGCAGCCGAATTTTCTTCAGAAAAAGATTTTCTGATATTATATCCTGCAAGTGAAGAACTGTATTCATACTATAAAGCAAACGGCTTTGACGATGTGCTTACCGCAATACCTGCCTTGTCGGAAAAGAATGTTTTTGATGATGATTATGATTTATTCCTGAAAGAAAACGGCTATGTTTATTTTTCAGACAAAGGGGTTTATAATTATCTTAAAACATTCAGAAATAAAGACAGCCGGATAATTTTTTCAGACAAAAACGGTTGCGCAATGCTTTTTAATGATAAATTAAGAGAAAGCGATATAATTTTATTCGATAATATGAACTGAAAGGGAGGTTTTTTAATGTTTTATATTTTTCTTGCAGACGGTTTTGAAGAGGTTGAAGCATTAACCCCTCTTGATCTGATGCGCCGTGCGAAAATTGAAGTTCAGACAGTCGGTGTCACGGGACGCTATGTTACAGGCTCACACAATATCACGGTCAAGGCAGACCTTTGTATCGAAGAGCTCGACAAAACAAACTGTGATGCCGTTATGCTCCCCGGCGGAATGCCCGGAACAACAAATCTGTATAACTGCGAAAAAGTGCTTGAATGTGTAACAAAATGTGCAAATGAGAATAAACTTGTTTGCGCCATCTGTGCCGCCCCCCTGATTTTAGGAAGACTTGGCTTGCTTGAAGGCAAAGCGGCAGTATGCTTCCCGGGCTTTGAGGACGAGCTTAAAGGTGCAGAAATAGTAAATATGCCTTGTGTTACACAGGAAAATATCATTACTGCAAAGGGTGCAGGAGCAGTTTTTGAATTTTCAAAAGCAATAATCACATATCTTAAGGATGAGAAAACTGCTGTCAGTATTCTGGAGACGATACAATGCAGTCATATGTAAATGATATCCGTCCTCTGAAAATAAAACTGAGAAACAAGGCAAAGCAGACCCGTATTGATATGGGAGAAGAAAAAAAGAATGCGGCAGACAGTAAAATATGTAACCGTATTACTGCTCTGTGGACTTTCAGACAGTCAGATTCAATATTTGTGTATATGTCAACCCCGATAGAGGTTGATACTCTCGGAATAATAAAAAAAGCATGGGAGCTGGGAAAAACCGTCGCTGTTCCCAGGTGTATTGAAAACACCCGCGATATGGACTTTTTTGAAATAACATCATTTGACGATGTTGAACGCGGCTCTTTCGGTGTGCTTGAGCCCAAGCCCGACAAATGCAAAAAGGCAGTTGCAGACAGTAATACTTTGTGTATTGTTCCGGCTTTGATGCTTGATAAAGAGGGATACAGACTCGGCTACGGAAAAGGGTATTACGACAGATTTCTGTCAAAATTCCCGGGAAGAATTATCGGCATATGCTATGCTGACTGTATAACAGAAAAATTACCTCACGGTAAATTTGACAAAAAACTGAGTATGTTTATAACTGAAAAGAAGATTTATAATACATGATGAAAGGCGGCTTCTTTCTATGGATGAGCGTAAAAAGAGTAACGATGCTTATGATGAGCTTTTGAAAAGCTTTTCTTCGTTCAAGCAGCGTTCAATGAAAAATCAGCCCGAACAGCAAAATGACGAGGATGATGTAAAGAACAACGGGGAAATATACTTTTCGGCAAATTCCGAAACTGCAAAGCAGGAAAGCCATTCAACGGACTATTCCGTGAACACAGCACCTGAGAGAAAACAGCATATTCTCATTCCTGAAGAAAAAAAGGAAGTTGAAGCGGTTGTCAGCCATAAACGGGTTAATGAGCCTGTAAAAAATCAGAGTGCTAAACCGTCACAGGAAAAAACGGGTGCTTCGTCTGTAAAAAAGAAAAAATCCAAAAAGAAGAAAAACAGCACGGCAACCAGTATTATGCTTGTTGCTTTGATTGTTGTTTTTGTTGTGGCGGCTTCCTTTGTTTTAAGAATACCGCTGATGGGTGTTGTGAATGATGTTATTGCTATTAACGGCGATGACACCGAAATCCGTGTTATCATTGACGAGGGAATGGACTATGACGATATCATAGATTTGTTCGCTCAGAAAAATCTGATTTCAAATTCAGCATTCTGTAAGTTTTTTGCTAAGTTCAGACATTATGATGTAGACAGATTCGGAAATCCCTTGTCTTATCCTGCCGGTACATATTATCTGAGTACCGATATGGGTGTTGAGGGAATGCTCTCTGAAATTCTGAACGCAGGCTCTAAGGACAGCACAGTAAAGCTTACCTTCCCCGAGGGCTACACAATTGATCAGATAATTGAAAAATTAAGTAAAAACAGCGTTGCTTCTTCAGGTGCATTGTATGCGGCAATCAATGACGAGGCCTTGTATGAAGAATACGAATTCCTTAAATATGTGGATAATAAGTCTCTTCGTTACCGTATGCTTGAGGGCTATATGTATCCCGACACCTATGAATTCTATATAGGTGAGAATGCAAACAGCGTTATAAAGAAATTCCTTAACAACTTTGAGGATAAATGGACCGAGCTTTACACCGAAAAGGCAAAGAAGTTGGGACTTACAATTGATGAGGTTATCACAGTTGCATCAATTCTTGAAAAGGAAGCATTCGATGCAAAGCAGATGACAGTAATTGCATCCGTGCTTTATAACCGTCTGGATTCTTCATCATTCCCGTTCATCAACTGTGACTCAACAGGGCAGTATATTTCCAATGTCAAGGAAAAGCTTGAAGCAGAGGGCACATATGTAAAGCTTATGAAGAATTACGACACATATCAGGTTACGGGACTTCCTGTAGGACCTATATGTAATCCCGGTGCAGATGCTATCAAGGCTGCATTGAATCCCGATAAAACCAACTATTATTATTTCTTGCACGCTCCCGACGGAAAAATCTATCTTGCCCGCACACAGGCAGAGCATGAGGAGAATATGAAGTATCTTGAAGATTAACAGTTTATTAACAGAATGTTAATGTTAAAGTATTGTTAAAATCCGGCTATTGGTATAATATTTCTTGTTGATATACAGAGAAAGGATTATTATTATTATGAAGGTTTTTATGATTGGCGGAACCGGTCTTCTCGGATGTGAGGCCGCAAGAATTTTTATTGAAAGAGGTCACTCTGTTAAGAGTGTTGCTCTTCCTCCCTTGCCCGAAGGAGCACCTATCCCCGAAGAAATGGAGCTTGAATTCTGCAATATCTATGAAAAAACAGATGATGAAATCAAGGCTATGTTAAGCGGCTTTGATTGCTTTGTATTTGCTGCAGGTATTGACGAAAGAGTTGAATTTCCCGCACCCGTATATGATGCATATTATAAATACAATATAGCTCCCCTCAAGAGAATTCTTCCTATCTGCAAGGAAGTAGGTATGAAAAATGCTGTTGTTCTCGGTTCATACTTCTCCTATGCTGCAAAGCAGTATCCCGAAATGAAGCTCACCGAAAAGCATCCCTACATAAGAAGCCGTATCGATCAGGAGGATGTTGCTTTCTCGTTTGCTGACGAGAATTTCGATGTTGCAGTTTTAGAGCTTCCTTATATCTTCGGCACACAGCCCGGCAGAAAGCCTGTTTGGGTAATTCTCATTGAACAGCTTAAAATGATGGATAAGCTTCCTTGCACGCTTTATCCCGCAGGCGGTACGGCAATGCTCACAGTCCGTCAGGTCGGTGAGGTTATTGTCGGTGCGGCAGAAAAGTCCAAGGGTGCAAAGGCTTGGCCTATCAGTATGTATAATATGGACTGGAAAAAGTTCCTTAAGATTGTTTATGCTGCAAGAGGTATGGGCAAAAACAGAAAGATTATCAGCGTTGCTCCCTGGATGATGCGTATGGGACTCGGCAAGGTTAAGAAGGAATATGCCGAAAAGGGTATAGAAAGCGGTATTGATGTTGACGGACTTGCTGATATTATGGACATCAATCTGTTTATAGACACCAAGCACAGCATTGAGCTCGGTGCAACAGAGGATGACATTGAAGCAGCTATCACAGATTCAATCAAGGTAAGTCAGGCTGTTTTTGACGGCAGAGCAAAGCTTCTTGAAATGAAAGGTGAATAATTGTTTGACATTGCCGTTAAATATGGTATAATTTTTGAGGTAAGATTTTTCTTACCTCAATTTTTATTTTTTTTGGAGTTCTTATGGCTGAAAATAAATTCCCGTGCACCGTTGCAGGTAAATGCGGCGGCTGTCAACTTACAAATATGACATATGAAAAACAGCTGTCTTTCAAGCAGGCTAAGGTTATAAAGCTTATGGGACGCTTTTGCCGTGTCAGTGAAATTATCGGTATGGATGAGCCCTTTCACTACAGAAACAAGGTGCAGGCTGCCTTCGGTATGACAAGAGGAGGTCAGATAATTTCAGGTGTCTATCAGTCAAGCACACACAGAATAGTAAAGGTTGATAAGTGTTTTATTGAGGATAAACAGGCAGATGAGATTATTGTAACCGTAAGAAATCTTCTCAAATCCTTTAAGCTGTCTGTTTACAATGAGAATAACGGAAACGGCTTTCTCCGTCATGTGCTTGTAAGAAAGGCTTTCGGCACGGGAGAAATTATGGTTGTGCTTGTAACGGGAACACCCGTATTCAAGTCAAAAAACAGCTTCTGCGAGGCGTTACTCAAAGCACACCCCGAAATCACAACTATTGTGCAGAATGTGAATAATAAATTTACCAGTATGGTGCTTGGTGACAAACAGACGGTTTTATACGGTGACGGATATATAACAGATATCCTTTGCGGTATGAAATTCAGAATTTCCCCGAAATCTTTTTATCAGATAAACTATAAGGGTACGGAAATTTTATATTCAAAGGCCCTTGAATTTGCCGAGCTTACGGGTAAAGAGAGAGTAATAGATGCCTATTCGGGTGTAGGTACAATCGGTCTTCTTGCTTCAAAAACAGCGGGCGAGGTAATTTCCGTCGAGCTTAATTCCGAGGCTGTATCGGATGCAAAAATAAATGCAAAAATAAACGATGTGAAGAATATAAAATTTTTCAATGACGATGCCACCCCCTTTATGCTTGAAATGGCAAAAGCAGGGGAGAGTGCCGATGTCGTTTTACTCGATCCCCCGAGAGCCGGCTGTACACAAAGCTTCCTCAGAAGCGTTGTAGCCCTCTCTCCCGAAAAGGTGGTTTATGTTTCATGTAACCCCGAAACGCTGGCAAGAGATGTTCTGTACTTGACAAAATCCGGCGGCTACAAAGCTAAAAAATGCCAACCCGTAGACATGTTTCCTTTTACCGGCCATGTAGAAACAGTCGTGCTTCTTGCTAAAAAATAATCGAGTGGTGATGAAAAAATGATACCTGTACCGGACTATTTAAAACAATATGCAGTTGCTGAAGAACAAAAGGGTAATCTTCTTTCCTTTAATTTAAGATGTACATGCGGATGTGAGAGTTTTTCTGTTCTCGAAAAAAGCTATACTGATGAAGAAAAAAGAATCGTTAAGGCATACGAGCGAAAATTTCCGTCAACAGGTTTGCATTCAATTTATGGCGGTACGGATTCTGACGGTAAACCTTATTCTTACATAAAGATAGCAGGATTGTTTAAGAAGCGTATTGAACTGCCCAGGACACCTGTTTTTATGAATATTGATATAATAAAGGCTGTGTGTCCGCAATGCCTTAATGAGATTGTTGTGTTTGACAGCAGATATTACGGCTATGATGCAATGATAATGGATAAGGTGGCTGAGAAAGAATACAATCTTCATTTCAGTTCTATAAATAAATCTTTATATAATATTAAAGTTAGTGTTGAAAATGCCGTATCACAGGAAGATTTTGATAAAATTGCAGAACTTGAAAGCTCTGTTGAATTCTATTCAAATTCTTTCTATGCCATCAGCATTTACGGTGTTGATGAAAAAGGAATAAAAAAACAGTTGTTCGATATGGAAACAGCCTGATTCTAAAGTTTGAATATAAAGAGAAATAAGAAAAACAGTAGTGCATATCTGCATGGACTTATAAGGTGGATAGTGATATAAATGATAGATATTAATTCTTTTCTCAACAATTTTTTACAATCATTAAACGATACCTTCAGTAGCAGAGTGTGGTTTGTCGGTTTGCAGGGTAGTTACGGACGCGGTGAGGCTACTGCTTCAAGTGATATAGATATCGTTGTAATTCTGGATGAGTTGTCTTTTTCTGATATTAAAGCATACAATGATATGCTGGATACTTTACCGCACAGAGAACTGATTTGCGGATTTCTTTCGGGTAAAAATGAAATTATCAACTGGGAGCCTGCCGACCTTTTTCAGTTTTATTATGATACGAATCCTGTTTTCGGTTGCCTTGACGAATTATTATCCGTTATTGATGCAAATGCAGTTGACAGGGCAATAAAAACAGGTGTATGCAACATATATCACGCTTGTGTTCACAATATGCTTTATGAAAAAAGTGAAGATATACTTAAAGGCTTGTATAAATCTGCTTCTTTTGTTATACAGGCTATTGCTTTTAAGCAGACAGGTCAATATTTCAGACAGCAGAAAGAATTGTTACAGCTTGTGCCTGCTGATGAACATATTATTGTTAAGACCTTTTCAGAATTGAAGAACGGAAAGAATATTGAGTTTGACGAAATGTCAGAAAGCTTGTTTTCGTGGTCACAGAAATGGATTGAAAAAATAAGCAAATAATTAAAAAACAGAGGTATAAATTATGAACGGACTTACAAGACGAGAGCGTGAAGTGCTTGATTTTGATACTATAAAAATGATTCTTGATAAATCCAAGGTCGTGCATATAGGAATGACAGACGGGGATGAGCCTTATGTTGTACCTATGAATTACGGATATTGTTTTGTTGATGATAAGCTGATTTTATATCTTCATGGTGCAAAGCGTGGTAAGAAGCTTGATATTATCAGAAAAAATCCCAAGGTTTTCGTTGAAATGGAGTGCGATATTCAGCCCTTTGAAGGAGATGTTGCCTGCAGATACGGTATATCTTATTTATCCCTTATGGGTAAAGGTATGGCTCATATTGTTGAAGATGTTGAAGAAAAGCAGAAAGCATTGTCTGTCCTTATGAAAACTCAGACCGAAAAGGATTTCAGCTTTGATGAAAAAATGGTAAGTGTTGTGAGTGTTATAAGAATAGATATTGCACAGTACACGGCAAAATTCAGACCTATGCCGAAAAAGTGTGAAGAATAACAGAAGAGGTGTTTTTATGCAGAATGTTTCAAATATAATTTCACAAGCAGTAAGTAAATCTCTTACATCGGTTTTTGGCGGTGGTTTTCTTCTTTCCGCAGTAAGAAGCGGATTTAAGGGCAAAAAAACAATCGTCCCTTCCGATTTTGCCCCTGTGATTCGTTTTGCCGTCTGCTCCGATATTCATCTCAACGGTGAAGAAGGTCAGGAGGCTGCTGCGCGTTTCAGTCAGCTTTTTGACGATATGTATAACTATGCTTCAGACTGTGCATATAACAGACTTGATGCCGTTATGGTTGCAGGTGACTTCTCGGGCGGTGGTGCTGAAAAGCAGTATGTGATGTATAATAAAATAACAAAAGAGAAGCTCAGAAAAGAAACACAGCTTCTCACAGTTATCGGTAATCACGAGTTTATTGATTACCGTGATGTGGATGCTACTGTCGGTTATACGGTTTATAAAAAATATGTAAGTGATGTTCTTGATACCGATGTTATTATAAACGGCTATCATTTTATCGGTGTTGCCTATGATGACAACGGCAAGACCTTTACAGGTAAGGTTGAGTGGTTAAAGGAACGGCTTAACAATGCAGTTAAAGAAAATCCCGATATGCCGATTTTTGTATATCAGCATCCGCATCCCTTTCTTACTGTTTACGGCAGTGTGAACTGGGGTGACCGTGATTTACGAAAGGTGCTTAATAATTATCCCCAGGTTGTGGATTTTTCAGGACATTCACATTATTGTCCTGCTGATCCGCGTTCCGTATGGCAGGGTGCTTTTACGGCAGTCGGCTGCGGCTCGCTTTCCGCATTTATGGGAAATCTCAACTATATTGAGGGGGATAAGGATGCCCCCGGAAAATCGGGCGGCGCATGGGTTGTTGAATGTGATAAAAACGGCAACATTCTTATGCAGCTTTATGATATTGAAAACCGTCAGTTTTTCTCTGATGTGAAATACTATTTTACCGATCTTACCGATAAAAGTAAGCGCACATACAACTGGCACAAGCAGAAATCCCTCGATACTGCTCCCGTTTTCGAAAAAGGGGCTTCAGTTACCGTATCAAAGAATGAAGATGGCGAAAGCGTTATATCTTTCCCTGAAGCGAAAGGCTTTTATGAAGCGGAAAACTATAAAATCACTCTGCTTGACAGCAATAAAAAGAGTGTTTTTGAAAAAACAGTTATTTCCGATTATGTCCGTGCAACAGAAAATGATGTGTTTGTTAATGTCGGGAAATTATCTTCAGGTGAATATACGGTAAAAATTAATTCATATTCTCCCTATGCAAAAAAGGGTGAGAAATTGATCAAAAAAGTTTCGGTAAAATAATTATTATATAGATTTTTAAGTAAAAAACTGACTTCGTTTATTTTCGCAGTCGGTTTTTTTGTGTTTATTATTAAAAATATGTAATGAATGTTTTTATTTCCGGTCTATCAGGGTGAAAGGCCTTATCAGAAAAAGGGAGTGATGATGTGGATGATAAGAAGATAATAAAGCTTTATTTTGAGCGCTCGCAAAAGGCTATAGCAGAAACTGCGCGAAAATACGGAAGATACTGTCATTATATTGCATTTAATATTGTCGGTAATGATTCTGATGCCGAAGAATGTGTGAACGATACATATCTTCGTGTATGGAATGCCGTTCCCCCCACGCGTCCTGATAATTTGCAAACCTTTATCGGCAGAATTGTACGCAATCTTGCATTGAACAGGTATGAAAAAATGTCCGCCCGGAAACGCGGGGCGGGGCAGATACCGTTGATTTTAGACGAATTATATGAATGTATCCCCGATAAAAACGGTGATGAAAAAATTGTTGATGATATCATCATAAAAAGAACGATTGATGCATTTTTATCTGAATTGCAGACAGATTCCCGTAAAATTTTCATCCGCCGTTACTGGTATATGTGTTCTGTAAAAGAAATTGCTCAGGAATACGGTATAAGTGAGAGCAAGGTTTGTGTTTCTCTGTACAGAACAAGGGAGAAGCTCAGGAAAAAATTAGAGGAAGAAGGTATATCTGTATGAAAACAAAAAAACTGTTATCTGTTTTAGGAGATATTGACGATAAATACATAATTGAAGCCGAGGCGAAAGCAAAGAAACAAAAGAAGCCCTTGTTGCTGAAAATATCAGCAATTGCAGCCTGTCTTGCCGTTGTAATTCTGAGTATTGTTGTACTGCAGTCAGAGCCTCAACTGACGACATTGACATTGAGTGAAGAAGACAAAGCCTTTGGTTTTGAGGGATATTTTGCTCATAGTATTGATGAGTTAAAGAATAATAACCCTTGGAGTGAAAACAGTAAATTAAAAGCATTGCCTGTTTATAGTAATACATTCTATAAGTATACAGAAGATTGGATTGTGACCGAGCCCGACACGGACGCAATGAAAAGTATTTTGCTTGAAACTGCCGAAGCGTTATCTATGGATGCTGAAAAAATTCCCGTTTCCGAAACAATTGCATCGGACGGCTTAGAAATCTACAGTTATTATATTGAGAATGAAAATTATAAAGTAGAGGTAAATTCCTGGATGCAGGTAAACATTTTTTTGAAGAAAACCGATGCTTTACCCGACGGCTATACCTTACATTGCAATGCTTCATATGATGAGCTTTACAAAACAGCTGAGTTTTTGAAAAATGAATATAAAGAATTGCTCAATATGAAAAATCCTGCAATAGATATATCCCTTGGAGATTATACTGTTGACGGTGACAGACTCTGGTATGTATCATTTTATGAAAATTCATCAGATTTGAGTGAAGCAATCATTAATTATAATTTCAGCCGAATTTATTTTTACGGTGATGATAACGGTGAGCTTTGTCAGATTTCATTTTCTTGTGCGGATAAAGAAGAAAAGCTCGGTGATTATCCCATTATTGATGAACAAGAAGCATTGGCGTTGTTGATTGACGGAAAATATATGACAAGTGTACCAGAAAAATTCCCCGGCAGAGACTGTGTAAAAAAGGTTGAGCTTGTTTACCGCAATACAAACAGAGATAATGTATTTATGCCTTATTATAAGTTCTATGTACAGGTGGATATAACAAACGCTTCAAGCAGCGAATTAGGACTTGTTGATTTCGGTATTTATTACGTTCCTGCAGTTGAGGGCAGATATATAGAAAATATGCCGCAATGGGACGGCAGCTTTAATTAATGTATAAAAGTATGAGTAGTATAAAAAGAACTGTTACTGAAAATGTAACGGTTCTTTTTTTGTCATTGTCATAAAACCCGTCCCGGTAACATAAGTATGTACAGAAAATGATAATTGCGGAGGATTGTTATGACAAGCACAAGCATTTATAAAGACATTGCCGCCAGAACGGGCGGAGATATTTACATAGGAGTTGTGGGACCTGTAAGAACAGGTAAATCAACTTTTATCAAGAAATTTTTTGAAACTCTGATAATTCCCAATATGCCTGCGGATTTTTCAAGGGAAAGGATGATTGACGAGCTTCCTCAGTCATCGGCAGGCAGAACAATTATGACAACAGAGCCTAAATTCGTACCCGAAAAAGCCGCAGATATAGTTCTTGATAATCAGACAAAGCTGAATGTACGCCTGGTTGACTGTGTTGGCTATATTGTTCCGTCTTCTCTCGGTTATATTGAGAATGAAGCACCGAGAATGGTTAAAACTCCGTGGTTTGAGGATGAGATTCCTTTTAATATGGCGGCAGAAATCGGCACGCAGAAGGTTATAAAGGAGCACGCAACGATAGGGCTTGTTATAACCTCCGACGGCAGTATAAGCGAGATTCCGCGCGATGAATATGAAGAAGCGGAGGAAAGAGTAGTAAACGAGCTAAAGGAAATCAACAAGCCGTTTATAATGCTTCTCAACTGTATGTATCCGCAAAGTGCGGCAGTTATAAGCCTTGCTAAAGAATTGGAGGAAAAATACTCAGTTCCCGTTGTCCCTGTCAACTGTCTGCACATAACCGAAGAGGAAATAAAAGATATTCTCACTAAGGTTTTGTTTGAATTTCCGCTGAAAAAGGTTGTAATCAGGCTGCCGAGCTGGATTAAAGGACTTGATGCCGAGAGTGATTTTAAGAAAAATCTTATATCAGATATAAAATCGTCAAGCGATTCTCTGAAAAAAATGCGAGAGCTTGAGTGTTTTACATCTTCTCTTTGTGAATGTCAGGATGTCGTGTATTCCAATATCGAAAGAATACATCTCGGTGACGGTACCGCCTTTGTGAAAGCAGATATCGATAACAGGATTTTTTATGATATCATTTCAGAAATTGCGGGAATTGAAATACACAACGATGCACAGCTTATAGATAACATAAAAGAGCTTATGAGCATCAAGCATAAGTATCGTAAAATTGAAGCAGCCCTCGAGCAGGTAAACTCAACGGGCTATGGTATTGTAATGCCGTCTATTGAAGAGCTGTCACTTGAAGAGCCTGAAATTATGAAGCAGGGAAGCAGATACGGTGTAAGACTGAAGGCCAGCGCTCCGTCAATTCATTTGCTTAAAGCAGATATAAAAACAGAGGTAGCACCTATTGTGGGCAGCGAAAAGCAGAGTGAAGACCTTATAAAATATCTGCTTGACGGCTTTGAAGAGGATCCGTCAAAAATCTGGGAATCAAATATTTTCGGAAAATCTCTCAATGACCTTGTGAATGAAGGTCTGCGTGCAAAGCTTATGCATATGCCGAATGAGGCAAGAATGAAACTGCAGCAAACACTTGAAAGAGTTATAAACGAAGGTTGCAACGGACTTATCTGTATTATAATCTAACTAAATAGGGGGCAGCCGGTTTTTCCGTCTGCCCCTAAACTTATACATATTTCTGATATTCCTGAACGGCTATTTTATCACAGCGTTCATTTTCAGGATGTCCTGCGTGTCCCTTTATCCATTGAAAGGTAACCGAATGCTTTTGCAGGAGATTGTCGAGCTCCTGCCATAGCTCAGGATTCAGAACGGCTTTTCCGTCACTTTTTTTCCAGCCCTTTTGCTTCCAGTTTGCAAGCCATTTCTGATTAATTGCATCACACACATATTTTGAATCAGACACAACTGTTACATTACAGCTTCTTTTCAATGCTTTCAGTCCCTCAATAACGGCAGAAAGCTCCATTCTGTTGTTAGTTGTGGATTCAAAGCCTGCACTTATTATTTTTTCATATTCACCGTATTTCAATATTGCACAAAAGCCTCCCGGTCCCGGATTTCCCGAGCACGCTCCGTCTGTATATAAAAAGACTGTATCCACAAAAACTTACCTCCAAGATATTTTAAGTAATACTATCATATTATCGTTTTAATTTCAACTTTTTAATGACTAAATAATATATACGCGGTAAATAATATTTTTGAAATTGCTGAAAGGAAGTTATGAATGAAAGCTGTAATTATGTGCGGCGGGACGGGGAGCCGCTTGCGGCCTCTTACCGAAAACAAGCCGAAGCCTATGATAAAGCTGCTCAACAGACCTATGATAGAAATTATTTTGGAGTCTGTTATAGCGGCAGGTATACACGATATTTATTTGTCTTTGGGGTATATGGCAAATGATATCATCGGATTCTGCGAAACAAGAAAATTCGGTGCAGATATTCATTATTGTGAAGAAGCAAAGCCCTTGGGTACGGCAGGCGGGGTTAAAAACTGTATTAAGTCAAGTGACGAGGACATTCTTGTTTTAAGCGGAGATAATGTTTTCGATTTTGATATAAACAGAATTGCCGATTTCCATTATGCTGCCGATTCTGATTTTACGGTTGTCGGAACGAATGTTGCCGATCCCAGAGAATACGGTGTTATTGTAAAGGATGATGACGGCAGTATCCGTTCATTTGTGGAAAAGCCCTTGTGGGAAGGTGCTTTTTCAAATCTTATCAATACGGGTATGTATCTTTTTAAGGGAAAAATTCTCGACCTTATTCCCGAAAATACATTTTATGATTTTTCCGAAAATCTTTTCCCGCAGCTGTTTTCCGAAAATATGCGTTTTATGTGTTATCAGGCAGACGGCTTCTGGGGAGATATAGGGGAGTTTCAGGCATACAGAAAGGTTACTCGGGATGTATTCGACGGTAAGCTCAAAAATTTTTCTTTTAATGAAACATTGTATACAGATGATTTTCAGAATGATAACGGAAGTGTTATTTTTACACCCTGCCTTATCGGGAAAAATACAAAAATCGGTAAAAATACAAAAATCGGACCGTATTGTGTTATAGGAAACGATTGTATTATCGGCAATGACTGTGTGTTATCTGGTGCAATAACAGGAGATTTCTGTGAAATCGGCAATGATACGGATATTCATAATGCAATTCTTTCGGAAAATGTTGTTTTGCACGAAAATACTTTTGTAGAAGAAAATGCAATAATCGGTTTTGGTGCCGAGGTTGGCAGATTTTCAAGAATTTTATCGGGCAGTAAGGTCTGGCCGGGAAAAAAAGTGTCACCCGAATCGGTTGTAAGCCACGATATGTTTTTTGAAACACCCGATGAAATAGAATTTGATGCCTTCGGGCTTTCGGGAAAAATATTTTCACAGTTTACCGTAAGTGATGCGGCAAAAATAGGTCAGGCAATAGCGAGTGTAAAAGGTGTTCAGCGTATAGGGGTAGGCTCGGACGGTAAAAACAGCTCTGCAATTTTCAAGAATCTGTGTGCGTGCGGTATACAGTCAAGCGGTGTTTTCTGTTATGATTTTGAAGAAATGTATAAATCTCAGGCGTATTTTTATTCTGTTTACTGTTCACTTGATGCTTTTGTTTTTGTTTCCGTCAACGGAGATATTCTGAATTTTTCTTTCTCAGGTAAAAACGGCTTGCCGATATCGAGCAGAACCTCAAGGCTCATAAACAATAATTTCAGATTTTCATCCTTTGTTTTTGCAAAAGAAGCCGATTGCAAGGATGTTTACCGTATGAATCTGCTTTCAACCGTTTACAAGTCTGCTCTTCAGAAGACACTTACCGCAAATATCAGCGATATGGCTGTAAGTGTTGAGTGTGAAAACCGCTGTCTTAAAGAGCTTTTTGAAGATTTTCTGAATAAAAACGGCTGTTCTGACAAAAAAGGGCTGCAGTTTCTTATAAATGAACACGGAACAAATATGTATTGCATTGAAAATGAGAAATTTTATTCAGGTGCGAAAATAATCTCTGTTATCTGTGAAATTGAAGCCGCAGCGGGAAATGATCTTGTTATTCCCGAGGATGCCCCCGCAGGGATTGAGAAAATTGCACAAAAATACGGTAAAAAGGTTACAAGAATATACGAAAACTCAAGACCGTATACAGATAATGAAAGCATTTCAATAGCATCATATCTCTGGGCATTTGACAGCGTATTTTTATGTGTAAAGCTTCTGCAGATAATGAGTGAAGCTAAAATGACATTGCAGCAGCTTTGTGATTTACAGGAGGATTTTGCTTTAAGAAAGAGTATAATAGAATTTGACTGTGAACCGGGTGAGGTACGGAAAAAAATTTTGGCAAGCGGTGCGGGTAAACTCAGCGAGGACGATGTGTTTTTTGTTTTTGAAACAAGAAAGGGTATCGTAAGAATGCGTCAGATGGGCAATTCAAGCAGAATAAGAATGCTTGTTGAAGCCGCAGATATGGAAACCGCAAAAGAAATTGCGGTAGATGTATCAGGTAAATTCTCGCTAACCGATTGACAATATTAATAAAAAATAGTATGATAAAGTGATTATAAATTTTTATTCTGACTTTTTATGCACAGGTGGAGGAAAATAAATTGCTTTCCGTACCTTGTGCACTTACATATAAACAATTAATAAGGAGATAATATGCAGAACAAAACTTCAAAGACGAAGAAGAACTCTTCCGCTGCTTCTGCTGTGTCAAAGAAAAAGGGAAAAACTACCCAGAATACAGCAGCACAATCTGCAAAAAATAATACAACCAAAAAATCAACTCAGAAAAAACAGGACAACCGTTCAAAAAAAGAAAGCCATTCCTACAAAAAGGCTGCGTCTCTCGGCCGCTATGAGTCCATACCCGCAAAAGAGTTAAGAAAGAAAAATTCCGTAAAAATCACCTTCCTCGGCGGTATCAATGAAATAGGTAAAAACCTTACTTTATTTGAATACAACAACGAAATAATTATTCTTGACTGCGGAATGTCCTTCCCCGATGCGGATATGCCGGGTATTGACTATGTGCTTCCCGATCTTAATTATGTTGAAAGAAATGCAGATAAGGTAAAGGCAATATTTATAACTCACGGTCACGAGGATCACATAGGCGGCTTGCCGTACCTGTTAAAGGCTGTAAATGTTCCTGTTTATGCTTCGTGCTTAACGATAGGACTTATTCAGGGTAAGCTCAAAGAGCACCGTATGCTGCGTTCCTGTAACTTAAATGTTATAGAGCCGGGAATGAGCATAGATACGGGAGAGTTTCTTGTTGAAGCGATACATGTTAATCACTCTATCCCCGATGCTCTCGGCTTTGCAATCAAATGTGCGGCAGGAACGATAGTTCATACGGGTGACTTTAAGATAGACAATACCCCCATTGACGGCGGTGTTATTGACCTGCCGAAATTCGCTCAGCTCGGAAACGACGGTGTTCTTTGCCTTTTGTCGGATTCAACAAATGCCGAAAAAAGCGGATATACACCGAGTGAAAAAAAGGTTGGCGAGTCGCTTGAATATCTTTTCAGAACAGCAGGGCAGAAAAGAATAATTGTAGCTTCGTTTGCTTCAAATATTCACAGAATCCAGCAGATAGTTGATGCATCCGTAAAGCTTGACAGAAAGGTTTTCCTTTCCGGCAGAAGTCTTGAGAATGTAACCGCTATCAGCCGTGAGCTCGGATATCTCACTATTCCCGACGGCTTATTGTATTCCATAGATAATCTTAAAAACTTCAAGGACGAGCAGGTTGTTATCATAACAACGGGCAGTCAGGGTGAGCCTATGTCAGCCTTATCAAGAATGGCAACGAGCGACCACAAAAAGGTGTCGGTAGGCTACAATGACTTTATTATAATTTCCGCTACTCCCATTCCCGGAAATGAAAAAACCGTTGCCAATACGGTAAATGAGCTTATGAAGCTCGGAGCTGAGGTTGTTTATGAAAAAAATCTCGGAATACATGTTTCGGGACATGCTTCCCAGGAGGAGCAGAAGCTTATTCTGAATCTTGTCAGACCTAAATATTTTATTCCCGTACACGGTGAACAGAAGCATATGAGAAAGCACGCTTCTTTAGCTCAGAGTGTGGGTATTCCCGCTGAAAATATCACAGTACCCGATCTCGGCAGTGTTATTGAATTATCCGAAAACTATATGATAAGTGATAATTCTGTTGCCGCAGGCAGAGTTTTTGTTGACGGCTCGGGTGTCGGCGATGTAGGAAGCACGGTGCTTCGTGACAGAAAGAAGCTTTCAACGGACGGTATTGTTATAGTAACTGCCGTAACGGATGCTTATTCGGGTGAGCTTATTTCTCCCATTGATGTACAGTCCAAGGGCTTTGTGTTTGTAAACAACGCAAATGAGCTTAATTCATATATAACTCTCGCTTGCGAAAAAATATTTGATGATTTTGTCAGAAGCGTGAATATGGATATTCATTCTCTCAAGGCAAAGCTTAAGGACAGTCTTGCAAAGGCAATTTTTGACAAAACAAGGCGTGCTCCCGTAATTATTGTCAATGTGCTGGCAGTTTAAGGCAATTTTAACTTTATTACTATAAATTAAGAAAGGAAATATCGCTATGAAGTTTAAGGATATATTAAAAGATAATCCCTTTGCCATCTTGCTTATATGTATTGCTACGGCTTTTAGCGGTGTGACTTTTGTTTTTTCAAAATCCGTTGCGCTTGTTGAGCTGATAATAGTACTTCTTGTTGCCGTATTTGCTCTGAAATGGCTTGCAGATACCTTGCAGAGAAAAATTCAACAGGTAAAAACTCTTGAGCGTTCTCTTACTCAATACGGTGAAGCGGATAATGAGCTTAAGGTTTTTCCGTTACCTGTTGTTCTTGTCCGTTCAACAGGCTCTATTGTCTGGTTTAATGAATTATTCAAGAATATTGTTACCGAATATGAAGATATCACGGGTAATAATATCCGTGAGCTTGTGAATTTCAATGAAAATGTGCTTGAAAAGGTCGGTGTTCCGTTTGAAACCTCAAACGGTAAATCGAAATTTACGGTATATTCCTCTCAGACGGAAGAAGACCTTTTTGCTCTTTATTTCATTGAAGATACGGCACTTAAGGATACAAGACATAAATTCAATATTACCCGACCTGTTGTTCTGCTTATCAATACGGACTCACTTGAGCAGACAGAGGACTCCTTTGCACATGTTGATTATTACACAATAAATTCAGATGTTGAACGCATCATTACAAAGTGGCTGGTTTCCTATAACTGTATATTCAGAAAGTTTTCTGACGGAAAGTTTTTTGCTATTACTGAAAAAGAAAATCTTGATGCTATGATTCAAACACAGTTTTCCTTGCTGGATAAGGTAAGAGAGTATTCCTTTGACGGTCAGGAGATTGAAATGACTCTTTCTGTAGGTATCGGCAGGGAAGACACAATAAAGGAATGTGAGGCGAGTGCGCGTCAGGCTCTCGATATGGCGCGAGGCAGAGGCGGCGATCAGATAGCAATCAAGGTCGGCGAAAACTATGAGTTCTTCGGTGGTATATCAAACAGAAAAGAAAAACGCGGTAAGATAAAATCAAGAACTGTTGCCGCTGCTTTGGATGAGCTTATTGAGTCTGCATCCAATGTGCTGATTATGGGACATACCTTTTCTGATTTTGATGCCATAGGTGCGGCAGTCGGTATATCGGCAATTGCAAAGCAGCACTTGAAGAATGTACATATTCTGGTCAATCGGCAGACAACTCTTGCCGAAGCCTTGATTGGTATGGTACATTCCGAGGACCCCGAATATAAATTTGTTGATTTTGAAAAGGTGCAGTCTGTAATAAATAATGACACCTTGCTTATTGTTACCGATACAATGCGCTCAAAGATTGTTGAATATCCTCAGCTGTTGGATATGAAGCTCAGAACGGTTGTTATAGACCATCACAGAAAGCCTGTTGACTTTATTGAGATTGCCTCGCTTGTATTCCACGAGCCGTTGGCCTCTTCTGCCTGTGAAATGGCAACGGAGCTTGTTCAGTATGCTCCTTCTAAGCCGAAGCTTTCACCCGCTCAGGCACAGGCATTACTTGCAGGTATTATTCTTGACACAAAGAATTTTACATTAAGAGTCGGTGTGCGTACATTTGAAGCTGCATCGTATCTCAGAGACTGTAAGGCTGATACAGTTGCGGTCAGAAAATTGTTCGCAAGCTCTGCCGAGGAAAGCACGGCAGTCGGAAAAGTTGTGTCAGATGCCGAATTTTTCGGTAATTTTACTGTTTCTGTTGCCGATACGGATTCTCCGAATATGCGCCTTATTGCTTCAAAGGCGGCAGATGAATTATTGAATATCAATAATGTTGATGCATCGTTTGTTATTTTTGAGGCAAATTCCTGTGTGAATATTTCCGCCCGTTCTCTCGGAAAAATCAATGTTCAGCTTATAATGGAAGCATTGGGCGGCGGCGGTCATCAGAGTATGGCGGCCTGCCAGTTAAAGGATACGGATATTTCTCAGGCAAAAACTAAACTTATTGATGCAGTAAATTCTTATTTCGATAAACTTAAAAACTAACGGAGGTATAAAAAATGAAGGTTATACTTAATCAGGATGTTAAAGATCTCGGAAAAAAGGGCGAGCTTGTCAATGTTTCTGACGGTTACGCAAAAAATTTCCTTATTCCCAGAAAGATAGCTGTTGTTGCAGACAATGCGGCTATGAATGAGCTTAAAAACAGAGAGGCTTCCAAGGCACATCACCTTGCTGTTGAAAAAGCCGAAGCTCAGGCCGCAGCAGATAAATTAAACGGAAAATCAGTCAAGGTACAGGCAAAAGCAGGTGCCAACGGCAGACTTTTCGGCTCTGTAACATCAAAAGAAATTGCAGAGAAAATAAAAGAACAGTACAATGTTGAAATTGATAAGAAAAAGATTGTTTCAGAGGATATAAGAAATTACGGCACTTATGAATGTACTTTGAAAATATACACAGGTATCACTGCCAAGATTTTTGTTGTTGTGGGCGAATAAAATTCTCTTAAGAGGTTTTTTCAGTGGAAAAGAAAGATTTGAAAGCAACGCCGATGCAATCGGGAAAGATGTTTTCTCTTGAAGCAGAGCAAGCGGTGTTGGGAAATATGCTTATCAGACCGGAATGCTTTGATACGGTTTCAATGCTTATGAAGCCCGAGTATTTCTATCTTCCGCAGCATAAGGCTATATTTTCCGCAATGCTTGCAATCGATGCGGCTTCGGGAGCTATTGACCCTCTGCTTATACTCGAAATGCTTCGTACCGAAAGTGCTTTTTCTTCGGATGATGACGGAAAGACATATCTCTTTCAGCTTGCCGAGATGGTTCCGTCGTCAACTAATGTTGAGGCGTATTGCAAAATTATAAAAGATAAATACTACATAAGAACATTGGTGAATGTTTCTGCGGAGATTATTGACCTTGCCGAAAATTCGGGCGATGATGCCGATGTTCTGCTTGACAATGCCGAGCAGCGCATATATGATATCCGTCAGGGTAAGGCAGTTGCAGGTCCGTCTAAATTAAGTGATATCATTGCAAATGTTTATGATATGCTTTATAAGCTTAATTCAGAGGATAAAGAGCAGTATAAGGGTTTGCCTACGGGCTTTCCTGATTTTGACAAGATGTGTACGGGCCTTAACAAGTCAGACCTTGTTATAGTCGGTGCAAGACCTGCTATGGGTAAAACAAGCTTTTGTCTGAATATGGCACGAAATGTTGCCGTAAAGTCGGGAAAAAGAGTTTTGTTTTTCTCCTTGGAAATGTCAAAGGAGCAGCTGGCACAGCGTATTATTTCAACCGAGGCCAGAATTCCCAGCCATAAAATGCGTACAGGCGAGCTTTCTCCAAAAGAGTGGGAGAGCCTCAGCGCGGCTTGCTTGTTCCTTGCAAATGTTCCCTTGTATTTCGATGATACTGCAAACATAACCGTTCCCGAAATGAAGGCAAGAGCGCGTCGTCTCAAGGATGTTGATGCAATATTCATTGACTATCTTCAGCTTATGCAGTCTGCAAAGAAAACGGACAACCGTGTTCAGGAGGTTACGGAAATTACCCGTAGCTTAAAGCTTATGGCGAAAGACCTGAATATTCCCGTGGTTGTATGTGCACAGCTTTCCAGAAGCACGGAAGGCAGAGGCTCCTCACATAAGCCGCAGCTTGCAGACCTGAGAGAATCAGGCTCAATAGAGCAGGATGCCGATATCGTTGTAATGCTTTACAGAGACGATTATTATAAGAATGACAAAGAAAATCCCGAGGAAGTGCAGGTAAATACCGCCGAGCTGCTTGTTCAGAAAAACAGACACGGCTCAACGGGTTCAGTTCCTCTTGCATGGAATCCTCAGTTTACGCTTTATACATGTGTTGAAAAAAATAATAACAATGAAGAATAAATTTCTCAGAGCAATAAAACAATTCAATATGCTCTCGGCAGGAGATGCTGTATGTGTCGGTGTTTCGGGCGGTGCAGATTCTATGTGTCTTTTGCATCTGCTGTACAGCAATAAGGATGAGCTTCAGATAACTGTCAGTGCAGTTCACATCAATCACTGTATAAGAGGCAAGGAAGCCGATGATGAGGAACGGTATGTCAGAGAATATTGTGAAAGAAATAATATCCCTCTGACGGTAGAGAGAATTGATGTCCCTGCTTTGAGCCGTGAAAGAAAGGAAAGCACGGAGCTTTGTGCAAGAAAAGCAAGATATGACTGTTTTTCTTCATCAGGAGCTGATAAAATTGCAACCGCACATACGGGAAGCGACTGTATAGAAACAGCCCTTATGAATCTTTCAAGAGGCAGCTCCTTGCACGGCTTGTGTTCAATTCCTCCCGTGCGGGGAAATATTATAAGACCTCTGATTTTCTTTACCCGTGAAGATACCGAAAGATATTGTGAGGAAAACGCTATTTTATATGTTACGGATTCCTCCAATTTAAGTGATGATTATACCAGAAATAAATTCCGTCACAATGTTATAAGTCCGCTTAAAAGTATTACCCCTGCATTTGAAAGCAATGCATTGAGATGTATTGAGCTTCTGCGTGACGATGATTCCTTTTTGTCGGAGATTGCACGAAAAGAGTTTGAAAGGTGCTTTGACAAAGATAACAAAACACTTTGCTGTCAGAAGCTTAATGAACTTCACAGTGCAATAAAAAGCAGGGTAGTTGCACTTTATTTTTCTTTCATTTCCGATGCTGACTATGAAATGCGGCATATAAAAATGCTCTGTGATAATTCAGATAAAGATTTTTCCGTTACCCTACCGTCCGGTGTGGTTGTTTGCTGTAACAAAAAAACTGTTTATGTTCAACCGTACAATTCAGAAAAATCTGATTTGTTTTCTGTTATAATTGATAAGCAGGAAAAAAATCAGATTGAAATTTTTAATAAAAAATTTGATATTTATCCCTCCGACAGTATTCCTGATGAAAGCTGTTTGGCTGTGCTCGATTTTGATAAAATCGGGGAAAAGCTTTGTTTTCGTTTCCGTCTTGGCGGAGATGAAATATTCTTAAAAAAACGCAGATGCACAAAAACCTTGAAAAAGCTTTTTTCAGAGCTGAAAATACCCCGTGAAGAAAGGGAAAAAATTCCCGTACTTGCACAGGATAATACTGTTGTATGGATAGATATTGAAAATACCCAAACCGAATATTATGCAACCCAAAAAACAAAAAAGTATCTGATTATAAAAAATGGAGAGTGTCAACAATGTTAAATGATATTGATTATGTTCTTTATTCTGAAGAAAAGATTGCTGAAATAGTTAAGAAAATCGGTGCGGAAATAAGCGAAGACTATAAAGACAAAAATCTGCTTCTTGTAAGCGTACTTAAAGGCTCTGTTGCTTTTATGACAGACCTTATGAGAGCGATTACCATTCCCTGTGAAATAGATTTTATGGCTGTTTCAAGCTACGGAAGCGGCACGAAGTCTTCAGGTACCGTAAGAATTCTCAAGGACCTTGACAGAGATATTACAGGCTACGATCTGCTTATTGTTGAGGATATTCTTGACAGCGGTAAAACGCTCAGCTTTCTTATTGATGTGCTGTACACAAAAAATCCCGCAAGCATCAGAATCTGTACTCTTTTTGACAAGCCTGAGCGCAGACAGGTTGATATCTTCCCCGATTATAAGGGCTTGCTTGTTCCCGATGAGTTTATTGTCGGTTACGGTCTTGACTATAATGAAAAATACAGAAATCTTCCTTTTATAGGTGTTCTCAAAAGAGAAGTTTATGAAAAATAAGGAGTGTTAAAACAGAGTGAATAACGATAAAATCAAAAAGATAGGTCAGTTTTTGCCTATACTTCTGCTTCCCGTTATAATGATATTGTTTATATCATTTTATTTCAATTCGGAGTCGGCAGCGAAAGTAACATATTATGATGTCGTTGAAATGTTTGAAAACAATGAAATTGCCGAATATAATCTGAATCTCAGCTCAGGTGTGCTTGAATATAAGAAGCGCGATGAGCCCGACAAGAAATATAAGTACACGGTGCCGAATATTTCTATTTTCTATGATGATATTCATGTTAAGGTGCTTGAATACAATGAAGCGAATCCCGACAACAAAATCGTTTATGACTACGATAAGGGTGCCGCAAATTCATGGATAGTGAGCCTCTTGCCGACTGTTCTGGTGATTGTTGTGTTAGGCGTACTGTTCTATTCAATGATCCGCAAGATGAATCAGGGCTTTATGAATGAGTCAAACAGAACGATGAATTTCGGTAAAGCAAGAGTAAAAATGAATAAGGATACAAAGAAGAAAACAACATTTGATGATGTTGCAGGAGCTGATGAGGAAAAAGAAGAGCTCAGCGAAATAGTTTCTTTCCTTAAAGAGCCGGTAAGATACAGTGAGCTTGGTGCAAGAATCCCCAAGGGTGTTCTTCTTGTAGGCCCTCCCGGAACAGGTAAAACCTTGCTTGCAAGAGCTGTTGCAGGTGAAGCGGATGTTCCGTTCTTCTCAATTTCAGGTTCAGATTTCCTTGAAATGTATGTCGGTGTCGGTGCTGCCAGAGTAAGGGATTTATTCGAACAGGCAAAGAAAAACAGTCCGTCTATTATTTTTATAGATGAAATTGATGCTGTGGGCAGACACAGAGGTGCCGGTATGGGCGGCGGTCACGATGAAAGAGAACAGACACTTAACCAGCTGCTTGTTGAAATGGACGGCTTCGATGTCAATGACAGCGTAACTATTATTGCTGCAACAAACCGTCCTGATATACTCGATCCCGCACTTTTGCGTCCCGGCAGATTTGACCGTCAGGTAACAGTCGGTTATCCCGATATCAAGGGCAGAGGAGAAATTCTCAGAGTTCACGCAAAGAATAAGTCTATTGCTCCCGATGTTGATCTTGATGATGTTGCCCGTTCAACTGTCGGCTTTACAGGTGCAGACCTTGAAAATCTGCTTAACGAGGCAGCCTTGTTGGCAGCCCGCAGAGGTCTTCGTGCAATAACAAGAGACGAGATTGAAGAAGCAACCGTAAAGGTTGTTGTCGGCACGGAAAAGAAATCCCATAAGGTTACAAGCGACGACAAGAGACTTACTGCATATCACGAGGCAGGTCATGCTGTTGCAACCCATTTCCTCGCAGGTCAGGATCCCGTTCATCAGGTGTCCATTATCCCCAGAGGCAGAGCAGGCGGCTATACTATGCATATGCCTGTTGAAGACAGAATGTATACCTCCAAAAAGAAAATGGAAGACGAAATCGTGGTTCTCTTGGGAGGCAGAGTTGCAGAGCATATCATTTTCGGTGATATTTCAACAGGTGCTTCCAATGATATTGAAAGAGCGTCTGAAATTGCGCGTAACATGGTAACAAAGTACGGTATGAGTGAAAAGCTTGGTCCGATTACTTTCGGTTCAGGCCACAATGAGGTTTTCCTCGGCAAGGATTACGGAACAGTAAGAAACTATTCCGAAGAAATTGCAAAAGAGATTGATGCAGAAGTCAACAATATTGTTACAAACGGCTATAAGCGCTGTGAGGCACTTCTCAGAGAAAATATTGATAAGCTTCATGCTCTTGCTGATTATCTTATCGAATATGAAAAAATCAACGGTGACTTCTTTATTGAGCTTATGGAGGGCAGACTTATTCCTCCTTCCGCGAAGCCTGCTGAAGAAGACTCTCAGGTGCCTGAAATTACAGAAGAAAGCAAGGAGGATTAATATGAAAAAGTTTGTTTCAGTTTGTATTGTTCTTGTTTTAATGCTTGCTGTTTTTTCTTCGTGCACAGCGAATAAAAGCACGGAAATTGATTTAAGCAAATATGAAGAAAAGGGAAATCCGATAGCTGTTATTGAAATGAAGGACGGCGGTGTGATTATCTTTGAGCTTTATGCAGATAAAGCTCCCAACACCGTAAAGAACTTTATTTCTCTTGCAAACAGCGGTTTTTATAACGGACTTACTTTTCACCGTGTTATAGAAACCTTTATGATTCAGGGCGGCGACCCTAAAGGAAACGGTACAGGCGGTCCCGGATATACAATCTTCGGTGAGTTTTCCGACAATGATTTTGATACGGATTTAGTTCATTTGAGAGGCTCAGTTTCAATGGCAAGAGCGGGCAGCTATTATAATCCGTCTGCATATTATAATACTGCAGGATCGCAGTTCTTTATCTGTGTTGAAGACCAGCCGAGTCTTGACGGGCAGTATGCTGTTTTCGGCTTTGTCTTAGAAGGTATGGATATTGTAGATGAAATAGTCAGCGTCAAAACAGACGGTAACGATAAGCCTGTTAAGGATGTTGTTATGGAAAAGGTTTATGTTGAAACATTCGGCGTTGAATACGCAGAGCCCGAAACCATAGCAGAATAAGAGAACAGATAAATGTGCATAACCCCGTCGCAGATGCGGCGGGGCTTGTCTTTGGAGGAGAATATGAGTATTTTTTATAATAAATTTGAAAACGAAGAACTGAATAAGGCTTATGAGCTGTTGGAAAATGTAACTCCGTTAAGTTGTGATTGCGGTAAGCTGTGTGCAAACAAGTGCTGCAAGGGTAGTGATAATGACGGTATGCTGCTTTTTCCGTCTGAAAAGGAATTTTTTGAAAATAAGCCGAATTTCAAGGTTTATTATGATGAAAAATCAGACTGTGATGCGGTTGTGTGTCTTGCACCCTGTGAAAGGGGAGAACGCCCTCTTTCCTGCAGATTGTTCCCGCTGTTTCCCTATGTTGAAGAGGAAAACGGAGAGAAAAAGCTCAATGTTGCATTGGATGTAAGAGCACTCGGTGTTTGTCCGCTTGCAGACAGTAAAGAACAATTAAACCGAAAATTTCTGAGAAATGTCCGTTTAGCTTCATCCGTTTTGCTCAGAAACAGTGAAATTTCCGCCTTTTTACATAAAGTAAGCAAAGAGATGTTAGATTTAGGTCCGCTTGGTAAATAATAATTGCAATTATGTGTTGATTTATTTTACTGTTAATATTATAATATAACTTGTTTTAATGGCTTTTGGTTTAATATTAAAGGAGATGTTTTTATGTGTTTTGATGTTGCTGTTATCGGCGCAGGTGTTATCGGTGCTTTGACTGCACGCGAGCTTGCAAAGTATAAGCTTAATATTGCACTTCTTGAAGCCACAAATGATGTTGCAATGGGTGCAAGTAAGGCAAACAGCGGTATAGTTCATGCAGGCTTTGATGCTAAACCCGGAACTCTAAAAGCAAAGCTTAATGTAAAGGGTTGTTCTATGATGCCCGCAGTTTGTGCTGATTTGTCCGTTCCGTATAAGAATAACGGCTCACTTGTTGTTGCTTTTTCCGAAGAGGAAATGGAAACAGTAAAGAATTTGTATGACCGCGGAATTGCAAACGGTGTTCCCGGAATGAAAATCCTTGATAAAAAGGCTCTTAAAGAGCTTGAACCGAATCTTTCAGACGAGGTATGCGGTGCTCTTGATGCTCCGAGTGCAGGTATTGTTTGTCCTTATGAGCTTACTATCGCCGCAACTGAAAATGCAGTTGTAAACGGTGTTGAATTTAAGAGAAATTGTAAGGTTGAAGCAATTTCTTTTTCAGACGGTGTATTTTCTCTTAAAACAACTCTGGGTGAAATAAAGGCAAAATACATCGTTGATGCCGCAGGTGCTTATTCTGATGAAATCGCAAAAATGATAGGCGATAACTCTGTTGAGCTTGTTATGCGCCGCGGTGAATATTTTATTCTTGACAAGGCTGTCGGTAATATGGTATCGCACACCATTTTCCAGTGTCCCTCAAAGATGGGTAAGGGTATTCTTGTATCTCCCACAGTTGACGGTAATCTGCTTATCGGCCCCACAGCAGAGGATATAGACGAGAAAGACAACACCTCAACAACAGCAAACGGCTTGAATACGGTTAAAACATTTTCCGTTAAATCCTGTCCTGCTGTTTCAACAAGAAATGCTATTACATCCTTTACGGGACTGAGAGCTCATCCCGTTAATGATGACTTCACTCTCGGTGCAAGCAAGGTAAATGCACAGTTTATTCACGCTTCGGGAATAGAATCTCCCGGACTTACCTCAGCTCCCGCTATTGCTGAGTATCTTGCAGATGTTATCACAAATGCAATGGGTGAAGTTGAAAAGAATGATAGCTTCAATCCGGTAAGAGAAGAGGTTTTCCGTTTCCGTCATGCAAGTGACGAGGAAAGGGAAGCTGCTATTGCGAAAAATCCCGCATACGGCAGAATAGTATGCAGATGTGAAACAATCACAGAGGGCGAAATTATTGATGCTATCAAGGCCCCTGCAGGTGCAAGAGATGTTGACGGCGTAAAAAGACGCACAAGAGCAGGTATGGGACGCTGTCAGGGCGGCTTCTGCGGCTCAAAGGTTGTTGAAATTCTTGCACGCGAGCTTGGGTGTGAAGTTAATGAAATAACAAAGTTCGGTGCTTCTTCAAATATATTGTTTGATAAAACAAAGTAACGGAGGGAAAAAGCTATGTTGAATTATGATCTTGTTGTAGTAGGCGGCGGTCCTGCAGGCATGGCGGCTGCCCTCAAAGCAAAGGAATGCGGTGTTGAAAGCATTATTATTCTTGAAAGAGCCGAAACTCTCGGCGGTATTCTTGAACAGTGTATTCACACGGGCTTCGGTCTTCATTATTTCGGTGAGGAGCTGTCAGGTCCCGAATATGCTGCAAAATTTATTGATCAGCTTGAAAATACAGATATAACAGTAAAAACAGACACAATGGTGCTTGATGTTGACGACAATAATCTTGTAACTGCAGTAAATAAGCAGGACGGATTACTGAAAATTCAGGCAAAGGCTATTGTTCTTGCAATGGGTTGCCGTGAAAGACCGAGAGGTGCACTCGAAATTGCAGGCACAAGAGCTTCAGGTATTATGACAGCAGGTACTGCACAGAAATATGTAAATATAGACGGCTATATGCCCGGAAAAAAGGTAGTTATTCTCGGATCAGGTGATATCGGTCTTATTATGGCAAGAAGAATGACACTTGAAGGTGCCGAGGTCAAGGTTGTTTGTGAGCTTATGCCTTATTCGGGCGGACTTACAAGAAACATTGTTCAGTGTCTTGATGATTTCGGTATACCGCTGAAGCTCAGCACAACTGTTGTTGAAACACACGGTAAAAACAGACTTGAGGGTGTAACAATAGCTCAGGTTGACGAGAAGCTCAGACCTATTGAATCCACAAAGGAATATATTGAGTGCGATACTCTTATGCTTTCCTGCGGTCTTATTCCCGAAAACGAGCTTACTAAAAATGTTGGTATCAGTATTGACAGAATAACAAACGGTGCAGTTGTTGACGAAATGCGTCAGACAGACCATAAAGGTGTTTTTGCATGCGGTAATGTTCTGCATGTACACGACCTTGTTGACTATGTTACTCTTGAAGCTCAGCTTGCAGGTGAGGGTGCTGCTCAATACATACTCTCGGATTGTGCAAAAGAAACAGAGTATGTAAGCCCTAAAACAGGTAACGGTGTAAGATATCTTGTACCTCAGAAGGTCAATATCAAAAACGGAAATGATGTCAAGCTCTATTTCAGAGTAGGTCAGATCTATAAAAATGCAAGAGTTGTTCTTGAATGTGACGGAGAAATTATTTCTTCCAAGAAAAAAGTAAAGCTCGCTCCGGGTGAAATGGAAAATGTTGTAATTCCCGCTGCAACTCTTGCTAAAATGAATTCAGACAGCACGATTACCGTAAGAGTGGAGGAATAATAAGATGAAAAGAGAATTAACTTGTGTTGCTTGCCCTCTCGGTTGCCCTATTGTTGTTGAGTTTGAAGGCAGCGAGGTTATAAGCGTAACGGGAAATACCTGTAAGCGCGGAGACACATATGCCAGAACAGAGATAGTAAATCCCACCCGTTCACTTACCTCGTCAGTTAAGGTAAACGGCGGTGTGCATCCCGTTGTCCCTGTAAAGTCAGATAAGCCCGTACCCAAGGATATGCTTTTTGAGTGTATGAAGGTTATAAACTCCGTGTCAGTTGATGCTCCCGTTAAACTCGGACAGGTTATAATCGAGAACATTCTTGATACAGGTGCGAATATTGTTGCAACCAATAATGATTGAAAGGATTTATCCTTATGAAAAAAGCCTATGAGCTTGCTTGTGAAGCAAAGCCTACTGCCCGTCAGATTGAATGGCAGCAAACAGAATTTTATGCTCTTATAAGCTACGGTATGCCCGTGTTTACGGGTAAGCAGTACGGTGACGGCTTTACGCCGCCCACTGTTTTCTGGCCCGAGGAAATGAACACCGATTTGTGGTGTGAAACAGCCGTTAAAGCGGGAATGAATGGTATTGTTTTTACTTGTAAGCATTATGACGGTTTTTGTCTTTGGCCTACTGCATTTACGGATTACAGTATAAAAAATTCCAACTGGCTTGACGGTGACGGAGACCTTGTAAAAATGGTTGCCGAGTCCTGCAAAAAGTACGGACTGAAATTCGGTGTATATATTGCTCCGTGGGACAGACATGAAAAGTCCTACGGAAGCGGTAAGGAATATGACGATTATTTTTGTAACCTGCTGACAGAGCTTCTGAGTAATTACGGTGATATTTTCTGTGTCTGGCTTGACGGTGTCTGCGGTGCAGACGAAAGAAAGGTGCAGAAATATGACTGGGGCAGATATTATAAGCTTATCCGTGAGCTTCAGCCGAATGCCGTAATTTCTTTCAGAGGTCCTGATGTAAGATGGTGCGGTAATGAAAAAGGCGTTACCAGACAGCAGGAGTGGAGCAGTGTGCCTGCATATCTCGGTGTCAATGAAGACGGAGAGCGTGCAGGAACTCCTCCAAAAAAGCAGTCACAGCTTATGTCACTTGATATAGGTAGCAGAAAAGCAATAAAAAAGGATACTGAATTTATATGGTATCCCTGTGAGGTTTCCGTGCCGTTGCATGACAGCTGGTTTTTTGATGAAAATGAAAAATATTCAGCCAAAACAAAGGATAAGCTGCTCAAGCTCTATTACAGAACAGTCGGCAACAATTCCTGCCTTATGTTGGGACTCGCACCCAATAAGAGGGGAGAGTTTGACGATGTTGATAATCAGATACTCTCTGCATTCGGATATGATTTAAAGGTTATGTTCGGATATAATCTTCTCACCGAATGTGTTGATATCACAGCATCAAGCGAATTAAGCCCCTTGTACAGTGCAGAGAACTGCAAAACCAAAGAACTCTCAAAATGCTGGCGGCCTGCCGAAAACGACAAAAAGCCCGAAATTATCGTAACACTTAACGAAGACGATATTTTTGATAAGATTGTCCTTTCGGAGAACATCATAAACGGTCAGCATGTTGAAGAATTTGAAATCTTTTATCTTACCGAGAAAGGCAAGTGGAAGAAGCTTTACGAGGGAAATCTGATAGGCTATAAACACATCTGCTGTGTCGAAGCCACGAAAACTCAGAAACTCAAATTTGTTTTCAACGAATACAGAACATATTTAGAAATCAGCCACATATCCATAAATTAAATTAAAAACTTGACAAAAGCAGCATTGTTATATATAATGCTTTTGTCAAGTTTTTTAGACCAAAAATAAAACATAAGTTTGGGGTATTAGCTCAGCTGGGAGCCCAAGGCACTCAGAAACGTACCCCACCAAAAACTTAATAAATAAATTACTCAGTATGCCCTTTTTATGGGGGCGTAGCTCAGCTGGGAGCCCAAGGCACTCAGAAACGCACCCACCAAAAACTTAATAAATAAATTACTCAGTGTGCCCTTATATGGGGGCGTAGCTCAGCTGGGAGAGCGCTTGAATGGCATTCAAGAGGTCAAGAGTTCGATCCTCTCCGTCTCCACCACAGCACACTGAGTAATTATTTTTTTTTGCCCGCTTTTAAGTGGGTGTTTTTTTGTTGGGTTACTACTTTGAGTTTGTTGAAATGTTAATATGTTTATGATATAGTTTTGTAGAAGACTTCAATAAAGAGCAGTTTGTTTTTTATGCAACAAAAGGTTAATTTTATCAAGTAAACTTTATTGATATGATATATAATGAAAATGCAGAAAAGAGGTTGAGCTATGGAAACTTTAAATAATATTCAAAATGCCATTGATTATATCGAAAATAATTTGTGTGAACATATTTCTATTGATAATATTGCAAATGAAGCTTGTATGTCCACATCAAGTTTTCGCCGTTGTTTTTTATCTTTGTGTGGTATTACTGTTGGCGAATATATTCGATTAAGAAGGTTAACGCTTGCAGGAAAAGAAATAATATCATCAAACAAAAAGATTGTAGATATAGCGTTTAAATATGGCTATGAATCTCATGAAAGTTTTTCAAGAGCTTTTTTGCGTTTCCATAATGTTTCTCCTTTATCGGCGCGCAGTTTGGGAGAAATTAATGTGTTTTCCAAAATTTCTGTTGAATCTATTTTAGGAGGTAACGAGAAAATGGCTACGAATTGGTTCTTTCAAAGTGAGAATTCGATTTGCAATTTCAGAAGTGCAGGAGTGTTGATTCATAATGGAAGAATTTTAGTACAAAGAGAAAAAGGTGGCAAAGAATATGCTTTGCCTGGTGGTCTTGTTTTGCAAGGCGAAACCGCAGAACAAGCTGTTATCAGGCGCTACAAAGAAGAAGCAAATATTGAAATTATATGCGAAAAATTGATTTGGGTAGAAGAATCATTTTGGGAATGGAATAATAAAAAAACTCATTCAATTTGTTTTTATCATTTGGTCAACCTGAAGAATAAAGATTTTGTTCCAAATAACAAGTTCATTTGTCAGGCGGAAAACAATAACGTGGAATATGGTTGGATTGAAATAAAAGAATTAAATAATTTAATTATATATCCATCATTTATAAAGACAGAAGTAAAAAATATTACAAATAGTGTTAAACACTTTGTTACGCAAGACTAAAAAAATCATCCTCCCCGTAGCTATACACTACGAGGAGGATTTATTTACGCCACCTTATCTAATCCATCAATAAACTGCTCAAAGTCAATATTAAACTCAACTTTTAGCTTGTAACCTCTGCAAACATCAACCCGTTTAATCAGGCAATTCACAATCATTTTCTTCTTTTCAAAGCTCGCTTCATCATAAAGCTCTGCCCAAGAAATCAGTTCATCAAAGCTGTCGGATAAGTTTTTGAGTACACTCTCATTGTCAGCAACATCTCTTTCTGCATCGGTAACTAAATCAAAAAGCCTACTGCACTCTTTCTCTGATTCTGTAATCAGCT
This sequence comes from Clostridia bacterium, assembly GCA_017517135.1. Lineage (GTDB taxonomy): Bacteria > Bacillota > Clostridia > Oscillospirales > Acutalibacteraceae > RUG806. The sequence goes on from JAFXAK010000010.1 coordinate 119,196, forward strand.
CTGAAAGAGTATCAGCCGAAAAAGAGCTTTCACCTTTGATAGCCTTAATAACCTCGGATTTCAGTATAGTGAGATTTTCAAACTCTTTATTGTAATCTGCTTTCAGCATATTCAGTCTTGCTTTTCTCACTTCAAGTTCATCAGCATAACGGAGCTTGATTACATCAGATTTTGATACACCTTTCATCTTACTGAAAATATCACGGACAATTTCATCAATTAAATCATCAAGAATATGAAGTGTATAACCCGACTGACCGTTACACTCCGTCTGCTTTCTGCTTTTTCCGTAGCATGCATATCTGATGCGTTTTGTTGTATCAACAGTTCCGTCTTTTCTTTTGCGGTATCTACCGCTTGTTGTAAGATTAAGCCTTGAGCCGCAATGCCCACAGTAAACCTTGCCGGAGATAAGGGATTTCCCTTTAGTGTTAAGGGGAACAGTGGGATTGTCTTTCTTTCTGCTTGAACGCTCTTTCATAATCATCATAGCTCTTTCAAACTGTTCAGGCGGAATTATCTGTAGTTCAGGTATAACCTCGGAACGAGCCTCTCCACTGCGGAGAACACCTGTATAGGTGAGATTACATAGAATCCCTCTTATAGTAGCCTCGTGCCACATTTTACCCGTCCTTGCTCTGTAGCCGTTGTTATTCAGCCACGTTGTAATTCTGTGTGCACCGTAACCCTCTTGTGTGTACTTATCAAAGATAATCTTAACAACAATAGCTTCATTGGGATTTACTTTTAAATCATAAAGCTCGTGTTTTCTTTTGTTGAATCTGCCGCTTTTTACAAGGTCGTATCCAAAGGCGGCAACGCCGCCCTTGAAATGACCTGCCTCAACTAACTGACCAAGGCTTGTTTTTGTTCTGACAGAAGTTTTTTCACTTTCACCGTCAGCCTGCCAAAAGCGTATATAGTTCAAGAGCTTATCAATGTGATTATCAAATCTTTGTTCACCCTCTTGGGTGCTCCAAACCTCGATACCATTTTTAACAAACCATTCAACAACGAAAGGTGTTTCATCTGCGATTCTGCCTATACGGTCAAACATAAACACAAGCAGAATATCAAACTTTTTCTTTCTCGCATGGTCCTTTATTATTTGAATTTTATCTCGGTTTTTAGCTCGCACCTTATGACCGGAAACACCATCCTCTTGCTCTTCATAAACAATCTCCCAACCCATTTCACTTGCAAATTTATGACAAGCCTTTCTCTGCATTGGGATATCCGCTTCATTGTTGCTGTCATAATCAACCTGCTTGCCTGTTGAAACTCGGTACAGACAGCACACTCGTTTTGACATTAAACCGCCTCCTTGATATTTTTCTTTAGTTTAATATCATGGGCATCACTTTGTCGAATGTGTGAAGTGCCTAATAAAATTTCTTTCATCCGCGAATAGATTTCTCTGTTAGGCTTTTCGGCAAAGGTAGCAACTACCTCGTGTCCTTTAACTTTGAAGGAATATTCACCTCTGATGTCATCATCAAGATAACGGATATATGCTTTAAGAATTCCAATATATTTCAATACGCATCACCTCGCATCCCTGTTTCGCTGTCGCTGAAGATACCTGTAATAATGCTCGCAAGCTTTCAAAACAAAGTTTTCAAGGTCACTTTCCTTTACTTTTGGAGCAACCTTTTGTAAGCGTTCAACGGAGAATTTTACTGTCGGCTTTTGATTTGCCTTTTCCTCAGCCAAGATTTCACCAATATGCTCAGGAGTTAAACCTTCCTCTCTGCTGATTGCACGGAGTCTTTGAGCCTGAGATAAATTAGGTGTAGCATCACACACACGGATTTCTTCAACTAAATCCGCCTGTTCCACCTCATTCAGATATGAAAGCTCTACTGCAGGAGTAAAGGCTATTCGTTCTTCATCAACAAGGTCAAGCAGTTCGGGGATGAGATTGTTTAATCTGATATATCTCTGAATCTGACTTCTACTATCGGGTGAATCTTCCGCAACTTGCTCAACAGACCACTTCTGCCCAACTTGGGCAGAAGTTTGACCTTGGTGTTTAAGTGCTTCAAGTTTCATCTTGTAGGCACGGGCTTTCTCACTTGGTAATATATGCTCTCTTTGCAAATTAGCATCAACCATTGCTATAACAGCTTCTTCATAGCTGAGCTCATAAATGAAAGCAGGTATCATTTCAAAGCCTAATTTCTTTGCCGCATAAAATCTACGATGACCTGAAATGATTTCATATTCCGTGCCGGAAATTTTTCGAACAGTAAGAGGTGTAAGAATACCTCTCTCGTTGATACTGTCAACAAGGTTTTGCATTTCCTCATTGTCAATCACCTTGTAAGGGTGATTTTCAAAAGGTCTCAAATACTCAATGGGTATTTTATTAGCCCACACATATTCTGTGCGAGCTTTCTGTACTTTTTCGTATAAGGTTTCTTTTGTGGGATTGTTTTCTTCAATATCACGGGGATATACTTTTGATTTTGGTTTAATAGCCATATTATCGGCTCCTTTCTATTTTACGAATTTTGTTATTTTCTAATTGATGCTCTTTTTGTAAAAGCTCATATAAATGAGGAGATTTTTCAAGAATATCTTCCGCCTGTTTTAATTTCTTTCTTAATGGCATGATTTCTTTTGTAATCTCCTTACGCAGAGCTTTATACCTTTCCTTGTCTTCGGAATTGGTAGCTCTTCGTTTTTTGTTATCCGCCTTGCTTCGCTTTTCTTCAAGCTCGGCAATCTTTAACTGTGTTTCTTCAATGTTTGCTGTTAAATCATCAGTAGTGTGAATTTGGTTGTCGGTAAGGAAATGATAATCAGCCACATACTGATTAATATCTTTTGCGGCATGTCTCATTTCAGGTGAGATAAGCATTGCATCTGCTATTTCCTTTAATAACTGAAATACCAAGATTATCAGTAAGAACATAGTGTCAACATAAATAACCTCAGGTCTTTTGCCGTGCTCAATGCTGAATTCTAATTTCTTTCTTACTGATTCAAGAGGAAAGTATCTGCGTCTTGCATAGAAGAAGTTGTTCCAATCCGCAAGGTGATGACCACTGTAAAAGGTTTCGTTGAATCTTTTTTCTATCCCTTCTACTGTATAGCCAAGACCTTCAACTCTTACGCCTCTTCCCCAATCCTTTGCCTTGATAGTGAATCGCCTGTAATCTATCTCATATCCCATAGTGAAAAGTACTCTCCTGAAATCATCCCAGTTGGTTGCAACAGTAAGACAGATTTCTATATCTTCTCTGAGCATATCTCTGTGAGTTTTCTTGCCTTGCTTATGAAGCCAATATGCTTTCTTTTCACCACCGTAAAAGGGTGCATTTTCAAGAACTGATTTACCTCGTTCTATACAGATAGCATCAGAAATTTCTCGGAACTTGTAGTGGTCAGAAATGTGATTTTCAAACTTTCTGCCTGTTTTAAAAGAAACAGAATTAACAACAAGGTGATTGTGTAGGTGATTCTGTTTGTCTAAATGAGTAGTAACAACAATCTCATATTCATTTCCCCACATTTGTTTAGCTGTTTCAACACCGATACTGTGACACTCTTCGGGTGTTACTTCATCCTCTGCAAAGCTTTGAAAGCCGTGATAAGCCACATTACCGCCAAGCTTTCCGTAATGAAGCTTAGTTGTCATCATATGCTCATAGGCTCGTTGCACGGGACAGTTAATTGCAGAAACATAGAGCTTCTCATCGGTTTTCTTATCGTTCTCGGTATATTGCAGAGTTTGGTATAAATCATCACCAAGATACTTTTTATCAATGGTTTTATCAGGGTTTTCAGCGTACTGAATAACCTCTTTAAGTCGGCTCTTTACGGGCCAAAATCCTGTGGTAGCAATAAATCATTCACCTCCTTTTTCGGCGAGAGTATTTCGCTGTGGATTTCATCAATGAGAGTGAGCAGCTTTGCTTCAGTTTCAGGTGTCATATCCATATTGCAGATTTCGTAGAGTTTTGCGTAGAAAGTAAAAAAGGCATCGGGTAACACCGCTCTCGGTGCAAATCCCAATGCTCTTTTCGTTACATATTCACTTGTTGATAATCCGCATTTAGAAGCGTATCTCTCAATTTTCTTTTTGTTTTCAGGTGTTATCCTGATTTCAAGCCTTTGTGTTTTGTTCTTTGGTGTGTTATTCATATCACCATTCCTTTCATTAGATTTTAGGGATTAAGGGACCCTAAAGAATTTGGAACTTGCCGTACAAGTTCCCTGCTCGTTACGGTGTAGGACAGACATCTGCAGGATAGATAAGTGCTTCGTCTGTCTTCCTTCACCGCAGATAAGGGCGCCCTTAATCAATTGTTTTTATGGCATCAGAAGTGGTGCCATATTTTTCTTTGTTTGTTAAAGTGATGCCAAAGTGGCACCATTTTGAGCCATTATGGCTCAGTGCGTGGTTTGTGCTAAGTCATTGGTAAAACTCCTTTCATAATTAATTTGTGGGGGCAGTTATTATAAAATGTGACGCAGTATTCATATATCCGAATTCAGGCTTTCAGGCATAAAAAATACACCTATGAAATTTTCATTCAATAGGTGCATTAAACTATTCTCTTTTCCGAAAAGCCGTAGTCAACTCCTGCATACTTTTCATAGGCTTTGCCGATTTTTCTTATCCGTTTGAGTACCGCTGAGTGCGTTTTGTAGCCGAGCCTTTCTGCAATTTCTTCAAGGGGCTGTCCCTTCATTCGCAGCTCGAGAATCTGTCTGTCCTTGTCTGTCAGCGTTTCAAGAAATCTGTTCACTTCAATTTCAGCCAGCACATGTTCCTCAAAGTCCTGCGTTTCATCGTGAATTTCCCATTCCTCGCCGTCGTGACTTTCGGCGTAATCTTCCATAAAGCATTCAAGGGAAATCAACGGGTGCTTTGTACGGGTGTGATACCATTGTCGGTAGAAGTCGGTTTTCTGTCGGCTGCTGCGATAGTCGAAATCCTCAAAGCAACGGTATTTCTTTGCAATGTCAATTATCGGCTGCAGATTGTTTTCTGCCATTACCCCCGGTACAACAACGCTCAGGACGGCTGACAATTCTTCTTCACTCACATACCCGATTTCGGCATAGGGAGCATTTTGTAAGAAATCCTTTGCCGTTGGCAGATACCCGGCATCAGTAAAGCCCTTCAGCCACATAGGTATTGCATAAGACAGTCGCCACGCCGGCTCGTACCCCGAATAGATTTCCCTCTTTTCACCGGGCATCATAAAGGGCCATATCAGGTAGTGGTACGAATCCATTATGATTTCAAGAAACAGGTCGCTTTCAACGAATTTTATTGCTTCCCACGAAGCGAGAAGCAGCTTCGGGTTTCTCGGAATCACCTGACATTCCGTGCCGCAAAGGTCAATTATGGATTTCGGCAGGATATAAAAGGCGGGGATAAATTCCGCATTGCGAAAGCGTGTTATGCTTCCGTCTTTGCGTTTTAACATTATAGGCATTCTCTGACCTCCTTTCTGAATTTTTATCCCTCTATATATTAAACGACACAGCAAGGCACAAATTGTTCCTGAAATCAGAAAAAA
>JAFXAK010000011.1 GCA_017517135.1 Clostridia bacterium
CAGCATTTTTTAATATATAGGAAATTGCTCGCGAAGTGAGCAATTTAGCTTATATCAAGAAACACCTTTCCCCCAAGAGTGGGGGGGGGGGGGAGGGGGTTGATAAATCGTAAGATTTTTTCTTATTTGATTGAATTTATAATCTGTACTAACTGTATGCTGTTATCCGACTGAAAATAATGACTGTCCGAATCAATAAAATAAACACCACTCACATTTTCAGCATACTTTTCCCATATCTGCTTTGCATTTCTGTAATTTTTCGTAAAAATATCGTTTTTACTTACAATCACGCTCACGGGAGTTTTTATTCTGCCGTTAAAATCTGCAAATGCAATATTTGCAAAATCGGTATCTTTTCTGAAGCTCTGAAGCACCGACTGCAGATTGTCAGAAGAAAGTCTGTCAAGCTTTGCACCGGCAGAGCACAAAATCCCTTTAAGCACAAAATCGGGAACAATATTCCAGAAATTCTTCCTTGTGGGCTTCGCAGGAGGAATACTTGCACCTGCGAAATAATGTTCTGCTGGCTTTCCCTTATTCTCAAGTACAGACAGAATATGCAAAGAGAGTGCAGAGCCTACACAATGCGAATAAATGCTGATGTCTGTATTATCAAGAGCCGCTACTATTTCATCCGCCGCTTTTTCACATTCGATCAGCGTATGAAGATATCTTATAAAATAGACAGATATTTTTTCACCCTGTTTTTTCAGTTCATCAGTAAATGCTGCATAAACCGAAGCATCGCCACCGGCAAAGGGCAACAGAACAACGGACTTTTTCGCTTCGGGAACAATATACAAGGGCTCAAGATACTCAAATTCTGTCTGCTTTTTATTTTCAATAAGCTCGGCTAATTTCAAGGGAGTGGGATTGTGCAGAAACTGAGCCGCAGTAATATCCTCCAACAGCTTTTCAGACAAAACAGATATCATAGAAATACTCGTTCCGCCGTTTTCAAAGAAATTACTGTTTCTGCCTATTTTATCAGTACCGAGAGCTTTTCCGAACAAATCACAGAATAGCTTTTCTGTCTCGGTTTTAGGAGCATCATCAATCTGACAAGAAACAAAACCAACATTTTTTTGCGAAAGCAGCTTTCTGTCAAGCTTACCGCTCTGATTAAGAGGTAAGCTGTCAAGACGGACAAAGGCAGAGGGCACCATATACACGGGAAGCTTTTTAAGACACACCTCCCTGATTTCTTGAGTTATATCCTTTGCACTGCAATAGAATGCAACAAGCATTTCGGGAGAACGAAGCTTATTTACCACAACTGCAGCCGCTTCAACCTGTGAAATGCTGCTTATAACAGCTTCTATTTCAGATATTTCAATTCTCTGTCCGTTGAGCTTTATCTGAGAGTCAATTCTTCCGCAGAATATGACCTCACCGTCTTCTCTGAAATATGCAAGGTCGCCCGTTTTGTAAAGCTTGCCTTCTCCGAAGGGATTGTCAACAAACTTTTCGGCTGTCAGTTCTTCATTGTTAAGATAGCCCTGACCTACATTCACACCGCCTATGCACAGCTCACCCTTTACACCTACGGGAAGCAGATTCATATATTTGTCAACAATATGTATCTGTGTATTGTATATAGGCTTACCGATAGGCACGGGATTTATGTCTGTGGGCTTGCAAGGGTAATATGTTACATCCACCGCACACTCGGTAGGTCCGTAAAGATTATGAAGCCCTACGCTGTTATAATCAAACAGAGCATAAAATCTCGTTACAAGCTCGGCAGACAATGCCTCACCCGATAAAAATACATATCTTACCGAGCTGAATTTATGCACTTCTTCTTTGTTTGCTTCAAGGTAATTCAGGAACAATTCAAAAACAGACGGAACAAAATGCAGATGCGTTACCTTGTTTTTATAAACCTCGTCGAGTATCTTTGCGGGCAGGAAATGCTCAAGAGGCTTACTTGCAGCAAGCTTTCCGCCGACCATACCCCACCAGAAAAGCTCCCATACGGATACATCAAAGGTATACGGTGTTTTCTGAAGAATTACATCATTTTCCGTGAGAGGATACATTTCGTGCATCCACAGTATTCTGTTTACTGCCGATTTATGGCTTACCCTTGCACCCTTGGGATTTCCCGTTGAGCCTGAGGTATAGATAACATATGCAGTATCGTCCTCTTTTGCGGCTGAGGATAAAATATTCTCAGTTTTTTCATAATTTTCAATAAACTGTGTCATATTGATGCAGGAAATATTTTTCACAAGAGAAGTATACTTTCCCTGTGTAACCGCAAGAGGTGCACCGCTGTTTTCGAGAATATAATCTATTCTGTCCTGAGGATAATCGTCTGCTATGGGCAGATATGCGTTACCGCCTCTGATAATACCGTAAATTGCGGCATACATCTCGGGAGAGCGCTGTGCTATTACGGGGATTACACTCTTTTCGCCCTTTGTTGTCTTTTGTATCTCTCTGTCAAGGCTTTCTGCTATTGTCAGAAGCTCTCCGAAGGTCAGTTCTCCCTCGGCTGTAGTCAGACATACCTTTTCGGGATTCTTCTTAGCTGTTTTTTCAAAAAGGCTGTAGAGTGTAGTATCATTACTGATACCGTAATCAAAAGCTGTATCATTAAAGGTATGCAAAAGTACATCCTTTTCTTCATCAGCAAGCATTTCAAGCTTAAACACACATTCATCAGGTTTTTTCAAAGCCTCTTCTGCAATTTTCATTATTGAAGCAAGCATTGACGAGACTTCATTTTCACTGAAAAAAGCTGTTCTGTAGCGTATCTTTAACAGATATTCATTGTTATTGATATTCTGCAGATGCATTTCCATAGGAACAGATAATGTGTTGCTATAGGGAATTCTTATCTCATAATCATCATTATGCGGCAGTTCAAGATAATCGGAAACAATTTCGAATAATATATTGCCTGAGCGTTTTTCTTCCTTAAGAAGCTCTTTTATATCCTGCTGAGTGAATTTCTGATGTCTGAAAAGCGACATCACACTGTCTTGTATACGCTGTGCATTGAAAACAAAAGATTCATTCTGCAGATTGATTATCAGCGGAACGATATGCATATAAAGGCCTACCATATTCATTTCGCCCTGAGTGGTACGGTTAAGCACGGGTACGCCTATTGAAAAATTGGTCAGATCATATTTTCTCGAGAGGTATACCGAGTATACGGTATTGAAAAATGTTGAGGGAGTTATATCGTATTTTTTGCAGAAAAAGTTAATTTCCGCAAAAAGCTCAGACGGAATTTCTATATTTGTATGCTTGCAGGAAAAATCCATGGATGATTTTCCGGCCGAAACAAAATCACAGACAGGAGCAGAAGAAAACTGCTCACTCCAGAATTTGCGATCCCGTTCAAAGCGTTTCGACTTTCTGTGACTTTCTTCTTTTTCCAGATATTCGCCGAAGCTCTGATATGCAGGGGGGATATATTCGGGATTTTTAAGATAGTGATTTATCTGTTCCGCCATAACAACGGCACTGTAGCCGTCTACAACAAGATGATGAGCACAAATCATAACACCTGAGGAATTTTTTGTCTGAAAAACCGTACATCTGACCAGTCTTTCATAAATGTCTATAGGCGTGTTCAGAAAATCCTCGGCTGCCTGCATCAATTCATCGTCCGTTTCAACCTGAATAAACGGAAAATCAACATATTGGAAATCTTCAACATAGGTCTGTACTGCATCTTCATTCTGTACGAGCTTTACGCGCAGGCTGTCATTTGACAAAATGAGTCTGTTATATGCATTGTTCAACTGTTCATAGGAATAAACCTCGGGAAATACCTCCAATACCCCCTGACTCCATAATACACCGTCAAGAGTGGTATTTTTAGTATAAAAATTGAATTGAGATGATGTAAGATTATACTTCACCATAATCGCTCCTAAAAAAACAGTCAGATAATTATAATCAACAAAATTATACTAAACAGAGTGCTTAATGTCAAGAAAACATAAATTATGTACAAAGAAACAAATATATACACTTGAAAAATGTTATATTTTGCAATATAATTTAATGTGAGGTGAGATACAGATGAAAAGAACACCGACCATATGGAGCGAGAATCACGGAAAGGATAATTTCATAAAGGAATATCCCGATTTTTCAATGTTCTCGCTTTTACTCCAAACGGCCAAAAAGCATCCTGATTATACTGCATTGGAATTTCAGAACAGAAAGACCTCTTTTTCGCAGATGATTGCCGAGATTGAGCTTATAGCACAATCATTATTGGCAAGCGGAATCAAAAAAGGGGACTATGTTTCTGTTGTCGCCCCCAACACTCCGCAGACACTCAATATGGTGTATGCAATAAACCGCATCGGTGCTGTTGCAAATATGATTCACCCCTTGCTCTCACCTGCAGAAATCAAGCAATTTATTGAAAAGGTTGACAGTGCTGCAGTTCTTACCTTTGATATGCTGTATCCGAAATTCTCGGGTATGAGCTGGCAGACTTCTGTTTCCCCGCTTATGATAATTGCCCGTATTGCAGATGCTCTTCCTGTGTATCTCAAGCCATTATATCTTGCAAAAAACAAGGTAAAGCCTGATTTCAATCCCTCGCACAATATAATATACTGGAATGATTTTATAAAAAAAGGCAAGGAGAAAAAAACACCGCTGCCACCCGATAACGGCAAGGGGGACGATGTTGCAGTTATTCTCTACAGCGGCGGCACAACGGGTATTCCCAAGGGTGTTATGATTCAGAATAAGGCATTCAATGCTATGGCAATACAGTCCTCTGAAATCAAGCCTCTTGACACATCCGAAACTGCCGGCAAAAAGGTGTTAGCAATGATGCCTGCTTTTCACGGCTTCGGACTTGCTATGTGTATGCATGTAATGCTGTCCTTCGGATGTCATCTTTTCATCATACCGAAATTCGATTATAAGGTCTGCTCCGAGCTGATTTTTAAGAAAAAAATCAATTATATCTATGCTGTTCCCGCTCTGTTTGAGGTACTTTCCAGAACAGAAGAAATAGAAAAAAATGATTTATCCTTTATGGAAATGGTAGCCTACTCGGGAGATAAATGCGACAAAAAGCTTCTGAACAGAATGAACAGATACCTTGAAAAAGGCAACTCAAAAGCCCGTATGATGGAAGCATACGGACTTACGGAAAGTCTTTCGGGCGTGTGTATAAACCCGTTCTTTGCTATGAAAGAGGGGAGTACAGGACTTCCCTTCCCCGACAACAAAGTAAAAATTGTCCGTCTTGATACCGAAGAAACCGCACCGCTCGGCGAAGACGGTGAGATATGTGTCACAGGTCCCACACTTATGAAGGGCTATTATAAAAACGAAGCAGAAACAGTCCACGCTCTGAGACACCATAGTGACGGTGAAATATGGCTGCACACGGGAGACATCGGCTGTATGGATGAAGACGGATATGTTTACTACCGTCAGAGACATTCGAGAATGATTATCGTTTCGGGCTATAATGTTTACCCCACACAGATTGAGGATGTTATCAACAAGTGTCCGTCCGTTGCCCTGTCATGTGTTATAGGCCTGAGCGACAAGCTTACGGGACAAAGGGTTGTTGCAGTTGTTCAACCCACATCAATGAACATAGACCTTGATAAGCTGAAAAAAGACTTATCTGAGCTTTGTGAGAAAAATGTTGCAGCATTTTCTATGCCGAAAGAATTTATTTTCAGAGAAGAATTACCCCGTACTGCAATGGGTAAGGTGAGCTTCAGAAAATTAGTTGAAGAAATGGAAAGCAAGAAAGGATAAATATATGATAAAACGAGTTGAAAAGGTATTTACTGAGGTTACAGGGGTGGAAAACCCTGATTTTACATTAAAAACAAAGCTCGATAAGCTTCCCGAATTTTCATCATTCGGCATAATCCAGCTTATCTGCGGTCTTGAAGACGAATTTGACATTGAACTGCCGAATTCAGTTGTTAAAAAATTCAAGACCGTTGGGGATGTTGTTAAATATCTTGAAGAAAACACATAAAGCAAAGGACAGTTTTATTCGCTTTAAGCAATGATACATAATTGAAAAAGAATATTTTTACCCTGAAACAAAACAGGAGCTGTAAAAAAACTATCGTTTTTTACAGCTCCCCTTCTTATTCTGCGGTGTATAGTCCCGTTTTGCTTTAAGTATTCTCTTTTCAGAATACGAGCTTGTTTTCTCCTGCGTGAAGTGCAATTTCTTTTTCATTAAAGCAGAATACTGCATCGGTATTTTCGGGGATTACAATGCTGAACTCTATACCGCTGTCTGTTTTGTCGTATGCAACCGACACCTTTCCGTTGGGGGTTGTCATACTGCCTGACATTCTCAAAAATCTGTGGGTTGCCTGAGGGGTGATAATCAGAGAGCTATACCCTGCCGTATTTTCCCTTTGCTTTATACCTAAAAGATACTCGAAGAAATATGCTGTAACCGCACCGAACATGGGGTGGCAATGGGAACGGCTGCGGTTGGAGTCCCAGTATTCGTGGAAGGTGGTGGCTGAGTTTTCTCTCCAATGCGCAAAGCCCTGTTTTCCGTTGTTTGTAAGAAGGTCAACGGCAAGGTCAGCGTCTCCATTTTCAAAAAGCACACGGGTGAGAATGTCCGTTGCAAAGATGCCCGTATCAAAGCAGCCGACCTTTTTATAATAATTCACCATATTATTATATGTTTCTTCGTTTCCCAGTCCCAAATCGACACCGAAGGCATTGGCACCCTGAACATTCATAATAAAATTATCGTCAAAGGTATTGAAATAAGCGGCTCTTATTGCGTTTTTCCTTGTGTTTATTTTGTCAAGATATTCGGGAATATCCTCACTTTTACCTATAATTTGGGCAATTTCGCACATCTGAGTGAGGGACTTTACCATAAAATATGTATTGACCATAGGTGCGGGGAGAATTACCTGCTGATTGTGGGAAAGTATACATTTATCCGTGTACAGCACATTAGGCCCGCACCAGTCCCCGAGACACCACTCGCCCTCTTTATCGCTTGTGACAAGTGAAAATTCGGAATGAGCTTCAAGATAATCAATATATCCTCGCATATTGTTATAATACTTTGAAAGAATTTCCTTGTCCCCGTAATGGCGGTAAAGCTGATAAGGCACCTCAACTATAGCACATCCCCATCCGCCGGGACCTCCCCCGCTTCTGATATAGGGGGCGGTGTACTGTATGTGTCCGCTTAAAATATCCTGGCCGTCTGCAATATCCTGAAGCCACTTTTCATAAAAGGCTCTTGCATCAAATATTGACAGAACAGCGTGAGTAGTCAATTGACCGTCGCCCGTATAGCCTCGTCTTTCAAGGTGCGGACAGTCCGAGGGGTGACCTGTGTGCATATTGCACAGCATTGTGTGAATAAAGGTATTGTATGTCCAGTTGAGTGTTTCGTTGTCACATTCGAAGCTTGACGAAACAGGTATATCAGCGTAAATTTCCTTCACATAAAGCGGCTCGGCATCTCCGATAATTTCAAAGCAACGGAAGGCAAACCAGGTAAACTCGGGCTGTACCGTACGGACAGTACCGTCTGAAATTACCGTATACTGCTGAGAGTGGGAATGTGACAAATCAATATTGCCGTCTTCGAGCAGCTTCTCGGAAAACACTACCGTAACCTCTTCGCCCTTCGGAGCGTTTATTTCTAACACGGGATAGCCCGTTGTGTTGATACCGCAGTCGTATACAATACCCGTTTTCCCCCTGCCGATTTCCTTTACGGGCAGTTTTCTTTTAAGTGCATCAACAGCACAGTCTGTTGTGCAGTATTGAGTATCGAGAGCCTGAGTTTCAACCGCCGTTTTCCATAGGGAATCGTCAAAATCTCGCTCAAAACAAGCCGTAAAATCGGAAAAATTGTGCTTTTCGTATTTCACAAAATCATAATCGTAAACAAAGCTGTCTGAAATATGGCAGCTTTCATCGGAAACAAAATTCACCGTTCCGTTTTCGTTTTCGGCACATATATTAAAAATCAGCTTAGGCAAGCCGAAAACACGGGAGCGGTGCGTGTACCACCCTCCGCCGTAATGCACCGCTATAACATTATCTCCGTTTTGTACAAGCTCAGTTATATCAAACTGCGGAACATAAACACGGTGTGCGGATAAAATTTCGTCCTTGGGATCACAGCTTGCCTCAAAATCAGAGGAAAGAGGCAGAAATGTGTCGGGATTTATGCATTTGCCGTTGATATAGCACTTAAAAAAGCCTAAGCCTAAAACATTAAGTGTTACCTTTTTGGCATTACTGCAATAAAAATGTGAACGGACAACCGAAAAGCTTTTTTCCGTACGGTTTTCGGCACCTATCCATTTGGCATTTGAGAAAAAATATTCCTGTGTCATTTCAATTCCTCCTCAGTGGTAATAATTTTATTATATCACACCTTTTTTTACAGTGCAATCTTGTATTGACGGCAACACTTTTGCACTTAAAAACGACACTTTTGCACAATTGACAAAAACGGTTGACAAATTATTTGAGTATTGCTACAATTAAGGAAAATAAAGAAAGGCAGGTGGATAAAATGATGAATGAAGTGAAAATGAATACTGCAAAGCTTACTACCCGTAAATTCAGATTTAATCGGAGAGTCATTTTGTCTGCCAAAAAAAGCTGACAGGATTTTTATACTTGTATTTTTCAGGCATCTCCGAAACACACGGAGATGTCTTTTTTTTAATCTTAAAGGAGAAATTTTATGAAAATATGTATCTGTGACGATGACCGATTTGCTGTCAGAGAAATCAGAGGTCTGCTTGAGCCTTTCAACCTTGAAGACGACAGCTTGTGCATTTCTGATTTTTCTGACGGTGAAGCCTTAATTGATTACTACAGAAACGGCGGCAAATTCGATATTGTTTTTATGGATATCGAATTACGGGGTACTAACGGTATTGAAGCCGCAGAGCTTATAAAATCAATAGCTCCCGAAACAATTATTATTTTTGTTTCAAGCCATTCAGGATATATTTTTGATGCTTTCAGACTTGAAGCCCTGCATTTTCTTGTGAAGCCCATTAAAAGCGAGGAATTTTCCGAGGTTTTCAACAGGGCAATGAAGAAATACACAACTATAAATGCAAGCATTATACTTAAATGGGAAAGTGTACGCAATAAAATTGCGATAAACACAATAAGCTATGTTGAGGGCTACCGCAGACATCTGTGTGTACATACCGCAAACGGCACATTTGAAGCGGTAGGTAAAATATCCGAACTCTACGAAATTCTCAAGCCCCACGGCTTCGTGCGTGTTCATCAGGGCTTTATAGTAAATATGAATTACATAAAAAACTTCAGCATAAACGAGGTAGAACTGACCGACGGCTCAAGGGTTGCCGTGAGCGTCCGCAAAAAACAGGAGGCATTAAAGACTTACGATATTTTCATAAGAAAGTGGGGGTGGTAAAGTATTATTCTGCAACACTTTTGAATATAAAATCCACACTATTGCACAGCATATTTAAAACGGTAATTTATTTGTTTATCATTAATATTGTAAGCGGCGGAGGTTCAGCTTTCGCCGTTTTTTTCTTGCAATTACAACAATAAATAATCAACTATCAGGAGGTATAAAAAATGAATATTCCCGCAATGTTATTTTTATTCGCAGCAGGTGCCGCAATAATCGGCATTATAAAAATTATTTCGGATGAAAACGAAAAAAAGGAGAATAAATGAAACGAAAACAAAAAAAATATAATTATTTCAGCAACCTGAAATTTATGCTGAAAGAGCATTGGAAATTTGATAAGCTGTATATTATTCTGTCGGTAGGTCTTACACCTCTCGGTGCATTGGCATCGGTTACTGCGGCATATCTGCCGAAAACAGTGCTTGACTGCGTTGAAAACAAATCTGCTGTCAGCGATTTACTGTTAAAGGTCGGTGTTATGTCCTTAGCTTTGATAATTCTGAATTACCTGCAGGGTGTTTTACAGAATAAAAGCTGGACAGGGCGTAATCTTGCAAGGGACATAATGCTTCACAGCCTTATATGCAAC
Organism: Clostridia bacterium; assembly: GCA_017517135.1. Classification (GTDB taxonomy): domain Bacteria; phylum Bacillota; class Clostridia; order Oscillospirales; family Acutalibacteraceae; genus RUG806. The sequence continues at coordinate 10,020 of JAFXAK010000011.1, forward strand.
AAGGTTATGACGATGGACTACAACAACTACACCTATAATGAAACCCGTGTTCTTCGTGAAAAAGCGTGGAATGCCGTTCACGGTTGGGATGCAAGTGTTGCAAGATTTATTGAGCTTAACTGTACTGCCGCCTCATCCTTTTTCGGCTTTTTCGCCTTCACGGCAATTATTGTTGAGTGCAATCCGTGGTTTATTCCCATTCTCATTCTTTGCTACGGTATCAGTATGGCAGGTTGGCTGATCTTTCAGAAATGGAAGGACAAGATGAAGGACAAGATTGCCGAAACATTCCTGCGTCTTCATTATGTTACCTACCGCTCAAAGGATTTTTCAAATGCAAAGGATGTCCGTATATATGATATGTCGGGCTTTCTGATGAGAAAAATTGACAAGCACCTTGACGATGCAACAAAATGGAACATTCTAAGGAACAACGGACATTTTATAAACTGTATGCTTGAGGATGTTTTCAAATTCGGTGTAAGCCTCGGAGCATACATTTATCTTATTTACTTAAAGCTAAATTCAGATATGACACTCGGTGATTTTTCACTCTACTTCGGTGCGATAACAGGCTTCGGTCAATGGCTTGCAAAACTTGTTGATTCTGTTTCGGAAATTATTTCGGGAGCACATAATGTGGGGGACTTCAGAAGCTTTCTTGACCTTAAAGACAAAATGAATAAAGAAAAAGGCTCAGCCTTGCCGACTGAAGAAGAATTACCTTGCGAAATAGAGCTTAAAAATATCAGTTTTTCTTATGATAAAGCCGAAAAGCCCACCATTGATAATTTCTCACTAAAAATTAACAAAGGAGAAAAAATTGCAGTAGTAGGGGTAAACGGAGCAGGCAAATCAACGCTTGTAAAACTCATATGCGGTCTGTTCGTTCCCGACAAGGGACAGATTTTCATAAACGGAACAGATAGTGCAAGCTTCAACCGTGACGAATATTATAAGCTGTTCACAACTCTTTTTCAGGACTGTTCGCTTTTACCTGCAAGTATTGCAAAAAATGTCACACTTCAGGAAGAAAAGAAAATTGACAAAAAACGGCTTTATGAGTGTTTGCACCTTGCAGGAATTCTTGACAAAATTGAAGGTCTGCCGCAAAAGGAAAATACGCTGTTAGTCAGAGAAGTGCATGAGGGTGCGGTTTCGCTTTCGGGAGGAGAGCTTCAGAGACTTTTGCTTGCAAGAGCACTTTACAAGGATGCACCGATAATCATTCTTGACGAGCCGACTGCCGCACTTGATCCTATAGCAGAAAATGATATGTATATGAAATACAGCGAACTAACAAAAAACAAAACTGCAATCTACATATCGCACCGTCTTTCCTCAACCCGTTTCTGTGACAGAATAATTCTTCTTGACAATGCCCGGATTATTGAAGAAGGAACACATAAGGAATTGCTCTCTCTGGGCGGTAAATATGCCGAAATGTTTGAAACACAAAGTAAATATTACAAGGAGGAGGCGGTTATATGAAGAAATTTTTTGTTCAGATGAAAGAAGATTGCGACATAATAAGACAAGGACTGAAGCTTGTTAAAATCTATCTCGGCAAAAACTATTTTTTATTAAATCTCATTGTTAAAATTCTGCGTGCAGTATCTCCCTATATAAGCATATACTGCACGGGACTTATCATCACCGCCCTCACCGAAAAACAAGGCTTTGAACAGATACTGAAATATGTTCTTTTTGCTACTGTTTCAATTTTTATTACGGATATTATGATAAGAACGATAAACCGAAAAGCATTGATAATGCTTAACAGCTGTTGGGAAAAGCATTCGGCACTGCTTTCAAGAAAAGCACTTGAACTCGATTATGCAAAAGCCGAAAGCTCATCCGTTCATCAGCTTAGAGGAAAAATTGAAGAAAATGCAAACAACGGCAACGGACTTACATGGGTTGCCGAATGTGTGGCTGAAATAATAGCCTGTATATTTTCCGTTATCGTTGCAGTTATTATGATTTCAGGAATGGTTTTCAGCAAGTCAGATGCTGCTCAGACGGGGTTTATGTCTGTTGTAAACTCCCCTGCACTTGCTATAGGCCTTGTTGCTTTCACAGCCGTTATGATTGCGCTTACGGTTAAATATCACTCACTCAGCGAAAAAAAGCAGTTCAATATTTTTAACAATGCTGTCAAGTTCAGCCCCATACTCGAATACTATAACCAGAAATATCTCAATGAAAACGAAAGCGGCAAGGATGTGAGAATATTTGATGTCAAGGGGCTTATAAACGAAGAAATTGAAGAAAAAATTTATAAGCCGACTTTAATAATGCGAAACAGCGTTTTCAAGGTATGGTCAACCATAGGACAGATAAGCACGGTATCAACAAATCTTATCGGCGGTCTTGTTTATGTTTTTGTGGGGCTTAAAGCACTTTCAGGCGCATTCGGTGCAGGAAAGGTTGTTGAATACTACGGAGCGATAACCAAGCTTATAAATGCCTGTACAGATATTGCGGGCAATGCAGGATATCTGAGAGCCAACAACGCACAGTTAAAGCAGGAAATTGAATATCTGGAGCTCGTTTCGGATATGGAAAACGGCACAAGAACAATAGATGACATCAATCCGAGCAATTGTGTTTTTGAATTTCACAATGTGTCTTTCGCATATCCCGAAACCGATGTTCTGATATTAAACAATTTCAATATGAGCATAAAATCCGGTGAGCATCTTGCTGTTGTCGGAATGAACGGAAGCGGAAAATCAACAATGATAAAGCTGCTCTGCCGTCTTTATGATCCCGTAAAGGGTAAAATAACACTTAACGGAATTGACATCAGAGAATTTGACTACAGCGAATACCTCAGGCTCTTTTCCATTGTTTTTCAGGATTTCAGACTTCTTGCTTTTCCCGTCGGTGAAAATGTTGCCTGTTCGGATGAATATGACGAAGAAAAGGTATGGAAATGTCTTGAGCTGGCAGGCATCAAAGACCGTGTAGAGGAATTTCCGAAAAAACTGAAACAGTCTGTTTACAAGCTCTACGAAAAAGACGGTATAGACCTTTCCGGCGGTGAAGAACAGAAAATCGCAATCGCAAGAGCTTTATACAAGGATGCCCCGTTTGTTATTCTTGATGAGCCTACCGCCGCACTTGATCCTATAGCGGAAAGTGAAATTTATTCAAGATTCAACGATATTGCAGGCTCTAAAACCGCTGTTTATATCTCGCACCGCCTTTCCTCCTGCCGTTTTTGCAGCAGAATAGTTGTTTTTGACAAAGGACAAATTATTCAGGAGGGCACTCACGAAGAGCTGCTCGCTGAAGCAGACGGTAAATACAGTAAGCTTTGGAATGCCCAGGCACAATACTATACATAAAATAACGGCAACCCGATGATTTTTTTGCTTCATCGGGTTGCTATCGTTTTTTTTATTATGCACTCTGTATCTGATTACACCATTCTCCCTTTTTCTTCATTGAATGCTTCACAACAAAGAATAATATAAACTGTGCAAAGAATGTAACTGCCCAGGAGACGGGGTATGCCATATACAGCATTGTGAGGGTGTGATTAAAAGGAAGAAGGACTAATACCCAGAAAATTCTCAGTCCGCAAGCACCCAGCAGAGAAATAATCATCGGCTGAACGGATCTGCCCATACCTCTTATCTGTGAGCCCGCAACATCCATTAGCGAGCAGAAAACATAGAAGGGCAGAACTAACTTTAATCTGTCCGCACCAACAGCGATAACCTCGGCTTCGTCGGAGAAAAGGGACACAATCTCCGGAGCGAATAAAACGCCCACTGTCCCCATTACAACACCTATTGAAAGCGTGATAAGCAGACACATACGGTAAACGGTATTCATATTGTAATGCTTTTTAGCACCTATGTTCTGCGAGGTGAAGGTCATTGTGGTCTGTGCTATGGCATTGGTTGTTGTGTATATATATGCTTCAAAATTGGAGCCTGCCGTGGTTCCCGCCATTGCAAAGGAGCCGAAGGAGTTTACAGAGGACTGTATAATAACATTGGAGATTGAAAACAAGCTGTTCTGTATACCTGCAGGAATACCGAGCTTGAGTATGCTTTTAAGCTCGTCGGCATATATCCTCAGATCCTTAAGAAACAGTCTGCAGGCATTGTCCATACGCATAAGATGAAGCACAACAAATATTGCAGACAGATACTGCGAAGTAATAGTTGCTATACCTACACCCTCAACACCGAAATGAAAAACAAGCACAAGCACAAGGTTGAGAGTAACATTCACAAGTCCCGAAACACCGAGTATAAACAAGGGCTTCTTTGTGTTGCCCGTTGAACGCACAATTGACGCTCCGAAGTTATACACCATAAGTCCCGGAGAGCCGAGGAAATATATTTTGAGATACTTTGCGGCTAAAGGCAGAACATCATCGGGAACATCCATAAGCACAAGCATTTCCGAAGACAGAAAAAAGCCCGCAATACCGATAACTATTCCGCAGAGAAGACTTAAAAGCATTGCCGTATGCACACATCTGTATACCTTTGTTTCGTTCATAGCACCTATGTAACGGGCAACCATTACACCCGAGCCCATAGACATACCTAAAAACAGATTGAGAAACAGATTGACAAGCGAGCCTGTTGAGCCTACCGCAGCAAGAGCCTGAGGGCCAACAAATTTACCTACCACAACAACATCTGCCGTATTATATGCAAGCTGCAATATACCCGTAAGCATAAGCGGAACTGCAAAAATCATTATTTTTCTGAAAAACGGTCCGTTGGTCATATCCAAGGAATATCTTTTTGACATCTTTCTTCTCCCGATTCTGAGTATTGAATGCAGATGCTATTATACACCTGTTATATACCATATACAACCAAAAAAATGTTAAATTTATATGTTCTCGAGAATATCCTTCAATACAGGCTCTATAACCTGTGACATTCTGTAAAAGCCTAAGTCATTGGGATGTGTGCCGTCGGTGGAGCAAAGATGTCGGTCGGCATCCGAGCCGAAAAATGTTTCTCCGTCAAGGAAATATACATTTTCATCGCCCGAGTCTTTTGCTCTCTTGTATGTATTGTAAATAACCTCACGGCGCTGCTTTTCCTCTTCGTTATAGTTCGCTTTCGGTCTGCTCATCATTATGACGGGCAGTTTTTTGTGCTTTTCACGGATAATATTGAAAAAACGGCTGTGTGTATCTCTCAACTGCCGGGCGCTGTCGGCATTGAAATCATAGTCATACACAAACACGCTCATATCAAGCGTGCTTATGTATTCAGCCATTTCCGTTTCCCCTTTTGCGCTGCCCGAAAATCCGAGATTTATGTAATCGAAGCCGAGATGGCGGGACAGAATTGCATTATATCCCACCGACACATTGTTCGCGTGTCCTCCCTCGGTTATGGATGAGCCGTAAAACACAACGGGCACCGGGTATTTATACTCATCGGGCGAGAGAATGTCGGCACCGTCTTCTATGAAGATTTCAATGCTTTTCACAATCTCGTTTCTCGGAAAAAATACCGTGATTTCCTCAGTATCATTACCTTTATAAAAGGTCCTTTCAAAGCATTTTGTGTCATAATCGGACGGATACACAAGCCCTGCAAATTCTGAACGGCTTTTCTCGCCTATAAACACCTCAAAGGACTGACAGGCAAAAATTGACATACCTATATCCGGAGAGAGTGTTTCATATTCGGCTTTTATCTTAAACACGGATGAATTTGTCTTGAAGCCGAATCTTGCACCGTGACACCTTCTGCCGAAACGCCCGTACGCTTCGGGAAGTCTTTTTATAAGCTCTTCGGGTAATCTTGTGAGCTTATTTTCCTTATATACCTCAGGCAAACCGAAAATCTTAACCGGCTCGTCAAAAACAGAATATTTTTTCATTTATTTTTTCCCCATATATTTACAAATCTGCATTTAATTATAACAACACCCCTCTCGAAAGTAAACACAAATCAAAAATTTGTCGGTTAAATGTCAAAAGATTTTATATATCAAAAAAAATTTCCGACTTATGTTGCAAAATTAATAAAAATGTCTTGCAATGAGTTTATCTTTTTGTTATCATTATGTGTATATAAATAAAAAAGGAGTGCTAACCAATGATAGGTTTAGGAAAATGGCAGGCAACTGTCAATGCTTTGCTTTTCAAAGGAACTGTCGGCGTTACAATTTCAGATAATAACGGCGAATATGTTATCGACTTTGAATTGCCCGATAAGTTCAAGGATGTTAAGGTCAAGACCTATGACATCAAGGAGGAGGGCAACACACTTTCCGGTAAGGGTGAAATCACAATGCTTCCCGGTAAGGAGCTTGAAGCTGTTGTTACCTTTGACGGTGACAAAATGACAGGTGTTCTCAATATCCCGTTCTTGAAGAGATCTATAGAGCTCAAAAACGGTCACAGAGTTGTTGACTGATAAAAAAAAGGAAGAGGTAATAAAAAATGGCGCCCAAAGAAAAATTTTTAAGCAGTAATATGATTCCTACAGAGAATTATAACTGCTACGAATTCTATCTTGCCGCAACCGAACAATACGGTGAATACAAGCAGATGCAGCATATGGATGAAATTCTCACCCGTTCCGAATACATCCGCGATATCGAAGCTCTCGCTACATATTTCACCAAGGAACTCGGACTCAAGAGAGGCGATGCTTACACAATTTTCTGCCCCTCAAATGTAGAAAGCCTTGTTGCATTCTACGCACTTAACAAGCTCGGAGTTATCGTAAACTTCGTTCATCCCCTTTTGCCCACAGAGGTGCTTCTTGAAGCAGTAAACGAAGCAGGCTCAAAGGGTATTATGATTTTAGGTCTTCTTGCAAAGGAGCATATCCCTGCTCTTAACAAGACAGGTCTTCCCATTCTTCTCTGCCATTGCTCAGACTATGCAGCTCCCCTCAAGAAGGCTGCCGCAGGTGCAGGTGAAGCTCTGCTTCAGAAGATTTTCCCCAAAATCGAAAAAGCAACCGAGTATAAAGAAGTCCTCAAGAAATACCGCGGTCAGACAGTACCCGGTGTTGTTAATAACTATGATGATGTTGCCGTATATCTCAACGGCGGCGGCACAACAGGTAAGAGCAAAACCATCAAGCTCACAAACAAGGCCTTCAACGAAGTAGTTTACAAGGTAGGCTACATTGATAAGATTGAAGCTCCCGGTGAGGAATGTGAAATCATCGTTCTTCCCTTCTTCCATTGCTTCGGCCTTGTTCTTGCTGCTCATATGGCTCTTTGCAACGCTGCAAGACTTATTCCTCTTATGCGCTTTGATGCAAAGCTCGTTCTCAAGCTTTATAAGAAGAACAGAATTGCAGGTATGGGCGGTATTCCCAATATGTTCAAAAAGCTCTATTATACAAAGGGCTTTGAAGGTCCCCACCTTGCACACACAAGACTTCTCTTCGTCGGCGGTGACGACCTTTCTCCCTCCTTCATCAAGGAATTCGATGCAATGCTTGAAAGATGCGGCTCTCCTGCCCGTCTTCTTCAGGGCTACGGTCTCACAGAGGTTGGTTCCGTTTGTTGCGTAAACACTCCCTGGGACTACCGTGAAGGCTCCATAGGTAAGGCACTCGACGGTATCAGAATTGAAATCTGGGACGACGACCACAAGGAGGTTCCCCGCGGAACAGTCGGTGAAATCGCTATCTCCGGTTCAACTATGATGCAGGGCTATCTTGTAAAGGACGGTCCCAAGGATGCCGGTATCTACTATGATGAGGAAGGAACTCCCTGGGTTCTTTCCGGTGACATTGCATATATGGACGAGGATGACTACATCTTCTTCGAAGGCAGAAAGAAGAGAGTTATCATTATTTCCGGCTACAATGTTTATCCTGTTGACATTGAAAATCTTATGGATACTCTTCCCTTCATCAGAGAATCCTGTGCTGTTCAGGGTTATTCACCCGAAGGCAAGATTCTTGTCCGTCTTTATGTTTCTCTCAAGGAAAAGGGCGACGAGGATGCTTACCGCCGTCAGATAACAGAAATCTGCGAAAAGAATCTTTCTCAGTTCTCAGTTCCCAGAGAAATCGTATTTATGGACGATCTTCCCCACACACCTCTTGAAAAGGTAGACTTTATGGCTCTTACCGAAAAAAGAAAGAAATAAATAATAAATACATATTATAAAGGAGATTTTTATAATGGCTAAGTATTCTTTTGAAACAACAACAATAGGCGATATGCTCGACACTCCGGAATTATTTACTCTTCTTTCAGAGCTCGTTCCCGAAGCAATTGATCATCCTATGCTTGATGTAGGCAGACCTTTCACACTTGAACAGGCTCTTCCCTTCATTGAAGCTATTGCTGATTCAATGGGCATCACAAATGTTGAAGAAAGAATCGCTGACTTCAAGGAAAAGCTTGAAGCTCTTGAATAAGATTTAGTTCCTTTTCCTCCCGTAAGGCTCTTACGGGAGGATTTTTTTCTTTAAAAACGGAAAAATTCCTGTTTTAAATTGCACAAACTTTTTTCGCCCCGTAAAGCTTAAAAAGGTGTCTTTTGGGCATTGTGCGACACTTTTGGCATATTTACTTGTGCAAACTGCACAAAACAAATAGAGAGTTTTTGGTTTTTATGTTGATGTCATTTCTTTCCGTATTTCAATTTCCTTGTGCATATTGCACAAATATAAACATCAAAAGTTGTGCAATATCACTTGACATTTCCATTTTTTTGAGTATAATATGCATGTAGTCAAACGAAAGGAGATTGAACACTATGGCAATCAACAAAGAAGTAAGAGAAGCAGAAAAGAAGCTCCTCAAAGAAATCGAATCAATGAAGTTTTCTTTCAAGAAGTTCATAAAGGTTATTGAACTCGAGGCTATGCTTAAGTACTACGCTGACTAAGCCCACCGCCCTCAGGGCAAAACCTTTATGAGGTTAACTACTGCACGGGAGTTTTTCCATATATATTGCCTTTTCCATATAATACCTCTTTTTTTCTCCCGCGCAGTTTTACATATAGATATTAACTTTATTGTTTTCATATCTTTTCTTTTCCCTTAAAAGAGCATCTGCGCGGCAGATGTTCTTTTATTTTAAAATAAGCATTGATTTATCTGTAAAATTATGTTAAATTAATAGACCACTAATAAATATCGAAAAGAGTTATCTGATGAATAAGATTTTGGCATTTTTAACAGCAACACTTCTCATTTTTTCCTGTTTTGCACCTACTGTAAATGCCGTAACGGAAAAAACAACAAGTGTTGCAGAGGAAGAAAGCACTAAAAAGAAAAAAAATGAAAAAACAACCGAGGCTGAAACTGAAAAAGTAACACAGAAAACCGAAAAGGAAACTCAGAAAACTGAGAAAGAAAACGAAAAGGAAACTCAGAAAACTGAGAAAGAAACCGAAAAGGCTGAGAAAGAAACCGATAAGGCTGAAAAGGAAACCGATAAGGCTGAAAAGGAAACCGATAAGGCTGAAAAGGAAACCGATAAAGAAACGGAAAAAGAAACTCAGAAAAGCAACAAAAACTCTCTGAAGCTTCATACCTTTGATACAGAAGATATACTTGTCAAGGAAAAAGAATATATATATTCTGCTCTTTTTGAGGCTGACCTTTCGGATATCAGCGAGGCAATACTTACGGGAATTGTAAGCTGTGAGGAGGTAACCGCGTATTACCTGCATAGAATTCAGCAATTCAATGACGACTATAACTGCTTTATAACAATCTGCGACAATGCTCTTGAAAAAGCCCGCGAAAGAGACCGGCAGTTAGAAGACGGTGAATCCGACGGACTTTTATTCGGCGTGCCCGTTGTTATCAAGGACAATATCAAGCTGAAGGGATATTACACAACAAACGGACATTATTTCTCTGAATCCTCAAAGGCAAAGAAAAATGCAGATGTTGTAGATTTCCTGCTGAATGAGGGTGCGGTTATCATCGCAAAAACAAATATGAGCACAGATGCACAGGATGCGAGAACATCCCTGAGCGATGTTGCGGGCGAAACAAAAAATGCCTACAATAAACATCTTGCCTCGGGCGGCTCCTCGGGCGGCTCGGCAGTTGCGGTAAGTCTTAACTTTGCAGCGGCGGCTCTCGGAACCGACACTAACTCCTCTCTTCGTCTGCCCGCAGCATTGAACGGCTGTGTGTCGCTGAGAGTTGAAACAAAGCTCATATCCACAGACGGTATTATTTCACTCAATTCAAGCCGTGACACCGTGGGAGCTATCACCCGTACTGTATATGACCAGGCTCTTATGCTTGATGTTCTGACCGAGGGTAAATACAATTACACGGGCAATCTCGATAAGAATACACTTAAAGGCACAAAAATAGCTGTCCTTACTGAGCTTACATATGCACAGCCTAAATCCAACAAGCTTCCGTCGGAGAGTGTGCGAAGCGAGAAAAACATTGATGATGAAATAATCACGGCATTTGAAAATGCCGTCAATGAATTGAAGAAATGCGGTGCCGAGGTTATTGAAATTTCAATGGAAAATCTTTTCACTCTGGCAAGTAAGACCTTTGATTCAAACAGCAAGGCAACCAAGACTGCATTTTACAAGCAGTTTGAAGCATTACTCAATGAAAACGATATAGATGCGGTGATATTCCCATCGTATCTCTCCTCTCCCCTGTATTCGGGTAAGGACGAAGACGGAAAATATCACGATCCCTGGTCACAGACCTTTATAAACAACTGCCGTGCTTTATCCCCCTGTGCGGCACTTCCCGAAATCACGGTGCCTATAGGCACACACTCCTCGGGAGCAGGAATAGGAATGGAAATTGCAACTCTCAAAAACTGCGAGCAGCTTTTACTTGATATTGCATATTCCTACACACTTAAATATGACCACAGAGAAATCCCCGAAAATGCCGAAAATACATACAAAAAAGCAGACAAGGGAACATTAGAGGAAATCATTGACGAGTATCTGCTTGCAGCAAATACAGAACCGGAAAGCTCAGCCGAAGAGGAAACAACAAGCCCTTCAGCGGAAAATGAAACCGTACCTGAAGACAAAACAGATTATACATACAAAACCGTACTCAATATTATCTTTTCTGATGTAAGTGCAGTAATTCTGCTGTGTGCAGTCGTGTTGCTTATTACAATTAAATATAAGAAAGTAAGCAAGAAAGATGTAAACAGAAAGATGTAAACAGAAAGATGTAAGCAGAATGATGTAAGCAGAAAAAAGCCTCAGGCCGTGTAAGGTCTGAGGCTTTTAATGTTATTACTTAGTTTTATTTAGCTTTTCTTGCTTCGATTTCTGCTACCATTTCACGCTGACGCTTTTCTGTGATTGTGTAGAAGAACATAGGAACTGCACAAGCAAACATACTTACAGCACCTGAGATAATAAGTACAGCCCAGAGCGCATCGGGATTTTCAACCTCGTAGGTTCTTGCGTTGATGCCTGCAATAGCCATTGACATAACACCGATAAATGCACCTACTGCCATACCGATTTTGTTAATAAGTGTCTGCATTGCAAAGCAGATGCCTTCGCCTCTTTCGCCTGTTTTCCATTCAAGATAGTCAACAGTATCACCGATCATAGCATAGGTGATGATGTTGTTTACACCCTGAGGAATACCGAGAAGCACAAGACCGATAGCACAGATTACCATCTTCCAGGGAGCATCGTAGCCAACAAAATACATAACCGTCATAACAACACCGCCAAAGAGGTGAACTGCGATATATGACCATTTCTTTGTGAATTTCTTACTCATCCAGGGAACAAGCACGGAAGCCACAAGACCGCCGGGAACAACGAGCAGGGTTATTACACCGTAAAGACCTTCATTCTGAAGAATATACTTAGCAAAATAAAGACCGCCTGTGTAGGAATAAACCATTCTTGCACCGCCGAGAACACCTGAAAGAACGATAAGAAGAAGCTCTTTGTTCTTGAAAAGAAGCTTGAGGTTGTGACCGAGTGAGGGAGCCTCTTCATTTGTAGTGAAGCGTTCCTTTGTGTTTTTGAAGCCGTAGAAGAACATAGGCATAGCGAGAACAACGAGAACAACCGCACATATAAAGTAAATCCACTTGAGAGTATCTGCATTGGCAATTTCCATACCGTCCTTGACAGTACCGATAAATGTGCCGACAGCAGTATCCATATCAATACCCTGATTTGTCATCATATTCTCAATAGCTTCTGCCTTGAACTGAGCGATAAGAGCACGGTCAGCCTCGGTATCCGTATACTTATATTTTGCTGTGAGTGCGCCTGTGATCATAGGTACGAAAACTGTTACGATACCTGCACCTACCGTACAGAACATACGCGCAACGGTAAGAATGTTACCTCTTGTTACGGTATTGTTTGTAAGACAGGTGGAAAGTCCCCAGTAAGGAACATCGGCAACAGTATATGCAACACTCCAAAGAACATAGATAGCGGCAATTGTTGTGAAGGCTATAGTTGTCTGCGAGCCGTTGTAAACACCTTCTGCGCTGAATACGGGCAGGAAGCAGAGGATTGTCATAATGCCTATGGGAATAGCCATCCATTTGAGATAAGGACGGCACTTGCCCCATTTTGTTCTTGTTTTGTCAACAACCGAGCCCATAATGGGATCGTTGAAGGCATCAAAAACACGGGCTGCAAGCATAAGAATTGCAACTGCAATAGCACCGCTGACTCCGCCTACCATAACACCGTCTGCACCGAAAAGCAGCGCGTCTGTCAAAAACACGGTTATGTAGGAACCGATGATTGTACAGATAAAGTTCTGTCCGAAGCCTGCAACTGAATATGCAAGGGCTTCTTTAGGCTGAACACCCTCGTTGGGTGTTGTGCCGAAAAGCTTGTGAAGGAAATTGTTCATAAATCTTTTCTCCCTGTTTATATATTAAAAATATTTTAACATATAAAAATAAATAAAACAATACAAATTTGAATTTGAAAACCACAATTTTATAAGTGGTTATTAACCCTCACAGGGTTTTAATAAAATCCTCCAAAAGCCTTGAAAATAAAGAGTTTATCGCAAAATGCTCACCTTAACTTATTATACGATTTCACTTATGCTTATTC
>JAFXAK010000012.1 GCA_017517135.1 Clostridia bacterium
CATTGTATGACACCAATGGAATACCATGCAGCATTCGCCTCATGAGAATTCCCCATCCCTCCTGTACAGGAGGGATGGGGAATGGATAGATTAACTACTATTTTTGTTATTTCGTCTGTCTACTTGACAGGGAGCACATCATTTTTTACAGCCTTATATGTTTCTTATTCAAAAAGCGGTGTTGAGAAATATCTCTCTGCTGTGTCGGGCAATACTGTTACGACCGTTTTTCCCTTGCCCAATTTCTTTGCAAGCTTTATGGCGGCGGCAACATTTGTACCGCTGCTGATACCGCACATAAGTCCCTCTTTTATTGCAAGGTCCTTTGCAGTTTGTAAAGCTTCTTCGTCCTCGATTATGCACACATCGTCGTAGATATCCTGATTGAGGATTGCGGGAATTATTCCGTCTCCTATACCCATCTGAATATGTGTGCCTATTGAGCCGCCCGAAAGGATTGCGGCATTTTTCGGCTCAACTGCCCAGATTACCATATCGGGATTTTTTTCTTTGAGCGTTTCCCCGATACCCGTGATTGTGCCGCCCGTGCCGATTCCTGAGCAGTAGCCGTGAATGGGGCCTGCTACCTGGGCTAAGATTTCAGCACCCGTGCCGCTTCTCTGAACGGCAACATTTGCGGGATTTTCAAACTGCTGAGGCACGAACACATTTTTGTCCTCTGCCTGCATTTTAAGTGCAAGGTTAAGACATTCCTCAATGCAAAGACCGATATTCCCCGCATCGTGTACTAAAATAACCTCGGCACCGTAGTGGTTTACGAGCTTTCTTCTCTCCTCGCTTACAGAGTCGGGCATAATGATTTTAACCCTGTAGCCCTTGACGGCACCGACCAAAGCAAGGCCTATACCCTGATTACCGCTTGTTGGCTCAACAATTATGCTGTTTTCGTTAAGTAAGCCTTTTTTTTCGGCATCCTCTATCATATTGAGGGCAGTTCTTGTTTTTATGGAGCCGCCCACATTGAGTCCCTCATACTTTACAAGTATTTCGGCTGAGTTTTCGTCTGTCATATGCTGCAGTCTTATCATAGGTGTGTTGCCGACTGCATCAAGTACTGTATTATAAATCATAAAAATACCTTCTTTTGCTGATATATTTCAAGTTATGCAGTATCTCGGAAATTGTACCACATAAAAAGCGGTTTTTCAATGAAAATATCAATAAATTTTAACAGTTTATGAATTTTGCTGAATTTGATTTTTTTTCTTGCTAAAATCAAATTATAAGGTATAATAATATTAATTCAGAGAAAAGAGGTAAAGGATTTTGGATTTCAGAGAAACATTGAAAAATGCTAAAACCGATGTCAGAGCTCTTTCGGAGTATTCCGTTCAGGGGATAAAGGATGTATGCACTAAATTCGGTCCCCGACCTGCCGGTGACGAGGCTGAAAAAAAGGCACAGGAATATATGATGGAGGACCTTAAGAAATACTGTGACAGTATTTCCAGAGAAACCTTTAAGTTAAACCCCGAAGCATTTATGGGCTTTGTTAAGATATGCGGCGGCAGTATGTTCGCGGCAACCGCAAGCAATATTTTAGGTGCATTCACAAACAAAAAAGCGGCTTTGGGAGCTGTTGCAGGTGTAGGTACAACAATTGCGGCTCTCGGCGGAGAATTTTTCTTCTACAAAAAGCTCTTTGATTCTCTTTACAAGGAAAAGGAATCGGGCAATGTTATTGCCGTAAGAAAGGCAACAGGCGAAACAAAGCGCAGAATCATCATAAGCGGTCACACAGACTCCGCACCCGAATGGACATATACATATAAATGCGGCTCAAACGGCTCATATTATGTAATTCTTCCCGCAGTTGCAGGTCTTTTGCTTACAATAGGCACTTCTGCAGCAGTTCTTTGCAGTAAAAACAAAAAGCTTAAAAAGGGACTTGCACTCTCTCAGCTTGCATTTACTCCCGCATACGCAGCCCTCTTCAAGTTTACAGACTCAAAGCGTTATGTAGACGGTGCTAACGACGACCTTTCGGGCTGTTATGTATCCTCGAGCGTACTCAAGTATCTTTCTGACAACGATATCCGTTTTGAGAATACCGAGGTTATCTGTGTTCTTGCAGGCGGTGAGGAAGCAGGCACAAGAGGAAGCGAGGCCTTCTTCAAGGCACATCCCGAATACAAAACAGACGGTGTTGAAACAGTATTCATCGGTGTTGATACCGTAAGAGACGAGGAATATATGGAAATCTACGAAAGAGATATGAACGGCATTGTCAAGAATGACACAAGAGTTTGTTCTCTTCTCAAGAATGCAGCACTCAAGTGCGGCAAGGACATCCCCGTAGGCGCAATTCCTCTCGGTTCAACAGACGCGGCATCCGCTTCAAAGGCAGGTATTCCCGCAGCAAGCTTCGTTGCCATGGATCCCGCCCCCGCAAGATATTATCACACCAGACTCGACACAGCCGACATCCTCGAACAGGGCACAATCGAAAAAACAATCGAAATTATGCTCCGGACGGTGTTCGATTTTGATGAAAAGGGCTTGAATTAACATATTTTACAGATAACAAAAAGGAACTGACATTACGCCGACACCCCGTAAGGAAGTATTTGTTTCTCGATGAAAATTCCCTGTATTTTTGCCAAAAGCCTCGCAAGGCATCAGCCTTGCTGCATTTTTGGCTTCAATACAAGAAATTTTCTTATCTTACGAAACTGCAAAGCACCTTAAAATGAAAATTTTGAGTGCAAGAAAAGGCAAAAACGCCCGATAAAGCTGACGCTTATCGGGCGTTTTTAACGAATTATTGCGCCAAAATTTCACATTTTAAGGAAATACTTCCTTACGGGGTGTCGGCGTTTGCGGTCAGTTCCTTTTTTTGTGGAAAAAAACGGGGTTGTTTTTGTATAAAATAAGTAATATCAAGGTTTTAAAAAAAATCAGAACTTCAGCGCATATTTGAGTGAATTGATGATAAATGTCATAAAATTACGAATTTTTGCAATGAAGCCGGAGAAATCGTCATTGAGTTCTGCGTATGCTTTATTTCTCTGAATTGAGAAGCTGCTGTCCGAATAGGTGAAGAGCTTTGTTGTAAGCTCGCCGCTGTTCTCGTCAAGCTCTATTGTGCGCATACCGTAGGGGCTTTGCTTTGCGAACTGACAGCCGTAGGTGATGCCCATTGTTATGCCGTCATATGTTCCCGTAAAGCCGCTTGTGTGCCAATGGCCGAAGAATGCACCCTTTACATTCTTGTCTTTCCACACTCTGAACTCCTCGGTTGCGGCACCGGGAAGTATGATTTCCTCGGCATATCCGCCTGCAATTTCATCATTGAGACGGTAGGTAGCTGTACCGCTGAGAACTGCTCCCTCGTCGTAGGCTTTACATTCCTCGAAAAGATTTCCCATATCGTTAACAGGGACATGTGCAAAAACAACACCGGGGACAGAGCCTGTTTCGCTGTTTTTCATCCAGTCAAGCTGTTCTTTGCAAAAATCATTACCGTTATCTAAAAGCCAGAGGTAGTATGCTGCCTCATCTGATTCTGAAGACAATACCTCAATACGGGTATCTATCTTACCTTCGGTGTCGTCACTCATATCAACCGTTACACATCCGGGGTACTCAGCGAAAATCTTAAGCCAATCTTCTGTGGTAACACCGCTCTTATAATCGTTGTTACCCATTGCTACACCGTAGGGTATACCGCTTTCCTCTAAGGGTGCGAAAATCTGTGCAACAGCGGATTTTACATTTTCAAGTGTCTTTTCGTAGTCACCGCTGACCGTAACACCCTCTTTAAACTTTTCATCATCGGTGGAAATGTCTCCGAGACGGTTATCCTCAACTATATCACCAGTAATAACAATGAAATCGGGCAGGGTGAGGTCTATTGCCTTTTCGATAAAGTCAATAAGTCCGTAAGCTATGTAAGCGTCGTCCTGAGTGTCTGTTATCTGAAGCACGGTGAATTTACCGTCTGCCCCGAAACGAAGCTCGTTTGAGTCCTCGGCAAAAGCCGCAACGGACACAGAGCATAAAATTAAAATTACGCAAAGTAAAACAGATATAATTTTTTTCATAAAGAATACCTCCTCATAAAAGTATAAAAACATTATATATCAAGAAAAAGCAAATTGCAAGTTTCAAGTGATTTGAAACAAAATGTCCGATGTTCCTGAGTTTTCGAGAAAAAGCTATTGAAAAAACTTACAAAATATGGTATATTTGTTTTTGCTGGGGGAATCATTTTTGATTGAGAAGACTAAAATCTGACCCTTTGAACCTGTTGGTTGAAACCATCGTAGGGAAGCAAAAAAGGGATAATACCTTAAGGCTCTTGCCCTACAAGGCAGGGGCCTTGTGTTTTTTTTACAGAATCTTTTGATTCTCATTTTTCTCCTGCATATATCAAAAGAAAGGAGGATAGCAATGTCAAAAGGAAGGATATTTTCTTTGCTCGGAATATTAGGTATCGTAGTAACTTTTGTTGTAACTGCAACAGAAATTTCATCCAATGATCCGTTAAGACCGATTTTTGTTGTTATAGGTATTTTACTTAGTATTGTAATTGTTGCTTTAGGTGAAATTCTAAATTACTTAGAAAAAAAATTATAATGATTAAGATAATATTTTTTTGAGGATGTAAAAAGCGATTTTTTACATCCTCTTATTTTTAATTTTATTTGTATTGAAAAAAAATAAAAATTAATGTACAATTCAATAGATATTACTTTATTGCGGGTATTTTTATGAAAAAACAGATTGATAAGTATTTTTATTCCACATTTTTTAAGCTGTTTTCGGTAGTGTCGATGCAGAGCCTCATAGTTTTCAGCGTAAACCTTGCAGACTCGGTAATGCTCGGCTCCTACAGCGAAACGGCTATGAGCGGTGTAAGCCTTGCTAATCAGATACAGTTTCTGTTGCAGATGTTAGTAAACGGCACAGCCAACGGACTTGTTGTTTTAGCTTCACAATATTGGGGCAAAAAGCAGACAGCTCCCATAAAAAAGGTGCTTTCTGCCGCGTTTTGGACCGGGATTTTCTTTGCCGTTGTTTTAGGTGCGGCAGTACTTATTTCCCCCACGGGACTTCTGGGACTTCTCTCAGACGAGGCGCAAATAGTAGCCGAGGGCAGCGAGTTTATAAAAATAATGTCCGTTTCCTATATCTTCTTTGCAATATCAAGCATTTTTGTTTCCCTTATGCGAAGCGTGGAGACAGTAAAAATCGGCTTTTACATTTCCGTTGCAACGCTGTTTGTAAATATAGGGCTCAACTATATGCTCATTTTCGGTAAATTCGGCTGTCCCGAGCTTGGTGCCGTGGGTGCTGCATACGCTACGGTTGCGGCAAGAATAGTTGAGTTTGTTATCATAACCGTATATGTTTTCTTCTTCGACAAGAAGCTCAAGGTAAAAATAAAGGACCTTTGCAGCTTTGACAAAACTTTTGCAAAGGACTATTTCAGGACGGGACTTCCCCTTATCGGCTCGGCAGGCTCCTGGGGTATTGCAATGACGGTACAGACAGCCGTTATCGGCAGACTCGGTGAAGCCGCAATCGGTGCAAATGCCGTTGCCGCCCCGATTTTCCAGCTCGTTGCCGTGCTTTATTCCTCTGCTTCAAGTGCTTCGAGTGTTATAATCGGTAAAACGGTGGGTGAAAACGATATCCCGAGAGTAAAAAAATACTCCGTAAGACTGCAGATTATATATGTAATAACAGGTCTTGTTTCAAGTGCCTTGCTGCTGCTTGTAAAAAATGCGGTCATAGGCATATATAACATAAGCGACGAAACACATCTGCTTGCAAATACATTTATAAACATACTCGCAATAACCGTCATAGGCTCGGCATATGAAGCACCGTGTCTGTGCGGTATAGTTTCGGGCGGCGGCGACACAAGATTTGTGCTTTTCAACGACATAATTTTTATGTGGTGTCTTGTTATCCCGATGTCAATCCTCTCCGCATTCGTATTCAAGTGGCCCGTCGCGGTGACATTTTTCATATTGAAAGCAGACCAGATTGCAAAGTGCTTTGTGGCGATTCCCAAGGTTAACAGGTACAGATGGATTCATAATCTGACGAGGGAATAACCGCAAAACCGAAGAGCTGCATCGTTTCCTACCGTGACGAAGACAAAACTTTACTGCAAATTTTTAATTTGCCGATACATAAAAAGGAGTATTTCAATGGCTATTGAAAAAGTAATCGATTATTTCAAAACACTTGGCGCAGAGGACAAAATCAAACAATTTGAGGTTTCCTCTGCAACGGTTGAATTGGCGGCTGAGGCGCTCGGCTGTGAGGGGGCGAGGATTGCGAAGACTATGTCTTTTCTTGTTGACGAAAAGGCAGTTCTTATCGTAACCGCGGGAGACAGAAAAATAGACAACTCAAAGTTCAAGGGGGTTTTCCGCACAAAGGCAAAAATGCTCACCCCCGAGCAGGTGGACACCCTTATCGGTCACTCAATCGGCGGTGTGTGTCCCTTTGCGATAAACGAGGGCTGTACTGTTTATCTCGATGAATCCCTTAAACGCTTCGATATCGTATATCCCGCAGCAGGCAATGCCGCAAGTGCGGTAGAACTCACTCCCGAGGAATTAGAAAAGTATGCGAATTACTTTGCAGGCTGGATAGATGTCTGCAAATAAAAAATAAAACAAAACAAGGGGGATATATATGCTTTTTGTTGCAGTAATCTTCACGGCTCTGGCTGTATCATACGGCTGGGGTATGCGAGGCTGTGTCATAGGCGGTGAAAAGGGGGCGCTGCTTCCCGGTGCACTTTTAGGTCTGTGCCTTGCATTTTTTATGTGTGACGGTGAGTTTTCCTATCTGTATCTGTTCTTTGCGGCAGTAGGTGCACTCTCGACCTTCTACGGCGGAACGGAAACCTACGGGCAGACTATGGGCTTTGTTCTGCATCCTGAAAGAGAAGGCTATCAGAACAAATTTCATATAGGCATTATCGGTGTTTTCCTTAAAGGCGGCTTGTGGTTTGCAATTGCGGGCGGTATGCTCTCTTTACTCATAGGCACTCTTTCGGGAGAATACTATTCTGCAACAGAATACACCGTTCTTTTTCTGCTTATTCCCGTATTCACTCTCATAGGCCCTAAAATCTTCAACTCTCCCTACGACAAGGAAAACAAGCGCTTTCCGAAAATATATTTCTCCCTTGACAGAGCCGAGGAATGGGGCGGAAATGTCCTTCTCACCCTTGCGATTGTTATTCTCGCGGCTGTGAATAAAGACATTCTTGCTCTCGGTGCCGTACTGACGGGCTTTGTGTCGGGCGGTACAGGCTTTGCAGGCGGTCTTATACTTTTCCGTCTTGCAAATCACGGTACGAAAAAAAGACAGTTTTTCAGAAAGCTCAACGAACTGCATATGATAGAGGGCTGGAAGCTTATGGAGCATATCTTCGGTGCCGTTGCAGGCGGCTGCTTGATGCTCTATTTCGGTCTTAACTCTGACAAAATAAGTCAGCTTCTTTCAAAAACCGACCTTTCTGCATTACCCTTATCGGGAGACAGGGATATTATTGCAGGTGCTGCAACAGTACTTATGCTGTTTTTGTCCGCTCTTCTCTATGCAGTAAGAGCCTTTAACGAGAAAAAGGGCAGAAGGTATGATGAGCGTACTTACGAAATGTTTGAAAGACCTCTGTGGTCTGCCTTTCCCCTTATCCTCATCTTTATGGGCAGCGAATCGGCTGCAGCCGCTTCGGCTTTTGTGACTGTATGTTACGCTCTGTGCGAAAAATGCGGTGTGGAATGGTTTAAGGGCAGAAAGAACGAAAAAACTATGCGTATTCTGTGTTTCATACTGTTTATTCTGAGTTTTTCGTACTTTTTATCCTGTCTTGTTACAGGCAGAAAAATAAGCACCGCTATGCTTATTATCCTATATACATTTATGTACACTCTCCCCTGTATACCTCATTTCTTCACATCTCAGAGAAAAAAGGAACGGAAAGAGAAAAAAATGAGTATTCTCCGATTTTACAGCGGCGGCGGCTTAGTTGTGTGGAATTTTATCGCTCAAAGCATAATTATCACGCTTTTTGTGTGTTTTTACTTTCAGAATTGACAAATAATTCTTGAAATATATATTTTATTATGTTAGTATATAATAGAAATATTATCCGGAGGGAAAAGAAATGAAGAAAATTATTTCAGTTATCCTTGCAATCGTTATGCTTTTCACTCTCGCTATGCCTGCATTTGCAGCAAGTGAGACAACTACACAGGTACCCGTAAGAACAAGCACCACACTTGACAGTGCTTTTGTTGACGGAAACAGCCTTGTCGTTTTCGTAACAGGTATCGGTCAGTCTTTCTCATATCTCTTTGATGAAAGCTACACTCAGGAGGGTGCTTTTGAAAACGGCACACTTCAGGACTATGAAAACTATGCTCCGCTTATCGCAGACGGCAAGCACTCCAACAGATGGAACCTTTTTGCTGTTGATTTCGCAGAAGCTATCAAAGACGGTGAAACAGTCAAAGCTCTTTTAAGTGTTGTAGGCGGTGTTCTCGGTACACTCTTCTTCAGAACAAATATGGTTAAGGAAGAGAGCGCGCACACACTTATCGAAAAGCTTTTCGCAAACAACCTTATTGACCAGAACGGCAAGCCCAACAACAGAGTTATAACTCCCAGATACACAATGCCCGTTTCTCAGTATCCCACAAATGCTCAGGGCGAAAGCGAAGCTAAGGACCGTTTCTACGGCTCTATCCCCTGTGCTGATGTTGCAAAGGCTGCTCTCGGTGAGAACTATGAGGATTATCTCTACTGCTTCAACTACAACGCTTTCTCCTACACAAAGAACAATGTAGCAGACCTTGACACATTCATTGACACAATCCTTGAAGAAAACACAGTAGGTGCAGATTCCGTTATTCTTGTTCCTATGAGTATGGGTGCTTCCGTTGTAAGTGCATATCTTTATCACTACAAGGAAGAAGCTAAGCAGGATGTCAAGAGAGTTGTAAGTATCGTTGGCTGCTGGCAGGGTAGCGATGTTGTTTATGACCTTGTAACACTCAACTATGTTGATAACTCTGCTGACCTTCTTTACAACGGTCTTCTTGCAGATATGATAGGTGAACCCTGGGGTTATCTTGTAAACTTCGTTCTCCGCTTCTTCTCAAAGGCTGCTCTTCGTGACTTCATAGATATGGCTCTCGCTGAGTTCGTTGAAGTAATTTTCCTCGGCGCTCCCTCACTTGTAGCTTTAGTTCCCACAGAAAACTATGAAGAGGTAAGAAACGAATACCTCACAAGTGCAAGAGTTATCGACCAGACTGACTACTACTATGCAGCTCAGTCAAACCTTAAAGAAACTCTCGCAGAGCTTGATGACTACATCGGCTTCTCCTTCATCGCAGGCTACGGTCTTTCCTACGGTACAGAAACATCCGACTATCAGGCATTCGGCTTTATGAACCACGCAGCAACAACAAACAGCGACGAAATTATAGACATTTCATCAACCGTTCCCGGAACAAAGTTTGTTAAGGCAGGCACAAAGTTTACAGATACCGAAGGCAGAATACTCTCTCCCGACAAGTCTATTGACATTTCAGGTGCATACTACAAGGATTCTTCCTGGTTCTTCTTCGAGCAGAAGCATGAGCTTGAATACAACAACACAGCTATTTCCCTTGCACTTGACTTAGCTCTCGGCAATGTAAAGACAGTTAACGACTGCAGCGATCCCAACAGTGAGTTCTACTATCCTCAGTTCAACGAATCAAGAAACCTCAAGAGCCTCAAGAGAAGCTATATCCCCGATCTTGAAAAGTATCTTGAAGAAAACGGCAAAGCTCTTACCGCTGAACAGCAGGCACTCTATGACGAGGTTATTGCAATGACTCTCAATACCCTCAACGACCGCGACAAGGACGATGCTCTTATGGAAGAATTCCGTCAGATGCTTATAGAAATCGGTGTATACGCTCCCGACGAAGCAGAAAGCGGCTTTACCAAGTTCTTCAACGGCTTAATGGCTTCAGGCAACGAAGCTGTATACAGCATCTTCGGAGCAAAGGGCTTCCTTGATTTCTTACAGTAAAATAATCAGATAAAAACATACGAGAAGCCTGATTTCTTTCAGGCTTCTCTCTTTTTTCGGATATACCAAGGCGTATAACAGAAATGTTTTCCTGAGGTCAGGAAGATATCAGAAATAACTAAAGGCGGTAATAGTATGACATACTCCACTAAACCGAAAATGATTTTATTTGATGTTGGCGGTACTCTTTTTGAGGACGGGAAATTCAGCGCTCTTGACGGACTGAAGGCTGTCAGAGAAGTGTCTCTCAATCCTAAGGGATCAGACGACAGCTCTCTGCTCTCTCTTTGGAATGAGCTCGAAGACAAGGTAAGGTCTTCTTTTCCCTCTTCATTTGAGCTGCCCTTATCTGCAACATTAAAATATGTAATTCACAATTCGGGACTTAAATTCAACAAGTCAGTCCCCGAGCTTGAAGAAATTTTTGACCGCTTCAATTCCCCGAGGCGGGTTATTGATTTTGTCCCTGAGCTGTTAAAGTCTCTTAAAGACCTCGGCATCCGCACGGCGGTTATAAGCAACAATGCAATGAGCGGAGAAGGTCTGTCCCTTGCACTTAAAAGGTGGCTTCCCGATGCGGACTTTGAATTTGTGCTGACAAGTGCGGATTTTATTTTCCCCAAGCCGCATAAAGAGCTGTTTATTTCAGCCGCAAATTCTGCACATCTTTCTCCGTCCGTGTGTTGGTACTGCGGAGACTCTCCCTTTGCAGACATAAAGGGCGCACTTGATGCGGGTATGCACGCGGTGCTTCTTGATAAAACGGCAGACAGGGAAATACAGCTATGCCGTGACGAAAAACAAAGAGAATTTCTGAAAGTAAACAATTGGTCTGCTCTTAAAAAATACTTACACTAAAAAAATCTGTGCTTTTTGCATAAATATCACAAAAAACTATTGAAAGCCACTAAAAAATGTTATATAATGAACAAAATATAACCTCGGAGGGATAAAATATGTCAGATATAAATATAGTAAAAGTTGCAACAAAGGGAGAAAATCTGCATCTGCGTGTTGCTGCAGGCCACTTCGCTTCAAGCAACAGACACAGCAATTATTATATAGATGTTGTAACTCAGAAGGCAAGAGCGAGTGAAGCAAAGGCAGTTGCAAAGGAAATCTGTTCATATTACTATGCAGACACGGTGGTTGACACTATCCTTTGCATAGACGGCACAGAGGTTATCGGTGCATTTCTTGCAGATGCTCTTGCGAAGGCAGATTTCATCAGTATGAATGCACATAAATCTATTTATGTTGTAACTCCCGAAATCACGGGCAATAATCTTTTCATCTTCAGAGATAACCTTGTGCCTATGATTCAGGGCAAGAATGTTATGGTTTTAGGCGTATCCCTTACCTCAGGTAAAACAGCCGAGGCAGCCGTTGAAGCGGTCAAATACTACGGCGGTACGGTATCGGGTATTGCTTCAATTTTCTCAACAGTTGAAGAGTGCGCAGGCTTACCCGTAAGAAGCGTGTTTACCCCCAACGATCTCGGTGATTACTCATCTTATCCGCCCCACGAATGCCCTATGTGCAAGGCAGATAAAAAGATAGATGCACTCGTAAACTACCACGGCTTCTCAAAGCTGCTGTAAACAATTACCCGAAAAGAGGCGCACTCCGTAAGGATGTGTGCCTTTTTTAAGTAATAGGTAATAGTGAATAGTGAATAGGTGTGGAACGCTGTCGCGTTTTGTTCCGCTTCGCTATATTTTTTCAATCGGGTGCGGGTGTCCCGCCATTTTTTAAGTAATAGGTAATAGTGAATAGTGAATAGGTGTGGAACGCTGTTGCGTTTTGTTCCGCTTCGCTATATTTTTTCAATCGGGTGCGGGTGTCCCGCCATTACTTCTTCACTATTCACTATTACCTATTACTTCAATTTCATATCCGAGGTGATAAAATGATTTATGTAACAAGCGATTTACACGGCTACCCATTGGAAAAATTTATCGATATGCTGAAATCCGTCAATTTCTCTGAGGCTGATACCTTATATATCCTCGGTGATGTTATCGACCGCGGCAAGGACGGCATAAAGCTTCTCAAATGGTGTATGCAGCAGGACAATGTTGAATTTATTTTAGGTAACCACGAGGCTATGATGCTTTCGTGCGATTTCCTTTTTGATGAAATAACAGACTCTTCCATTGCCTCTCTTAACGGTAAGAAGTTAGACATCTTCTCAAACTGGCAGGCAAACGGCGGTATGCCCACCATAGAAGCACTTTCGTCAATCAGCAAAGAAGAGGTCAGGTATATTTTAGAATATCTGCGTGAAGCACCCTTGTTTGAGGCTATTTCTGTAGGGGACAGAGATTTTATTCTGTGCCATTCGGGATTGGGAAATTTCAGCAAGGATAAAAAGCTGTCACAATACACCGCGCACGAATTGCTCTGGAGCAGACCTACCGTGTACACCGATTATTTTGACAACGGTATAACGGTAATTTTCGGACACACACCAACCGTTTTTCTCGGTGAAAAATACACCCGAAGAGCGTGCTTTTCCGAAACCTGGATAAATATAGACACAGGTGCAGCACTCGGCTACGCCCCGATGCTTTTAAGGCTTGACGATATGAAAGCGTTTTATTTCTGAAAAATAAAACAAAATCTTAAATCAGCAAAAACAAAATCTTAAAATCAGCAATATGCTTTACTTAATATGAATTTTGTGTTAAACTGATTTTATTATATAAAAAGGAAGTTTTATTATGAGCAGTATAATTTACGGTATAACTGCCGTAGTTGCACTTGCTTTGGTTATAGGGTATCTGGTGTCCGTGAAGAAAAAAGACACCTGGCTGTTTCTGCTCTTTATAAGCGTGCTTCTTGTAAATGTGGGATATTTTTCAATCTCCGTTTCGCGTATACTTGAAGAAGCACTTTTAGCAAACAGAGTTTCCTACCTCGGCTCGGTATTTCTCCCCTTGTGTATGTTTATGTCCCTTGCAGACATATGCCGTATCAGAATTCCCAAGGGCGTAACCGCAGTATTGCTGTGTATAAGCGCAGCTGTTTTTATTCTTGCGGCAAGTCCCGGATATTGTGACCTGTACTATAAGGAGGTCACCCTCGAAATAATTGACGGCACGGCAAGACTTGTAAAGATATACGGCAAATATCATATTATATATTTCTTCTATCTGTTCACCTATTTTGCATCAATGCTTGCAATGGTGGCTTTTGTGATAATCAAAAAGAAAATCACTTCTCACAAGTGTGCCTCCCTGCTTATAAGTGTTGTTTTCTTAAATATCCTGATATGGCTTCTCGAGCAGCTTATTTCCGTTGACTTTGAATTTCTTTCAATTTCATATATCGTGAGTGAAATAATGCTTCTTTTCCTGTTCAGCATAATGAAGGATTTTGATGCACTTAAAAATGAAAAAACTGAAGCCGAAAAGGAAGCTGCTCAGCTAAGCACGCAAGCTCCTGCCGACAACACAGCACCAACACAAACACAGGAAGATAATCTTGTTCTCTCCGAACAGCTTGAAGATATTATTGCTCTCTGGCAGCCGTCAGAAGCTCTGACAAGCCGTGAAATCGAAGTTCTGACGCTTTTGCTTGATAACTGCAAACGAAAAGAAATAGCCGAAAGGCTTTGTCTGTCGGAAAATACGGTAAAAACACATACATCTCATATTTTCAATAAGCTCTCGGTCAAAGACAGAAGCGAGCTTATTGAAAAAGCAAACGGAATACTTTTAAGCAAATAAATTTGTGATTATATTTCTTGTTCGGAATAATAATTGTGATATCACCCCTTTTTTGCGTTAAATCACCCCTTACGGATGCTGAGGGGTGATTTTTTTATATTGTACTTACGCTATAATGTATGCAAGGGAGTTATACCCAAAAAAAGAGTAAAAGGAGAATTTTTTATGAAAAAGAAGCTTTTAGTTTTATTTTTCATATTGGTGATGGCGCTGTCTGCATTGTCTTTGACAGCATATGCGGCTACCGAAATAAGTGTCATAGGAGTCCGGAATCTGCGTACTCCTCTTGCAGGTAGCACACCTGACTACACTATAGACTATGTTAACGGCAATTTAGTTTCAAAACAAATTGTTGACGGTCAACAGGTCAACGGAATTGTCTGGTATGAGCTTCGGCAGATAAATGCAGGCTCAACACCGGTTGAAGTGCAGATGAGCAAGACCGACACATTCGAGCTCGGCAAATCATACCGTGCGCGTATTTATGTAATGCCCACGGGAACTGCTGTTTTTAGTAACAGTGTATCTGCAAGAATATATGAATTGACCTCAGATACACCGGAAATGGGCTACAAGACTGCAGCAGTAACAACACCGACGGGTAACACATCGTCGGATTACAAGGTAGTTACTGCCGACTATAAATGCACTGTGTCTGCCATTGATACTGTTGAAATCACAGGTCTTAAAATCCCCAGACCGGGCGAATTCCCCGATAATGACTGTAATGTTCTTGCAGACGGTGTATATCTTAACGGAACAATTGACTGGTCGCATAAGGTCGGCAACAACTATGAGTCAATGAATTATACAACCGCCTTTGAAACAGGTGAAACCTATAAAGTTACATTTTGGCTGAGAACAGAATTTGAAAACGGCTACTGGTTTAAAACAGATTCTCACGGAGAAAATGTAGCTGAGGTTCTTGTCAACGGAATTCCTTGCACAATTTGTGATACTTATTCGGTAGATTATGTCCGCGGTATTGAATGTGAATTCTATGTTTCTTCAGAACTTATCAGCAATATTGATATTGTGGGCATATCCACTCCCATTGCGGGTACGGTGCCCGACTATGAAGCTGCCCCCGCAGCAGCAGGCTACGATATTATCAATTTGTTCTGGCTGGACGAAACATTAAAGAGTGAACTCATAAGCGGCGGTATGACATATGTGAATGCTGTTGCTCAGGCAAAGCTCGTTAAAGGTGACGGTAAGGTTTTTGAGGAAGGCCACGAGTATTTGGTTTGCATTACAGTTCAGCCTCAGACAGGCTATGAAATTGATTATGATGCAGAGGATTATCTTTATTATGCCGCAACGGTAAACGGCAAGCAGGCGGATGAAGGCAGCGGATACAGGGGAGAGACAGCCTCCTTTGACTGCAGCTTCGGCTTACCTGTAATACAGTCAATTTACAATGTGGATGTCACAGGTGTAGAAGGTCCTGTTGCAGGAAAAACACCCGATTATGATGCAGTATGCGGTGCGGACAGCTACAAGCTTGTTTATATGTTCTGGGTTGACAACACCGAGAGAGAGGCTCTCATTAATGCAGGTGCAACCTATGTAGAGGCTTCGCTGCAGGCAAAGCTTACCAAGGGTGACGGAAAAACATTCAAGGCAGGTCACGCATACAGCGTACATTTTGAGGTTGAGCCCTGCAAAAACTATGAAATAGACTATGATCCCTCAGATAACGATGTTCTTTATTACAGAGCGACTGTAAACGGCCTGGATGCCAAGGAAAACAGCGGCAACAGAGGCGATAATGCCGGCTTCTCCTATGCTTTTGCTGCTACGACCTATTTAGGCATTTCCTCTGTTACAGCAGACGGCTTTGATGCTCCCGTTGCAGGAAATACTGTTGATGTGATAGGCTCTGTTGCCGGTACAGGTATACAGCTCAAAAAATGCTATTGGTATGATCTTACAGCAGGTAAAACGCTTGCAAATGATGCAAAGTTTGAAGCAGGTCATAAATACAGACTCATTATTTCTGTTACTGCAAAAGAAAACTATCTTTTTGCAACAAATGATTCAGGCTATCCCGATTCAACAAAACTGACTGTAACAGTCAACGGAAATACAGCAACGGTTTCTTCTACAGTCGGTTCAGCTACGACTATGACATTCCGCTATACATATGATCACACCTGTGAATTTACTCAGGTTAAAAGTAAGGCTCCCACCTGTTCGGCACAGGGAAAGAATGCATACTATAAGTGCTCCTGCGGCAAATTCAGCGAAGATTCAGCAGGTGCTAAGCCTATTGCGGATATTGACAGCTGGGGTAATATCGCTGTAAATGCAAGCAACCATACCTACAATACAACCACAACAAAAGCAACACTTACAACGAACGGAAGCATAGTAACAGCTTGTACTCTCTGCGGTGATGTGAAGTCAACAAAGACTATCAGCTATCCCAAGACAATTGCTCTTTCCGCAACTACTCTTACATTCAATGCTTATGCAAGAACTCCCGCAGTTACGGTTAAGGATGCTGACGGAAAAACTCTTGTTAAAGATACAGACTACACTGTAGCATATGCATCGGGCAGAAGAAATGTCGGCACATACAATGTTACCGTAACAATGAAAGGTAACTACACAGGCACAAAGACACTTTCATTCAAGATTGTTCCTATGGATATTTCAAAGTGTACTGTTAAGCTTTCTGCAACAAGTCTTACATATAACGCAAAAGTAAGAACTCCCGCAGTTACAGTAACAAACGCAAACGGCGCAAAGCTTACACAGGATACGCATTACACTGTAACATATGATACAGGCAGACGAAATGTCGGAACATATAATGTTACTGTCAAGCTGAAAGGTAACTATACAGGTACAAAGACACTTTCATTTAATATTAATCCTATGGATATTTCCAAGTGTACCGTAAAGCTTTCTTACACAAGCACCACCTATAACGGCAATGTAAGAGCTCCCTCGGTGACTGTAACAAATGCAAACGGAGCAAAGCTTACCAAGGATACTCACTACACCGTAACATACGCCTCGGGAAGAAAGAATGTGGGAACCTACAATGTTAAGGTAACAATGAAAGGCAACTACACAGGCACTAAGACACTTTCTTTCACAATCAAGCCTATGGATATTTCAAAGTGTACCGTTAAGCATTCCTACACAAGCACCACCTATAACGGCAATGTAAGAGC
>JAFXAK010000013.1 GCA_017517135.1 Clostridia bacterium
GATAACAATATTGCTATGAGTAAGTATCAATCCTGATTTCTTCTCTTTCAATATTTTCGCTCATTTTATATGGGCTTGGGTTTTTGTTGCCTCTTTTAGCCTTTACCGCTTAGGTTTTCACGCTAACCGTCCCCTGTCCTAACTCTAATAATAATACTAATGTCCTAATGTCCTATAGTTTTCAAAGCTTTAATAACAAACTCGGATTACATAAAATGTCGGACATCTCAGTGAATTGTAAACAAACTATGAATTTTTTTTGAACACAAAATTTCCTGTCAATTTTGCAGATTTTCTTCCATTGCTGATAAATATTTTTCATTTTTAGCCTATTTTTTACAACACAAAACAATGATATGTTTGATAAAGTGCAAAACAGTATTGTTTTGTACATTGACTTTAGTATAAAAATATTATAGAATTCTACTTGTAGTTGTTCACAGTTTATTAATAAAAATTAAGAGGAAACAGATGCTTGAATCATTAAACGGTAATATCAACACAATAGGAAAATTGCTAAGGCTCACTGCTGAAAAATACGGCAGCAAGCCTTGTATTAAATATATCAGAAATGAAGAAGTTGTTGAAGTAAGCTACAAGGATTTTTTTGTAAACAGCTTCAAGGCAGCTTTGTATCTGAAAAGTAAAATAAGCGAAAGAAAGCATATTGCCGTTATCGGAAAAACATCTTATGAGTTTCTTATATATCTCAATGCCGTATATATCAGCGGAAATGTTGCAGTTGTGCTGTCTGATGACAGAAAAATGGAGGATACTGTTTCTTTGTTAAAAGATAGTGATTCCGAAGTCCTTTTATACGGTTCTTCTATCAGAAATCATCTTGATTTCATTCAAAAAGAATGCCCTATGAGCTTCACCCTCGATATGGAAGACGAAAATCTTTTTGCAGACATCTGCAGTAAAGAATATCCCACCCGTGAATTTGAAAAGGATTTTGAAAATCCCGAGGACTGTGCTTCAATTATATACACCTCCGGCACATCAGGTGTAAGCAAGGGTGCAATGCTCTCTTCAAACGCAATAGTATCAAATGTATTCTACCGTGAAATGAGCTTTGAGGGTGAGCATGTTGCATTGAATGTACTCCCCTTGCATCACATCTTCAGTTTTTCGTGCGACTATCTCAAAAATCTCAAAGACGGTGTCACAATCTGTCTTAACGGAGATATTTCAAATATAAACAGTAACCTGCTTTTGTTTGAGCCGTCCTTTATCCGTCTTGTTCCGATGATGGTTGAAACACTTGTAAGACGAATGAGAATTATAAAGAAAAACTCTCCCGAGCTCTCCCCCAGAGAAGCAGCAGAAAGAGTTTTCGGCAAAAAGCTCAGAAATATTATAGCATCGGGTGCAAAGCTCAATGCTGTTATGGCAAAGGAGCTTGAAGAAGCAGGCATCACTATAAGACAAGGCTACGGTATGACCGAAACAGGACCGAGAATATCAGTTCCCGACGGAAAAACCTGTGCGGATTCGGGCGGCAGAGTAATAAGCATTTGTAATGTCAGAATCGAAAACGGTGAAATTCAGGTGCAAAGCCCCTCACTTATGATGGGTTACTATAAAAAAAGTGAAGAAACAGCAAAGGTCTTCACACAGGACGGCTGGTTCAGAACAGGTGACATAGGTTATATGACACCCGACCGTGAGCTTTTCATAACAGGCAGGCTTAAAAATATTATTGTACTTTCAAACGGTGAAAATGTTTCACCCGAAGAAATTGAAAAGAATTTTTCTTCCGAGCAGCTTATAAAGGAAATTCTTGTCTTTGAAGAAAAAGGCAAAATCGCAGCATATATATATCCCGATTATGATTATGCCAAAAAGAACGGCATAACAGACATTGATTCGGCTGTTAACAGTATTGTTGATAAAATCAATTCACAGGATATTGACGCAAGAGAAATTGCAAGAATACATATTAAAGCAGAGCCATTACCCAAAACCTCAACAGGCAAGATTATAAGAGAAAAAGGTGAATGATATGGTAAAAAAACAGCTTTCAGACGGTAATATAGTTGAAGCATTTCCTCTTACCCAGGCACAAAGACTTATGTACTTTGTTTATAATTCCTACGGCAAAAATCCCGCAGTGCTCAACATAGGCACGGGCTGCTATTGGAAAGGTGCTTTTGATACCGAGCTTTTGAAACAGGCTCTTTATGAAGCTGCTGACAGATGTGAGAGCATAAGACTGCGTTTTTCACCCGACCGTCAGTTCGGTCTTGTGCAGTATATTGCCGATGAGCATTGCATTGAAATCACAGAACACGACCATTCAGCTATGAGTGAGGAAGAATCCTTTGCAATTCTTAAAGGTTGGACAAGAGAGGGCATTGACTTTATTGAAAAGCCCCTTAACACAATAAGAATTATGCATTTGCCCGACGGCTACAACGGATTTTACACAAAATTCCATCACCTTGCATTTGACGGCTATGCAGTTAAAATGTTTATGGCAGATGCAATGGCTATATATCTTCACAAAAAAATCGGCAGTACATATCCGAAGCCTATGCGTTCTTATACAGAAGCTATGAAAACAGAGCTTGATTATCTTGAATCAGATCAAAGAAAAGCAGACAGAGCATATTGGATGAAAACCTTCTCCGAATCAGGTGAACCTATTTTTAATGATTATCTTCTTGATAACAGAATGAAGAAAGAAAAAGAATCAAATCCCGACAGAAGATATGTTCTGATGTTTGAGGGTGAGCATCCCGAATCAAGAACTCTTCATTTTGACCTTTCGGCGGAGGATTCAGCGAAAATAATTGAAATGTGCCGTGAAAATAATCTTTCCGTACCCTGCGTGCTTATGTTAGGTCTCAGAAGTGCTCTTTCGGCATTCAATGACAACGAAAAGGATGTATCCTTTAAGTTTATGATAAATCGCAGAGGCACACTTTTGCAGAAAAAGTCAGGCGGTAACAGATGGCATTTCTATACATTGAGAACAATTGTTGAAGACTCTCTTACATTTGAAGAAGCAGCTCAGATAGTTGAAGAAGAACAGAACAATGTATTCAACCACTGCAACTTCGATACTCTTGAAATGTATCATATCAAGCATATGGCAATGAAGATGGACAGACTTGAACAGACATATGACAGTATGAGCTTTTCCTATCATGCGCCGCTTGAAATACCGTTTGAGTCTGAAGAAATAAAAGCAACAGCCAAGGGTATATGGTATAATAATGACTATTCTGCCCAGAACCTTTATTTAACGGTAAAGCACAGACTTTCCGATAACGGTCTTGAATTTATTTTTGAATACAGAATCAGCGAAAATCCGAAGCACGACCTTGAAATTTTCTACTCAAAGCTTCGTTCTGCTTTGATGATAGGTGCTGAGAATCCCAAAATAACAATCAGGGAAATTCTTGAAAAGATTAAGCTTGAGGAGAACTAAAATGGAAAAAATAGTAGATTTTATACTTCAGTATGTTGAGATGGACGAAGAAATAACCGAGGTGTCAACATTAAAAAATGACTGTGGATTTTCGTCCTTTGACCTGACATGCCTTTATACAGATATCTTTACATACTACGGAATAAAGCCTGAATGTGTTAATGTAAAAGCTATAAAAACTGTCGGTGAGCTTAAAGCGGCAATTGATAACAACAAAACCAAAAACTAACGGTGAACCGATTATGCTCAGAGAATTTTACGATGATTTCCCCACTTTTGATGTTGTAAGAGATATTATTATCGACGGTGCAGAGCGTGGCGGAAGTAAAAGACAGTTTGTATTTAAGGATAAAAATAAAAAGGAACACGAAAAAAGCTTCAAAGAGGTTTTTGAAGACGAATGTGCATTAGGTGCATATATTCGTTCTCAGGGCGTAGATTCAGGCTTAAAGGTTGCAATTCTTTCAGAAAACTGTTATATGTGGAATGTAATTTTTTACACTCTTCAGGTCAACTGTGATATTTGTATACCGCTTGATACGGGACTTTCCAAGGAAGATATCGCAGCACAGCTTTCAGACTGCACCGCTCATGTACTGTTTTATTCGTCGGCTCAGACTGAAAAGGCAGAATATGTAAAGAATATATGCAGCGAAAGCCTTAAGCTTGTTTTCTGTGTGGATGAATGTGAAAAATTTATTGAAGCAGGTAAAAGCTTACCCGACAGCTACCGCAACGAATTGCTTAACCAAAGCACATCTCCCGAAGCCCTTGCCGCAATAGTTTACACCTCGGGAACAACAGGCAAAACCAAGGGCATTATGCTTTCAAATAAAAATATCTGTTCGAATGTAAATGCATCGCTTCACGCAATCACAGGCGGTCACGGAATAGGCTTTTTGCCGCTTAATCACACATATTCCTGGGTAACGGGACTTTTTGCAAGTCTTGTCAGAAGCGAATGGGGATATATCTGCACAAGCCTTAAAAGCATTTATTCCGACATAAAGGAATATAAGCCTTATCAGTTTGCCGCAGTACCTATGATGGTCGAAATGATATATAAGCACATAATCTCCACAGCAAAACGCAACGGTACTTATGAAAAGCTTATGTCGTGCATTGAATGTTCAAGAAACTTTATGCTCAGCGGTTACGATGCAAGAAGAGAAATGTTCTCGGATATCCACGAAGCCTTCGGCGGAAATCTTGAATATATCCTTTGCGGCGGTGCGTATCTCGCCCCCGAAATCGAACAGTTTATGTACGATATCGGCATACAGATTATTACAGGCTACGGGCTTACAGAATGTTCACCGTGCGTGACCTGTTCAAGAAGATATGACTATAAAATCGGCTCTGTTGGTCTTGTGCTTGATTGCTGTGAAATAAAAATTGCCGATCCCGACGAAAACGGAATCGGTGAAATATGCGTCAAGGGCGATAATGTTATGATGGGCTACTACGGTGATGAAAAAGCAACCGAAGAGGTTTTCAAAGACGGCTGGCTTCACACAGGCGACTGCGGTTATATTGACAGCGAAGGCTTCCTTTTCTTCATCGGCAGGAAGAAGAATCTTATTATTCTTTCCAACGGCAAAAATGTTTCCCCCGAAGAAATTGAAGCAAAGCTGACTGCAGAAATAGATTATATAAAAGAAGTTGCCGTCTGCGAAAAAGACAACAAAATCTGTGCCTATGTTTATCTCGACGAAGCCGCAAATCCCGATGCAAAAGACACAATATACGAAGACATCAAAAAAGTAAATCTCTTGCTTTCCGATTTCAAGAGAATAGACAAGGTTATTATAAGAGATACCGAATTTATCAAGACAACCTCGCTTAAAATCAAGCGTCAGGAAATTGAAAATTAATCTCAAAGAGCAGTGTTTTAGGGGCTGTATCAAAAGCCCCTTTGCTATGGAAAAAGTTATCAATAATGTGAGTATAAATCACAAATCAAGAATAACCTCTCCAAAATTCAGAGGCTGCATCAACAACATCTGCTTTCGATGTTTTGATACAGCCTCTTTACTTTTGGAAAAATCAGTTGTCGTAAACGCTGACCTTTTTGCGGTCTTTGCCGTAACGCTCAAACTTAACTTTGCCGTCGATAAGAGCGAAGAGTGTGTCATCAGAGCCCTTGCCTACATTGTTGCCGGGGTGGATGTGTGTTCCACGCTGACGAACGATGATGGTGCCGGCGTTGACAAACTGTCCGTCGCTTCTCTTTGTGCCGAGTCTTTTGGATTCGGAGTCACGGCCGTTACGGGTTGAACCCATACCTTTTTTATGAGCGAAAAGCTGAATGTTTATCTTAAGCATTTGCTTACACCTCCGTTGTTACTTTTACAAAATCGGGATACTGTTCGGATAATCCTTCTAAATGGAGCTTAAGCCCCGAGAGGATATCTCCGGCGGTCTTACCGCCTGTTACAGTAAAATACATATATCCGTCGTCCACCTCGGCTTCGGCTTCAAGCCCCATAACCTCTGTTACGGTGTTTGCCGCCATAAATGCCGCAGAGGAAACTGCCGCACAAACTATATCCTGCCCGAACTCAGCCGAGCCTGAGTGGCCTTTAATTTCAAAGCCTGTTATTGTGCTTTCACGGATAAAGAAAGTTGCTGTAATCATTATGCGTTGATAGCAGCGATTTCAACCTTTGTGTAGGGCTGTCTGTGACCGAGCTTTCTCTTCTCGTTCTTCTTTGACTTGTAGGTCATAACAGTGATCTTCTTTGCCTTGCCGTTCTTTACGACCTTAGCAGCAACTGTTGCACCTTCAACATAGGGAGCACCTACCTTGATACCGTCATCACCTGCAACTGCAATAACCTTGTCAAAAACGTATTCGCTGTCACTTTCAACATCAAGCTTCTCGATATAAACAACATCGCCTGCCTGTACCTTGTACTGCTTTCCGCCTGTTTCAATAATTGCGTACATTGATTTTTCTCCTTTATAAGTCTCGCTGCCAAAGGCGGGACAAGTCCTCTTTTGCACATAGTGCGCCCTTGTTGCATGCGGCAAGAAGTATATTAACATAAATTGTTATGCAAGTCAATTATTTTTTTGATTTCAGAGGGAAAATGCGATATAGAAAATCTGCACTAAGCAAAAACTGTTTTTTGGCTAATTTTCACAAAAAACAAACAATGGAAAATTGACTAAAAAAAATGCGTAATTTTAACAAAATATTTAACTTTTAAATATTGTATTTTAGCTCTTGTGTAATTATAATTATAGTAGTATATTTTGTGTTCAAGTGGGATAAAAAAGTGGGAAAAAAAAGAAATCTTGATTTTAATTCAAGGGCGAGAGAAAAACGCCCTTTGCTTATATGGTCGGGTATTGTAGTTTCGGTGCTTTTAGCGGGAATAATGTCCTTTGTTATTTTGCTTGCCGTAAACGATTTCAGCCTCGAAAAGCTTTTAGGGGCAAGGCAGCTGACTGATACCGAAACAACAACGCTCAATGAGGGGGAAACTTCTGAGCCCGATGCACCCTATACGGACGAAAACGCATTGAATTTTTTAGCATTGTGTGTTGATGAAACGGATATTATTCTCTGTGAGCTGATATCGGTGTCCGTT
Organism: Clostridia bacterium; assembly: GCA_017517135.1. GTDB lineage: Bacteria > Bacillota > Clostridia > Oscillospirales > Acutalibacteraceae > RUG806. The sequence goes on from JAFXAK010000013.1 coordinate 7,033, forward strand.
AAGGAAAATGCAATCAGAATAAAGCCCGTATCGCCCGATATTTCTCTGGAGTACGGCGGGAACGCTATGTCCTTACAGGAGCTTTTTGAGATGTATTCCGTCAAGGCGGTGTGCGAGGCTTTTGAAGAGAGAAACACCCGTATAGACCGTTGGGCGGTAATAGACGAGCATTCCTTCAAAACAATGATGAAAAGTCTCGGTGAGGTTGCCGTATTCCTCGAAAAGGATGTTTCGTATGTTGTTGATTCGATAACATACACCCTGCAGGCGGGTACGCGTAATATGACAAGTGAAACCTTGCTCAATTATCTTAAATATGCAGGACAGGGGGACGACCTTGCGTTGCTCCAGGCTCAGGCTGTTGCAACTGTTATTTCCACACATTTTACCGTTGAAAATCTCGAAAAAGGCGAAAAATTCTTTTCAACTCTGATAAATCTTATTGATACGAATATAAATGCCTTTGATTTCAACAATTCCTACACCGCAATTTATAACTTTATTAAAAATTCACCTGAAATCAGCGTTATAAGCTGAGAGAACGAAACGGAAAAACAAGAATGAAAATCTGCAAAAAGCTAACAGCTCTTTTGCTTTGTTTTATAACTGTCTTCGGCTTTGTGTCCTGTGCGGATAACGGCTTTTTGGAGCTTTTCGCCCTGCAATTTACTGACGGCGGAGGGCTGTATATGAAATCAGACTGGGAAGATGATATTTCCGAGCCTGTGTTTGTTGACTTTACCGTTCACCGTAAGCACTTTGAGGAGCTTAATGAAACACAGAAAAGAGCTTATAAATTCATATACAATTCAATATTTGCGCATCCGGGAAAAATATATATAAAAAATATCTCCCCGGATGAAATGCTTGAGGTTTTCGAGGCTCTGAAATACGATAACGGACATCTTTTATGTCTTGCCGACGATTTCAGCTACCTTGAATCCGGCTCACTTCTTTGCTTTATGCCCAATTATACACATTCGTCGGAAGAATGTCTGTCATTATGCGGAACTCTTGTGTCTGATGCTAAGGAAATAGTGGGTATGTTAGAGGACGAAAACGAGGATTTTGTCAAAGAGGTTTTTGTCAATGACTCTGTTGCCCGTATGTGTGTTTACGGAGAATCAGACAATTCTTCAAATGCCGCGGGGGTATTCTTTGATAAAAAGGCAGTATGCTCGGGCTATTCGCTTGCTTCAAAGCTGTTGTTCGATTTGTGCGAAATAGAAAGCTTTACCGTATCGGGCAAAGCAATACAGGACGGTAAAAAAGAAGGTCATATGTGGCTTGCTGTTAAAATAGACGGTCAGTGGTATCATTTTGATCCCACATGGAACGATCCCGAAAGCAAGGACGAAAATATTATATACGGCTACAGGTATTTCAACCTGACAACGGAAGAAATCTCAAAAACACATTCGGATTTTGTTCTTCCCGACGATGTATTATGTGTTGCTACGGATGCTCAGTATTACATCAGAAACGGACTGTACTGTACTCAGGAAAACTGGCTTGATATCGTAGAGCACACCGTGCAGAGTGTTGTGCTGTCACTTCCCGCATGTGCGGCTTTTGAATTTGAAAGCAGTAAGCTGCTTGATAAGGTGTCAGATCGGCTGTTTGTAAGCTCAACTTTTCTTGCAAAGGTGCTTAACGGTGTTTATAAATACACGGGAAAAAAAGCATCAGATTACGAAATTGCTTATTCAACGGATTCTGACAGAAATATACTCGAAATATATTTTAAGTAAATCAATAAAGGAGTAATAAATTATGGCGATTTTAATTACAGGCGGAGCAGGCTATATCGGCTCACACACCTGCGTTGAGCTTCTTAATGCAGGTAAGGAGATAGTTGTGCTTGACAACTATTCAAACTCTTCTCCCGAGGTAAATGCCCGTGTAAAGGAAATCACAGGCAAGGATTTTGAAACAGTTGAATGTGATATCCGTGATGAAAAAGGTCTTCACGAGGTTTTCTCAAAGTATGATATCGATTCCGTTATTCATTTTGCGGGACTTAAGGCAGTAGGCGAATCCTGTCAGAAGCCTCTCGAATACTATGAAAACAACATCGGCGGTACAGTAAATCTTCTCAAGGTTATGGCTGCACACAATGTAAAGACAATTGTTTTCAGCTCTTCTGCAACTGTTTACGGTGAAAAGAATGTTGCTCCCTTCCACGAGGAAATGGAGGTAGGCGGCACAACAAACCCCTACGGCACAACAAAGCTTTATATTGAAACCATTTTACAGGATTTATGGAAATCCGACAACGAATGGAGCGTAAGCATTCTCCGTTACTTCAATCCTATCGGTGCACATTCAAGCGGCAGAATAGGCGAGTCGCCCAACGGAATCCCCAATAACCTTATGCCCTATATCTCTCAGGTTGCAGTAGGCAAGCGTGAAAAGCTCTCCGTTTTCGGTGATGACTACGAAACAGAGGACGGCACAGGTGTGAGAGACTATATCCATGTTGTTGACCTTGCATTAGGTCATGTTGTAGCCCTCGAAAGAGCAATGAAAATAAATGCCTGTGAGGTATTCAATCTCGGTACGGGTAAGGGGGTAAGCGTGCTTGAGCTTGTACACGCTTTTGAAGAGGCAACAGGCGTAAAGGTGCCTTATGTTATTGCTCCCAGACGACCGGGTGACATTGCAACATCATATTCGGATGCTTCCAAGGCAGAAAGAGTGCTCGGCTGGAAGGCAACAAGAAACGCATTTGATGCATGCAGAGATACCTGGAACTGGCAGAAGAATAACCCCGACGGTTATAGTGTCTGATTATGATAAGGTTTATTTCTAAGTTTTTTATAAAAGAAAACAGCTCCAAAGAGCAGCTGCGTTCCGCCTACGGAATGCTCTGTTCTGTTATGGGGATTGCACTCAATGTGTTTTTGTTTGCAATTAAATTTTTTGCAGGTATTTTAAGCGGTGCTATCTCCGTAACGGCAGATGCATTCAATAATCTGTCGGACTCGGGCTCATCGCTTATAACTCTTATGGGCTTCAGATTAAGTCAGAAAAAGCCCGATCCCGCGCACCCCTTCGGTCACGGCAGAATAGAATATCTGTCGGGTATAGCGGTGTCTGTGCTGATAGTAATTATGGGCTTTGAGCTTCTCACCTCCTCGGTAGATAAGATATTCAACCCCGAGGCAGTTGAGGTAAGCGGTCTTGTTATTGCAATTCTCGTTGTTTCCGTTGCCGTAAAGGGATATATGTATCTGTATAACAGAAAATACGGTAAGCTCTATTCCTCTTCTGCAATGCTCGCAACCGCAACGGACTGTCTTTCGGATGCTCTCTCCACAACGGTTGTTCTTGTATCAATGCTCATAACCCGTTTTGCAAATGTGAATATAGACGCTTACTGCGGCTGTGCGGTGGCTGTGTTTATTCTGTATGCGGGTGCAAAATCCGCCTATGAAACAGTCCAGCCCCTTTTAGGTCAGCCGCCCGAAAAGGAAACTGTTGAAAGAATATCCGAAATCGTGACAGGCTATGATATAGTTCTCGGTATACACGACCTCCTTGTTCACGATTACGGCCCGGGAAGAATGATGATATCTCTGCACGCAGAGGTTGATTCCAAGGGCGATATACTTGCAATCCACGATGAGATTGACAATATTGAAAAAGACCTTGCCGAGCAGCTCAACTGCTCTGCGGTTATACATATGGACCCCATTGTTACGGACGATGAGGAAATGAGCGAATATAAGGCTCTTGCTAAAGAGGTCTGCTCTGAAATTTCTTCGGAAATAGGCATACACGATTTCAGAATGGTAAAGGGAAACACTCACACAAACCTTATTTTTGATGTTGTTGTGCCCTTCGGATTTAAGCTTAACGATGATGAAATCAGAAGAGAGGTCAACAGCAGAATAAGAGAAAATGACAGTAAGCTGTTTACTGTTATAACCATTGATAAGGACTATACAGATTCGCATAAATGATTTGGTTGACTTTTGTTAAATTTTTCTGTATAATTGAAGTGTGATAATATGTTCAGGAGGCTGAAACTATGAAAAAGGCATTAAGCGTTTTCTTAGCAATGTTTATGATTTTTGCAGCGTGTACACCCGTATTTGCTGCAACAAGCTGTCAGGTTAACTTTGTTAATACTGTTGACGGCTCAGACTGGTATCACGGATATGCATTTGTAAATTCCGTTAACGGTAAAATGCAGTATATTCCCGATGAAAACGGTATTTATGTATACTATGCAAAGGGCGGCAGATACACAACCTGGGATAATCTCTTTGATTACAACAAGCCTGCAAATCCCGAATGGCACAGCCCTCAGGTGCTTGTTAAAGCTGTTGTAAATGCAGGCGAAGAGATAAAGTTCCGGTTATGGTCAATGGAATACAATCTCGCAACAGCGTATGTAACCGCTAACGGCGAACATATTTTACCCGATGAAAACGGTGAATATACCGTAACCGTAACTGCAAATACGGAAATTAAGATTGTTGAAAAAGATGCAAACGGCAGCATGACTCTTCAGCAGAATCATTATGAAATTCAGTTAGCTTCAGGTGAGGGCTTCAAGTGCAAGCCCCAGCAGGGACAAAACTACAGATATGTTTACTATGAAGGCGACTTCTATTTCAGAGTGAAAATTGATGAGGGCTACACAGGTTCAGGAATGTCTGTAAGCGTATTGAGAGGCTATGATGTTCTCGCTGAATATCTTGAAGAGGATGCTGACCTTATTCTCGATGTGCTCGAAAAGACTGAGCCGCTCACATCCTACGGTGTTGATTCGGAAGGCTACCGTCTGTATAAGATTTCCGATATCACGGCTGATTGCAGAATAATCGTAAGCGGCGTTGAGGCTGAGGAAGAAGAAGGCGGCATTATGGGACTTCTTATGAGAATATTAAGACTTCTGCTCAACCTCTTCGGAATAGAGCTTGATATTCTTGATGATCTTACAGCATACTACAATGTAAGCGTTGTTAACAGCAACGAGAATATTGCATATGAGGTTTATCTCGGCAGCGAGGATTATACCGAAAAGGGTGCATTTACCGTATCAGGCGGTGCAGGTCTTGTTGTTAAGGTTATAAAGGAATCTCTTGATGAGAATGTAAAGGTTACCTGGACTCCCGGTAACGCAGACGGCTCCTATCAGACACAGTGGCTCCCCGAATATGACGAGGACGGAAATGTTGTTTACACAGCTTTGTATTATGTTGACAACATAGGCGCAGATACCGCAGTTGTTATTTCATAAGCATTTATAAACAAATACCAAGCCCCGTGCATTTCAGATGAATGCACGGGGCTTAAAAATTTATGTTATGAAAATTACAGCTCAACCTGTATGCTTGCAAGGTGCTTGATGATATCTTTTCTTCTTATGATACCTATGAAAACCTCTCTGTCGTCAACAACGGGGACGAAATTCTGGGAGTAGGCACGGTTGAGTATTTCATCCATTGAGGCACTTGCGGATATCGGCTGATAATCCTTTCTCACAATGGTTCTCAGCTGTGTTTTTTCAAGCTTTTTGATGTCGGGATTGTTGTTGTTATACAATGCCCATAAAAAGTCACCCTCGGTAACGGTGCCCTGATAATGTCCTTTATCGTCAATAACAGGTATTGCGGCATAGCCGTGATACTTCATTTTTTCAAGTCCCTGACGCACAGAGCTGTCTATGTTCAGATATTCAACATCACTTTTCGGTGTAAGAAAACGCAGAATATTCATTATTTTCTCCTTTAGGGTGACGATAATAATCCGAACCGTGTTTTTTATCGGCTGATTTTCGCCACTTCTTCGTTAAAATACTCGCCAATCCGCAAGGATTGGCTGCGTTTTTGCCTTGAATTGCCAAAAATCCTCTCGATAAAAAATCTTCGACCTGAAATCAAAGAATTTTCAGATGATTTTTGGATGTTGAGGGTGCCGAAAGGCTGACGCCTTTCAAAGCCGAAACGCCGAAAAGCGCTGAAAAGGC
>JAFXAK010000014.1 GCA_017517135.1 Clostridia bacterium
GGCGCCGGTCACGGCCTGCGGGGAACGGGTGCTGGAAATGTGCGGAAGCACTGCGGGGATATGCTGTTCCGCGAAGTTCATCCAGCCGGGGCAGCAGGACGTGAACATGGGCAGAGTGCCGCCGTTTTTGATGCGGCCCAGAAGTTCCGTGCCTTCCTCCATGATGACCACGTCGGCGGCGAAGTCGGTATCGATGACCACGTCCGCGCCGATGCGGCGCAGGGCGGCCACGATGCGGCCTTCCACGTTCTCGCCCGGGCCGAAGCCGAAGGCCTCGCCCAGCACCACGCGGACGGAAGGCGCAAAGGAAAAGACGGTGCGCACGGCCGGGTCGGCAAGGTATTCGAGCACCACGTCGTTCTCGTCGCGTTCGGCAAGTGCGCCCACGGGGCAGACCAGCGTACACTGGCCGCACTGGATGCAGGCCTGCTTGTCGAGCAGGATGGGCAGTTCGCCCTTGCCGGTGCTGTCGGGGTGCATGGCGCCCACGCCCTGCACGGAGCGGCACACTTCCACACAGCGCATGCAGCGCACGCATTTGCTCATGTCGCGCACAAGGCCGCGAAGCCCGTCGTCCGGGCGCAGGGGGCCGCGGGGGGCGAAGCGGCTGGCGGCAAGCCCCACCTTATTGCGCAGTTCCTGAAGTTCGCAGTCGCCGTGGCGGGCGCAGTCGTCGCAGGAAAGGTCGTGTTCGGCAAAGACCATCTCCACCTGCATGCGCTGGCGGGCGCGCACTTCGGCGCTGTCCGTGACCACGACCATGCCCTCTTCGAGCGGCGTGGAGCAGGAGGTCACGAATTCCTTCCTGCCGCTAGGAAACTGGCACTCCACAAGGCAGACGCGGCAGGTGGCCGGATTGTGGTCGAGCGCTTTGAAGGCGCACAGCGAGGGGATGAAGATGCCGTTCCTGCGCGCGGCGGCAAGGATGGTCTCCCCCTGGCTGAACGTGATGCTGATACCGTTTATGATGGCGTTCATGGTTTCCTCTCTTCAAGCCCGAACGGGCTGAGATTATCCGGCATTGCGGCCGATGCCGGGAGAGCCTTCCCAGCTTTCCCAGTGGATATCGTTGGTGCGCCAGTCCGGGATACCGACGGCTTGGCGCTGTATATCGTAATAATAAGACCAGCCCGTGTAGGGGTTGAAGATCTGCACCTGCGGCAGGCGTATCACGGACGTGCCGTCCACAGGCAGCGAGCAATTTCCTATATATTAAAAAATGCTGTATCAGAACTTGTGTTAATTGGTTCTGATACAGCATTTTTTATAGTTTTTTCTGTTTTGCTTTCTGTTTAGATTTCTGCTTAGCTTTCTGTTTGGCTTTTTGTTTCTGTTTAGTTTTGTTCCTTTGTTTTTGTTTTTTTTCTAACTGATAAACTATTTGCTGATAGATTTCTTTATGGTTTTTGTCAAAAGTTTTTATGAGCATATTATTTTTTCTCAGAACAAAGGACAATTCAATGATTCCCACAATAAAGCCGAATATGCAAATAATCTGATAAATTTTTAAGTTTATTATGCGAATAGGCAGCATTTCTACGCCAAATTCACTGAAAAAGCGTGTTGCGGAGTACAGGATGAGATAAGTCGGAAATAATGTACCGGGTTTTGCTTTTTTTCTCCAATACAGTAAAAAGACAAAAAGCAGAAGTGCTATGCCTGCCTCAAGAAGCTGAACAGGAAATTCCAAACGGCTATAGGTTTCGTTATATAAACCGTATTCCCAGTAAACACCATGGCAACAGCCTGAACCGAAACAAGCCAGCTTTGTAAAAATAAGAGCCAAGGGAAAAGCAGGGGTTATGAGATCAATTTGTTTTAAGAAATTAACACCTATCAACAAACAAAAAGCAACAAGCAGAATCGGTGTGATAAATAATAAACCGAAATAATTTAAGTCTGTTCCAACCAGCTCTCCGAAGAAAGCGTTTATCTGAGCAGTGAAAGCAAATTGTACCAGGCTGATTAATATAATTTCTGTTATTGCCCAAGGGATATATGAACTTAAAAATTTGTTTTTTAGGCGGGAATTTTCAATTTTATTTTGAGCCCACAGCGAAGTATGGCTTAAAAGGTGTTTTTTCTCTTTTACATTAGCCAGGTTGTAAATTACCAGAACGAAGAAACTGACAAGGTTTAAGATATCATATGTTACAAGATCTGTTCCAAATAGATTTTTATACATTTTTCACTTTTTCTCCTTTTTAATAAAAGGTTTATAGATTCATATCATTTTATCATATCTGCAAACTTTTTTCAATCCCTTAAGTTTTTATTAAAAACACTTGTACGGGATGTCTTTTTCTGTTACAATAAATTAAATAATGTTCAGGCGGTGAGGAAATGGTAACGGCGGCGGTTTTGGCTGGGGGGAGCGGTACAAGAATGGGGGCTGAGGTTCCTAAGCAGTTTCTTGAAATAAACGGCAAAAGTCTTCTTTTGAGAAGCATTGAGGCGTTTGTCAGAAATCAGAATGTTGACAATATTATTGTTGCCGTGGGTGACGCTTTTTTTGAGTACACAAAACAGCTGATCGAAGCAAAAGTGTCATCCGAAAAGGAAATTCAGGTTATTGTAGGTGGTAAAACCCGTTCAGATACGCTTTTCAATGTGCTTGAATTTATGAACAAAAAGGGTATGTCCGAAAACAGCATTGTGCTCACACACGATGCCGTGCGACCGTTTATAACCGACAGAATAATTAACGATAATATAGCCGCGGCTGAAAAATACTCTGCGTGCAACACGGTTATTCCCGCAACAGACACTATTTTAGTAAGTTCTGACGGACAGTTTATAGATTCCGTTCCGCCGAGAAGCACGGTTTATCACGCGCAGACACCGCAGAGCTTCAATGCAAAAAGGCTGTATGAGCTTTGCAAGGGCTTACCCGACGAGGTTTTTGCTTCACTTACAGACGGCTGCTCGGTGTTTACCGTATGCAACGAAAGGGTATATTTAGTAAGGGGAGAGGAATATAATATCAAGATTACCTATCCCGAGGACATTAAGCGTGCAGAGAATATAGCTGTACAGTATTTTGATAACAAGTAAAGAAAGGGCAGCTTTTATGGCAGAGATAACCGCAATAGTAACCGCTTATAAAGACAGCGAGGGACTTAAATATACACTCGAAGGTCTTGTTGAGCAGTCAACAGAGGATTTCGAGGTAATTATAGTAGATAACGGTGCAACCAAGGAAGTTAAAGAAGTAATAAAATCATACTGTGACGAATATGTAGGCTTCACCACATTTGAAATTGAGCATGTTCTCACTCCCGTTGCAAGAAACAAGGGTGTAGAGAAGGCAAAGACGGAATATGTTATTTTTATCGACGAAAATGACTATATTTCTCCCGACACTATAGAAGAAATGCTCAAAACAGCCGAGGAAACAAAGGCAGACATCATAAGCCCCCGTTACTATATTTCGGGTGAGAATGAGCCGTATTATGATCAATGGTCCGATCTGCTTGCAACCGTTCCCGATGCAGACACCTTTGACACGGCATTGCTAAATACACTTGATAATGAGGGCAGAGCATACAAGAAGAAATTTTTTGATTTGTATTCCTTGTCTTTCCCCGATACACCCATACTTTACAATACATATTTTCTTATGAAATGTGTTTTCGGCTGCAAAGCAAAGGTAAGCGGATGTGCAGGGGCAATATACGATAAGAGAAACGGTACCTTTGCCTGCGGATTCCCCGAAAAAGCTCAGCCTTCAAAGGAAAACTTTGATATTTTTGTTTCTGTTTTTGATGAAATTACCGAAGAAATCAAGAGCATAATCAAAGAGGAAACAGGTGCACTTGACGGTGATGAATTCGCTTTGCAGGAAGCGTATTATATATATTTCTCGGCACTCACAAACCGCTTCTACCGTTATTTCTGGTATCTTTCTGACGAGCTTATTGCTTTGCTGCGTGAAAAATACGAGGAGCTTTCACAGAAAATGGTTGAGGAGAGAAAAAAGAAGCTCAATTCAACCTTTGCGGATCTGCGTTTCCCCGGTATGTATATCTGCCGTGCTGATGCCGCGAAAATGCCTATGTTCAGTCTTCTTGCAGATTTTAATGATATAAACGAAATGCCCGATTTTATAGAATCCCTTTATCTGCAGAAATTCCCGTTCTTTGAAATTTATATAAGAGAAAGCGATTTCAACAGCGGCAAATACCCCGAAAAATGGAAAACTGCAGAAAATCTGCATATTCTTCCTGATGCAAACTTTTTCTCAGCCGCAAGGTCGGACTGCTCGGGTATTCCCTTTAATGTAAAAAATGCTGCACCGCTTGATCCGAGAATACTTTCCGAAATGTCACTTCACAAGGCACCTAAAGCAATGCTTCAGTATGTTTTTGCCAGCAAGCGCAAGCAATATGCAACCAAAAGCTACTTGAAGCGTAAAGGTCTTGCAATGAATTCATAAAAAAACAAAAAACAGGAGAGTTTATTATGACACTATTGTTAAACATCATCAACAAGCTTTTCCCTATGCTTCTTTCCTTTATGCTTATGTTTACGGGCGGTCTCAACGATGCATTCAACGGTGAGATCTACGCTTATGACAGCATTGACGAGGTAATCGGCATTGAAACTCTTGCCCGTTCTCAGGATGTTACAACTGACGGCACCAACTGGTATTACAGCGGAAAGAATTATCTTGAAAAGGTAAGCCTTGACAATGAAACCGTGTTGAAAATCAATATGGAGGCAATTCCTGCCGAGCTTAGTGAAAATTATAACTCACAGCACATAGGCGGAATAAGCTATTATAACGGTTATATCTATGCCGCAGTAGAGGACAGCAAGCAATGGAATCATCCCCTGGTTGTTGTTTACGATGCAGATACTCTTGAATTTACAGGCACCTTCTATGAAATGTCAACTGAGCGACACACAAGAGGTATTCCGTGGCTTTTGGTAGACGGTGAAAACGGCATTCTGTATGCAGGCGATTCATCAAACTACATTGATATATTTATGTATGACCTTGAAACAATGGAATATATAGGAAAGCTTACCTGCAGTGAAGAGATCCGCAAGATTCAGGGCGGCGAATACTATAACGGCAAGCTTTACCTCGGCACAAACGATATGACAAGAGCCGTGTATACGGTTGACTGCAAAACAGGTGAGGTCGAAAAGCTCTTTGACCGTATTATGTACGAATATAAGCTCATAGACAACCTCGGCGGCGAGGGAGAAGGACTTACCGTTCTTCCTATGTCTGACGGCACCCTCATCCACACCTTACAGGTAGGAACTCTGTTCATCGATTCATCATTAAGACATTATAGCTGGAAATAAAATTTTACCATACAACGAAAACAACCGCCTGCTGTCAGCAGACGGTTGTTTTCTGTGTGTAGGGTATAAAAAAGAAAGGAAAATGGAAAACGGATGAATTATGCCGCACGGGAGTTTTGCTGTGATGCTGTTCTCTGAGGCACTTCGGGAGTGAAGCGTACTGCAGAGTTGAGCTTCTGACGGGCCATAGCATTTTTGTAGCGGCGGTATGCGTTTATACGAAGCTTTACATTGTAAATAATTCTGTCTTCAAATTCAATGAATTTGCCCTCGTGCATAAAGCCCCAGAGTATAAAGAGTGTTATAAGTACCTCACCGAGAATTACAAAGCTGAGCCAAGTTTCCATAATAATATCCACCTTTCGGAATGTTATCGAACATTTGTTTTGTTGTTGTGATTGTATTGTAAAACATTTTTTGTCGTTTGTCAAGACAAATGTTCGAAAAATATCGATTTTGAGTACCTTTAATGGTACAGTAAAGAAAAATTGTGGTTTACACTTGCAGTATAACCCAATATCTTGTGGTTGTCAACACTTTCGACAAAAGTAGTCAGATAATTTTTTTTAATTTTTTTTGTTTTCTTCTTGAAAAAATTTTCCGTTTTTCTATTTATATTTATATTTATATATGCTACAATATACTATGTATAATCAGGTTTTGCTGTAGGTGATTAAAAATGTTTGTAGATTCAGCTAAAATAAAAATAAAAGCAGGAAACGGCGGTAACGGTGCAGTATCGTTCCGCAGAGAAAAATATGTAGCCTCGGGCGGTCCCGACGGCGGTGACGGCGGTAAAGGCGGAGATATAGTTTTTCAGGTGGATGACCACCTTGCAACTCTTGCCGATTTCCGTTATAAAACAAAATATTCCGCTCAGCACGGCTCCAACGGCTCAGGCGGCAGAAGAAGCGGAAAATGGGGCGAGGATTTTATAATCAAGGTTCCCAGAGGTACGGTTATTAAGGAAGCCGAAAGCGGAGCAGTTCTTGCGGATATGTCGGGCGACGAGCCCTTTATATGTGCAAAGGGCGGCAGAGGCGGCTGGGGTAATCAGCATTTTGCAACACCAACCCGTCAGGCTCCCCGTTTTGCACGAGACGGATATCCCGGTGAAGAGTGGGAGGTTATCCTCGAGCTAAAGCTTCTTGCCGATGTCGGTCTTTTAGGCTTCCCGAATGTTGGTAAGTCCACTCTCATATCAGTTGTAAGCGAAGCAAAGCCTGCTATTGCAGACTATCATTTCACAACGCTTACCCCCGTTTTAGGTGTTGTGAGAATGGGTCCTGAAAGCAGCTTTGTTATGGCAGATATCCCCGGTCTTATTGAGGGTGCAGGCGAGGGTGTCGGTCTCGGACACAGATTTTTACGCCATGTTGAACGATGCCGTATGCTCGTTCATATCGTTGATATCTCGGGCAGTGAGGGAAGAGATCCTAAAGAGGATTTTGAAATAATAAATAAAGAGCTTGAGGTATTCAATCCCGAGCTTACAAAATGTCCGCAGATTGTTGCCGGTAACAAGTTTGACCTTGCAACCGACGAGCAGAGAGAGGATTTCAGAAAGTATATTGAAGATAAGGGCTTGCAGTATTTTGAAATATGCGCTCCGATAGCTGAGGGCACAAAGGAGCTTATAAACTCCGTTGCGGCTATGCTTGCCGAGCTTCCCCCCATAAAGAGATACGAAAGCGAAACAGTACCTATGGAGGTGCTCGAAAAGAAGAAGGACAAGGGCTTCAGGATTACCGAAATGGGCGGAGACTACTATGTTGAGGCAGAGTGGATTCTCAAGATACTCAATAAAACAGACATTGAGGACTATGAATCCCTGCAGTATCTTCAGAGAGTTCTTGAAAACAGCGGTGTATTCAGAGAGCTTGCCGAAAGAGGTATTCAGGAGGGCGACACCGTAATTATATATGATTTGGAGTTCCAATATGTGCCCTGATAAAGAAAATACAAATCTCTTATCGTTTTGTTCTGATGAATTTCCCGAAAATCCAAAAACTCTGAGTGCATTGTCTTTAGCATTTATAGGCGATGCCGTATATGAAACAATGATTCGCCGTATGATTCTTTCAAGGGCAGAAATGACCGTTAAAGATTTGCACAAGGAAGCCGTGAAATTTGTAAATGCTTCTTTTCAGGCTGAAGCTGCAGAAGGCTTGCTCAGCGTGCTTACCGAGGAAGAAACAGCAATTTATAAACGCGGCAGAAATGCACACAGCGCACACACTCCAAAGAATAAAACAGAGGCACAGTACCACAAGGCAACAGGCTTTGAAGCACTTTTCGGATATTTGTATCTGAAGGGTGAATACAGCAGATTGTGTGAACTTTTTAATATAGTGATTGGGTGATCAGATGCAGAAAAATAAAAAGAAAGTGCCGTCCGGAAAGCATGCGGGAAAATTGCTGTTTATCCGTGATTTTCTCCTGTGGACCTTCGGTGCAGCCCTTTATTCAATAGGTGTTGCAAGCTTCACAACCCCCTCAAAGTTTGTTGCGGGCGGTGTTACGGGACTTGCGGTGCTTGTAAATCATCTTGTGCCGTTCATAACAACGGGTATGGTCGTTATAGCCGTAAACATTCCGCTGTTTATTCTTGCGTGGAAAAAATTCGGTTTCCGTTTTATTGCAAGAACGGTTGCGGCAACAGTTACGGTTTCTCTGGTAATTGACTTTATCGATACCTACGGTGAAAGCTTAGGTATTATTTATAACGGAGACGAAAAGCTGCTTGCGGCTGTTTTTGGCGGCATACTGTGCGGAGCAGGAATAGGAATTGTCTTTTTAGGCGGTGCAACAACAGGCGGAATAGACATTCTTGCAAGATTTCTCAGAATAAGATTTGCACATATCCCCGTCGGCAAGCTTATTATGATATGCGATTTTATAGTGGTTATGCTGTCGGGTATAGTTTACAAAAGCATTGAGAGTATACTGTTTTCACTTATCGTTGTTTTCCTTGCAAGTCAGGCACTTGATTTTGTTGTGTCGGGCAGAAGCCACTCAAAGCTATTGTTTATTATGACCTCGAATCCCGATGAAGCGGTAAAGCAGATAATATCCGAGTGCGGCAGAGGAGTTTCCGTGCTTCCCGTTCAGGGCGGATATACGGGGGAAAACAAGAAAATGCTGATGTGTGTTGTCAGAGCACATGAGGTAGCTCTGGTAAGAGCAGTAATAAGTAAATATGACGAAAATCCGTTTATTATAGTAACCGATTCAAGCGAGGTTTTAGGTAACGGCTTCAAGTCACATAAAGATACATTATAAGGAAGAAAAATATGTTAGAGAAAAAAGAAAATATACGCAATTTTTCAATAATTGCCCATATTGACCACGGCAAATCAACTCTTGCGGACAGACTTTTAGAGCTTACCGAGTCTGTTGCAAAGCGCGATATGCAGCAGCAGCTTCTTGACAATATGGATATTGAAAAGGAGCGCGGAATTACAATAAAGGCAAGAGCCGTAAGACTTGACTACAAGGCAAAGGACGGGCAGAATTATGCCCTTAATCTTATAGACACTCCCGGTCATGTTGACTTTAACTATGAGGTTTCCCGTTCACTTGCGGCCTGCGAGGGTGCGGTGCTTATTGTTGATGCAACACAGGGTGTTGAAGCACAGACGCTTGCAAACACCTATCTTGCACTTGACCACGACCTCGAGTTAGTCCCCGTTATAAACAAAATTGACCTGCCTGCAGCCGATCCCGAAAGAGTAGCCGCAGATGTTGAGGAAATTATCGGTCTTGACTGCTCCGAGGCTGCAAAGATTTCAGCTAAAACAGGTGAAAATGTAGGCGAGGTGCTCGAACAGATAGTAAAATGCGTGCCCTGTCCCGAGGGTGACGACGATGCCCCCTTCAAGGCATTGGTTTTTGACTCTGTTTATGATAACTACAAGGGTGTTATAGTTTATGTCCGTGTGCTTGACGGCACCTTGAAGCCGGGCGAAACTATGAAAATGATGGCAACGGGTGCGCAGTTTACCGTTGTTGAGGTAGGCCATATGAGAGCTATGACGCTTGAAAGCACAAATGAGCTTAAAGCGGGTGAGGTAGGCTACATAACCGCTTCAATCAAAACTGTTGTTGAGGCAAGAGTAGGCGACACCGTAACAAAGCTTGAAAATGAGGCTTTGGAGCCTCTTCCCGGCTATAAAAAGGTAAACCCTATGGTTTTCTGCGGTCTTTATCCCGCAGACGGTGCCGATTATGAGGCACTTAAAGAGGCACTTGAAAAATTACAGCTCAACGATGCTTCTCTCTCCTTTGAGCCCGAAACCTCGGGTGCATTGGGCTTCGGCTTCCGTTGCGGCTTCTTAGGGCTTCTTCATCTTGAAATCATACAGGAGCGACTTGAAAGAGAATATGACCTTGACCTTGTTTCCACCGTTCCGAGCGTTATATATAAGGTGCATCTTTCCGACGGAACCGTGGTTGACATTGATAATCCCACAAACTATCCCGATCCCGCTGTTATCGACTTTGTTGAAGAGCCGATGACCGAGGCTCACATATATTCTCCGCCCGATTATGTCGGTGCAATTATGGATTTATGTCAGGACAGACGCGGAATTTTCAAGAATATGGACTATATCTCTGCCGACAGAGTAGATATCCATTATATTCTTCCTCTTAATGAGATTATTTATGATTTCTTTGATGTGTTAAAATCCAGAACAAGGGGTTATGCTTCATTTGACTATGAGCTTACCGAATATCAGCGTTCTTCACTTGTAAAGCTTGATGTTCTTCTCAACGGCGACCTTATAGATGCTCTGTCGTATATTATCCATTCCGAAAAGGCATATACGAGAGCAAGAAAGATTGCCGAAAAGCTCAAGGAGCATATCCCGAGACAGATGTTTGAAATCCCCGTACAGATTGCAATAGGCGGAAAGGTAATAGCAAGAGAAACTATCAAGGCTATGAGAAAGGATGTCCTTGCAAAATGCTACGGCGGTGACATTACCCGTAAGAAAAAGCTTCTTGAAAAGCAAAAAGAGGGTAAAAAGAGAATGCGTCAGTTCGGTACTGTTGAAGTGCCTCAGGAAGCCTTTATGGCAATACTCAAGCTCGATGGACAGGACTGATACATTAGGAATATATATACACATTCCGTTCTGCTGCTCTAAATGTCCGTACTGCGACTTTTATTCTCAGCTTAAAACTGAAAAAGCAGAGGATTATATCAGTAGTCTGATTGATGAAATAAGGACACTCGGCAGAATGTCGGAATTTGTATCTAACGAAGCAAAAAGGCGGATAGTTGACACCGTCTATTTCGGCGGCGGTACGCCGTCCGTGCTTGAAGGAGCACAGATAAAAGCGGTGCTTGATGCTTTAAGAGGGGAATTTACCGTGAGTGACACGGCTGAAATAACCGTTGAATGTAATCCGTCGAGTGATGATTTTGAAGATTTTATTATCTGTTGCAAAAAAGCAGGTGTAAACAGAATTTCTCTGGGAATGCAGTCTGCCGTCGATAACGAAAGACGGAAGCTCGGCAGAAGAGCTGACAGAGAGAAAATAAAGCAGAGAGTTGAATTTATAAAGAGTGTCGGGATAAATAATATCTCACTTGATGTGATGATAGGTGTTCCCGAGCAGACTATGGAAAGCCTTGACAGCACCCTCTCCTTTGTATTATCTCTGGATGTGCCGCACATAAGTGCATATATCCTTAAAATTGAAGAGGGCACGCCTTTTTATAAATTACTCGATAAGCTGTCTTTAGCCGATGAGGATACTGTCAGCGATATGTATCTTCATATGTGCCGTATGCTTGAAAACGCAGGCTTTGTTCATTATGAAATTTCAAATTTTAGTAAGCCAATGTTCGAGAGTATACACAACACAAAATATTGGGAGGACAGAGAATATTTAGGCTTCGGCCCTGCCGCCCACTCATTTTATGATAAAAAGCGTTTTTACTTTGACAGAGATACCGATAAATTCATAAACGGCGAAAAAGCTGTTTTTGACAGTATTGGCGGAGATGCCGAGGAATATTTTATGCTCCGTCTTCGTCTGAAAAAGGGTGTTTCATTGAGAGAAATGAAGGAAAAGTTCTCTTTTGAGCCCGACGGAATTTTTTATAAAAGTATTGACCGTTTTGTCCGAGCAGAGCTTTGCTGTTTTGACGGTGATGTTCTGACACTTACCGATAAGGGTATGCTTTTGTCTAATGCAATAATAACAACATTGATATAAGAGGATTGTTTATGCTGCTGTCTGAAATTCTTAAAGGATTGGAATATGAGTGCGAAAATTTCTCCGACAGGGAAATTGCCGATATTGTGTACGATTCGAGAAAAGCCTGTAAAGACACTCTTTTTGTGTGTCTTACCGGTGCATATTCCGACGGACACGATTATGCCGCGAGTGCTTTTGACAAGGGTGTGAGAGTTTTTCTTGCAGAAAGAAAATTGTCACTCCCCGGAGATGCTGTTGTTATAGTAACCGAAAACTCAAGAGCCGCTCTGGCAGTAATAAGCGGTAATTTTTTCTCTCACCCCGATAAAGAGCTTGCAGTTATCGGTGTTACGGGTACGAAGGGTAAAACCACAATAACACATATGATGCGTACCTGCCTTGATAAATGCTCGATAAAAAGCGGTGTTATCGGTACCGTGGGAGCATATTATGAGGATAAATTCATTCCCACGGTAAACACAACTCCCGAATCCTATGAAACGCAGAAGCTTATGAGACTTATGGCAGATGCCGGCTGTAAGGCGGTGTGTATGGAGGTGTCCTCAATAGGGCTTAAAACACACCGTGTTGACGGTATACACTTTGATACTGCAGTTTTTACAAATCTTTCCCCCGACCACATAGGCGGAGCAGAGCACGAGTCCTTTGAGGAATATGCTTACTGGAAAAAACAGCTTTTCAACCGATGTGACTTTGCCGTGCTTAATAATGACGACTTGTTTTCCGAGGAATTAAAGGAAATAATAAACTGTCCGTATGAAACAATTTCTCTTAATGAAGCAGCTGATATCACGGCAGCCGATATAAAGAATCTGCGTGAGGACGGCTTTTTCGGTGTAGGCTTTTTATGTAAATATAAAAACGAAGAATTCCGGCTGAAAACGGCTCTTCCCGGCTTTTTCAGTGTGTATAATGCCCTTTGTGCGGCAGCTGTGTGTCTGCATCTGGGAGTAACACCCGAAAAGTTAGCTTCAGCCTTACCTTTTGCAAAGGTAAAGGGAAGAAGCGAATGTATGGATATTCCCGCCGATTTCGATGTAATTATAGATTACGCTCACAACGGCACAAGCTTTAACAGTATTTTTGATACTGTAAGTGCTTATGAGCATAACAGAATTATAACAGTTTTCGGCTCGGTGGGTGACAGAGCACAGTTAAGAAGAAAAGAAATGGGACTTATCAGCGGAAAACGCTCGGATTTGTCTGTTATAACAGACGATGATCCGGGGTATGAGGACAGCAATAAAATTGCCGAAGAAATCGCAGGCTTTGTAAGAGAATCCGGCGGTGAATATGTTATCATAACCGACCGCAAGCAAGCCGTTTTTTATGCTTTGTCAGTGGCAAAGAAAGGCGATATTGTTCTGCTTCTCGGCAAGGGCCACGAAACGGTGCAGAAAGTAAAGGGAGAGAAAATTCATTATTCCGACCACGAAAGCGTCAATGAATTTTTTACTTGCGAAAGAGGATAAGAAAAATGTACAGATTTTGTTTGGAAACAGATAAAAATGCCTTTGAGCAGTTTGTTCTTGATAATAAGGGCTTATATATGCAGTCTGCAAAATGGGCAGATGTAAAGCTTGAATGGAAGTCCCGTTTTTATTCGGGCTTTGACGAAAACGGCAAAAGAGTGCTGACGGCTCTTGTAATGGAAAGAAGTATTCCGCTCGCAGGCAAGATATGGTATTCTCCCGCAGGTGCGGTGTGCGATTATTCAAATGAAGAGCTGTTAAAAGAATTTTCACTCTTTATAAAAGCGGAAATGAAGAAAAGCGGTGCCGTTGCTCTGTTCTTTGATCCTTGCATTGAACTGAGAAATAACTCTCAGACAAACGAATTCGGTAAAAAGGTACACGATACACTTGTTTCAACGGGCTTCAAGCTGAATACAGATGCTTCAAAGTGTCTGTACAAGGCCCCCGTACAGCTGATACTGCCTCTTTTTAATGAAGACGGAACGGCAAAAACTCCCGAAAAGCTTCTCAAGAGCTTTGAAAAGGGTGTAAGATATTCCGCAAGAGTGGGCGAAAACAGAGGACTTACTCAGGCGGTTTACACCATTGAGGACATAGAAAAAGACGAGAGTATAATGCAGGATTTTCTTGATGTTATGAAGGATACCTCCGAAAGAAGCAATTTCGTTGAAAGAGGCGGAGAATACTGCAAGCGTCTTATGAGAGTTTTCGGCAAGGATAATATGGATATGATGCTTATCTATTATGATAAAAATAAAGATAAGCAGCTTGAAAATGAAAGACTTGAAAAAAAAGAAGCATTACTTAAATCTCTTGAAACAGCACCCGAAAAGAAGAAAAAGGGTATACTCGAAGAGATTGATGCAATAGATAAACAGAGCGAGCATTATTTGTCCCGTGTTGAAGAAACGAAGAATGAGAAGAAGGACAGAATCTGTGTTTCGGGCGGTATAACAGTACATTACGCAGGTATGAGCAGCTGTCTTTTCGGAGGCTCTAAGAATTTATTGAGAAACAATCTCCGTTCAAGCCATTATTTCAACTACCGCAGAATTGTAAGAAGCATTGAAAAGGGAAGTGCTTTCCACGATCTGGGATATGTACTTCTTAAAGCTTCTGCTCCCAACCCCGACGGCACACTCGGTGAGTGTGTACCGAGTGAGGATTTTGAGGGTATATGTGCCTTTAAAAAGAGCTTCGGTGCGGATTACATTGAATATATCGGTGAATATGTGCTCGTTTCCAACAAGGCGGCATATTTTTCCTACACACACCTGATTGAAAAAGCGAGAAAAGCCCAGAGCGTTGTTAACAGAATTGTGAAAGCGAGACGGTAATATGTCTATAAACGGTTACAGATTTTCTTCTTTAGCAGTACAGCAGGGAAATGAGAATTACGAAAAATGTATACACCGTGAAAATTCTCTTTATTCAAAGCCCAATGATTGCCGTGATGCATTTGAAAGAGACTATACACGAATCCTCCATTCACTTGCATACAGAAGACTGAAGCATAAAACACAGGTATTTTTCAATATAGGAAATGACCATATCTGCACAAGAATGGAGCATGTATCCCATGTGGATTCCGTAAGTACCACGATTGCAAAGGATTTGGGACTTAATATTGAGCTTACCCGTGCTATTGCAATGGGACACGACCTCGGGCACGCTCCCTTCGGTCATCAGGGTGAAAGAGAGCTCAATACTCTCTCAAAAAAGTATCTCGGCAAGAGCTTTTTTCACGAGAAAAACGGACTTCATTTTGTAGACAGCATTGAGCTTTTAGAGGATGACTACCGAGTTTTCAGAAATCTTAACCTTACATATGCTGTCAGGGACGGTATAATTTCTCACTGCGGCGAGGTTGACGAAAACGGACTTAAGCCCAGACAAGAATATATAGACCTTAATGATTTTAATGAATGCGGACAGTATCAGCCGTTTACCTGGGAGGGCTGTGTTGTGAAGCTGTCGGATAAGATAGCATATGTCGGCAGAGATATTGAGGATGCGATAAGGCTTCGCTTTTTAACCAAGGAAAATATGGAAACCCTTGCCGATATGGCAAAGGCATACGATAAAAATGCAATCAACACAACCGTAATTATACATAATATGATTTACGATGTATGTAAAAATTCCTCTCCCGAAAAGGGAATCTGTCTGAGCGACACATTTTCCGAGCAGTTAAAGGCAATAAAGGACTTCAACTACGAATTTATATATAAAAACAAGCGTCTTGATGCATTTACAGAATATGCACGGCTTGTTATAACACAGATATTTGAAACCCTGCTCGATGCATACGACGGCGAGGAAACTATAGAGGAGCTTAAGCGCCGAGCACAGTTTTATCCTGAGCTTATGGGTGCATTTGCAGACTGGATATCAAAATTCTGCGAGCCGAAGCTCAATATGTTCGGCAACACAACGGAAAAAACAATCAAATGTCAGAACAGAAAAATATATTCTCATCTTGAAACCAAAGAAATTTATATGGGCGCAATAATAGATTATATTTCGGGTATGTCTGACAACTATGCAATAAAGGTTTTCAATGAGCTTATCACATATTAATCAGTAAAGGAGAACAAAAAAATGAAAAACACAAAATCTATTGTAAGTCTGTTCCTTGCAGTATTGATGTTATTTACATTGGCTTTACCCGCTTTTGCAACAGAAATACGCATTGATACCGAAATTCTCGAAAAGCAGTGGCTCAACACCGAAGAAGCAACAAGGGGTATTACCGTAAATCCCGGTAAAACAGAGAGTGAAAGAAATTTTTCCTGGTATATGGATGAAAGTGTTACCTCCTGTGCTGTTGAAATAAGCGAAAACGAAGATATGCAGGATGCAAAAAGCTTTACAGGTGAAATTATCACTACATATCAGGGCGACAAGGCTGCAAAGGTTACCGTAACAGACCTCGAAGAAAACAAGACCTATTATTATACCTGTGTATCGGGCGATGAAAAGAGTGAGGTTTATTCTTTCAAGACAGAAGACAATACCTTCTCGGCTCTTTATATGTCTGATATTCATATCTGCTACAGCGAAGAAGAAACAGATAAGCTCAAAAACACTTCTTTTGCATTTGCCGAGCTGCTCCAAAAGGCAAAAAGCAAGGCTGACATAAATATGATTCTCTCAGGCGGCGATATGGCAACAGAGGGACTGAGAATAGAATATGAGGGACTTACCTTCTCAAGGTCCTCGCGTGAGCTTACCTTTGCAAATGTAATGGGCAACCACGACCGTCACAGCTTTGATTTTAAGTATTTCACCAATTTCCCCAACGAGGTTTTCGGACCTATGAGCGGCTATCAGTCAGGTAACTATTATTTTACCAAGGGAGATGTACTTTTCCTTGTTGTTGACACAAACAATGCAAGCGCAACAGCACACAGAGATATGATTAAGGAAGCCGTCAAGGCTCATCCCGATGTCAAATGGCGTGTTGTTATGATGCATCACGACCTGTACGGCGGTTCAATTCCTCACCGTGAGACAGAAAACAAGCTTCTCAGAATACTTTTCTCTCCCATTTTTGACGAATTCAATATTGACCTTGTTCTTATGGGACATTCACACCACTATTCCGTGTCAAATGTTATCTATAACAGCGAAAATGTTGAGTCAATAGAAAACGGAAAGACCGTTACAAATGCAAAGGGAACAGTATACTTTGTTTCGACCTCTGTTGACAGACCTGACGAGGACCAAGAGGTTACCTACAGTGATTGGGTAGGCATCGGTATGGATAAGCTTACCGACAGCTACTATAACATAATCGATTTTTCTCCCGAGGCAATAACAGTTACAAGCTATTATCTGGACACAGACGAGAAATATATGAGCTTCACCCTCGAAAAGGACGACGATTACGAGCCTGAAAAGATAGGCTTTTTCAGAAAGCTCGGCGGTATACTTGCTGCGAAGCTGAGCACTCTTTACGGTATATATGTAAATGCAGACAGATACTTTGAATTAAAGGAAGAAGGCTTCGAGGTCGGATTCTTTGAGTTTGTATTCTAAATATAACTTGACTTTTTTATTAAAAGCTATATAATATATTTATCAAAACGATGACGGAGAAGGCGGAAAACCTCTTGTGTTTTCAGAGAGAGCCCGTTTGGTGTGAAGGGCTTATTCACTTATTTTCTTGCTACCGCTCCCGAGTGCCCCCGAAAAGCATTTTTGCACAAGGGGAGCCGAAAAAGCCGCGTTAAGGCTTGCTCAAGCGGCGTGAAATTTCACGCAAGTTGGGTGGAACCGTGGAGTTTTTGCTTCACCCCAATATCTTTTGGGGTGGAGCTTTTTTCATCCCTGAAAACGAAAGGATGGTTTATATGGTAAAGGTAAAATTAAGAGAAGACTACCGTGAGTATGAAAACGGTACTTCTGCAATGGAAATTGCAAAAAGCCTCGGTGCAGGACTTTTCAAGGCAGTTTGTGTATGTAAAATCGACGGTGAGGTTAAAGACCTTCGCACAAAGATTGAAAACGACTGCGAAATCGAATTTATCACATTTGACGACGAAGAGGGCAAGCGTGCATTCAGACATACTGCTTCCCACATACTCGCTCAGGCAGTAAAAAGACTTTTCCCCGAAGCAAAGCTTGCAATAGGTCCTGCTGTTGACAACGGCTTCTATTATGATTTTGACTGCGACAAATCACTTGCAGATTCTCTCGATAAGATCGAAGCAGAAATGAAGAAGATCGTAAAAGAAGGTCTTGTTCTCGAGCAGTTCTCTCTCCCCGTTGACGAAGCTTTGAAGATGATGGAAGAAAAGGGAGAAAACTATAAGGTTGAGCTTATCAGGGAGCACGCTGAAAAGGGTGAAGCTATAAGCTTTTATAAGCAGGGCGATTTTGTTGAGCTTTGCGCAGGCCCTCACATTCCCGATACTTCAAGAGTAAAGGCATTCAAGCTTACCTCCTGCACAGGTGCATACTGGAGAGGCAACGAGAAAAACAAGATGCTTCAGAGAATTTATGCAACTGCATTCACAAAGCAGGCTGACCTTGAGGAATATCTCGCACAGGTTGAAGAGGCTAAAAAGCGTGACCACAATAAGCTCGGCAGAGAGCTTGAAATCTTCACAACTGTTGAAAGCGTTGGTCAGGGACTTCCCATTATGCTTCCCAAGGGTACAGCAATTCTTCAGATTCTTCAGCGTTTTGTTGAAGACGAGGAAACAAAGAGAGGGTGGCTGAGAACAAAAACACCTCTTATGGCAAAGAGCGATCTTTATAAAATCTCAGGACATTGGGATCATTATAAGGACGGTATGTTCGTTATGGGTGACGAAGAAAAGGACGACGAAGTATTTGCACTCCGTCCCATGACCTGTCCTTTCCAGTATCAGGCATACCTCAACCGTGCGCGCTCCTACCGTGATTTGCCTATGCGACTTGCCGAAACATCAACTCTTTTCAGAAATGAAGCATCAGGCGAAATGCACGGACTTATCCGTGTCCGTCAGTTCACAATTTCTGAAGGACATCTTATGTGTACTCCTGAGCAGCTTGAGGACGAATTCAAGCGTTGCCTTGAGCTTTGTGTATTTATGCTCAAAACCTTAGGTCTTTATGAGGATGTTTCCTACCGTTTCTCACAGTGGGATCCTGAAGACAAGGAAAAATATATCGGCACTCCCGAGCAGTGGGACGAGGCACAGGGTATTATGGGTAAAATTCTTGATAATCTTGAAATTCCCTATAAAATCGGTATCGGTGAAGCCGCATTCTACGGTCCCAAGCTTGATATTCAGATAAAGAATGTTCACGGCAAGGAAGACACTCTTATCACTATCCAGATAGACCAGATGCTTGCAGAAAAATTCGGTATGGAATATGTTGCAAGCGACGGAACAAAGAAAAATCCCTATATCATTCACAGAACATCAATAGGCTGTTATGAGAGAACACTTGCACTTCTTATTGAAAAATATGCAGGTGCGTTCCCGATGTGGTTAGCTCCCGAGCAGATAAGAATTCTTCCGATAGCAGACCGTCATCAGGATGCCGCATACTCTCTTAAAAACAAGCTCTTTGATATGGGCTTCAGAGTTGAGGTTGATGCAAGAAGCGAGAAGTTAGGCTACAAGCTTCGTGAAGCACAGCTTAATAAAATTCCCTATATGCTCGTTATAGGCGATAATGAAGCTGAAAACGGTACTGTATCTGTCCGTAAGCGAGGTTTAGGCGACCAGGGTGTTATGTCTGCAGACGATTTTGCAGCTCTTGCAAAGTCAGATGTTGACAGCAAGGTTATTTGGTAAAAATGTATATATTGACAGACGGAAATTTGTTTGAGTTTCCGTCTGTTTTTTTGTATTTTCTGTGTATATAATGAAAGAAAGAAAATATGAAAGGGGTATTCAATATGCCTACTGAGCATCCGAGAGTATTAAAAAATCTGATAAAGCAGATTAAGCCTTATATTATAGAAACGCAGCTTGTTATTCCCGAATGGAAATCCTATACGGGTATGCATGTTTCTCCTAACAATATAGTTCTTGACGGAAAGCCCGCTGTCACAATGGCACTCGGTGACCATTGGAAAATAGGCTACGATGAAACAAGATATTTTGAAGCAAGTGTAACCGTGCCCGATTTTATGGAAGATAAAAAGGTGTATCTCACAATAGATTTCGGCGGAGAGGCACTTATCCGTATAAACGGAGAGATTGTGGGAGCAGTAAGCTCGCGCACAAATTCAGGCTGGGTACACAGAACGGAAATCCTCTTCGATAAGCCCCTCAAAGCAGGTCAGGTGCTTAATATTCAGGTTGAAAATGCCGTTGACTCGGGCGGTTTCTGTGACACCGCAATGGCGGGCGGCACATATATGGAATATACCCTCAATGCCGCAAAGTTCAGCGTAATCAACAGGGAAACCGAATCGTTCTGGTACGATATGAACGGTGCATTTGATGTCTTTGAATGCAGCGAGGAAAAATATACAGCCGAGCGTCTTTATATCTGTATCGACAAGGCTATGCATATGCTTGATTTCGATTTCGGCAAGGAGCAGTTTTATGCGAGTGTGCCTGCCGCTCAGGAATATTTCCGTGAAGCGATAAAGGAAATCCCCTCAGCTTCACCGGGTGAGGTTTTACTTTGCGGACATTCCCACCTTGATGTTGCATGGCTTTGGACTGTAAGGGAAATCAACCGTAAAACGGCAAGGACATTTTCAAATAACTTATCTCTTATGAGAAATTACCCCGATTTCAAGTTTACTCAGAGCCAGGCTATTCTGTATGACTTTATGAAAAAGGCATATCCCGATATCTTTGAGCAGGTAAAGGATGCCGTAAAACGCGGACAATGGGAAATTACGGGTAATGCGTGGGTTGAGGCAGACACCAATATTGCAAGCGGTGAGAGCCTTATCCGTCAGCTTTTATACGGCAGAGAGTTCTTTATGAGAGAGTTCGGCGTGTCGTCTGATACATACTGGCTGCCCGACTGCTTCGGCTTTACCTGGGCTTTACCGCAGATTATCAAGCGTTCGGGTATGAAATACTTTGTAACCTCGAAGCTCGGCAACAACGATACAAACGAATTCCCAGTAAGCGTTTTCAAGTGGCGCGCACATTCGGGTGATGAAATCTTAGCATATATGCAAAAGGTCGGCTACGGCGGTGAGGCAGATGCTGCCTATGCCGTACAGACAAGGAAGAGCAACCGTCAGAGCAATGTTGTGGACTGCTCAATGGGTATGTTCGGCTACGGTGACGGCGGCGGTGGCTGTACCTTTGAAATGGTTGAGAGAATGAAAAGACTTTCATTTATGCCAGGTCTTCCCAAGGTAACAAACACCCATTCAAAGGATTTCTTTAAGATTGTTGAGAAAAATGCAGACGACCTGCCCGTGTGGGACGGTGAAATGTATTACGAAAACCACCGCGGAACATACACAAGTCAGGCATTTATCAAGAAAAACAACCGACGCGGTGAATTTGATTTAAGAAGCTGTGAAATGTTAGGTCTTCTCTCTGATACCTATTCTCCCGAAAGGCTTGAGGATGCGTGGAAAATGCTTCTCATAAATCAGTTCCACGATATTCTTCCCGGTACATCCATCCACGAGGCAATGGAGAACACAAGAGAGGAATATAAGGTGCTCAGAGGTAAAATTGAAGCACTTAAAAAGGAAGCATATGATGTTCTCAATCAGAAGCTCGCCAAGGACAGCACGATAATTGTTTATAATCTTCTTAACTGGAATGTAACAAACACCGTAAAGGCTGAAATTCCCTTTGAAAATGCCGTTATTACGGATATGACGGGAAAAGTAATGAACAGCACCGTAAAGGCGGAAAACGGCAGATTTACGGCAGAATTTGTCGCAGAGGATGTCCCCTCAATGGGCTATAAGCTTTTCTCCGTTGAGGAAAAGAAGAGCGAAGCTGAAAACGCTGTCACGGCACAGATAAATCTTCTTGAAAATGAATACCTCAGAGTAGTATTTGACGAAAACGGATTGATAAGCGAAATTTACGATAAGGAAAACAACCGTCAGATTCTCACAGGCAAGGGTAATCTTCTCACAATATCTCACGATAAGCCCATCCACGAAAGCGCATGGAATCTTGAAAGTGACTATAAAATGCGTATGTGGAAATTGGAAAAGGCAGACAGCATTGAGGTTGTTGAGTCTTCCGCAGTCAAGGGTGTTATAAGAATCGTCAGAAGCTTTAATAAGTCAGTTATCACTCAGGATGTAATTCTTAAAAAGGGTGCAAAAACTCTTGATTTTGATACTACCGTTGACTGGCAAGAACGCGAAAAGGTACTCAAAGCCGAGTTCCCCGTTGCAATAAGAAGCAGATACGCAAGCTATGAAATTGCTCACGGTGCAATAGAAAGACCTACCTTTGCAAACAACTCCTATGAGAGAGCAATGTTTGAGGTATGCGCTCATAAGTGGGCAGACCTTTCAGAGGGTGACTACGGTGTGAGCCTTATAAATGACTGTAAATACGGCTACGATATTTTCGGCTCTGTTATGAGAATAACCCTTATGCGTGCTCCCGTATGCCCCGATCCCAAGGGCGACCTCGGAATAAATACTTTCCGTTATTCGCTTTATCCTCACGCAGACGGCTGGAGAAAAGCCGAAACCTCACACAAGGCATATGAAGAAAATGTTGCACTTGAGGCACACTATGTTGCAAACGGCAAGGGCAAGGACAGCGAAAAGTCATTCATTCAGCTCACCAATGATAATGTAGTTATTGATGCTCTCAAAAAAGCACAGGACGGCAACGGATTTATCCTTCGTATGTATGAAACCAAGTCACAAAGAGGTGATGTTACAGTTACTCTGCCCTTTAGAAATGCAAAGGTCATTGAATGTAATATGATGGAATGTGACGAAGCTCCCGTTGAATATACCGACGGCACCTTCAGCACATATCTCAAACCGCATGAGGTTAAAACTTTCAGAATAATTGTTTAACAAAAAAAACACGGCATAACCGATTTTTCTCGGTTTGCCGTGTTTTTTTCAGATATTGTTTTTTTCAGATAGGTTTATTACAGTTTTTCCTTGTTTTTTTGCAAGTTCGGTAAATTTTGCAGCACCACCGAAAGAGTGTGTTACAAAGCAAACAACAATATCAGATTTTTCTAAAAGATACCTGTTTCGTCTGTCGATAGCAAATCTTGGCGGAACATTAGCAAGACATTCGGGAAATACACTTTCAGCTGTATATTCGTCTGTATTTTTTTGTAACGGCATATATGCAAGGACAACTGTATAATTTATAGCATATTTTTCTTTTAGTTTGCTGAGTATTTTTATTGCCATAGCATCAAAATTCCCCTGATTGCCGATATAAAAGGATGTTACCCCTTGATTTATTAAATCGACAATTACTTCTTGAAGAAAAATCTCTATGCCTGATGGAGTGTCCTTGTGTCCGAAAAATGTACAAATCATAATTATCACCCTAAAAACAAAAAATAGTATACTTAAATTAAGTATACTTTGCAATTATATCATAAAAAAATCTTAAAATATACTTAAATTAAGATTTTTTTGGTGATAATGAATGAGAAACAAAAATAATAAGCATGTAGGAATTGAGGTAGAGCCTGAGTTACATGCAAAGCTCCATTATATAGCAAAATATGAGGGGCGTTCTGCAAATGGTCAGATTCTGTATTTAATTCGTCAATGCATAAAGGATTTTGAAGAAAAAAACGGAAAAATAGATTTTTCTGAATAAAATAAAAAAATGCTTGACAAGTGAAAAATGTTGTGTTATAATACCCCTTGCTTGAGTGACATAGCTTAAGTGAAGTCGGTGTCTATAACATTGAGGTCCCACCCGTTCCCATCCCGAACACGGTAGTTAAGCTCAACTGTGCCGAAGATACTTGGCGGGAAGCTGCCCGGGAAAATAGGTCGTCGCCGACACTTGAAACCCTATTCTTTTGAATAGGGTTTTTTTAGTATATATAGCAATATCGGAAAGAGAAAATTATCAAAGGAGACTTTTTATGCAGTACAGAGATTTCGGTAAAACAGGCTGTAAGGTATCTGTTTTAGGTTTTGGTGCTATGCGTATGCCTCTTAACAATCCCGAGGAGCAGAAGGATATCAACGAAGAAAAAGCTATTGAGCTTATCCGCCATGCTATTGACTGCGGTGTGAATTATGTTGACACAGCTTATTTTTATCACGGCGGCTGCAGTGAAACACTTGTAGGTAAGGCATTAAAGGATGGCTACAGAGAAAAGACCTATGTCGCAACCAAGCTTCCTATGGGACATGTCAACTGTACAGAGGATTTTGACGCACTTCTCAACACTCAGCTCGAAAGACTTGATATGGATTATGTTGATTTTTATCTTTTCCATGCGTTGAACCGTGACCACTGGAAAAAAGTTATTGATTTTGGGCTTATCGACAAGATGAAGCAGGCAAAGGCTGCGGGAAAAATCCGTCATATGGGCTTTTCTTTCCATGATGACCTCGAAGTTTTCAATCAGATTCTGGATGAATATGACGGCTGTGAGTTTTGTCAGATTCAGTATAACTATGTTGATACAGACTATCAGGCAGGTGCGGAGGGACTTAAAAGAGCCGCCGAAATGGGCTTAGGTCTTGTTGTTATGGAGTCTCTCAGAGGCGGCAGTCTTGTTTCTCCCGCAGAAGACATTAAAAAACAGCTCCCCGAAAACAGAGGCTGTGTTGATAATGCATTGAATTTTGTGTGGAATGCTCCCGAGGTAAGTCTGCTTCTGAGCGGTATGGGAAAAATGGAGCAGCTTGAAGAAAATCTTGTTCTTGCCGATAATTCAAAGGTCGGAATTTTCTCCGATGAGGAATTAATTAAGTTTACCAATGCAAAGGCAGTCAACGACAAGCTCTCACTTGTGCCCTGCACAAAATGTATGTATTGTCAGCCCTGCCCCGCAGGAGTTGAAATTCCCGAAATTTTTGCGGCATTCAATAAAATAACTCAGGGCGGCAGAAGACTTGTAAAAGAAATTATGCCCGATATTGAAGACAGAATTTCAAAATGTGTTAAATGCGGCAAATGTGAAAAAATGTGTCCGCAGAATATAAAAATAATTGAACAGCTGAAATCTATAAAAGATAAGTTTTAATCAGAAGACCTGTATGAACAATCTGCTCATACAGGTCATTTTTTTTATCCTATTTCAGCTATCAACGCCTTGTATATATCGCTTTTCTTTGCACTTGTTTCCTTTGCCGCTTTTTTAGCCGCTTCGTTTATTGAGTCACCCAAGGAAACATAGTATTTTGCAAGCTCAACGGGGGAGATTTCTTCCTCCTCGTTTGTTTCTTCTTGAGCCTTTGCTTCAATTATAATAACATATTCACCCTTGAGCTTTACATCGTCATACTTGCCGTAAACCTCTTTAAGGGTTGTAAATTCAGCGTTTTCGTGAATTTTCGTAAGCTCCTTGATGATTGCAATTTTTCTGTCTCCGAGTGTGTCATACAAGTCCTTTAATGTGGCTGCAAGCTTGTGCGGAGCTTCATAGAAAACCATCGTTTTCTTTTCGGACACAATCTCCTGTAAATGCTCGCGTCTTTTCGGCTTGTTGCCTGTGAGAAAGCCCTCAAAGGTAAATCGTGCAACATCAAGACCGCTTATTGCAAGTGCGGTTATAATCGCACTCGGTCCCGGAACGGACACAACATTTATCCCGTTTTCTCTGCAAAGCTTTACCAAATCCTGACCGGGATCGGAAATTACGGGCATACCCGCATCGGAAACCAATGCACAGCTTTCTCCGTTCAACAGTCTTTCGATTATAGTAGGTCCTTTCTGTGCACGGTTATGCTCGTGGTAGCTCACAAGCTGTTTTTTTATATTAAAATGATTAAGAAGCTTTATCGTAACTCTGGTATCCTCTGCGGCAATGAAATCAACATTCGAGAGAGTTTCAACGGCTCTCGGGGAGAAATCTCCTAAATTGCCTATGGGAGTGCCTACCACAAAAAGTTCTCCGCTCATATTTATTCTCCGTTTTTTCTGTAATTACCTAAAATTTCAAGCATTTCGTCAGACTCTGAGCCGTCATCCTTTTGGATAAGAAGCTCTTTTTCAACAATAATTCCGCTGTTTCGTCCTCTTTTACCCTCTAAAAGGAACAGCCAGGGGGCTTTACCTGTTCTCTGTGCCACAAATCGCAGTCTTTTCGGCTCGATTTTTGCATTTTTCATCGCCACAATAGCCTCAGTAAGCCTTTCGGGACGAAGACAGATACAGAATTTTCCGCCGAATTTCAAAAGCTTTGCCGCCACCTCGCACAGCTCGTCAAGTGTTAAGTCTGTTTCGTGACGCGCGGTTTTGTCTGCTGCGGATGTGCTCATAATGCCTTTACCGATAGCCGTATACGGCGGATTCATTGTAACAACATCAAATTCACCGAAGGGGAGCTTACCCTTTAATTCCTTTAAGTCGCCCTTTATAAGATTAAAGCGGTCTTCAAGGGAATTGAGCTTGACGGAACGGCATACCTGGTCGCAGGCCTTTTCCTGTATTTCAACGGCATTGACCTTCTCAACACCGTGGCTTAACCAGTAAAAGGGGATAATTCCGCAGCCCGTACCGAAATCACATACCGTCTGATTCCTTTTAGGTGAAGCAAAAGCAGCCAGAAGCAGAGCGTCTGTGCCGAAGGTATGGGCATCAGACACAATAAGCTGAAGGCTGCTGTCTATATATTCTATATGCTCTTTATCAGATAAATCCATTATACTCTGCTCTTCTTGAGAACAATTGCAACTGCAACAACTGCAGCACCTGAGATAACAAGGATTACAATACCGATAACCATTTTAACGGTAACATCATCGGAGGAGCCGACATTGTCATCATAAATAACGGGTGCATAGGTCTCGCCTGTGAGAGGCTCCATTGTTACGATTTCGGGGGGAATATATGTATATGTTGTGGTTTCGGGTGCCTGAGTTGTGGGAGTATATGTGGGGGGAGTGTATACGGGGGGAGCCTGAGTTGTGGGAGGAGTGGTTGTAGGCACTTCTGTTGTGGTTTCCTCAGTTGTGGTCTCCTCAGTTGTGGTCTCCTCGGTTGTGGTTTCTTCAGTTGTTGTTTCTACAGGCGCTGTTGTGCTTTCGAATGTGCCGAGAAGAACAAGCACGCTTTCCATAAGCTGATCTATGTTCATAGCTTCTCCGCCGCCGAGAACTGTGGTTATTGCACCGATGAGGTCTTCTGTTGAAACATTACCGAGCAAGCCGCTGAATGCACTCAGTATTGAAGAAGGATCCGAAAGGAAATCACTCAGGTCAATACCGCCGCCGTTTGTTTCGTCGGTGCCTGTGTTTCCGTTGTTACCGGTAAGACCGCCCAATGCGCCGAGAATGGCATCAAGATCAATACCTATGATGTTTGCCATATCCATTGCAAAAACGGTTGTTGAAAGAGGAATCAGAAGCATCATTGCCGCAAGAACAACGGCTAAAAGTTTGGTAGTTTTTTTCATACTATGTATCACCTTAAAGCTATAAATTTACACGCATACAATAATATAATAAAAAAAAGAAAAAGTCAATCTGAAATAATAATGAAAAAATTACCTTTTACACGATTTTATTAAGTACATATGCTACAAAACTCGCAAAACCGTGGCAGCAGCTTGCATAATCCGTCATATTTTCCCAGAGCGTACCTGTTGTTTTTGCCATAGTAAGGAAGAAATCACGGATTTCCTGCTGTAATTTTTCATTTTCTCCGTTTTCAAGAAGAATAATAAGTCTCAGATAGTTGCCAATAAAGGCATTTGAGAACGGGATATCGGGATAGCGGTTGCAGTCTTTTCTGTTCGGACCGAAATCGTTTATCATTTTTTCATAAAGCTCGGGGAAGCTTTCTTTCGTTGCCGTTTTGGTGAAGAAAGCATAATACTGACAGGTTTCCGTACGGTTGTTTGTTCTGACAGCAACACCGTTTTCGTCAAGAACTGCATTGTCACAGAAAAATTCACCGTCAAAGGATTTTTCTCTTATTGTCTGCCTTAATTTTTCTGCCTTTTCTCTCAGGGAGTTGTCCGAATAAAGCTCGGCAATTGAGTCAAGGAAGAGAGAATAAAGCATATTTGTGGGGTAGTTTATGTCCTGAACAAAGTCATTGGCTTCGGACCACTCAACAAACACCCAGCTTTCGAGCTTTTCGAGAAGTCCGTCTGCATTTTCGTATTTTTCGGTAAATCTTAAAAGCTTATATACTCTGTCCTTTGCCTTTTCGATAAGCTCTCTGTCAGAGCTTCTTTCAAGGTATTCCTTTAATTCGATAACATACCACATCGCCCAATTGTGAATATAAACATGGTCATTGTGGTCGGCAGGGTAGCACATCGGCAGCATACCGTCGGGAATGTAGTTAAAGGACTCGGGAAGCAGGAAATTTTCAAGGAAATTGTGTTCAACTATACTGTTGCCTGTAAGCTCCTTTTCAACCTTTGATGTAAAAAAGCTGTCACAAAGCCAGCCGGCGCGCTCTCTTGAGGGGCAGTCCATAAAAATATCCGTGCTGTTCTGAACAAAGCTTTCAACTGCCGCATCATAAATTTCCTGTAATTCACCGTCGGGCATTTTTCTGAGATTTGTGAGGAGCTTTTCGTTGTATACCTCTCTTAACTGCGAAACATTCGTGATAAGACAGGGAGCATACATGGAAACAATCTGTATATATCTGTAGGTATACGGCTCAAAGGAAACAAGGTCATATGCTCTGCCGCCCTGTAAGGCGAAACGGACAACATTTGCACAGCCGTTTCTGCCCGCATCGGGAACACCCTCCTCGGGTAAAATCTCATTGAAAATAGCGTAAATCACGGTATCGTGTTCAGCGGTGAGAGAAAGTCTTATAAGACCTGTTGTGTTAAGCCCCATATCGTATACGGCACAGCAGTTTATGCCGAGCTTGACGGGCTCCATAGTGAAGCTTTCAGGCTCCATAATCTGAGTTTTATAGCTGTAAAGCTCGTTTACAACACAGCTTTCAAGCTCCTTTTCCTTAAAGCCCTTGAGCTTATCGTCTATTTCAATAAGGCTTCTGTCGTCCCATTTCACGGCATCCTTATTCGGGATAAGAATACCCTTTGAAACAACGGTTTTTGCCTTTATCTGCTTATATTCGCAGTAGGGGACATTTCTTTCGATAAAGCACTTGTCCTGAGTTTTTACAAGCTTTATATTTCTGAATTTTTCCTCGGGATGAGTGAAAAAAGCATCATAATACGAATCAAAAATGTAGCTTTCGGTAAACGGACGCTGGAAGGAAAAACGCTGTACCTTCTGTATTCTGTTGTGGTAGCATACCGCCTCAAATTCTCTGTCGGTGCCTGTTGCATAACGGATTTCGGAATTTACTTCAAGCTCTGCACACACAAAGGGCTTGTCCTCGGTGAGATAAAAGCTGTTGACATTATAGCCCGCTGCGATTAAGGCAACAACATTTTCGTTTTCGGTGAGATGCCCGGATAAATCGTATTCACTCACTCTGTAAAAGCCATGTGCGGCTCTTGCCGGACCTGCCGACACAAAAAATCCGTTCACATAAACCTGATAGCGGCTTTGTGCGGTTATTCTGAGTACTGCGGCTTCTCCCTTGTTCACAATACCTCTTAAAAGGATTGAACAGTTCATTTCGTCAAGCTTGTTTTCTTCCCATACGGGGAGAGCACAAGTGAATTTATATTCATTCGATATTCCTGTCATTTTTTGCTTCCTCCAATATTAAAGTAAGGTTTTTTATGAATGCCTCATCTTGCTCTTTTGTGCGTTTTGACGGTCCCTTTGTATGCTTTCCCGCCATACGGATTTTCTTGTTCACAAAGCGTGTGTACAGCAGAGTTTCAATATTCTTATCGGTGTAAATAAGTCCGTTCTGGTTGATAACTCTTGCTTTTTTAGACATACACATTGCCGCAAGCCCGTAATCCTGAGTGATGACAATATCACCGTTTTCTATTAAATTCACAAGGCGGAAATCAACGCTGTCCGAGCCCTTGTCGCAAAGAATCGTGCGGCAGCCGGCTCTTTCAATTATGTGCGAGGTGTCACACATAATTATACATTCCAATGAATATTTATACGCTAATTTTACAGTTTCATCCACAACGGGACAGGCATCCGCATCAATAAGAATTTTCATCCGATATTGTTTTTCCTTAGTTTTTATGTTAAACTTTATTTTAATACAAACGATTTTATTTTGCAACACTTGGGAGGAAATATGTTCAGAAAAATAGTTTCTGCTGACCGTGAAAAATACATTGAAATGGCAAGAGAGTTTTATGCTTCTCCTGCTGTTCTGCATAGTGTTCCCGTAAGTCATTTTGAAAAAACCTTTAATGAAATGATGAAGAGCGATGCATATGCCGTGGGCTTTATCATTGAAGAGCAAGAAAAAACGGCGGGCTATGCTCTTCTTGCAAAAACCTTTTCACAGGAGGCGGGCGGGCTTACGGTGTGGATAGAGGAAATCTACATTCTTCCGGAATTCAGAGGCAAAGGACTTGGAAGTGACTTTCTTGAATTTGTGAAAAATGAAATCCCCGCCGCAAGATACCGTCTTGAAACCGAGCCCGAAAACGAAAGAGCAAAGGCTCTTTATAAAAGACACGGATTTGAAAAACTCGATTACGAGCAGTTTATTATCGACAGAGGGTGAAATACACTCTGCCGATATTTTTTTGCGAAAAAATATTGTATATTATGTAATAAATATTTATTCTACCACTTGAAATGTGTAAAATGTTTGTATATACTATTGTACGCAGGAAAGCTACATATAATATTAATACTAATTTAAGGAAAACAGTTTATCGTATGACAAAAAAAGAAATTGCATTGCACGCAAACGAAAAATTGAAGGAAATGTATCCTGATGCAATATGCTCGCTTGATGCGGGAAGTCCTTTTCAGCTTCTTGTTGCAACCCGTCTTTCAGCTCAATGCACGGATGCAAGAGTAAATCTTGTAACGCCTGCTCTTTTTGAGAAATACCCCGATGCAAAGGCTCTCTCTGAGGCAGAAACAGAGGATGTTGAAAATATTATTCACTCCTGCGGCTTTTTTCGGCAGAAGGCAAAGGATATAATATCTGCGGCACAGATGATAATTGAAAGATTCAATGCTGTTGTCCCCGATAATATTGAAGACCTGACCGCCTTGCCGGGTGTGGGCAGAAAAACGGCAAATCTTATCGTGGGCGATGTTTACGGCAAGCCTGCCGTTGTTGCGGATACGCATTTAATAAGAATTTCAAACCGCTTGGGGCTTGTTTCAACAAAGGATCCGAAAAAGGTTGAGCTTGAAATGAAAAAGCTGCTTCCGCCTGAGGACAGCAATGATTTCTGTCACAGAGCAGTTCTTCACGGCAGAGCCTTGTGCGATGCAAGAAAGCCCGACTGCAAAAATTGTGCGATGAACACATTTTGCTTATTCGGCAAAGAAAAAATATCTCAGTGATTTTACATAAAGAAAGGATTGATTTCAGAAAATGTCATTTTTAAAAAAGCTTTTCGGTGACTATTCAAAAAAAGAAATAAAAAGAAACAACCATCTTGTTGATGCTGTTTTGAAGCTTGAGGACGAATATTCGGCTCTGACAGATGAACAGCTGAAAGCAAAAACTCAGGAGTTTAAGGACAGACTTTCCAAGGGCGAAACTCTTGACGGTATTCTCCCTGAGGCATTTGCTGCCTGCAGAGAAGCCTCCTGGCGTGTGCTTAATATGAAGCACTTCCCCGTGCAGATTGCGGGCGGTATAATTCTGCATCAGGGCAGAATTGCGGAAATGAAAACAGGTGAAGGTAAAACTCTTGTTGCAACCCTCCCTGCATACCTCAACGCACTTACGGGCAACGGTGTTCACATTGTAACCGTCAATGACTACCTTGCAAAGCGTGACTCCGAGTGGATGGGAAAAATCTTCCGTTTTATGGGGCTTTCTGTCGGTCTTATTATCCACGAAAAGGATAACGCTGAGAGAAAAGAGGCGTATAATGCCGATATAACCTACGGCACAAACAACGAAATGGGCTTCGACTATCTTCGTGACAATATGGTAATCTACAAGGAGCAGAAGGTACAGCGCGGACATAATTTTGCCGTTGTTGACGAGGTTGACTCCATTCTTATTGACGAAGCAAGAACACCTCTTATAATTTCCGGCAGAGGGGATAAGTCCTCTGAATTATATAAGCTTGCAGACGATTTTGCAAAAAGGCTCAAGGCTTTCCGTATCACGGAGCTTGAGGCAAAAAAAGATATTGAAGAGATTGTAAGCGACGATACGGATTATGTTATCGACGAAAAAGCAAAGACTGCAACACTTACCAAAAAGGGTATTGCAGCCGCTGAAAGCTATTTCAATGTTGAAAATCTTATGGACAGCGAAAATCTTGCCTTACAGCATCATATCAATCAGGCAATAAAGGCAAGAGGTGTTATGAAGCGTGACACCGACTATGTTGTTAAAGACGGAGAGGTTCTTATCGTAGACGAATTTACGGGCCGTATTATGATGGGCAGACGCTACAATGAGGGACTTCATCAGGCTATTGAAGCAAAGGAAGGCGTAAATGTCCGTCAGGAGTCAAAAACTCTTGCCACAATCACATTCCAGAACTATTTCCGCCTTTACAAAAAGCTTTCGGGTATGACGGGTACCGCTATGACCGAAACCGAGGAATTCAACGAGATATATTCTCTCGATGTTGTTGAAATTCCCACAAACAAGCCTATGGCAAGAAAAGACTATGATGATGTTATGTACAAGACCGAAAAGGCAAAGTTCAATGCCATCATCGCACAGATAAGAGAATGTCACGAAAAGGGCCAGCCCGTGCTTGTGGGTACTGTCAGCATTGAAAAGTCCGAGCAGTTAAGCTCCGCTCTTAAAAGAAGCGGTATAAAGCATGAGGTGCTCAATGCAAAGCACCACGAAAGAGAAGCCGAAATCGTAGCTCAGGCAGGTAAATACGGTGCCGTTACAATTGCTACGAATATGGCAGGACGAGGAACCGACATTATCCTCGGCGGTAATGCCGAATATATGGCAAAGGCCGAAATGCGTAAAATGCAGTATACAGACGAGCTTATCTCCGAGGCAACGGGCTTCTCTGAAACCGACAATGAGGAAATCCTTGAGGCAAGAAAGGTTTTCTCCGAGCTTGAGGCAAAGTACAAGAACGCTCTCAGGGACGAAGCTGATAAGGTAAGACAGGCAGGCGGTCTGTTTATTATCGGTACTGTCCGTCACGAATCCCGCCGAATTGACAATCAGTTAAGAGGCCGTGCGGGCCGTCAGGGAGATCCCGGTGAGAGCCGCTTCTATCTTTCCGCAGAAGACGATCTTCTCCGTTTGTTTGCGGGCGATAAGTTCTACCGCACACTTGATATGTTCAATGCGGGTGAGGATATGGCTGTTGAAGCCAAGATGTTCACAAGCTCCGTTGAAATGGCTCAGAAGAGAGTTGAGTCAAACAACTTCTCCGTGCGTAAAAATGTTCTGCAGTTTGACGATGTTATGAATCAGCAGAGAGAGCTTATCTATTCACAGCGTAATCAGGTGCTTGACGGCGTTGATATGGATGCAACAATACGCAAGATGATAAAAGACACCATAACAGAAGCCGTTGATTTCTACTGTCCGTCATCAAACTCCTCAAAGGACTGGAACAGAGCAGGTTTAGTAAGCAAATACGGCTGGCTG
Source organism: Clostridia bacterium (assembly GCA_017517135.1). Classification (GTDB taxonomy): domain Bacteria; phylum Bacillota; class Clostridia; order Oscillospirales; family Acutalibacteraceae; genus RUG806. Next base: position 33,275 of record JAFXAK010000014.1, read on the forward strand.
CTCGGTGAGGACGGTATTCCCGAAACCGACAAATCGGGCGATATTACAGATTATATGCTTGACAGAGCCTTCGGTATTCTTGACAGCAAGACCGAGGAATACGGCAGAGATATGATGCTCAAGCTCGAGCATAAGATACTTATTGCCAATGTTGATATGCGTTGGATGGAGCATATAGACACAATGGATCAGCTCAAGAGAAGCATAGGGCTCCGCGCTTATGCACAGAAGGATCCGGTAGTTGCCTTCCGTCAGGAAAGCTACGATATGTTCGAGGAAATGTCCGACTCTATCCGTGAGGGAACAACAAGAGCAATTCTTACTGCAGTTATCCGTTCCGAGGAGGATGTAAAGCGTCAGCAGACCGTAAAGGTAACGGCAGCCTCTGCAGGCGGTGACAACACCGTTAAAAAGCAGCCCGTCAGAAAAGGCGAGAAAATAGGCAGAAACGATCCCTGTCCTTGCGGCAGCGGCAAGAAATACAAGCAGTGCTGCGGCAGATAAATTTTTATATCAGAGAGTGAAAAGCTTTGGATTATAACAATAATAACTATGACAACAACGGCTGGAATTATCAGTATGACTATAACGGGATTCCCGAGCCCGAGCCAAAGGGCTTGGCCCGTCTTAAAAGAGGCAAGGATGCACCCGCACTCAGAAAGCTTTGTCTTACCGCCTTTATCTGCGGTGCGGCATTGCTCATATACCCCTTTATGGGAGACATATTCTCAGCTCTCATTCTTTCGAGTGACTCGGTTTACGAAATGTATCTGGAAAGTCATATTTTCAGTATGTTCTGCGAAATTCTGTACACTATCTTCTGTGTAGGTCTTCCGTTCTTTATTGCAGGTATCTTTATGCGTTTTACGGGTGTGTACAACAAGGGACTGCCCTTCGGTAAGCCGTATAAAAGCAAGAATACCGCACTTATTATCGTAGGCGGACTCGGACTTTGCTATCTCGGCAGTCTGATTTCAAGCTATATTGCGGTTTTCTTTGAATCGGCAGGTGTTGAGTTTTATTCGAGAAACGAAATTCTTGAAGGAGTGGACACACCCGATTCAGTATTGGCATTAGTGCTGATGATTGTTCATTCGGCTCTTATGCCCGCCTTCGTTGAGGAATTTGCCTTCAGAGGCATACTTTTACAGCCCCTGAGAGCGTGGGGTGACTGGTTTGCAATAATTGTAAGTGCCGTGCTTTTCGGAATGATGCACGCGAATATGACTCAGATGCCCTTTGCAATTATTGCAGGTGTTGCTTTGGGCTTTGCAACGGTTGTAACAGGCTCGCTGTGGACAAGTATATGTATACATTTTCTCAACAATCTCGCATCAGTCGTTTATGCCGTCCTGTTGGCTTCCCCCTATGAGGGATATGCGTGGATTTTCTCCTCGGGTATAACCTATGGTTCTATAGCAATAGGAGCGGTTGCAGTATTTTTGTATGCATCGAAAAATCCGTCGGGCTTTAATCTCAGAGCAGGAGAGCATCCCCGTCTCAAAGGCCGTACAGCCTTCTATTTCCTGACACCCACGATGCTTATTGCCATTCTTCTTTTGGTGCTTATTACTCTTAAAGATATTATAATTTGACAGGAGAATATATGGAACTTATAAGCAGCAGAAACAATCCGAGAATAAAAAAGGCTGCACTTCTTATGAATTCCCCGGAAAGAGCAAAAACAGGGCTGTTTCTTATAGAGGGTGCACGGCTGTGCTTTGATGCCGCGGTGAACGGTATTGAAATCGAGGAAGCATATTTTACAGCTCAGGCAGAAAATAAGTATTCCCGGAAGGTGCAGACAATAAAGCAGAAGGCGAAATTCACGGCATATATAAACGAGAGTGTTGCCGAAAAGCTCAGTGACACAAAAAACTCACAGGATATCTTCTGTGTGTGCCGTCAGAGAAGAAAAGATACTGATTTTATTGAAGACAGTAAATTTTATGTTATGACGGAAAATGTGCAGACTCCCGATAATCTCGGGGCAATAGTCAGAAGTGCAGAGGCGCTCGGTGCAGACGGACTTGCAGTTTTTTCGGGCTGTGATATTTATTCGCCTAAAGCCCTTCGTGCTTCAATGGGTGCATTGCTGAGATTTCCCGTTTTTACGGTAAATAATGCGGTGGAATTTATAAAGGAATGTAATTCCCGTTCAATGAAAACCTACGCTACCGTACCCGATTCGTCAGCGAAGAATATTGCTGATTTGCAGTACAAGGGCGGCTGTGTTGCCGTTATAGGCAATGAGGGCAACGGAGTGAGCGAGGAAGTGAAAAATGAGTGCAGTGAGGCTGTTACCATTCCGATGAAAGGAAAAGCAGAATCACTCAATGCGGCTTCTGCCGCGGCAATAATTATTTATGAAATTATGAAATCACGCTGATTTTAATTTTCTGTGAAAGGCGGTGGGTATGTGTCAGCTTCGGAATATTGGATATGGCTTTTGAGAACTCTGGGCTCAACTGTTAAAAGCAATGTGCTCATAAAGCATTACGGCAATGCACAAAAGCTTTATCTTGCGGGAAAAGACGATTGGCTTTCAAGCGGTCTGGTAACTGAGGAAGAAGCTGCAAGACTTGCAAGATACAGTCCGTCACAGTCTTATGATATTCTTAAAATCTGTGAAGAAAACAAGTGGCATATAATCCCCCCTGACAGCGAATATTACCCGCCTCGACTTCGTGAAATAAAGGATGCTCCTATAGTGCTTTTTGCAGACGGAGACAAAGAGCTTCTGAAAAAAAGTCCCGTTGTTGCAATGGTGGGAACGAGAGACGCGAGCGACAAGGCTTGTGTTGCGGCATACAGACTGAGTATGTTTCTGTCCCGTTCCGAGCTTACCGTTGTAAGCGGCGGAGCCTTGGGAATTGACAGATGTGCCCATGAGGGAGCACTCGAAGCGGGCTCTCACACGGTCGCGGTACTCGGCAGCGGACTGGGAAGCAATTATCTTTCTTCTCTTAAAAGTATGAGGGAGAGAATAAAAAACAAGGGTGTGCTTATAACAGAAATGCTGCCTTTTGAAGCTCCGACGAGGTATAGCTTCCCGAGAAGAAACCGTATAATATCAGGTATGAGTGACGGTGTTATTGTTATTGAGGCCGACAAAAAAAGCGGCTCGCTGATAACAGCATCTCACGCTCTTTCGCAAAAAAGAGATGTTTTTGCACTTTCGCAGAGAGTTGTGGAAAGTGCGGGTTGCAGACAGCTCATAGAGGATAAAAAAGCCTATGAGGTTGAAACGGCAGCGGATGTGCTTGAACATTACCGGCATATGCTGTCGGAAAGTGCATTGGTCAATAAATATATAAACACTCCCTTAGCCGAGGGAAATCCCCAAGACAGCTATATTACCCGAGTGCGTAATATGAACGACACAAGCTACCGTAAGGAATTTTCTCTGCCGGCACAGGAGCGGCTTTCCGAAAAAAAAGAAAAGCCGGAAAAACAGAAAAGTAAGCCCCGAGGGCAGGAAACACAAGAGAAAATAAAAGACAAAAAGCAGGAGGAACCGAAAACCGAAAGCAGGGAAATCACTCTTCCCGATTATTTATCGGCAGATGCCGTTGCAGTTTTCGGGGTTCTGACACAAGAGGGTATTTACCCCGATGAAATTCAGTTGAAAACAAATCTCGGCTTATCCCGTATACTTGCGGCAATAACCGAGCTTGAACTTAATGACCTTGCCGTTCTTCTCACCGGCAACAAGGTCGCAAAAGTATAATATATTAGGAGCAATGATATGTCCGTATTAGTTATTGTGGAGTCGCCTGCAAAGGCAAAAACAATCAAAAAATATCTCGGCCCCGATTATGAAGTAAAGGCTTCAATGGGACATGTAAGAGACTTGTATGCAAATAAACTTAGCGTTGATGTAAAAAACGATTTTGAAACGAATTATACCGTAATAAAAGGAAAGGAAAAGCTTATCGATGAACTCTCTGCTCTGGCAAAGAAAAGCGATCAGGTTATTCTCGCAACGGACCCTGACCGTGAGGGCGAAGCTATTTCCTGGCATCTTGCAACCTTGCTCGGACTTGATTTCAAGGATAAAAACAGAGTCAAGTTCAACGAAATCACAAAAACAAGCGTTGTCAACGGAATAAAAAATCCCGAGAGTATAGATATTGACCTTGTCAATGCACAGCAGGCAAGAAGAATACTCGACAGACTTGTTGGCTACAGGCTTTCTCCCTTTGTTTCCCAGAAAATCCGCAGAGGACTTTCTGCGGGCAGAGTTCAGAGTGTTGCATTGAGACTTATTGTTGACAGAGAGGAAGAAATTGCAAAATTTGTTCCCGAGGAATACTGGAGCATTGATGCTTTTCTGAGTGCTCCTCCTTCAAAAAGACAGTTCAGAGCTTCATTTGTGGGCGATCAGAACGGCAAAATCAAGCTTACAAACGAAGAACAGACAAAGGAAATTCTTTCCCGTCTTGATAATGCGGTGTTTACCGTAGGAAAAGTAAAGAAGGGTGTCAGAAAGAAACAGCCCTCTCCGCCCTTCAGCACATCCACCTTACAGCAGGAGGCATCAAAGCGTTTAGGCTTCACTGCAAAGAGAACAATGAAAATTGCTCAGGAGCTTTATGAGGGTGTTGATGTTGAGGGTGTAGGCACAGTCGGTCTTATAACCTATATGAGAACGGACTCTCTTCGTATTTCTGACGAAGCAAGAGCAGAGGGCAACCGTTTTATTTCTGAAAATTACGGTGAAAAGTATCTCCCCGAAAAGCCCCGTTATTATAAAACCCGTGAGGGTGCACAGGACGGTCACGAAGCAATAAGACCTGCAATAGTGTCACTTACCCCCGAGCAGACAAAGTCCTCCCTGACAGGCGAGCAGCAAAAGCTTTATTCTCTTATCTGGAGAAGATTTATGGCAAGCCTTATGGCAAACTGTCTGCAGGATACAGTCAAGAGTGAGATTATCGCTTCAAAGGAAGAGGGCAGTGCGGAATACTGTGTATTCTCGGCAAGCGGCTATACCACCCGTTTTGACGGCTACAGCGTGCTTTACGATAACAACAGCGAGGACGATGAAACTGAAGCAACCTCACTTCCCGAGCTTATTGAGGGAAAAACACTTAAAACAAGAGAGATAAAGGACGAACAGCACTTCACTCAGCCGCCTATGCGTTTTTCCGAAGCGTCTCTCATCAAGATGCTTGAAGAAACGGGAGTGGGAAGACCGAGTACCTACGCTTCCATTCTCTCAACAATTCTCGACAAGGGCTATGTTGTCAGAGAATCCAAAAAGCTTTTAGCTCCCACAGAACTCGGTACTGCAATAACCAATCTTCTCAAGGATAAATTCCCCAAAATAGTAAATACTAAATTTACCGCCGGTATGGAAGCAGACCTCGATAAGATTGAGGCGGGCGGTTATGACTATATAAGAATGCTTCACGGCTTCTATGACGAGTTTGAAGATACTCTTAAAAAGGCTAAGGCATCAATGGACGGTGTCAAGATAAGCCTTGAGGAGGACAAGACCGACATTCCCTGTGAAAAATGCGGTGCACTTATGGTTGTAAAGGTAGGCAGATACGGAAAATTCCTTGCCTGTCCCAAATATCCCGACTGTAAGTCAACAAAGCCCTTTATTCAGGAAACTCAGGGTAACTGTCCCGTATGCGGTAACAAGGTTATAAGCAAGAAATCAAAGAAGGGACACACCTTCTTCGGTTGCTCGTCTTATCCCGAATGCACCTTTATGACATGGGATACTCCCACAAACGAAATCTGTCCCGATTGCGGTAAAACGCTTTTCAAGGCAAGAGGAAATATATACAAGTGCCTTAATGAGGCTTGCTCATATGAGGCAAAAGGAAAAAAGAAAGCGGCAAAAGACGATGAATAAAACCGTAACAGTTATAGGCGGCGGTTTCGCGGGTGTTGAAGCCGCAAAACAGCTCACCAAAAGAGGCATAAAAGTTCGGCTTTATGAAATGAAGCCCGTAAAATTTTCTCCCGCACATAAGAGCGAAAATTTATGCGAGCTTGTCTGCTCAAATTCCTTCAAGGCGGCCCGTCTTGATTCTGCGGCAGGTCTTCTGAAAGCCGAAATGGAGCTTTTAGGCTCTGTGTGTGTTGAGCAGGCAAAAAAGCATTCGGTTCCCGCAGGCGGTGCGTTGGCTGTAAACCGTGACGATTTTTCCTTGGCGGTTACAAAGGAAATCGAAAACGATCCTCTCATTGAAATAATCCGTGAGGAGGTAACCGAAATCCCCCGTGAGGGAGTGGTTATTGTTGCCGCAGGACCTTTGGCAAGTGATGCTCTGAGTGAGGATATTTCGTCTCTTTGCGGTAAGGCTCTGAGCTTCTTTGATGCTGCGGCACCTATAGTCACAGCCGAAAGCATTGATATGTCAAAAGCCTTTGTTCAGGACAGATACGGCAAGGGAAGTGACGATTATATAAACTGCCCGATGAATAAAGAGGAATACGAAAATTTCTACCGTGAGCTTATAAATGCCGAGGTCGTGACCTTGCACGACTTCGAAAAGAAAAAAGGTATATACGAGGGCTGTATGCCCATTGAAATAATGGCTTCAAGAGGAGAGAACACCATCCGCTTCGGACCTATGAAGCCTGTGGGACTTGTAAATCCCGCAACAGGACACCGCCCGTGGGCTGTATTACAGCTGAGAAAGGAAAACAAAGAGGGCACAATGTATAACCTCGTGGGCTTTCAGACAAATCTTAAATTCCCCGAGCAGAAGAGAGTTTTCTCAATGATTCCCGCTTTGCATTCTGCGGATTTTGTGCGCTACGGTGTTATGCACAGAAACTCATTTCTCAATTCACCCAAGGTACTCACAAGTGCCTTTAATATGCAAGAAAATCCGAATATCTTTTTTGCAGGACAGATGACGGGTGTTGAGGGGTATATGGAATCTGCGGCTTCCGGTATTATAGCCGGTATCAATGCCGCAAGACTTCTTGAGGGGAAAGATGCAGTTTTATTCCCCGAAACAACAATGCTCGGTGCTCTTTCAAGATACATAGCAGATGAAAGCATAAAGGATTTTCAGCCGATGGGGGCTGCAATAGGACTTCTGCCTCCCATAGAGGAAAAAATCCGTGATAAGCGATTGAGATATGCGGCTGTTGCCGACAGAGCGATGGACGATATGAAGAATTATATTTCCGGAATGCTTTAATGTCTGCTGTGAAAAACTGAAAGGGTGGCAGATAAGGCTTGACAATAGTAATAGATGCATTCGGCGGAGACAATGCTCCGAAATCGGTTTTGCCGGGAGCATACAAAGCAAAAAAAGAAACGGATGTTAACATCATTCTTACGGGAAACAGAAAGCTTTTAGAGGAATGTGCACGGGAAAACGGTGTTGATTTAAGCGTGTTTGAGATTGCAGACTGTCCTCGTCAGATCAGTTTTTCGGATTCTCCCGAAAGAGTGATAGATGAGGGAACCGGGACCTCTATGGGAATGGGCTTCAGACTCCTTAAGGACGGCACGGCAGATGCATTCTTAAGTGCGGGCAACACGGGTGCTTTGTTTCTCGGCGGTGCTTTCTATGCACGCAGAATAAGCGGAGTTACAAAAGCCGCAATAGGAACCTTTGTGCCCACTCTAAAAGGACAGTCCTTTGTGCTTGATTCGGGTGCTAATATATCGTGCACTCCCGCCGATTTTGTAAATTTTGCAAAAATCGGCACAGCCTTTCTGTCAGGCTTTTGTAACAGAAAAAATCCTCAGGTTTTTCTTCTTAATAACGGAACAGAGGAAAACAAGGGGACAGCTCTTTACAGGCAGTCCTTTGAGGAGCTTAAAAAGAATATCTCAATAAATTTCTGCGGTAACCGTGAAGGCTCGGCCATACCGGTTGACGGAGCCGATATCGTTGTTTGTGACGGCTTTTGCGGAAATATCTTTCTTAAGACCTACGAGGGTGCCGCAAAAATGCTTCTTAAATCAATTAAGGATATATATAATACGGATGCACTTACTAAGCTTAGTGCACTACCCGTCAGACGGCACTTCGGGGCATTTGCCTCATCTATGAGCTCATCATCCGTCGGAGCCGCTCCCATTCTGGGACTGAGAAAGCCTGTATTCAAGGCACACGGCTCGAGTGATGAAAAGGCTTTTGAAAATGCAATAAAAACCGTTGTGAAATATGTTCAGATGAATGTGCCCGAAAAAATCAGTGAGGCATTAGGGTGACGGATTATTATTGTCATCCTGAATACGGAGAAAATATATGAAAGAATTAGAAAATATTATAGGCTACAGCTTTAAGGATACACAGCTGTTGAAATTAGCGCTTACTCATTCGTCATTTTCGAATGAAAAGGGACCTTATAAAAACAATGAACGGCTCGAATTTCTGGGGGATTCGGTTTTAGGCTTTATCACAGCCGAATACCTCTTTTCGAAGCTTGGCAGCACTCCTGAAGGACAGCTTACGAAAATCCGTGCAAATGCTGTCTGTGAGCGTTCACTTGCTAAGTTTGCAGCCGAAATAGACTTGGGTAAATATCTGTTCCTCGGTAAGGGTGAAATACTTACGGGGGGAAGAGAAAGACCGTCAGTTTTATCAGATGCTTTTGAAGCACTGATAGCGGCAATATATCTTGACGGCGGTATTGATGAGGCAAGGAAATTTGTTCTGCGCTTTGTTTCAAACACCGAAAAGGATGCAAACGAGGTTACAGACTATAAAACAACGCTTCAGGAGGTTATACAGAAAAATCCTGAGGAAAATCTCAGCTATGAGCTTGTGGCACAGAGCGGTCCTGCTCATATGAAAACCTTTACTGTTGAAGTAAGGCTCAATTCAAACTGCATAGGCGTGGGCGAGGGGCACAGCAAGAAAAAAGCTGAGCAGGCAGCCGCAAAGGAAGCCTTGCAGTTAATGGGTATCAAAATATGAAGCATATAAATGTTGCTCTTTTTGTGCCGCATCTCGGTTGTCCGAATACCTGTATTTTCTGTAATCAGAAAACGATTTCGGGAAAATGCAGTGAGCTTAAGAAGCAGGAAATAATTTCGGCTATTGAAACGGCAAGAAAAACACCGCACAGTATACATAACAGCGAGATAGCCTTTTTCGGAGGAAGCTTCACAGCCATTGAAAGAGAAAAAATGCTCTCGTATCTTCAAACGGCATCAGCGTACATAGGTAAAGATTTCGGCGGAATAAGAATATCAACCCGTCCCGATGCCATTGATGAGGAGATACTCTCAATACTTAAAAAGTACGGTGTAACCTCCATAGAGCTCGGAGCTCAGAGTATGTGTGACGATGTTCTCTCTCTCAACGAAAGAGGTCACACGGCAGACGATACGAGAAAAGCCGCCAAGCTTATTAAGGAAAACGGCTTCTCCTTAGGTCTTCAGATGATGACGGGACTTTACGGCAGCAGTCGGGAAAAGGATATGTATACCGCCGGGCAGTTTGTTGAATTAAAGCCTGATACCGTAAGAATTTATCCCACGGTTGTCCTTGAAGGCACAAAGCTTGCAGAATATTATATAAAGGGTATGTATACACCCGAAACGCTTGAAGAAAGTGTTGAACTGTGTAGTCTGTTGCTCGAATTATTCTACGAAAATTCCATAAAGGTAATCCGTCTGGGGCTTCATTCGGGCGGTAATGTTGAGGAAGGCTTTATAGCAGGTGTATATCACCCCGCATTCGGAGAGCTGTGCGAAGCAGGTATATACAAAAATCTTGTTTTAAGACAGCTCGGTGGAATGCCAAAGGGAAATTATACTGTGCTTGTAAATCCCCGCGAAATATCAAAAATGACGGGGCAGAAAAAGAGCAATATTGAATTTTTCAGAGAAAAAGGCTATTTTCTGAAAATAAAAGGCGACGAAGAGCTTAAAGAATATCAGATAAAAATTACGATATAACTACCGCTTTTTTGCGGTATGAAAGGAAAAACGATGTATTTAAAAGCGTTGGAAATGCAGGGGTTCAAATCCTTCCCCGATAAAACCGTGCTTGAATTCGGCAAGGGTGTTACAGCGGTTGTTGGCCCTAACGGTTCAGGAAAAAGTAATATTTCCGATGCTGTTCGCTGGGTACTCGGTGAGCAGTCAACAAAGTCGCTTCGCGGAGCGAAAATGGAAGATGTTATTTTCAGCGGAACCAAAGACCGCCGCCCTCAGGGCTTTGCGGAGGTAACTCTGCGTCTTGATAACTCAGACGGTGCATTCAAAAATCCCGAAAAGGAGGTAAGCGTAACAAGACGCTACTACCGTTCGGGAGAAAGTGCATATCTTATCAACGGCAATACCGTAAGACTTAAGGATGTCCACGAGCTGTTTATGGATACGGGTTTGGGCAGAGACGGTTATTCAATGGTAAGCCAGGGTAAGATTGAGGAAATGGTTGCCGCAAAATCCGAAAACCGCAGAGATATGTTTGAAGAGGCGGCAGGTATTTCCCATTACCGCTACCGCAGAGCGGATGCCATAAAAAGACTTGAACAGAGCGAGGAAAACCTTGTCCGTCTGCGTGATATAGTAACCGAGCTTGAAGCAAGAGTAGGGCCTCTTGAAAAGCAGAGTCGTAAGGCACAGCAGTTTTTGGTTTACGCTGCCGAAAGAAAAGAGCTTGAAATCGGCTTATGGGTAAATCTTCTTGAACGCTCCACTCAGCAGATAAGAGAGCAGAGCAATAAGCTTAGCGTTGCGAGAAATCAGTATGATATTACGGGACATATACTCGAAAAAATCTCTGCAGATATCGATAATGCAACCGAAGGCACAAGAGAAATCAACATAAGAGTTGAGGAAATAAGAAATGCCGTAACCGCTCTCGAGGAGCAGGCTTCCTCGCTTGATGCACAGGCGGCGGTTTACGAAAACACGGTAAATCACAACAACGAAACCGCTATGCGTATTATGAAGGATTTTGAAATGCAGAACGAGGCGGATGCAGATATTGATAAGGAATATGCCGAGGTAAAGGAACAGCTTAAAAATCTTTCATTGAGTATTGATGAATATAGAAAGCAGATTGAAGAATTATCTCTCTCTCTTAAAAATCTCACAAGCCGTGACGAGGAGTATTCCGACGAATACAATCAGATAAACTCGGTTGTCGGTGAGCTTACATTGAAGCTTTCGCAGACGGAAATTATGATAAGTTCCTCCGGCTCATCAAGGAATGAAATTCTTGCAAGAAAAACAGCGGTTGAAGCCGGTATAAAGGAAAAGGAGCTTCTTTTAGCGGAGCTTACACAGACCGAAAAAGCTCAGGCAAGGGCAAGCGAGCAGGCAAAGGAGAAATTGCTCGAGCTTAACAATATGGCAAACGGCTATTCAATGCGTCTTAAAAAGGCTCAGGAAAAAGCCGAAAATGCCAGAGACGAATACGAAAACAAGAAAATCGAATTGCTGTCCTTACAGTCAAAGCTTAAATTCCTGCAGGATACCGAAAAGAATATGGAAGGGTATCAGGGAAGCGTCAAGGGTGTCATGCGTGAAAAAACAAGAGGCACGCTGTCCGGTATAAGAGGTACATTGTTTAACCTTATAAGCGTTAAGGAGCAGTATCAGACAGCCATAGAAACAGCCCTCGGAAACGCAATTCAGGATATTGTTACAGACACCGAAAACGATGCAAAGAAGGCAATCCGTTTTTTGAAGGAATCCAATGCGGGCAGAGCCACATTTCTTCCCGTAAATGCCATAAAGGGCAGAGTGCTTGAGGAAAAAGGGCTTGAAAATATGTTCGGCTTTGTTTCTCTTGCATGGGAATTGGTACAGTGTGACAGCGAATACACCGAAATAATAAAATCCCTTTTAGGCAGAATAGCGGTCTGCGAGGATCTTGACTGTGCTGTATTTATCGCAAAGAAATATAACTACAAATTCAAGATAGTTACTCTTGACGGTCAGGTTATAAACGCAGGCGGTTCAATGACGGGCGGTTCAAAGGTATCAAATTCGGGCTTCCTTGCAAGAAGAACGGAAATTGAAAAAATAAGCGTTCTCTGTGAAAAGACAGAAGAAAAAATCAAGGAGCTTATGGGTAGTCACAAGCTTGCAACCGAAGCTCTTGCAAGAGAAAAAGCAGACTTTGACGGTATACAGGCAGATATTTTAAGAGAAAACGAAGAAAAAATCGTAAAGGAAAATGCTCTTGCTCTTACTCAGTCAAAGCTTGACGAGGCAAGAAAGTCTGTAAGCGACCTTGAAAGCGAAAAGGAAAATGCCGAAAAAAGAGTGCTTTATTATGCCGAGAGCATTGAAATTGCCGAAAAGGAAAAGAAAAACCTTTTAGCACAGAAAGCCGAAAAGGAAGAACAGCTCGTAAAGCTCACGGGCGGCAGAGATTCTCTTCTTTCTCAGCGTGAAAAGCTTAACGAGGAAATTTCTCAGGCAAATCTCGGTATTGTTGCCGCAATGAAGGAAACTCAGGCAAAGGAAGATGTTTTAGCTTCTCTCGACAGACGCAAGGAGAGCATTGCGTTAAGACAAAGCTCTCTTAAAGCCGAAAAAGAGGAAATAGAAAGCAGAAACCTTGAGCTTACTAACTTAGCTCAGCAGACAAGAGAATCAGCCTCACTTGTCCGCCACGAAATTGAAAAGAAGAACGAAGAAACACAGCGGCTTATAAACGAAAGAGACGAATTTGAAAAGACCGTAACACAGTCGCGTCAGCTTGAAAAGGAAAAGACCGAGGAGAGAGAAAAGCTCGGTACGGAGTTAGTCCGCCTTGAAGAGAGAAAGAAATTCCTCGAAAAGGAGCAAGACGACACCGAAAGAAAGCTGTATGACGAATATGCTCTCACTAAACGGGAAGCATTTGAAATTGCTCCCGAAATAGAATCCGTGCCTAAAGCACAGAAACGGCTTTCCGAGCTTAAAGGTCAGATAAAGGCATTGGGAACGGTCAATGTTTCCGCGATAGATGAGTATAAGGAGGTATCCTCCCGTTATGAATTCTTATCAGGACAGGTAAGTGATGTTGAAAAGGCTAAAAAAGAGCTTCTGAAAATGATAGACGAGCTTACAACCCAGATGGCAGAACGCTTCCGTGAACGCTTTGATGCCATAAACAAGGGCTTCAAGGAAACATTCACACAGCTGTTTTCGGGCGGTACTGCAGAACTCATCCTTGAGGACGAAAACGACATACTCGAATGTGCGATAGATATAAAAGCACAGCCTCCCGGAAAGAATGTAAAGAGCCTGTCTCTTCTCTCGGGCGGTGAAAAGGGACTTACCGCAATATCCCTGCTGTTTGCAATACTCAAGGTCCGTCCCGCACCGTTCTGCATTTTCGACGAGGTTGAAGCCGCACTCGACGATGTAAATGTTCTGCGTTACGCTCAGTATGTCAGAATGATGACGGACGAAACACAGTTTATTCTCATAACCCACCGCCGCGGTACAATGGAAGAGGCGGATATACTTTACGGTGTAACAATGCAGGAGCACGGTGTTTCAAAGCTGCTTGAGCTCAAAACAGCAGAAATGGTAGAAAAGCTGAAGCTTGAAGAATAATAATGAGGTGAAATAATGGCATTATTTAAGAAGATAAATTTCGGTCTGTCTAAAACAAGAAACAAGATGTCAGGCGCGATTGACGATATGCTTGATGCATTTGATTCCTTTGAAGAGGATCTTTATACCGAGCTTGAGGAAATACTTGTTATGGGCGATGTCGGTGTTACCACAGCCGTTCAGGTTGTTGAAGAGCTTAAAGCCCGTGTAAAGAGCGAAAAAATCAAGCGTACGGATGAAGTAAAAAAAGAACTCGAAAACATAATTGCCGACCTGCTTTACGGCGGTGAGGATATGGGACTTGTAACAATTCCCTCGGTTATTCTCGTTATCGGTGTAAACGGTGCGGGTAAAACTACCACAATAGGTAAAATGGCGGCTATGTATAAATCTCAGGGAAAAAAGGTTATTCTCGGTGCTGCAGATACATTCCGTGCCGCTGCTATTGACCAGCTTGATGTATGGGCCAACAGAGCAGGTGTTGATATTGTAAAGCACAAGGAGGGTGCAGATCCCGCCGCAGTAATTTATGATACAATTCAGGCAGGTATCGCAAGAGACTGTGACATAATTATATGTGATACCGCAGGCAGACTTCATAACAAGAAAAATCTTATGGACGAGCTTGCAAAGATATACAGAGTTATGGACAAGGAGCTTCCCTATGCCGACCGTGAGGTGCTGTTGGTGCTTGATGCCACAACAGGTCAGAATGCAGTAAACCAGGCCAAGGAATTTATGGGTGTTGCAGAGCTTACGGGTATTGTACTTACAAAGCTTGACGGTACTGCAAGAGGCGGTGTTGTTCTTTCAATCAAGAATGACCTTAAATTACCCGTTAAATTTATCGGTGTGGGCGAGGGACTTGACGATTTGCAGCCCTTTGATCCTGCCGCATTTGCAAAGAGCTTATTTGTTGAATCAAATGAGAAGGAGGATGAAGAAAATGAAAACACTCTTACAACTCTTGTTAACAGTGAGGAATATATTAACTATAAGCCTCAGGAGGATACCGAGAATGGTATTCAAGCCGTTCAGGAAATTCTGGGAGAGATACTGGAGAGTATTGCTGAAGACGGAAACTCAGAATCTGAAGTCGAGCGTGAACCGCAACAGACATCAGGCTCAGCTTACGAAGTCAGAGAAGAAGGCGCTGAAGAAGCAGAACAGGAAAATGCTCAAAGCACGCAAGAAAACACCCTCGAAGCAGCGTATGAGAACGAGAGTGTACAAGCAGATGACCAGAAAGAAAAGGAGCTTCATATAAAAGCAGAAGCCGAAAGACTTGAGGCTGAGAGAATTGCAAGAGAAAAGGCAGAAGCCGAAAGACTTGAAGCCGAGAGAATTGCAAGAGAAAAAGCAGAGACCGAAAGACTTGAAGCCGAGAGAATTGCAAGAGAAAAAGCAGAAGCCGAAAGACTTGAAGCTGAGAGAATTGCAAGAGAAAAGGCAGAGGCTGAGAGAATTGCAGCAGAAAAGGCAGAGGCTGAGAGACTTGCAGCAGAAAAGGCAGCTGCTGAAGCACCCAAGAAGAAGGAAAGGAGAGGTTTCTTTGGACTTTTTAATCGCAACTCATAATATGAAAAAGCGCGAAGAGCTTCACAGAATATTAAAGCCTCTCTCAATAGATGTATATCTTGATTTTGAAAAAGGAATAAAATTAAGAGAAGTTGAAGAAACGGGTGAAACCTTCAGGGAAAATGCACTTCTTAAGGCAAGAGCAGGCTGTGAAGACAGCGGTATGCCCTGTATTGCCGATGATTCGGGGCTTTGTGTTGAAGCGCTCGACGGCAGACCGGGTGTATATTCTGCAAGATATCACGGAGAAGAAACACCCTACAGCGAAAAAATGCAGTATATGCTTGAAGAATTAAAGGATGTTCCGAAAGAAAAGAGAACAGCATATTTCGTAAGCGTAGCTGCCTGCGTTTTCCCCGACGGCAGAGAGTTTACCGTTGAGGGCAGATGTGAGGGCTTTATAGGTTTTGAGCCAAAGGGTGAAAACGGCTTCGGATTTGATCCCGTATTTATGGTCGGTGAAAAATCCTTTGCCCAGCTTAGTGCCGAAGAAAAGGATGCAATAAGCCACAGAGGAAAATCCCTCTCGCTTCTTGCAAAAACCTTACCCGATTATATAAAGTAAAGGAATAATATTATGACAAGTAAAGAAAGAGCCGCTTTAAGAGCACAGGCAAATTCAATTGATGTGCTTTTTCAGGTCGGCAAGGGCGGAATATCCGACACCCTTATTGAACAGACAAATGATGCCTTAAAGGCAAGAGAGCTTATAAAGCTTAAGGTGCTCACCGAAACATCTCCCGTTTCAACACGAGAAGCGGCAGACGAAATTGCGGCTAAAACAGAAAGCCAAGTTGTTCAGGTTATCGGCGGTGTTATCGTGCTTTACAAGGAAAACCCCGAGCTGCATATAAAAAAGCCCAAGGCTAAGCCTAAAAAGGTTGCAGTAAAAAAGGTTGAGCGTACACCTAAAAAGAAGAAATCTCCCTTTGAAGACAAAAAGGGCAGAGACAAGAGAATAGTCAAAAAGACTGCGGTTAAATCAAAATGAGTGAAAGAATAGGAATTTTCGGGGGCAGCTTTGATCCTGTACATCTCGGGCACAAGCGGCTTGCCGATTTTGCGGTAAATGCTCTGAAGCTTGACAGACTTCTTATTATCCCCACGGCTTGTTCACCGTTCAAGACGAGGACTTTTTCTCCTGATGAACACAGAATGAATATGTGCCGTCTGCAGTTTTGTGAAGATAAATTCGAAGTAAGCGACATTGAGATTATGAGAGGCGGAAAAAGCTATACCGTTGATACCGTAAAGGCAGTAAAAGAACTATACCCCGAAAGCACACTTTTTCTTATAATAGGTTCAGATCAGCTTTTGCAGTTTCACAAATGGTACTGTTTCGATAAAATAATGAAAAATGCCGTAATCTGTGCCGTTGCAAGAGCCGAAAAAGACGATATTTCCGCTATGGAAAAGTATTCGGACGAAAATTTAAGACAGCACGGAGAATGTAAAATTCTTGAATTTACTCCGCTTGAAATAAGCTCAACCGATATAAGACAGCTTATAAAAAACGGAGAAAACACGGATAATGTATTGTGCCGTGAGGTTTCTCAATATGCGAAAAGAGAGGGCTTGTATCTGTGAACACAAACAGGGAAATACTTATAAAGGACATAAGAGAGCATCTGTCTGATTTCAGATATAATCATTCTCTTGAGGTCGCAAATTCTTGCGTTGAGCTTGCCGAAAAATACGGCTGTGACAAAGAAAAAGCATACCTTGCAGGTATAATGCACGATGTTCTCAAAGAACTCCCGAAAGAAGAAATGCTCCGTTTTTTTGACGAGCATAATATTCCCCTTACAAAGCTTGAAAGAAACGCCCCGAAGCTGTGGCACGCAATGGCGGGAGCAGAGTATCTCAGGGAAAAATATGATTTTTCCGAGGATATTGTATCGGCTGTGCGTTACCACACAACGGGCAGGGAAAATATGACAAAGATTGAAAAAATCTTATTTGTTGCTGATTTTATTTCCCTTGACCGTGATTATAACGGTGTTGAGGATATGAGGGAAAGGGCAAAAATTTCTCTTGAAAAGGCAATGGAAGAGGGGCTTCGTTTCACGGTGAATGAATTGAGTGAAAAATGCCTTGCAATTCATCCCGACACAATAAGTGCTTATAATGAAATCGTTTTAATGAATATATAAAAGAAGGTAAAAAAGAATGAATGCAAAAATAGAAACTATAGTAAAGGCTTTAGACAGCAAAAAGGCTGTTGACATTGAGGTGCTCGAAATCGGCACACTCACAGTTGTTGCAGACTATTTTGTTATTGCTGCAGGCACTTCGAATACACATGTCCGCGCTCTTGCAGACGAGGTTGAATTCAAGCTCGCTGAAGAGGGCATCACACCCCGTCAGATAGAGGGCAGAGCAACAGGCTGGATTCTTCTGGACTACAGCGATGTTGTTGTGCATGTATTTATCGGTGAGCAGAGAGAGCATTATAACCTTGAAAAGCTCTGGGCAGATGCCGAAAAGGTTGATATTTCCTCTCTTATTACTGAGTAACAAATATACGGAAAATAAATATAATATATGGAGATTATGAAAGGGGCAATGACGATGACCGTGAATATTGACGGTATTGATGTAAATTATTTTGACCTCGGAGAAAACAGCGAAGAAACCGTGGTAATGCTTCACGGTTGGGGAGCAAACTGCGAGCTTTTCAGAAACGCGGCTCTTCCCGTGTCTGCAAAATACCGTGTATTGGCTTTTGATATGCCGGGCTTCGGTGAAACACCCGAGCCGCCCGCAGTATGGACAGTTGATGACTACACTTCTTTTGCGGTAAAATTCATTTCACATTTTTCTCTTAAAAAAGTCATTCTGCTCGGTCATTCCTTCGGCGGCAGAGTTATAATAAAAATGGCAAACTTAAACGGACTGCCGTTTGAAATAACAAACATAATTTTTGTTGATGCCGCAGGTATACGCCCCGAAAAATCGGCTGAACAGAAAATGAAGGAGAATGTAAGCAAAATAGGCAAGAAGCTTTTGTCTGTTTCGCCCAAGCTTCTCCATAAGGTGCAGTCAATGGCGGGCTCTGCGGACTACAGAGCCGCAACTCCGCTGATGCGTCAGATACTTGTCGGAGTTGTAAACGAGGATCTTAAGCCCTTACTGCCGAACATAAAACAGCCTGCCTTGCTTATATGGGGCACACTTGACACGGCAACCCCCATAAGCGATGCTCACATATTTGAGGAGCTTATCCCCAATGCAGGCCTTGCCGAAATACAGGGTGCGGGACATTATTCTTTCCTTGACAATCCTGTGCTTTTCAATGCTATTATGGCATCATACCTCAGACTGTGATAAAAGGAGATTAGTCAATGGCACCTTATTTACAGATTTTATTCGGACTTATCTGTCTTGCGGGTATCTACGGTGTTTTCAGAAGCCTGCTGTTCAATATGCATATGTTTCAGCTCAACGGCTACAGAACCGATACTCAGGTAAAATGGATAAAAAAGAACATAGGGCATTATGCTCCCGAAATGATAGTTTTTGCTTTATCCTTTACGGGCTTTATTGCAGATGAAAAAATAATGGCTTTCTGTGCTGCGGCATTATTTGTTGCGGTCTTCTCCCTTATTTTTTCAAACCGCCACACCGCGGCAAAAAAGCCTCTTGTGTATACTCCCAGAGTAAAGAGAATGTATTTCACCGCAGGCGTGCTGTATGCACTTTCCTTTGCACTTTGTGTATATTTCCTTTCAGGGACTGCAAAGAATCTTGCTTTCCTTGTTCTCGGACTTATGTGTGCTTTCACGCCGGTTTATATTCTTCTTGCAAACCTTCTCAATAAGCCCGTTGAAAAGGGAATTAACCGTCATTACACAAATGAAGCAAAAAGAATGTTGAAGGCTTGTGACGAGCTTGAAACAATAGGTATCACGGGCAGCTACGGTAAAACGAGCGTAAAGTTTTATCTGTACACAATTTTAAGAGCGTGGACGGACACACTTGTAACTCCCGAGAGCTTCAACACTCCGATGGGTGTTGTTAAGACCGTCAGAGGCTCGCTTTCCGCTGTGCACAAAATTTTCCTTTGTGAAATGGGTGCAAAGTGGGTAGGAGACATCAAGGAGCTTTGCGACATAGTTCACCCCAAGCACGGTATTATAACCTCTTTAGGTGAACAGCATCTTGAATCCTTCGGCTCGAAAGAAAACATAATCAAAACAAAATATGAGTTAGCCGATTCTTTACCCGAAAACGGCAGACTTTATGTGAATTATGATAACGAGGTTATCCGTAAAAATCCCCCTAAGAGAAAATTTATAAAATACGGCACATCCCCCGACTGCGATTATGTTGCAAGTGATATTCAGGTAAGCTCCTCGGGTACTTCATTCAGAGTAACCTCTCCCGACGGTGAGAGCGAGGTATTTGAAACCAAGCTTTTAGGCAATCACAATGTTGTGAATATCACGGGTGCAATAGCTGCCGCAAACGGCTTCGGAATGAAGCTTTCACAGATGAAGCTTTATATCAGAAGAATTGAGAGCGTACCCCACCGTATGCAGTTGGTTGACAAGGGCTCTGTTACCATAATCGACGATGCCTTCAACTCGAATCCCGCAGGCTGTAAGGCGGCACTCGAAACACTTTCTCAGATGGACGGAATGAAGATTCTTGTCACACCGGGTATGATTGAGCTCGGTGCACAGGAAGACGAATTAAACCGCGAATTCGGTAAGCAGGCTGCAGCGGTTTGTGACTATATTGTGCTTATCGGTGCAAAGCAGACCGCCGCTATCAAAGAGGGTGTATTGCAGTCAGGCTTCAATGAAGCAAAGCTTATGATCTTCGAGGATTTCTCGGAGGCTATGGCAAAGGTATATGCCCTTTCAGGCAGCAAAAAGAAAATCGTTCTGCTTGAGAACGATTTACCCGATAACTATTAAGGAGGCAGAATATGAGAATAAAGTTATGTGTGCTTTTCGGCGGAAAAAGCGTTGAGCACGAGGTTTCAGTAATTTCTGCTCTGCAGGCAATAGCCTCCCTTGATACATCAAAATATGATATAATTCCCGTTTATATAACAAAGGACAACGAATTTTACACAAGCTTTGAATGCAGCTGTATTGAAGAATACAAAAACATTCCCGCACTTATCAAAAAGAGTACCCGTTGTGTGCTTATGAATATGGACGGCAAGGTAAAGCTTCTCCGTTATCCGTTCAAAAAGTTTTCTAATAATGTGCTGTCCGAAATAGATGTTGCATTCCCCATAGTTCACGGCACAAATGTTGAAGACGGAACTTTGCAGGGCTATCTCAAGACTCTTGGTCTTCCTTTCGTCGGCTGCGATGTAACCTCATCTGCCGTGGGTATGGATAAGTATGTTATGAAAACCGTACTTAAAGACAATGATGTCCCCGTGCTTGACTGTCTCCGATTTAATCTTTCTCAGTACTCAGAGCCTGAAAAAATGATTACTGCATGCAGAGAAAAAATAGGCTATCCCGTTATTGTAAAGCCCGTAAACTTAGGTTCAAGTGTCGGTATAAGTGTTGCCCACAATGACTCTGAGCTGTCTGTTTCACTTGACGATGCTTTCAAGTTTGCTTCTCAGGTGCTTGTGGAGAGAGCTATAACAAATCTCAAGGAAATCAACTGCTCTGTTTTAGGCGATGTTGATTTTGCCGAGGCTTCCGAATGTGAACAGCCTGCAAAGAGTGACGAAATTTTAAGCTATGCAGATAAGTATACATCGGGCGGCGGCGGTAAAAAAGGCGGCGGCTCAAAGGGTATGGCAAGCCTTGCAAGAAAGATTCCTGCAGATATAACCCCCGAAAGAAGAGAGGAAATCCGTTCTCTTGCAGTTAAAGCATTCCAATGCCTTGGCTGTAACGGTGTTTCAAGAATCGACTTTATGATTGACGAAGATACCGATAAGGTCTATCTTAACGAAATCAACACTATCCCCGGCTCACTTTCGTTCTATCTCTGGGAGCCTTTAGGTGTGCCGTACACAAAGCTTCTTGATAAAATGATAGCTCTTGCATTAAAACGCAGAAGAGAAGAGGAGAGTATAGTGTTCTCCTTTGACACAAACATCCTATCCATTGACCGTTCATTCGGCTCAGGCGGTAAAAACGGCAAATTAGGCGGCAAGCTCGGCGGCAAAATGGGCGGAAAATTCTAAGAAAAAAGACTCCTCGGGAGTCTTTTTTTGTTGCATTTTGTGCTTTTTCTGCCAATTTCCGTCTTCGTCATGGTAGGGGACGGAAGCTCATAGCGTCCCGTTATAAAGCAAATTCTAACTTTTTTTGCAGGCATTTTTATTTGTATCTGACAAAAATGCATGTAAATAAAAGTAACTTTCCATCATAATTAGTGTAATCGGAATCGCAATTTTTATCTTGCACATATTGTTGTTTTGTAGTATAATCCCTTTTGGAACAAGGTGAACCTATCACGGTAGGCGGTTAGCCCTCTTGAAGAGGGTTTTTGCCCTCTTTCCTCTAAGAAAAGGGGGTGAGTTTTATGGAGTATTTTACTGCTATTATACTTATTTTGGTATTGGTAATTACTTTAATCGAAACAATAAAAAAGAAATAACCGCCATCCCTCGCAAAAGTTTGGCAGTTATTTCTTCCAAATAATGTAGGGCTAACCGTCTATCGGTTTGCCTTGTTTCATTTATATTATATGCTTTTTTGGGCTTATTGTCAACCGCTTTTAGGCGGTTTTTGTTATGTTTGTTTTATATAAATAATATTCTTGTTCATTTTATGAGCATATTTTATTGTGTTATAAGCTCCGCCCTGTTGTTTTTCTATAAAGCAGACAATTAAATCAGCCGAATCGACCATACAGCGGTTTCTTATCTGTATGGCGTTTTTATAATATGCGGCTTCGGATTCGGGGCATATCTGAATTTCATCAAAATAATTTTCAAAAGCATGCGGATTTTTGCTGTATTCGGCACTTTTATACGGCATTACCCACACAAGCGCGCTGTTTTCTTCAAACAATGTATGCTTAGCCCGCCGTACTGCCGATGCGGCAATTTCATCAAATTCACCGTTTCTGCCTACTAAAAACTCAACATATTCCTTTGTCCTGATTAAATCACAGGCAATTTCAAAAATGCGTTGTTCAACTAAGAAGTGGTTATTTATCTCACGGTGTCCGAAAAAGGCAACAGTATATGTGTTCATAACAAAGCTCCTGTCTTGAACTTGTAATGTTACATAAGGTCATATATGTAAGTTTATTGTATCATATTGTATACGATAATGACAAGATAAATTTTATATTCATTGAAATATAAAATCATGTGGTATCGTATACAATATTATACGGACGGTGATATATGATGTATGATGAACAATTCAAATCAAGGCTTATTGAGTTAAGAGAACAAAAAGGTGTTTCTGCAAGAGATATGAGTTTGTCAATAGGTCAGAATCCGGGCTATATTAATGCTATCGAATCCGGAAAATCATTGCCGTCAATGTCGGGATTTTTCTATATCTGTGATTTTCTGAATATTTCCCCAAAAGACTTTTTTGACACAGAAAATAATAACCCCGAAAAGCTTAATGCACTTATAAGCGATTTGAAAAAATTAGAGGATGAAAAGCTTGACAGTATAGCCTCTATCGTTAAGGGGCTTATAAAATAGTATGAACTTACAAGGAGTTGATTTTTCAGCTCCTTTTATTTTTTTTGTTGACTTATTCCCCCGTAACATATAAAATTATAATAGGTTATAATAAACAAACGGGAGGCTTTTTATGAATATAAATACTGTCACAAAAGAAGATATGCTCTTGATAAAGGATATCTTTCCATTTACTTCAGCCTCTCAGGTGCCTTTTGCTTTTTCGTTGGGAGATAAAAGCTGTAAGGGTATCCCCGAAGAATTTTCTCCTTGTTGTGAAAGAGTACACACAGATTCGCAATGTATTATTGATGAAATAACAGGTATAAATAAAAGCGGTTTTATGGTGAGGGCAAGGAAAAAGGAGTATCTTGATTTTCCCGTTGTTGAATGGACAGCCTTTGCTTCTAACCGTGCAAGAAGCGACAGCGAGATTTTTTCGTCTGCAACCGTCGGCGGATTTATCAAGGGTACAAATCCCGTAATTTCCTGCGGTAACGGTGACACAAGAGACGAAAAGGGCTTCAAGCGTGCATCAAAAAAACTGGACGAGCCTGTGTTTATTTCTCCGTCAGGCGGCAGAGGAAGTGAGGGTGCTTCTCCCTTTATAACAATAAGCTTCGACGAATATTCCGTAATTCTTGCCGTAGGCTGGCCGGGCTCGTGGATGATGGCTGTTGTGCCGACTGAAAACGGTGTGAAAATCGCACTCGGTCAGAAGCGCTGTTCAATGAGAATAAAGCCTCTTGAAACAATGCGCACACCCTCTTTGACTATATTGGCTTACAAGGGTGACGAAAACAGAGGTACAAATCTCTGGCGTAAGTTTTATTTTAAGCACATAATGCCGTGTGAGGCAGACGGGCAGAAATTAAAGCCGAGAATGTTCCTGCACACCTTCGGTATTGACGGTAAAAATGAATTCTGCGGTATAACAACCGAAAATCAGATAAATGCAATAGACGAATATCTTAAAAGGGGAGCGAAGCCCGACGCGTGGTGGATAGACGCAGGCTGGTATTCCTGCGATTTTGATTGGTGGAAAACGGGTGACTGGCATCCCAACCCCGAACAGCTTCCCGACGGCTTCAGACCGATAAGCGATAAGCTTCACGAAAACGGAATTGAGCTTTTAGTATGGTTTGAGCCTGAAAGAATACTCGAAAATTCCAAGTTTTATTATCAGCATCCCGAATGGGTGCTCAGAAGAAAAAAGGAAGACGGCGAGGAAGATATCTGCTGTCTTGTAAATTATGCCGATAAGGATTGCCTTGAATATATCATTGATATGCTCGACAATATGATTAAGGTTTCGGGTATAGATATTTACCGTCAGGATTTTAATTTCGATCCTCTGCCTTTCTGGACACAGAACGAAGCCCCCGACAGAACGGGAGCCTTGGAAAATCTGCATATACAGGGAGTATTGAAGCTCTTTGATGAGCTTCGTCAGAGAAATCCCGGACTTGTTATAGACTGCTGTGCTTCGGGCGGAACAAGAAACGACCTTGATACTTTACGCCGTGCAGTACCCTTGCAGTATACGGATGTTGCACTCGGCACACCCGAAATAAAGCAGGTGCAGTATCTCGAAATGTTCAGGTGGATACCCTATTTCCGTTCCCACGCACAAGAGCAGAAGGGAGATAAACGCATAAAGGACGAATATGCATATCTCACCGCATTCGCTCCGTCAATGACATCTATGCTCGAATACTATGAGCCCGACAGAGATTTCAGACTTTTTACGAAAATGGAGCCTATATGGAGAAGGGCTGCCGAAATGCAGTTGAAGGGTGATTTCTATCCGCTCTATGTGTCCGACGGTGAATGGTATGCCGTGCAGTTTGATGTCCCTGAGGAAAAGACGGGCTTTATACAGGTTATAAGAAATGCCGATGCTAAAAGCACAGCAATAGATGTGAAGCCCTTTATAAGAGCAGATGAAAAATATGTTTTTACAAACGCTCTTACAAACGAAGAAAAACGCGCAGACGGTGCGGGACTTGACACGGGACTCTCTTTCTATTCCTCTGCAAGAAGAGGAGAAATATGGTTTTACAAAAGTGAAGTTAAGGAAATTTAAGAATGGCACGATTTTTTACTCTTTGTTCCTCAAGCTCGGGGAACTCTACATACATAGGCACGCACTCACACGGAGTTCTTATAGATGCGGGCACTAACAACAAGCAGGTGCTGTTGTCTTTAGCATCTGCGGGTATAGCTCCCGAAAGCGTGAAAGCCGTTTTTGTAACACACGAGCACACCGACCATACGGGTGCATTGAGAGTGTTTGCTTCAAACAGAAATATACCCGTATATGCAACGGGCGGCACGCTTGCAGGACTTCTTGACTGCGGTGTTCTCAACGGCAAATTCCCGTATAATAAGCTTCTCGGTGAGAGTGTTGAGATTGCGGAAGATATACAGGTAACAAGCTTTAAGACCTCGCACGATTCAAGAGAGAGCTGCGGATATAAAATTATTTTGCCCGACCGCAAAATTGCGGTTGCGACCGATACGGGATATGTGAGTGACGAAATGCTCGATACTCTTTCAGATTGCGATATGGTGCTTATTGAATCGAATTATGACGAGGATATGCTTGAGTATGGCCCCTATGCTCCGCCGCTCAAGGCAAGAATACGCTCAAAAACGGGGCATCTGTCAAACCACGATTGTGCCGAGGCAGTATGTAATCTCTTTGAAAGAGGAGTAAGACGCTTCGTTTTAGGGCATCTGAGCCGTGAAAACAATACTCCCGAAAGAGCTTTTTCCTGCACAAATGCGGCACTTAAAAGAATGGGTGCAGTTGAGGGCAGAGACTATATACTCAAGGTTGCCCCTGTCGGGAAAATGGATAAAATAATAACTCTCTGAGGTTTTTTATGTTAAGTGTTGATATAATCTGCGTTGGAAAATTAAAGGATGCATTTTTTGAGGATGCATCAGACGAATATCTCAAGAGACTGAAAGCCTATTGCCGTATGACGGTAACGGAAATCAAGGCAGCCGCCTTACCCGATGAGCCTAACAACACACAGATAGCCGCCGCACTCGAAAAAGAGGGAAGCGAGATACTGAAAAAAATCCCCCCGTCGGCAAGGGTTGTGAGTATGTGTATAGAGGGAAAGCTTTATTCCTCTGAGGATATGGGCACTCTTTTTAATAATGTCTGTAACAGCGGTTGCTCGCAGATAGTTTTTATCATAGGCGGCTCGTACGGACTCAGCGAGAATGTAAAAAAGCGTTCCGATATCAGAATGTCTATGTCTAAAATGACATTTCCGCACCGCCTTGCAAGAATTATGCTTTTAGAGCAGATTTACAGAGGCTTTAAGATAAATGCAGGAGAAAAATATCATAAGTAAAAACGGAAATTTTAATTGTCTGATAAAAATACGGTTTTGTTGAATTTTGATTTAATTATTATAAGCAGAGGAAAAATTTGCTCTGCTTAGTTTTTTTGAACTTGTCAATTATAAAAGAAAAGAGGGTGGAAGAGTGAATATTCCTGACGGTGAAAACATTTTTTGCGAAAATATATGGAAGGATAGCTTTGTCGGAGTGAAACGCCTGTGTGAATATAAGCTCAGAAGCTGTCCCGATGAAATTGATGATGTCATTTCAGAAGTTTATCTCGCTTTTATAAGTGCTGTTAACAATAAAAATGCCCCCGATAATCCCAAGGCTTGGCTATACAGCGTGGCAAATAATATTATCAAAAGTAAATATTCACAGGTTAATAAACAGAAGCAATTTAGTATAAGCTTATCGTCTCAGGATATTTACGATATTGAGCTTGCAGTTTTCCCTGATTTGTCGGATGAGATGATTTCAGATGCAGATATTGTTTCTATGACAGATAAAATATTTTCCTGTCTTTCAGATGAAGAACAACAGATTCTTACATATTTTCACTATGAAAACAAAGCAATAAAAGAAATAGCCGCTGTTATGGGCAAGAGTGAAAGTGCCGTAAAACAAAAGCATTACCGACTTTGTCTGAAGGTAAAACGGCTTGTAAAAGAGTGCATAGAAAATTATTAAAAAAATTTTTTGAAAATTTTAAAAATTTTTGTGTTACTTTTTTGAAAAAACGACACTTATATATTGAAGGTGGTTATATGAACAAAAAAATATTGAAAGAAATATTGAAAACTGAGTCAGTTTCTTTCTCGTATGAGGAAATCCAACAGATACTTGACGAAGAACTTGAAAAGTCCCCGGACGAAATGGATACTCAGCTTGTTGATTTGTGTGTTGATGTTCTGAGCAAGCAAGAAGTTCCCGAAAAAGAAGTAACAAAAACACACAGAAAAATAAGTTCCAAAAAGCTTTTGCTCATTGCGGCAGTTATCTGCATACTTGCAATATTAGCAATCCCCGTTTCAGCCGAACTCCCTGCTATTGAATCACAAGGCGGTATCATCAAGGTGCTGGAGAATTATATTTCTGTTAATCTTACAGGGGACAGTAAATATAATATCTCTACCGAACTGCAGAATTATGGTATTCCTATTGATTTGCTCCCCGCTCGATTTTTTGATAATGATTGTGTTGTAACTGATATGCAACTCGTAAATGATAATTCATATCGTTTTGATTTTAAATTAACAAATTTAGATAGCGATGGATATATACTTGTTTCTGAGGTTACCCAAGAGGCGGTAATGGGGTATTATGCAGATATTTATGCGGAAGCCGAACAGCTGCAACAAATTACGGTTGACGGAAAAGAGATTTTTGTTTATTCGTCTGTAGACGGACAAGTTAATGTGATCTATGCTACAGATAATTACAGCACTAGTATTTTATTTAACAATTTAACTATTTGCGAAGTTATAGAGATTGTTCAAAATATTTAACGGAGTGATTCTTATAAAAAAATTTATCAAGTTAATATTGATTTTTTCTTTAATTCTTATTAATGTTTTTCCCATGCATGCATTTGCTACGGAAAAAATACCTCAGTGGGAGGATGCTGAATTTACAGAAGAAGAATTGGCAGAACTTTATGCACTCGGAACAGAGTTTGTTGCCAATGAAAGAGCAACAGGCCTTATTCAGCATGGGCGATTAGCTGTTTCTAACAACGGAACAACATTGTATATTTACGGTGAACTTTGTTGTACCACCGAGGTTAAAAAATGTGGATTTAAAGAGATTGTTGTGCAGAAGAAAACAACTGCAAACGGCGAATGGGTTAATATTTTTACCTATGAAGATTTGTATGCAGATTCTCCTTGTTATTCGGTTCAGAAAAGTCTCGGTGTTGTTGCCGGATATTATTATCGAGTAACCTGTATATACTATGCAAAGAAAAACATCTTTTCTGTTCAAAAAATAGAAGCAACATCAAACATTGTGCATATATCATAAATTTCAAATACCCACCTTCAGGAGACTGCGAAAAGCGGTCTCTTTTTTTTTGCCGACAATAGGGCAGAGCCCCCCTGAGTGTCCCTGCCATTCATAATCTCAAATTGGCTGTGAAAATAGGACAAAGGTACGCTTCTGTGTCTTTCCGTTTTTGTAAAAGAGATTGACAAGTATCAAAAAGATATATATACTTTAATTGTAATACAAATAACAGCCTATAGGGCAGTATAGGGGCTCGGTAGAAAAATTTACACAAGACATAGAACACCGCAACAACATTCTAAAATTGGTTGCATAAATCACACTCCCGAAATATATTGGAAATAAGACAGGAATAAGACAGGGGACGGTTAGCGTGAAAACCTAAGCGGTAAAGGCTAAAAGAGGCAACAAAAACCCAAGCCCATATAAAATGAGCGAAAATATTGAAAGAGAAGAAATCAGGATTGATACTTACTCATAGCAATATTGTTA
>JAFXAK010000015.1 GCA_017517135.1 Clostridia bacterium
AGAAATATCGATAGGCTTAATCTTGAAGGATAAAGTTTTTGTTCCTGTATAGTTACCAATCATTTTGACAGTAACATTATAAGTACCGATATTCTTTCTTCCGTTTGCATAAGTTACAGTATAATCAGTTCCCTTTGTGAGCACCTTGCCGTTAGCATCTTTAACAGTGACAGTTGGAGTTTTTAGACGAGAAGCTTATTTCTCAGGCAAGACAGCAGGCGGAGAACAGACGGATTTTTGATAAAATATATTGCTACAAAGCAGGATGTACGGTAACGGCACATTGCGGGAGGGATACTTGGGGGATGTTGTATATAAAAAAATAGTGCAAGAAAGTTTTATTTAAAACGGAAAAACGGAACCGTTGCCGATTCCGCCTTTCCGTTTTATTTGCAGTTTAATTAAAGGGCACTAAACCAATCTTTTATGCTTTCAAGACCAACTGCAGCACGAAGAATATATCGTGCATCCGCAGAAGTGATTTTCTTCTCTTCGGATGTTTCTGCAAGATCTGCTGCTGTTTTTGCGCACTCTGCAAGACTGTCAAGTCCGACAGCAGCACGAAGAGCACTTCTTGCATCTGCTGCTTTGACTGCACCGTCACCATCAACATCACCATAGGCAATAATTGTATATTCGTTGTTATCAGGCAACACAAGTGTCATACCTGTTCCGGGAAGAGCTGTATCTGAAATCAGATTTCCATTGCTATCTTTGATATATGTACCATCAGAAGCAGAGCTTAAAAGCTCATTTAATGTTACACCGGGAATCATATGTAAGATGTTATCGTCTAATTTTGCTTTATCGCTATTGTTAAAAACAGCTTCTGCTTTTTCCGTATAACTATCACCGCAAACAGAACAGATGTATGTATTTGTATCTGTTTCACGCACATAATTGTGCGTAATTGTTCTTGCTTCGTCACAAACATTACAGCTTTCGTCGCAATCGTTGGTGTATGTGTGACCGAGTGTGTTGCCGTTAGTTGTACCGCAGATTACGCAGGTTGCGGGAGAGGTGCAGCTTGCTGATGAGTAAGTGTGTGTGATACTTCTTGTTGTACCACAACTGTTGCAGGTATTGTCGCAAGCATTATCATAAACATGTGAACCTAATTTACTGTTTATATAGCGATATACTGTTCTTGTTTCTACTTTTCGGGTTGATGTTGAACTGTAAACAGTGTCTCCCCAATCAGACCAATTTGTCCATCTTTCATATGTAAACAGATTTTTGTATTCAGAATAGGTCTGAGTGTAAACAGGAATATAGAAGTACCAGTAACTATCCTTACAACAGCTTCCGTTTGAATATTGATAACTTCCATCTCCTGCAGCACTTAATCCGTTGGGAGCTGTTGTGCTGAAAAAGGCGTGAAAAGCATTACATTCAGAAGTATATTCAGCGGTTGATTTGCGGTTTTTCGGTCCGCTTGTGTAAGTTCCGCGGCACCAATGATAATACAAGTATCCGCTGATCTGTTCACCTGTTACAACAAGTTTATTTGTTGTATTTTCATAAGCTGATTTTGCTGACTTATTGTAAGCAGAATACTGACTGTTTGAAGTGCTGAAACCTGAGGGCCAATTTTTTACATATTGTACTGAGCCCGTATTTGTTTTCTCCCACGAATTGCTGATTTTTGTATAACCGCTTAATGATGTTTCGTAAGAAGTTTTTGTCTCATAATCAGAATACCTATATTGTGTTTTTGATTCAATAAGTGTTTCATCAACACCTGTAGGTTTGGTTTCACTCCATATTGAATAATTATCTTCTGAGTATTTGTAGTATGTGTGATTGCATATTTCACAAACATACTGAATCTTTTCATAATCGGTGCATGTGGGTGCAATTGTTTTTGATTTGTAGTTATGTTTTGTTTTTTCTATGCTTCGGGTTTCATGCTTACCGCAACCGGAACATGTTTTTTGCTCTGTACCTGTTGATGTGCAGGTTGCATTTTTTGTAACAACCCAGCTTCCGAAATTGTGGCCGGTTGCAGAAATAGTTTCTGTTTTTGTTGTACTGCACCTCGTGCATGTATATGTTTTTACCCCTGCTTCAGTACAGGTAGCTTTTTTGGTGACAGTACCACTTCCGAAATTGTGACCGGTTGCAGAAATAGTTTCTGTTTTTGTAGTACCACACTTTGTGCAAGTATATGTTTTTACTCCCGTTGTTGTGCAAGTAGCTTTTTTGGTGATTGTTCCACTATTGTAAGTATGTGAGCAACCTGTGACGGGTTCAATTATCCATATCTGCGTTGTATCCCCGCTGACGAAGTTTTTAACACACGCATTGTAGCCGTTTTCAATTGTGAGAACACATGACGGATTGGAAACATTTCTTACAACATAACCGCCGCTTACTTTCTGGAATTTCCATCTCTGAGTTGTATCATTGGCAATTAAATCATATATATTAACATTGTTTCCCGCATTAACTGTAGTACCGTAAGGATTGAGCACTCTGCCTGAACTGAGAGCGGTATGAATCCTGAAGCCTAAAGAGTCCTCAGTAAGATTCCATTTTTCTTCTGTGGCAGATTCAACCAAGGGCCACACGGAAACATTTTTTTTGTTTGAGCCGTCGCCACTGTCAACAATAAGATATTTCTGTGTATATACATTTTTAAGACGATAACAACCGTCGGCGATATCCGTATATGTAACACTATAAGGTTTTATGTGCTCCGAATAAATCCATTTGCCGTCACTCAAGCGATACCATAGCTTATTACTTGCATTTGTCATTTTACCGGTAACGGTAACAATATCATCTTTTTTTACTCTGACTGTATTATCATTGAATGTGTTATATGGTGCAATTCTGCATATCGGATTATCTGATACAACAATATAAGCAGTGTCTGACATTGTTGTGATTTTTGAGGGGTTAACTGCATTACAGGTTTTGCAGAGATAGTTTGAGCCGTATGAACATTCATGAAGACTTGTTCTATATTTAACTGTGCCATACTTTGCAGTGGAATTGTTACAATCGCCATAGTAAGCACTTTCTTTTGGATTTAGAAGTTGAGCATTCTCATATGAAACGGGGTTGACATTAATAGAGTTTGATGTTGAACAATATTTAGATGCGCTGACTTCAAAATGTAAATGAACTGCCCATTTGCCACCTGTATTACCTATTGTTGCGATGGGAGTTCCCATTTCTACTCTTTGCCCCTCAGTTACTCGACCACTATCTCCAGCCAAATGACAATATATTGCGTATAATCCATCATCCTGCTTAATACACACACGATAACCTGCTGTCGAAGAGCTCCAACCAACACTTTCAACCTCTCCGCCATAAGCTGCATATATTGTAGTATCATCAGTATAATGAATATCTATACCATAATGAAAATCGTCTATGCCATAAGATGAAGTTGTGCCATACAGATAAGCTAACTTGCCATTTTTAACGGGGAAAAAATATTCTCGAGTTGCCGCTTTTGCTGTCGGCATAAGCTGTGTTACGGGAACAATACTTAAAATCATCAATGTTGCAAGAAAAACTGAAAGTATTTTCTTGATTTTGTTTTGCATAAAAACATCTTCTTTCTTTAATAATTTAGATTACAAAAAAACATGATTTTTCCGTTAAAAAATCCCCCTTTATATTGATAACCATAAAAGTTAAGCAAATTATCTTTTCTCTAAACTCCAGAATTTCTTGCGATAAATATGTAAGATTTTATTGCTATTTTGAGAAAATACAATATAAACCTCTTCTCCGCTCCCTATTAAGGCAACAATCTGCTCAGGAGGATAATATGCATGAATCTGCATACAATCCACAGGATATTCGCCGTATTTTTCAAAGTAAATTGTTGGTGTTTTTGTCGGCAAATGATTAGTAACAGCATCAATCGCATCAAAGGTAGTTTTTATCTCTGTGCGGATTACACGATCCTCTTCAATACGATAACCGCAATTTTTTTTGCTGAAATTATTTCTTTTATAGCGAGAAAAAGGGTTACAAACGGTAAAACTGCTATAATAAATGCACCAATGTCTATCTCCTCAGAAAAAACAACAATCGAAACAGCTAACAGTAACAATAATCCCGTAAAGACAAAGTAACCGATTGTCTTTGTTCTTTTATCTGCCGTAATATCTTTTTTGATGATATCAGCGGTCAGAATACCGCTTTGCCAGACAAGCTTACTTTCTGCTGTAATTCCTTTTTTCCATTGAATGAACGGAACTACTATACCCATACTAATGAATAACACTTCACAAATAACACCTAATGCAATGCAAATTATTGCAATTGTTCCTGTCTCGGTTCCCTTATTTGAGGAATATATTTTACTGCCGCCGATTATAAGAAACAATCCGGCGATTATAAAACCGGCAAACAAAATCCAAATCCATCCGTCGGCACGCTTTAATCGGTCAATGAATCTTTCCTTTTCCATCTAATACATTTTCCTTTATTTAATATGTTAAGCAATATCTGATATTGTCGAATATTGTTTTAATATCGGGAAATTAAAAGTATAGATGTGCCGAACATTTTTCAATGACCGGCACTTACTGTTATTTATACTGCGTAGTTAATATGAACAGAGTAAAGAGTTCCGTCATCATTGAATTTGAAGGAATAACTAATATTGCTGGAAGCATGTTTTGAATATGTAAGTTGGTCATCCATACTATAACTGTACATTGTGAAGTCGGTTGTAGTATTCGGATTTCCAAAAACTTCAAGTATATTTGCAGCAGTAGACATCGGTACTATACCGCCGGGAAGAACAAAGTCAGCATCTGTTTCCAGATAATATGTGTCAATACTGAAACGAGTAAGAATACAATCTTTTATATCCTTTTTCTCTGCAGAATCGTTAGTTATCTGCCCTAAAATAATCTTAATTCCGCTTTCATGAACTAAGTAATAGCTGATTAAGCTTGTTTGTGTGTTTGCATCAAATTCGGTTTGATATTCATATCCGTCGCTAAGCTTCCAACCATTGTCAAATAATTCGGACATTTTAATCGGGAATGTGTATGTTGTTCCTGCAAGCTCAAATTTATTGTCACTGATAGCTGCTGCGTCTTCCTTGACTTTACCGTAGTTTGAAATATCAACAATAAATTCTTCACCGTCTTCGTTTACAATTTTATCCACCACAGGTTCTGATTCGATGGTTTCACTATCGTTGTTTTCAGAGCTTTGAGTCTGACTTGTTGTGGTTTCACTATCTGTATTTGTATTATTTTCATCTTTTGTACAAGAAACTAAAAGAAACAGCATGGTTACTGCCAACAGTAATGCAAATAATTTTTTCATAAATTTAACCTCATTTCATTTTTTATTTTTTTCAGGTATTTATAATTAACGACAGCAATATAATTGCCGCTGACTGATAGTAAAAAAATAACTGTATTTATAAATTTTTTATTTTTTAACTGCTCATCGGCACATCTTCTTTCGTCTTTCATTTATCTTGATATCATTCAACCAAGCCAGAAGTCCTCCCATACAGAAGTGTAACATTTTGAACAGACACCGTGTGTTGCAATATATGAATAATCTTTAGTGTCTTCAGCAAATCTTTTACCGCAGCTGTCGCATTTTGTTGATTTGGGCACAATGATACTGATTATTGCAATGATAACAGCAATAACAGCTGCTGCAATTGCGAGAATTTTCATTTTTTTATTTCTGGCTTTTTCTTCAGGCGTAACATTGATTTTTTTACCGCATGAGGAACAGAAATAAGCATTTTCTCTTACAACCTCACCGCAAAAAGGGCAAATCATATTATATCCTCCTTTTTATATCCGCATTTTGAACAGAAGCTGCTGCTTTTGCTGATTTTTGAATTACAATTCGGGCAAGTTATTATATCTATTTTCAATTTTGCTAAAATATCCCTGTACTGTTGAGTTTCACTGAATTCTTTGAAAAGGCAAAACAGGAATACAGCCATTATTGCCAGCTTGCTTACATGCGCAAAAGATAGGTTTGTCTGAATCATAGCAAAAACAGGATTCAGTGCTCTGAGAAAGACAGCTATGAGCATAAACAGATAATTTTTCTTTGCATATAGTGCAAACAAACCAATATAATACAGATAAAATGTGATATTTGATATTTGGTTTAATACTTCTGAAAAATCATTTGAAAAGAATCTGCAGACAATTAAAGATACAGGATATATAAATACAAAGATAAAGGCATATTTATATAAGAACTGCGAAATTTTATTCAGATTAAATATGTCATTCAGAATTTCCTGCAAACGTTCTTTAAGGGAAAGTGGACTGTCACACTCTGAAAGTATATTTCCGTTTTTCTGTGATGTTTCAGCTGAATTTACCGGAGTACCGCATCTGATGCAGAAATTTTCACCGCTTAAGACAATGGAACCGCATTTGCTGCACTTTTTTTCTTCAGTAGATTTTTCGGCAGCAGCTTCTTCAGTAACAGCTTCTTCAGTAACAGCTTCAGCTATAACAGGAGCTTCTTCATTCTTTTCAATCAGCTCACCACCGCAGAATGGGCAGACTCTGAGTGTTTCGTTATCATCATATTCTTTGTTACAATTTGAACATATCAACATATTAAAAATTTCCTTTTACTTTTTTTGTACGGGTGATTATTGCTTTCCGATGCAAACATAATCAGCAACAGCGTTGAAATCGCTGTACCATACGTATGAATAAGCATAGCCATCAAATTCTTTTTTTAGAAAATATGTGCCGTCATAACCCGGTTCAACTTGTTCATCCGGTGAAACTCCGAATGCTTCAAGAACCTCAGGGCCGGTCATGTTGGGGGTGAGTCCGTGTCCGATGTTGTAATCACCGGTCAGATAAATTACATAGACAGTGGCATCGGAGATGTTGTTACCCATGGCGAGATGGAATACAACATCGTCTGTATATTTAAGATAGAACTCTTCTATGGTATAATCGGTTCCGTATGCATTTTCCAAATCTGCAACAGTCCAGTTGATGTGCTTTTTTATAGAGGAATCAACAACAAGTTTACTTTTTTTGTTGCTTTGAGTAAACGGTTCTGTAGTTTCCTTTTGTGTTGTTTTTTCCTCGGTCGGTTCTTCTTTTGTTGTGGATTTGGCAACAAATTTTGGGAGTTTTTTCTCACCGTTGGTGTTTAATGTGAAATATGTTCCTGGCTGTGTGTCGGAGGTAATTGAAACATAAGCAGTATCACCATCTAATCGGATATAGCCTTCACAAAGATTTCCCCATCCGTCTTCAGCATAATCAAAATAGCCTTTACCGTGTGACATTACAACGCTGACATTTTCCATTACATTTATTTTTGTATTTGACACATAAGAATAAGAAAATGTTATTTCTGAAAAATTTACATTTTCAATATCGAGATAATATCCGTGTGTATCAAACTCTTCAGCATACGTCTTACCTTTATATTTGCTGTAATTTACTTTTTTATAACTGTAATCGCCTGCTGCGGATAAACAATCAGAAAGCACATTGATATTAATTCCGCCTATAAGATTATCGTATTCAGCGGAAAAATTTTCTTCAACAGGATAATCCGAGGGTTTTTCAAACACAGCATCAAAAGAAGTGCCGGATTTTGATATAGTACCGAAAAGAATATTATTTGCATGATATTCAAAAGGCTCATTTTTGCTTAATAAATAAACAGTGAATATATGCCCGCCTTCAATAAATCTGAATTCAAAATGTCTTGGTGAAGAATTATCAACATAAAATCTGCCTCGCCAGTATCCGGGTAAGCTTACGGAGAAATATTCATTTTTATATACAACAGGCGTCTGAAGCTTCTTTTTCGACACAGAAACTTCAACAGAATCAATAGAACCGTCACTGTTAAAAGTGAAAACATAGCTTATGCCTGATTTCTTTTGTGATGAATATGATATTTTATTTTCAGAATTGTATGAACATTTAGAAAAATTTTTGTTACCGTTTGTATTGCCATAGACTGCAATAACATCTGCGGCTGTGCTCTGAGCTGTTATACCGCCGGGTAATACCCAAAATGTACTGTTCTTAGATTTTGTGCCTTCAAGCACTATTCTGTTTATCAGTATTTCCGGCTGATAATTATTTTCTTTGTCAAAAGCATAAACCTCCTGTACCTTGATTTTTTCACCGCTTGAATGCGATAAAACCAGATTGTTGCCTATGTTTTTCAGGATGCTTTTATCACAAGTCTTGCCGTTACAGCTCCAGCTTTTGTTAAAGAAATTTTTTGCTATTATGGGAAAATAATATTTCTGATTGTTAAATAATATTACAGATTTATTTATATCCTTGTTTTTTGAACTGATTGTACCTTTTTTTGTCATATCAACATTAAGTGATGATGTCTGACTATTATCAGAATTTTGTCCATCGGCTGTTGTTGATTCCGAGTTTTCGTTTGTAGATTCCGGATTTTTATCTGTGGCTGAGTCCGAAGTCGTTTGTGTGTCTTTCAGAGTGTTTTCTGCTGTAATATCTGAACTATCGGTTAGATCAATATCATCGGAAGACGAACATGCAATCAATCCGAGAATAAGAACGAACAGACAAACTGCAAAAAAAGCACGAAGTATTTTTTTTGAATGCACTTAATTTATCCCTCTTTCTTTAAAATAAAATCAAACTGTAAAAACAGTACAATTATTTTTTAC
The DNA here is from genome assembly GCA_017517135.1 of Clostridia bacterium. Lineage (GTDB taxonomy): Bacteria > Bacillota > Clostridia > Oscillospirales > Acutalibacteraceae > RUG806. The sequence goes on from JAFXAK010000015.1 coordinate 8,657, forward strand.
CCCTCACATATTACTTTGTCAACCCGAGGAGGTGTGAACGGTAGCAAAAGCGTGTTTCAATGGTAAAACAGGGCAAAAAAAGAGGATGTGAAAATCAAAAAATTTTCACATCCGTATGTTTAAAACTATATGTTTATCTTCTTAGTTTTGAAAACAGTGAGAAAAGCTTATTAAGCAGACTTACTATCCATTTCAGGGCATATTCAATGATATCAGAAAAGGAGTTTATTTCCATTTCAGTATCTTCTATTTCTCCCACGGTTTCCGAAGCGGTTATAAGGTAAAATTCATCAAGACTGCCTTCTGCTGCCATATCGCAGAATTCATTGAAGCTTACCTTTTCAGTTGCACCGTCAACCAAAACTTCAACGCTAAAAACAGCATCTGCAATAACAGAATCGGGAATCATTGTTTTTTCTCCCGTTGTGCTGTCATATGTATAGAAAATAAGGTCTGCAGATGTAAAGGAATCGAATGAAACAGTTTCAATATTTTCGAAATCACCGCAAAGCACAGCCATTAAATCAAAAAATTCATAGGTATTCAATGTAACATTACCCGATACATTTACATTCGAGCCGGAATATGAATAGCTATAGTCCGAAACACCTTGCGCCAAACTTTCATATGTAAGATTGGCAGAGTCCGGTCTGAATATATTTATATAGAAAATATCGGGGGCAAAGGGATTGCCGTTTATTGTTACATTGTCTTTAACTATAACGGTTGACAACTGGAACGAATCGGGAAAGCTGTTGTTTTGTAAAACCGTGTTACCCTCAAGAATAACGGTTTTCAAGCCGATAAAATCTCTGAATGCATTTTCAGAAACCTCTGTTATTCCGTCTTTTATAATCACAGCTGCTGCAGTTTCGGTATAGAGTGCAAGAGGATCAGTAACAGATTTACTTCTGTCAGGCAAAACACCGTTGCCTGAAATGGTGAGAACGCCGTCATTGAAATTGATATTTATTCCGTCATAAAGGTCTAACTGTTCAAAACTTTCAAGATTCATACAAACAGAAGGCACAACACCGGTGTCCTGACTGAAGGTATTTACGCTTGAAGAAATAACACCGTTTTCAGAAACATATGCAACAGTACCTGATGAAGCAGGATCGCGCAGATAATACATAGCTGCCGTACCAAGTTCTTTGTTGCCTGAAAACAGACCATGCATCTGTGCGTAATCAGTGCCGTTCTTTATTCTGAGGGAGTTTGTCAGACCGTAATATTCATCATAACCGATTTCTTTCGTTGAGAGAATAAAAACCCGGTCAAAGGTATTGTTACCCGAATATTCACTGTTACCGTTTGACACAACAGTATTAGCGAGCTCTGTTTCGCCTATAAGTGACTGCTCAATATCGGTAAATGCCGTGTCAAGAAAAGTACTGTTAAGAAAACTACGCAAGGAGCTGTATTCCCAGTTGCTGCAATAACGAGTATTTTCCGCATCAGAAAAATTTATATAATCATCTGTACGGAACACAGTGTTGGAATATGCAGGTGCATCAAGAATAGCTTCCGCGAGAAGAAGTCCGTTTGCCGGATCAAGTATGCGCCATTTTATAGGCTCAAATTTAAAGAAATATATGTTTCCCGTTGTATAGCCGATTGGCGACTGATATGAAGCGTTGGGTAAGCTGAAGGTTTCGTAAGCGCGGTATGCGGTAAAAACTACTGCTCTGTATTTTTCACCGTAATAATCAATATCGCAGAATCGGGCAGTATCGGTTTTATACATAGTGCCGGCCTTTCCTGTTCCTTGGTACCAGCCGAGAGACTGCCACATATCATCTTCAATATACCAGCTCAGTTCTTCCTTGAGAGCTTCATCGGTAACAAGTGTTTGCGGATAAGAACCGAATTCGATTATGTCACCTTGCTGAAAAGATGTGTTGAAAGGTGGCTGAGGTTCGGTATCTGCTGCATTTGCAAATGTAGGAACAAAAAGCAATAAAAACATAATTGTACAAATAAAGTACGCTAAGTATTTATTAAATGTCTTCATAAAAATCCTCCTTTGGCATCTTATTAACTAATTTTATATTATATTTTCTTCCCTGTCAAACAAAAAAACAGACACAATTTGCCATTCGGGTACTGTTTTTCGACCATTCACGACACACCCTATTGTAATTCTTTTATAAAATTTTGTAAAATATCAAAAATTGCATATATTTTCGGTTTTCTTTCCGAAAGAACTATGATAGAATAATATTAAGGGGGAGTTTTTTTGAATATTGCTATTTGTGAAGATAATGAAAAAGAGGCTGTACAACTGAAGCTTATGCTTGAAAATTATATGCCGCACAGTCTTCTGATTTCTGATATCGATATATATTCAAATGCAACTTCATTTCTGGAATCTGAAAAAATATATGATCTTGTTGTTTTTGATTGCAAGCTTCCCGATATTGACGGTGTTGAAGCAGCAAAAATTTTCCGCAAGAAAAATTCCGTCGCGGCAATCATTTTTATAACTGCGTTTCTTGAATATGCAACAGGAGGGTATGAGGTTGATGCACTCAGATTTCTGTTAAAGCCCGTAAACCCGAAAAAACTTGCGGAAGCATTGGTTGCTCTTGAAAATAAATTTAAAAATGAGTGCATGCTTGAAATTACCGGACAGCATGAGCCTTATTACGCTAAGTCTACCGATATTATGTATATTGAAGTGGTTGAAAGAAGAACCATTGTTCGCTTTGAAGATTTTTCTGTAGAATCACACAAATCATTGGCAACTTTTGAGCAGGAAATAAGAAGCGATGCCTTTTTTAAAACCCGCAGACAATTTATTGTTAATATGAAATTTATACAGAGAAAAAACGGCAATGAAATTTACATGCAGAATGGTGAAAAAGTAATTATCAGCCGTCGCCGTCTTGCTGATTTTAATGAAAAATATGCAAATTTTCTGAAGTTTAACAGGTAATTAATAAAGGGGTGTTGCTTTAATTGAGAATTATTGAATGTGTATTGTATCTCACAAAGGATATCTTTGCAATATTGAGTATTTTAAGCATATTTAAGAATATTTTTTCTTTTAACACACATCCCGGAAAAATAAGAACTGTTATCTGTATAGTCATCCCTGCCATATACAGTCTGGCAGCACATATTTTTTTAATCTCCCGTTTTTCTTTTACATATGAGTTGCTTGATGCCATTTCCAATTTCTTTTATATAGCGGTAATTTTTATATGCTTCAGAAAGCCGTCGCTGTTAAAAACTCTTGCTGTGGTTTTTATTTATATTTTTACGGTTGATATGCTGTGGTCTTTTGTTGCACCCGTTTTTGATGCTTCAATTACTGCCGAACTTATATTTAATATTTTTTTATTCGGCGGTATTTTTGCCGCAATTAAGTGTTTTCCCGTAAAAGCTGATGTGAATATTCTTGCTGCTGCTTTTAAAGAAGTGCCGAAATGGATGATTGGTGCATTGTTGTTGTTTGAGCTTACTTGCTACTATAAAGAGTTCGGAATCAGCAGCACATGGTACGATTTTCTTTATGCTGTTTCTGCCTGTATGATATGTGTGTGTATTTCATTTCTTTTTATTCGTATTTTCCGTCTTATCTATACACAGAATGCTATTTTGCAAAGGCTTAATGAGCAGATTGTATATTCTGAAAATATTGCACGCTCAGATGAAGCCTTAAGAAGTTTCCGCCATGATTATAAAAACCATATGATTGTTATAAATTCCATGTTTGAACAAGGGGATATTGATGCTGCAAAGAATTATTTTGAAAAGCTGACACAGGAAACTTCGGGAGCAATAAATATGTTTTCAACGGGAAATCCTGTTGTGAATTCATTGCTCAATATAAAAAGCAAGGATGCCGAGAAGTACAATACTAAAATTGATTTTTCCGGTATGATTCCCGAAAAAGGCATAGAGGGTAAGGATATGTGTATCTGTGTTGGTAATCTTATTGATAATGCGATAGAAGCCTGTGCTAAAATGCCGCACGAAGAAGAAAAAATCATATCTGTTTTGGGCGGTGTTAAGAATCAAACATTGATTCTTACTGTAACAAATCCTATTTTGCCGACAAATCTGAAAAAAGAAAACTCAATATTCAAAACGACAAAAAAAGATACAAAAGTGCACGGAATCGGACTTAAAAATATAAAAAATGTAAGTCAGAAATACAACGGTGAACTGTTGCTTAAAACAGACAGTGAAATGTTTACTGCTGATCTTATTTTGTCACTTACAGAAAATTAAAAAATCGAATTCGGATTGTAAAATCAGTAGAAATGAATAAGAAAAAATCTTACGATTTATCAACCTCCTCCCCCAATCCGGGGCTGTAGATGTTTATTGATATAAGCAAATTGCTTTCTTTGCGAGCAACTTTCTATATATAAAAAAACAAGTCTATCGGGAAAAGATAGGCTTGTTTTTTGTCTTTATTTAATAGTCTTTTTTATTTGGTTTTCACATACTTATATTGAGACCAGCCGGAATAGTATTTCACATTGTTTACAGTCTTGTATGTTCTTACTCTTACATAGTAAGTCTTTGCTGCAGTAAGACCGCTTAATGTTGTTTTTACCGTGCTGCTGCTTGTGAGCGTCTTGATTTTTGCGTTTGTGAAATCCTTGTTTCTTGAATACTGAATCTGATAGCCTGTAACTTGGGTTGTTTTCTTATTAAGGTTAACAGTTATACTCTTTGTGCCTGCTTTAAGTGAAGCAACTGTGGTTTTGGGCGGGTTGATTTTGAATGTTAATGTTTTTGTACCCGTGTAGTTGCCTATCATTTTAACGGTTACTTTGTATGTACCGACTAATTTTCTTCCGCTTGCGTATGTTACGGTATAGTGTTTGTCTTTTGTAAGCTTTGTGCCGTATTGATTAGTTACGGTAACGACCGGTGTTTTTACACTGCCGTTATATGTATAGCTTATATATGAAAGCTTTACGGTACACTTTGAAATATCAATCGGATTTATTTTGAATGTGAGTGTCTTTGTACCTGTATAATTACCAATCATTTTGACACTAACCTTATAAGTGCCCACATTTTTTCTGCCTGAAGCATATGTTACGGTGTAGTGAGTGTCCTTGGTAAGCTTTGTGCCGTATTGATTAGTTACGGTAACGGCGGGTGTTCTTACATTTCCGTTATATGTAAGGCTTGTTGCGGAGAGCTTTACGGTACAAGAGGAAATATTAATGGGATTAATCTTGAATGTAAGTGTTTTTGTTCCGCTGTAATTACCTTTCATTGTTACGGTAACCTTGTATGTTCCGATATTCTTTCTGCCTGAAGCATAAGTTACGGTATAATCCGTATCTTTTTTCAGCACATTTCCCGCTGAGTCCTTAACAGTAACAGTAGGAGTTCTCACTTTTCCGTTGTATGTAAGACTTGTTGCGGAAAGTGTAAATGTCTTCGGATAGTATACAACCTTATTTGTCTTAGCATAACCGCAGACCGTACACGCTGTTTTTACTCTTCCGTTTGCGGTAAGCGTTGCTTTTGTTGTGGTTGTTTTGTATGAATGGCTGATTGTTCGGGTTGCAGAACACACATTACAGGTCTTATCACAAGCATTTGTGTAGGTATGTGCCTTTTTCGCAATAGTTGTCTTTTTTGTAGCAGAGCATTCAGTACAGGTATATGTTTTAACACCCGTTGCAGAACAGGTAGCCTTTTTTGTAACCTTACCCGAATCGTATGAATGCTTGACAGTTACGGTATATTCGCAGCCGTATTCAGACAGATATTCAGAGGAGTACGATAATTTAACGCTTCCTGCCTTAATAAATTTAACCTTATATGCCTTACTGCCGAAAAATTCAGTTTCAGTAACCGTTGCTACAGATGTATCCGAAACAGCAAAAACAGTATCAGCCAAATCCGAAGAAGTCGAAATAGGCCATATCAGCAATTCATCTCCGGGATGCAATGCAGACAGACTGCCTACATAGTCCTGCGAATAATATCCGCAGCCCAGCTCACGGATTGAATATAACTCATATGCAGACGGAACATTTCCCGATTGCTTTTTACCGCATTCTGAACAGGAAAGCTTGACATAAGTCCCGTCTGAGGAGGTGACCTTATATTTGTGTCCTCTGTCAACAGAGAATTTTTTTGTTTCACTGAGCGTTTTGGTATTTATTGAATAAAAATCAACCTTGTTTTCACTGCATACATACCATACAGCTTTTCCGCTCACAAGCAAAGGCTCACAGTCTGAAAGAGATGCCTTCATTTTGTATGTTTTACCGACAACAGCCCCCGCAGCATCAAGCTTTGTGTAATACACATAGCCGTCCTTTTCCCACATAAGAAGAAATGAGCTGTCTGAAAGCTTAACAAGATACGGCACACCGGCAGATTTGTCTGTGTAGCCCGTTATATAAGTAAGTGTCACCTTACCTGTTGTTTTTGAAAGTGAAGAAACATAAACATTCTGAACATCGTCATAAAAATGCTCTGCATTCTGCACAACAGATGTTCCGACAACAATATATGCGGATGGTGATATTTCAAAGCCGCCAACCGTACAGCCTGTATAATTAGCGCCTGTATTTCCGTATATGGGAAGCATATCTGTAACCGTACAGGTATTTGACCAATATGGAGTAAATGTACCGTCAGAAGCATCCGAGTAATATCTGATCAGACAAACTGAGCGTGGATAAGCGTCTCCGTGGTCAACCGCAATAATGTTATTGTTTTCCGTTTCAATAAACTGATTAAATGAGTGACTGACATAACCGTATCCCGTATTCAGCACATCGGTGAGATAATCGGTTATCTGCATTGTGCTCATATTCAGCTCTATTGTTACATTAGCCTGATGATTTAATCCGTCTGAGCTTGTATACATTTCGTGTGCGGTACGGACAATAAGATAATCTCCGCATTCGGAAAAACGGGCACTTCCCGCATCAAAGGGAACTGTTGTATTACAGTCATACAAGCCGACCGATTTTATTCTGTTCCAGCTTTTATCATACTTTGTTATTCTGAAGCACTCAACAGATGCACTTTCATTGGGATTTGTTTTTCCCGTAAGCACAAAATAGTAGTCATCACTCGCATAAAATCCGCCGAAAAGAGGAAGCTCTGCTTTGATTTCCTTGGAGGAAACGAACTTATAATCATAAGTGTAATACTCGGCAAACATTTTGTCCGAAATATCATCATACTGAAAACGCATAAGTGTATTATCTTTGCAATCAACGAGAAAAGAGTTTGTAACCTCTGCCCAATAGTAAGTGTATTCATGATCTTCCCTGTTTGAAAAAGAGCTTTCCGAACAGGTTACAGCATAGGAATTCACGGCAAAAAGGCAAGCAAATATTGAGATAACAAAAACAAGTATACTTATTTTTTTCATAACAGCATCTCCCGAAAAAGATTATCAGCTCTGCTTTTCAATAAAGTATCTGTAGAACTTGACAGCCTCTGCAAGTGCCGAAACTCCTATATTTTCGTTTGCGGCGTGCATTGCTGCAAGCTGCTGATTTGTAAGTCTTGTGGGGGTAAATCTCAGACAGTTATCACACACTCTTTCAAACTGACGGCAATCCGTACCGCCTGTCATAAGATAGGGTGTTACAACAACATCGGGGAAGCACTCGTTGAGACATTTTTTAAGGTATGCATATTCCTTGCTGTCCATAGATGATGTATTGGATGCATCACGGCTGAACATAACCTCAACCTCGAGGTCATATTTCTTTGCAATTTCTCTGAGAACTGCAACGGATTCTTCGGCATTCTGATGCACGGAGGGACGGATGTTGCAGATAACATATGCATAGTCAGGCAAAACATTGGGAGCCGAGGAGCCGTCAGACATTGTGAATGCACAGGTTGTGGAAAGGAATGCACCGCCCATTGATGAGAGCATCGGCAAAACCTTTTTAACCACACCCTTGAACAGCCACATATTGCTCAGCACAAGACGAAGCGGGAAGGTCATATAGGGTGCAATGCTGTCGAACATCTCGGGGATGGGACTTGTGTATGCCTTTGTGAAGGGCTCACTCTTTTCGACCTCACAGATAAACTTTGAAAGTCTTACGATGGGTGTGTTCTTGGGAGGAGTTGAAGCGTGACCGCCCTTTCCTCTTGCAATAATTTTGAGATTTACAAAGCCTTTTTCAACAAGACCGATAGCCGCACAGGGAACCTCCAGACCGGGGAAGGCATTTTCCATAACTGCACCGCCCTCGTCCATAACACAGGAAAGTCTGATGCCCTTTGACAAAAGATACTCAACAAGTGTCTCGGCACCGCCGCCCGAATTTTCTTCGTTTACGGATGAAGCAAGCCATACATCTCTTTCGGGAACAAAGCCCTCCTTGAGTAATTCTTCGACTGCGGCAAATTCGGCACAAAGAGTGCTCTTGCAGTCCATAGCACCTCTGCCCTTGACAACGCCGTCTTCAATAAGACCTGAGAAAGGATCATTTTCCCATTCCTTTTCCTCGGCAGGAACAACATCCTGATGTCCCATAAGCAGAATACCTTCCTTTGAAGAATCCTTACCTGCCCAACGGAAAAGCATATTACCGTCAATATGATGCGCCTCAAGCTTTGTGAAGATATTGGGGAAAAGCTCGGACATAACAGTCTGAAGCTTTAAAAATTCGGAATAGTCCTCACCCTTTTTCTTTGAGAGAGTGGGCACCTTTACCATTTCGGAAAGACAGTGAGCATACTCGGCTTCCTCTTCCTTTGTCCAGCTGATAGCCGCCTTTTTATCCGATACAGTCTTTTTGTTTGTTACCGCTTTTATAACGGCAACACAAATAAGCAAAACAACCACTGCAAGAATTAAAAGCAAAGCAAATAAAAAATATTTCATAAGAATACCTCCTTGATATAATAACAGTATAATACAAATCTTTATTTTTTTCAATATACAAAGGCTGCATAAAGCACACTTTCGTGTGGATTTATACAGCCCCTTTATCAAAGCTTTACTATCCAGTTGTGAGTATCGGGAAGCTTACCCCACTGTATACCTGTCAGGGTATCGTAAAGGTGCTGTGTCAGCTCACCGATTTTACAGTCATTGATTACATATACCTTGCCGTTATATGCAAGCTTGCCTACAGGTGAAATAACAGCGGCAGTACCGCAGCCCCAGGCTTCTTCCAGCTCGCCATTTTCGAGTGCTTCTATAATTTCATCAACACTTATTCTGCGTTCTTCAATCTCATAGCCTTCTTCTCTGAGAACTTCGAGAATTGATTTTCTTGTGATACCGGGGAGAACAGTGCCGATAAGGTCGGGAGTGATAATTTTGCCGTTTATCTTGAACATAACATTCATTGAGCCGACCTCTTCAACATACTTCTGATGAACACCGTCAAGCCAGAGCACCTGAGAGTAACCAAGCTTTTCTGCTCTCTCTCCGGCACGGGTAGAGCAGGCATAGTTACCGCCACACTTTGCAAAGCCCGTACCGCCTCTTACAGCTCTTACATCCTCAGTTTCAATCATAATTGAAACGGGGTTGATGCCCTCTGCATAGTAGCTTCCGCTGGGAGAAGCAATAATTGCGAACACAGCTTCCTTTATGCCGTGAAGACCGAGGTTTGCTTCACTTGCGAACATATAAGGACGGATATAAAGTGATGTGCCGTCCTTATGCGGAACAAAATCCTCTTCGAGCTTTACAAATTCCAGGATAGCCTGCATTGCATCGTCCTCGTCGAGTGTGGGCAGACACATTCTTTCGGCTGAATTGTTCATTCTTCTCACATTTTCAATAGGTCTGAAAAGCTGAACAGCGCCATCTGCAGTTCTGTATGCCTTGAGACCTTCAAAAACCTCAGTTGCATAGTGAAGAACTACTGCGGCAGGATGAATGGGCAAAGGTCCGAAGGGAACGATTCTTGCATTATGCCAGCCTTCTTCTCTGTTATAATCCATCAAAAACATATGGTCAGTATATGTAAGACCGAAGCCGAGATTATTTTCATCGGGCTTGGGCTGAGGATTGGGATTTTTTGTTACTTTGATATCCATTTTATATATCTCCTTATTTGATTTCAAGTGTATTGTCCTTGCCTGTTTCAAACAGATAAAGACTTTCAAAATTGTGCTCTATCATAGACTGCACATCCTCGTCCGTATAAAAGGCGGTGTGCGGGGCTAAAATCACATTCGGATATGAACGAAGAATTGCCATTTCGTGATTTACAATAACCTCTCCTGCGCGGTTGTGATAATACAGACCGTCTTCCTTTTCGAGCACATCCAATGCTGCCGCACCTATTTTTGAGCTTTCTATACCTCGTATTAATGCAGGTGTGTCAATGATAGTACCCCTTGCCGTATTGACAAGCACAACACCGTTTTTCATTTTTGCTATACTTTCATCGTTTATAAGGTGAAAAGTTTCTTCATTGGACGGAGCGTGAATGCTTATAACATCGCATTGAGCTAAAAGCTCATCAAGAGAAACATATTCGGCATATTTTTTAACTTCTTCATTTTCAAAAACATCATATGCAAATATTTTACAACCAAATCCGCTCAGATGCTTTATTGCCGTTGCACCTATTCTGCCTGTACCGATAATTCCTACCGTACAGGCGGAAATATCCTTGCCGATTTTACCTTTAAGCGAAAAATCCTGTACCTCGCTTCTTTTCAGTATATGTGCCATATTTCTCAGGCACATCAGCATAAGCATTATTGCATAGTTTGCAACGCCGTTCGGGGTATAGGTCGTGTTGCTGACCTTTATCCCCTGTCTTTTACATTCCTCCATATCAACATGCTCAAAGCCTATTGAACGCAAAGTGAAATATTTAACACCGAGAGAGGAAAATTTTTTTACAAGCTCAGAATCAAATGTGCAGGGCGTAAAGCTTATTGCCTCGCAGCCTTTTGCAAGCTCAGCTGTGTGCATATCGGGATACTGTGAGGTCCAGCCGAACTCGCAGCCGTATTTTTCTGCAGCTTCGGCAGCATAACCGATTTCGTCAAACTCCCTTGCCGCGTAGATAAACATTTTCATAGATAATACCGTTTTCCGTTAAATAATACATGTTAAATAATACATATATTATCAACAACTTTAAAAACAAGTCAACCGAAAACAGCAAAAAAGAGATATGAAAATTTAACATCTTAACCATTACTAAAATTAATTGATTATTTCAAATTAATTACCGTAATGATTAATAAGTCTTGTATACTCCTCGTCTGTTATCTCAATAAATCTGCCGTGCTTGAAGCCGTAGGGGAAAGAAAATTCCTCATCAGCTCTGACAAAATCCGCATCTCCGGGTTTAGCTGAAATAAAGGGCACATATCCCATTTTTTCCTTTTCACAGCCGAAGAAATCAAGCATCAGACACCATCTGCCGTCAGGCAGAATATAGGTTGTCGCAGCCTCATATGCACCGGGATTTCCGAGCTTATCCATAATGGCATCAAATTTTTCATCATGCTCAAATGGACCAAAAAGACTCTTTGAGGTTTCGTGCATATTCATAGGCGGATTATTCGAGTTTTTATAGAACAGATGATATGTGTCACCAATCTTAACTATATGAGAATCAAGGATTTCATTATCCTTTGTGAAATAAAGCTCAGGAAGTGTAAATTCTTTAAAATCCTTCGTTTTAGTGTAATATACGGACATATGCTCAAACCCGTTTTCGGCAACGGTGGAGCCCCAATGAATGACATATTCTCCGTTTTCCTCGTCAAAGTAAATTTCAGGTGCCCACAGGCAGCCGAAATCGTCTCTGCCGAAAAACAACAGCTTCTGTTCGCTGAAATTTATAAGGTCATCCGTTTCCCAGAAAGAAAGCATTTTACTGCCGTTGTGATTTATATCCTTCCAGTCAACACAGTAATTTTCATCCATTCTGTAAACAATACAAAGGTCGGTTGCGAGAATAACAAAGCCGCCTTCTTTTTTGCGGATAATTTCTATATCGCGGACACCCTTTGCCCCCAGATTACTTGTAAGAACGGGCTTACCGCCGTTAAGCGGCTCCCATTTCAATCCATCCTTACTTACTGCAAAATATACCTGCTCCCCGTCGGGAGTTATTTTTTCTCTGAAATGTGTGCTGAGATACGGCATAAAACTGCTCCTTTTATGTGTTTTTTCTAATTATAACACATAAACCGCAAAGCCGCAAATAAAAACTTTATAATATTTACTTTTTCTTTTCTGAGTGGTATTATTTGTTTTAACGGATATACCCTGAAAGGAGATTTACAATGAAACGAAAAATAATCATATTTTCAATATTACTGCTGATATGTGTAATTTATCTGTATACAGGCAATACGCTGATTGTCAGCACGGAATATGAAATATATTCTTCCGGGATTTCAGAAAACTTTTCGGGCTTTACCATTGTTCATATTTCAGACCTGCACAATGCGTCCTTCGGCAAAAATCAGGAACAGCTCATAAAAAAAATAAATAAAGCAGAACCCGATATTATTGTTATCACGGGCGACCTGATAGACTCCCGGCGAAAAGGCACGGATAATGTAAAAAAGCTGCTTGAAAATCTGCCCGAGCAGATTGATGTTTACTTTGTAACGGGAAATCATGAAGCCGCTTCAAAGGAATATAATGAGCTTTTGAAAATTCTTGAGGACAACAATGTAAACATAATGCAGAATGAAAATACTTTAATTGAAAGAGACGGACAATATATAAATCTTTGCGGTATAAATGATCCCTTGTTCCTGACAGGCACCGCCTACAGCAAGGAAAACGATGAACGGGTTGCAGAAATTCTTGGAGAATTATGCACCGAGGATTTTTATAATATTTTGCTCTCCCATCATCCCGAAATGCTTGATATCTATGCGCAATCAGCCGCCGATCTCGTTTTGTCGGGACATGCTCACGGCGGACAGATACGCCTGCCCTTTATAGGCGGATTATTTGCTCCCGGTCAGGGACTTTTACCTGAATATACTGACGGTATTTTTACTCAGAATAACACTAATCTGATAGTAAGCCGAGGCTTGGGTAACTCTGTTTTCCCGTTAAGAGTAAACAATTTTCCCGAGCTTGTAACAATAAAACTTTACTGCAGATAAAGCATTTTTCTTGTCTTTACACTTGAAAGAAAAAATGTTGTGTGATAATATTATTAGATACAGTATATAATATATAAACTATTATATGCGGAGGTTTTATTATGACGGAAAACTGTGCAATTATCCTTGCGGGCGGAGAAGGGACAAGAATGAACTCGTCAAAGCCTAAGGTTATGGCTGAAATTATTTTCAAGCCTATGATAGACAGAGTGATTGATGCCGTAAAAAAAGCGGGTATCAACGACATCTGTGTTGTAACGGGATATAAAAGCGAAATACTTGAAAAGCATCTTGACGGCAAAACAAAAACCGTAAAGCAAGCCGAAAGATTAGGTACGGGACACGCTGTAATGCAGGCAAAGGATTTTATTGCAGAGCATAAGGATGCGAATGTAATTATCCTCAACGGCGATGCTCCTTTTATAGATTCAAAAACCGTTTCGGATGCACTTTCCTATCACCTTGACGGAGAATTTGTGCAGACTGTTATTTCCGCAAAAACAGACGAGCCCTTCGGCTACGGAAGAATTGTCAGAGACGGTAACGGAAATTTTATTAAGATAGTTGAAGAAGCCTCTGCCGACGAAGAAATCAAAGCAATAAACGAAATAAATTCAGGAGCTATGTGGTTCAAAGCTTTCGAGCTTTCGGCTCTTCTCGGAAAAATCACAAACAACAATTCAAAGGGTGAATATTATCTTACCGATACCGTGGAAATCGCATTGAGCGAGGGTAAAAAGGTCGGTGCCTTCACCGCTTCAAATGCAGATGCCGTGCTCGGAGCTAACACAAAGGTACAGCTGTATGAATTAAACGAGATGCTCCGACGGAAAACACTCAGAAAACTGATGCTCAGCGGTGTATCAATCCCCTGTACAGACGGTGTTTTGATTGACGATGAAGCCGAAATCGGAGCTGATACGGTTATTTTACCCGGTACGATTATCAAACGCGGTGTCAGAATCGGCAAGAACTGCGAAATAGGTCCCAATACCGTTCTTATTGAAACAACCGTCGGCAATAACTGTGTGCTCAACAGCGTTCAGGCTGAATATTCTATTGTTGCGGACAATGCAACAATAGGTCCCTTTGTTCACTTAAGACCTCAGGCAAATATAGGAAACGGTGTTCATTGCGGCAACTTTGTTGAGGTTAAAAATTCGGCTATAGGCGACAACACCTCAATTTCACATCTGACTTATGTGGGTGACAGCGATGTCGGTAAAAATGTAAATTTCGGCTGCGGTGTTGTTACCGTAAATTTCAACGGAAAAACAAAAAACCGCACTGTTATTGAAGACAATGCATTTATCGGCTGTAACACAAATCTGGTTGCCCCCGTAAAGGTGGGAAAAGCCGCATATACCGCCGCAGGCTCAACAATAACCGAGGATGTCCCCGAAAACGCTCTTGCAATAGCAAGGGAAAGACAGCTGAATAAAGAAAATTGGGTAACCGTAAACAAACCCTACAGAGAAAAAAAATAATTTTGAAAGCAGAAATATTATGGCATTTTTTAAGAAAAAACAATTCTCCTCCTCCGCTTCTGTCGGAAAACCCGAATTCATTATAGTGGGGCTGGGAAACCCCGGCAGAGAATACGAATATTCAAGACACAATGCAGGCTTTCTGTGTCTTGACTTATTGTGCAACAAATATTCGGTAAAAACCGATAAGGTCAAATACAAAGCTCTTATAGGTACGGTGCTTATTGATTCGCACCCCTGCCTTTTAATGCGTCCGCAGACATATATGAACAACAGCGGCGAGGCAATAAAAGAGGCAGCGGATTTCTATAAAATCCCCCCTGAAAAGGTTATTGTTATATATGACGATATTTCTCTCAATGCAGGCACGCTGAGAATAAGAAAAAAAGGCTCTGCGGGCGGGCACAACGGCATAAAGAGCATTATAAGTCAGTTAGGCTCGGATAATTTCCCCCGTCTTAAAATCGGTGTAGGCGAAAGAAAGGATCCCGATGCTGACCTCAAAGACCATGTACTTAAGAAACTTTCAAAGGAAGACCTTGCCACACTCAGAACAGCAATGGAAAAGGCAGTTGAGGCAATTCCCGTAATGCTCAGCGGCAATGTTGATCTGGCTATGAGCAGGTTCAACGGTTAAAGAATATGTCCTGTTTTTCATCTCTTTTAAGTGCCTCTCCCGAATACAAGGCATTAAAACGCAATATTGAAAAAGGCTTATTTCCTTTCGGTGCTTTAGGACTTCCTCCCGCACCGAAATCCTTTATTGTACATTCGCTGTGTGATGAGCTTTCACACGGCGCGGTTGTTATTACTCCCGATGAAGCAACAGCCGAAAGATTCTGCCGTGACCTTCTGACTTTAGGCACTACGGCACAGTTTTTCCCTGCAAGAGATTTTAATTTTCAGGCAAGTGAAAGCAGCTCAAAGGAATATGAGCAGAAAAGAATCGGTGCACTTTCAAAGTTTTTAAGCGGTGAATGTACAGTTCTTGTATGCTCAGCAGAAGCTGCCATACAGAGAACAATTCCCCGTGACGAGTTAAAAAAGCGTACATTTTCGTTGAGTGTGGGAGACGAAATCAGCACCAAAGAAGTAACTTCAAGACTGGTTGCGGCAGGCTATACCTTCTGCGAAATGGTTGAGGGTGCGGGACAGTTTTCTTTGAGAGGCGGTATACTCGACATATTCCCCTCAAACTGCGATTTACCCGTAAGAATTGAGTTCTGGGGAGACGAAATAGATTCCCTTTCGCAGTTTGATATTCTTTCGCAAAGACGAAAGGATACCGTGAACAGGGTTTTTATTTCCCCTTGTGAAGAAATACTTTTTGAATCAAATGAGATTTTTGCCGAAAAAATAGAAGATCTGATAAAAAATATCAGGGGAAAAAACAGCGCAAAGGTAAAAGAGGCTCTGCAAAAGGATGCCGATAATCTGAGAAATTCAATCCGACCGGGAAGCACGGACAAATATTTTCCCCTTGCATATTCACTCAATGAATCGGTTATTGACTACTGCGAAAACACACTTCTGTTTGTATGCGATACTTCTGCCGTAAAGGAAAATGCAAAATCAGCCGAAAAGCTTCTCAACGAAGAAATAAAAGAGCTGTTTATTGACGGTGTGCTTTGCAAAGGTCTTGACAGCTTTCAGAAAACAACACAGAAGCTTTTAGACACTTATCTTACAAAAAAGAGTATATATCTTGATAACTTTGCAAGAGGAAGCTTTGACACACCCGTAAAGGACCTCATAAGCTTCAACATCAATCAGCTCTCCCCCTGGGACGGCTCTTATAAGGTATTGCTTGAAGACATTATTCCTTGCATAAGAAAGGGCTACACAATAATAGTTTTTGCAGGCACCGAAAAGGGTGCAAAGGGACTTTTAGAGGAGCTTGCAGACGATGAAATACCGTCTCTTATGTGTCCCGAAAACACAAAGCTACTGCAAAAGGGATATGTCAATATTCTGCCCGGAGTATATTCCTACGGGCTTGACTGTCCGCAGGAAAAAATGCTTCTTATCACCTACGGCAGACACGCAAAGGCGAGCCGTAAATCAGTTACAAAATATAAAAAGAGTGCAAACTCCTTCAATTCCCTCGACGAGCTGCACCGCGGAGATTATGTTGTTCACAAAACAAACGGTATAGGTATTTTTGACGGCATCGAAAAGGTACAGATGGAGGGACTTACAAAGGACTACATCAAAATCAGATACGCAAAGGGCGATATCCTTTATGTTCCCGTCACAAAGCTGGAGCTTGTTTCAAAATATATAGGTCCCCATGAGGACGATTCAAACAGAACGGTAAAAATAAACCGTCTGGGTTCAGGCGACTGGGATAAAACAAAAAACAGAGTAAGAGGTGCTGTAAAGGATATTGCAGACAGCCTTATAAAGCTCTATGCCGAAAGGCTCAATACTCCCGGCTTTGCATTCTCACCGGACATAGATATGCAAAGCGATTTTGAGCGCCGCTTTGAGTTTGACGAAACCGATGACCAGTTAAGATGTATTGACGAAATAAAATCCGATATGGAAAAATCGCACCCTATGGACAGGCTTCTTTGCGGAGATGTAGGCTTCGGTAAAACAGAGGTTGCCCTGCGTGCTGCCTTCAAATGTATATGTGACGGCAAGCAGGTTGCGATTTTAGTCCCCACAACAATTCTTGCTTTGCAGCACTACAGAACTATAATGCACCGTTTCGAGGGCTTCCCCATTGAAGCGGATATGCTCTGCCGTTTCAGAACACCCAAACAGCAGAAGGAAATCGTAAAGAAAATAAAAACAGGTGCTATAGATATCGTTTCGGGCACTCACAGAATTATATCAAAGGATGTTGAATTCAAGGATTTAGGCCTTGTTATAGTAGACGAGGAGCAGCGCTTCGGTGTTGCACAGAAGGAAAAGCTCAAGGAGAAATTCCCTGCAGTTGATGTGCTCACTCTGTCTGCAACTCCCATTCCGAGAACGCTCAACCTTGCATTGTCGGGAATACGCGATTTGTCTGTTATCGAAGAAGCACCAATGGACAGATACCCCGTTCAGACCTATGTTATCGAGCACGATATGGGTATTATCTCTCAGGCAATAGCCAAGGAGCTTCGCAGAGGCGGTCAGGTATTTTATCTTCATAACCGCATCGGAGATATTGAAAAAACCGTTTCGCAGCTTAAAGAGTTTTTCCCCGATGCACAAATCGGTATTGCTCACGGCAAAATGAACGAGGAGCAGCTGTCCGATGTATGGAAAAGCCTTGTTGAGGGAGAAATTGACATACTTGTATGCACAACAATCATCGAAACAGGTGTTGATGTGCCGAATGTAAACACCCTCATAATAGAAAATGCCGACAGAATGGGACTTTCACAGCTTCATCAGTTAAGAGGTCGAGTAGGCCGTTCAACAAGACGAGCTTCGGCTTACTGCACCTTTACAAAGGATTCTCAGCTCAGCGAAATCGCACAGAGGAGACTGAGCGCAATAAGAGAATATACTCAGTTCGGCTCGGGCTTCAAGATTGCAATGAGAGACCTTGAAATACGGGGTGCGGGTAATATGCTCGGTGCTCAGCAGCACGGACATATGGAGGCTGTTGGCTACGATATGTATATGCAGCTTCTGACAGAGGCTATCGAACAGCAGAAAAGCACGGACGACAAGCCCTTTGTACCGAAAAGGGACTGTCAGGTTGACATACAGATAAATGCACACATACCCGAAAATTATATAACAAGCTATCCGCAGAGAATTGCCGCATACAAGAGAATTGCAGATATAAGAAGCTTTGACGATTCTCTTGATGTTACAGATGAGCTTATTGACCGCTACGGCGAGCCGCCCGAAAGCGTATTGGGGCTTATCAAGGTGGCACTTCTGAGAAATTCGGCTGCCGATAACGGTATATATGAAATTTCACAGAGAAACAACGCGCTTCTGCTTTTTGTTGACAATATAGACAAGCAGGTTTTGGCAAAGCTCTCGGTGTTAAAGGGCAGAGTTATGGCAAGTGCCACGGCAAAGCCGTATTTCTCCGTAAGACTTCTGCCAAAGCAGTCCCCCATTGCGGCAATGGAGGAAGTTGTAAAAGCACTACAGGACAAAGAGGTGTAACTTATGTATATGCACGAGGTCACATATGACCTGAATGAGCTGTTCAGAATGAATTATCATATTCACACCACGCTTTCAAGATGCGGCAGAAAAGAAATGACACTTGATGCCATTATAAAAGAAGCCGAAAGAGCAGGACTGACTGAAATTGCAATAACAGACCACATTCATCCCGGCGAAACAGCAAAGGTATTCAGAAATGATAAATTACTGCGAAATGAACTGGAGCATATACCTCACACCGTAAAAGTATATCTCGGTGCAGAGCTTTCCGCTTACGGAAAAAACAAATATACTCTTCAATACAGTGACTTTGACAGACTTGAATACAGATTATATTCCCACAACCATTATCAGATGGACGGCTGGGAATTACCCGACGAGCAGACTCCCCTGTCTTATAAACAGCATATGAAGCTGTGCCTTGAAAAAATAATAAAAAGCGGCAAAGCCGATTGTATGGCGCATCCCTTTCTTGATAATTATGCAGTCAGAGAATTTGAAGACCGATATCCTTTGACAGTCGGCTGTGTGACATCCGTGTGGACAGACAATGAATTGGGCGATATGCTCTCTCTGGGTAAAGAGTATCAATGTGCGTGGGAAATAAACACCAATGCAATACGCGCAAATCCCGAATTTGCAAAAAGATATTTTCACATCGGAAAAGAAGCGGGTGTATGCTTCAATATAGGAACGGATGCACACACTCTTAATAATGTTGATACCTTCGCTTCGTATAAAATCATAAAAGAAATTCTCGGTGTATAATTATTTTGAATACATACATCAAAAGACCGTTTGCTCTCATAGGCTTCAGCCTTCTTTTTTCTGCAATAACAATATTTTTTATTCCGTTTGAAACACATTTTTATGCGGCTGTCCTGCTGATTGCGGTATGTGCGGTGCTGTGCCTTGCAAAGCCCTTTAGTGCAAAATATTTGCTTATATTCACCTGCTGTTTTATTGTTTCGTCTCTGTCGCTCGGTTATTTTTATAACTGTGTATATTATCCGTCCTTAGCTCTTGATTCTCAGCTTGTGCATATTGAGGGTACAGCCGACGGCTATTCTTCTGCAGACGAAAACTGCAGCTATATAAAAATCAAAAACTGTGAAATAAACGGTAAAAAGACTTCACTTTGTATTGATTTGTACTATTATTCAGATATTGAAATTTCCCCGTATGATACCGTTTCAGTTGATGCTACTGTTTATGCTGATGATTTATCGGGGAAATTTGAGGCACATAAGCTGTCCGAAAAGGTATGGCTTACGGCTTTTGCAAGTGACCGTATAAGCGTACAGAAAAATGACTCTTTTCATATATACAGCTGTATAATCAACCTTTCAGCGGCTCTTAAAGAAATACTTTTTACATATCTGCCATATAATTCGGCAAGCATTGCAGCCGCCTTACTGCTCGGAGATAAATCCCTTGTCCCGTCGGAATTTACGGAAAACTTCCGCTACTCGGGTGTTTCTCACATCTTCGCAGTATCGGGTATGCACCTATCTCTCTGGTCGGCTTTGCTTTTTATAGTGCTTCGAAAACACTCAAAAACAAAATTTATTCCGAATATTATTGCAAGCCTTTTTGTTGTGTTTTATATTGCGCTCACAGGCTTCTCCCCGTCTGTTATCCGTGCGGGAATAATGCTTTTGTGCGTGTACCTGTCAAGAGTTATCCGCCGGCGTGCCGACACACTTAATTCTTTAGGTCTTGCAATAACACTCATCCTTATTCACAATCCTCTTATGGCGGGTAATGTTTCTTTTTTACTCTCACTTCTTGCAACAGCTGCAATATGCTTTGCTTCTTCGGAAATAACCTCGGATATCACACCTTATAATTTTGAGGATAATTATATAAAAGGAAAATTCAAATCAATCACGGGAAGCATATTAACAACACTTACGGTTTTATTTTTCACAATCCCCGTTTCGGGCTTCTTTTTCGGCTGTATTTCTTTAGTTTCACCGATATCAAATCTCCTGTGCTCACTCCCTGCACAGTTTGCAATGATAAGCTCGTTTTTAGGGATTATCGTGTCACCTTTCCCGACAATCGCAAGATATATATTTTTCATTGCAGATTTTTGCATAAGCTATATAACGGACATAACCGGGAAGCTGGCTCAGGCTGATTTTACATTAATCCCCGTAACAGCCACATATATAACTGTCTGGTATGTGTTTTGCGTAATAAGCGTATTGCTTACATATTTCTTTTTCGGGAAAAAGCTTAAACGCTGTGTTACGGTACTTTTATGCTGCTGTGTTTTAGTTATCACAGCAGGAATAGTTAATCAGTTCATTTCAAGAAATGATATAAATGTGTATATCCCGCAAGGAGAAAATGCTCCCGTATGTATTTCTGCATCAATGGGCGCGAACACAATACTCATAGGCTGCAGTGAGGACTATAAAGCTATACAGGGCGTTAATTCGTTTATGTATATGAATGCTTCAAGAAGTGCCGATTATCTTTTTGTTACAGATGAAAAAACTACAACCGAAGAATTCAATGAAACAGTAAAAATAATTTCTCCCGAAAATATAATAACCGTAAATGAAACATTCGGCAATGCTGCTCTTATCACAAACTCTTTTACTGCCGAAATACAGGATAATTTTTATTTGTCTTTTGAAAACAACAAAGTCTTTTCTGTTGTATATTTTGAAATAAATTCTTATAAATTTGTTTACTGTCTTAACCCTTTTGCAAACTATACGGCACTTGAAGCTCAATGTAAAAATGCAGATTATCTGATTTGCACGCGAAATATTCCCGATACGATTAATGCAGAAAACTATAAAAATATTATTGTTATTTCACCGAAAAGCGCAGTCGAACTGTCTTTGCCCGAAAATGCTGTT
Source organism: Clostridia bacterium (assembly GCA_017517135.1). GTDB lineage: Bacteria > Bacillota > Clostridia > Oscillospirales > Acutalibacteraceae > RUG806. The sequence goes on from JAFXAK010000015.1 coordinate 30,219, forward strand.
TCAACGGCAGACGGTGAAATCAGAATCAGACTGAAAGGAGATTAATATGGCTTTTCTTGACGAAGATAAACTCGCAAAGCTGCTCAAAGAAGAAATAAGCAATAATATATGGCTGCTGTTCGGTGACGATGCCTTTCTCAAGGATTTTTACTGCAACAAGCTTATTTCTCTTACGGTTGACGAATCGCTTAAATTTTTTAATTTCCACGCATATGACGAAAAAAGCGAGCTTGAGGAGATTTTTGCAACAGCCGAGAATTTACCCGTAATGAGCGAGAAAACATGTATTCTGGTCAAAAATTACCCTCTTAATCAGCTTTCGGACAAGGCGTTAAAGACATTCGCAGAAAATCTCTCAGATATCCCCGAAAGCACGGTTATGATTTTCTTTTATTCTTCTGTTGATGTGCAGTATTCTCCGAAAAAAAGCTCAAAATGGAACTCAGCGGTTGAAATTTTCTCAAAGCTCGGTGTTGCCGCACAGATAAACCACAGAACGCCTGCAAAAACCGCGAAGCTTCTTATGTCAAAGGCAAAGGACAGGGGGACCTCTATCGATTACGACACGGCAATGTATCTTATTATGTCTGTAGGTGACGATATGCAGACACTTCTCAATGAGTTCAACAAGGTCTGCTCCTTTTCCGAGGGAAATCCCGTAACACCCGAAATGATAGACAAAACAAGCGTAAAAAGCGTTGAAGCCTCCGTTTTTGATATCAGTACTTCAATTTTTTCAGGCGATACGGACAAGGCATTTGCGATACTTAATGAGCTTCTGCGACAAAAAACTCCAGCTGCTTCAATTATAGGTGCGCTGTCGGGAGCGTATGTCAATATATACCGCTATAAAACAGCATTGAATGCAGATAAAAGTATAAGCGATTTTTCGTCACTTTTCGGTTACGGCGAAAAATACAGCTATACCTTCAACAAAATTTCGGCTTACACAAGAAAAAGCAAGATGTCTTCCATAAGAAAGGCGCTCGATATCCTTGCCGATGCGGATATCAAAAGCAAATCAAGTGCTGCTGCCGATGTTATTTTATTGACAGAGCTTATATCAAAATTAGCAGAATTAGGGTGACAATAACAATCTATGTTTCACACACAAAGAGCAGTAATTGTTGAAGGCAAATATGATAAAATCCGTCTGTCTTCCATTCTTGATGCACTCATCATAACAACAGACGGCTTCGGTATTTTCAACAACAAGGAAAAACAGACGCTTATAAAAAGACTGGCAAAGGAAAAAGGACTGCTTATTCTCACCGATTCCGATGCGGCAGGCTTTAAGATAAGAAATCTGATAAAGAATATCGCCGATGAGGAAAATGTCATTCACGCATATATTCCCGACATTTTCGGCAAGGAAAAAAGAAAAACCGAGTATTCCAAGGAGGGAAAGCTCGGTGTTGAGGGAATTGACAATTCTGTATTAGAAGAGGCTTTGCGCAAATCCGGCTTTTTCAATGAAAGCGAATGTGTGAAAAAGCAAAGAGAGATAACGAATGCGGATTTATACGAAGCCGGGCTTACCGGCAGAGAAAACAGCGCCGAAAAAAGACGGCAGCTTTTGCTCTCGTTAGGACTTCCGCAGAGGCTGAGCGGAAAAAATATGCTCTCAATTCTCAATACCTTTATGACATACGAGGAATTCAGAGAGAAATGTATGGAAAATAAAGCAGGTTGACTTAAAATCAAAAAAGATATAAAATAAATACGGGTGAAGAAATACTATGAAAAAAACATCTGTTAAAATTTTAATATGTGTGTTGCTTGTCCTGTCGCTGTCGCTGAGTGTTTATGCGGTGCAGAAAGCAATCAAGCCTACCTCGCAGACGGGCGGATACGAACAAAAGCTTCTTGACAGAGTGAATTTAAGCGTTGAAAACACGGATTTTGTTCTGACCAAAACCGCAGACGGTGAAGAGACCTTTTATATAACCTTCACCTTCTCGGCCGGGAAAACCGAAGCAGATTTTTATGCTGAAATAAATTCGTTTTCAATAAGCGGCATTGAATTTGAAAATATAATTTTCACGGCAGACGAAGCTAACAAAACAAGCGTAAATCCCGACGGTCTCATTCTCGGAGTTAAAAACGGCAAGCCGATACAGTATAAATGGACCGCTCAGATGACCTTCAATATAGCAGAAAAAGGGACATACACTCCCCTGCTCGAGATTGACTACACAAGCGGCACAAGCCAAGAAAACAGCGAAGACAGATATTTCTCAGTACCTCTTACAATAACCGTTAAATAAGAAAAAATCGGGGGCATCCATTGCGGATGCCCCTGCTGTTTTATACATATTATTTATTTCTTCTTTTTACGCATAAAGAATATGCCTATTATCATAATAACCGCGAAAACGAGCAGATACCAGAGAACATTCTCAACACCGTGCGAGAATACGCTGGCAACTATCATAAATATTGAGCCGGCAGCGGCAAGTCCCTGTGCTATGATACGCTTGAATGTGCTGAAGCCCTTGCCCTTTATCATAAAGCCGATGTAAACGGGGAAATAGAAGGCAAACAGCGTGATAACGGGTAATTCCGTGGGATCAAATCTGATAGGTCCGAACCAGGGTGTTGCGGCGAAATTTGAGCCGTAGAAATAAACAAGCCACAAAATGCTGAAAAGCATACCGATAAAAGCGGAGTTGGTGGGGACATTTGTTTTTTCGTCAAGCTGAGAGAAGATATGAGGAGCAAAGCCCTCTTTTCTTACTGCAAGTGAATATGCACTTCTTGAACAGCCGAGAACAAGTCCGTTAAGAGTACCCATACAGGATATTGCTATAAATACCGTAATAATAACGCCTGCGGTTTCACCGAAGGTCTGCTGAAAAGCATACATAGCCCCGTGCTGAAGAAGGTCTGTTGTTTTAACGCTGCCTGAGATACCTAAATAATAGAGAATATAAATAACAACAATAGAAAGGGAGCCTATTATAAGTGCTCTGGGAAGATTTTTCTTTGCATCCTTGATTTCTGCATTTATTGATGTTGCAACAATCCAGCCCTCATATGCGAATGCCGTTGCACAAAGTGCCGTAAACAAGGGAGATGAATTGAACTGATAGTCTGCCCCTAAAACACCCTGAAGCTGCTCTAAAGTGGGGGCGGCGGTAAAATTCTCAACCAATGTTCCGTTCTTAAGACCGACTGCAACACCCACTATACCCATAAGAAGCAGGGGAACAAGCTTTATTGCGGTTGTTGACACCTGAAAACGGCCTGCCATTTTGGGAGAAAGAACATTGAGTGTGAAGCTTCCTATAATCATAAGACCTGAAAGCAGCATAACCTCGGGGCCTGTCATACTCCAGCCGAAAAGCTCACCGAAATAACGGGCAGACAGCCATGCGAGTGTCATAGTAAGAGAGGGAAGATAAATAGTTGTGTTAAACCAACCGATAAAAAATGCAAATTTCTCACCGATAACGGCTTCACCGTAGTCAACAAGTCCGTTTATTTTTCTGTACTTACCTGCCATTACGGAAAAGGCATATGCACAGATTATCATTATACAGCCGCCGCAAGCCCAGGCAAAAATTGCAGTACCTACATCGCCGCCCGTAACTGTCAGGATTTTTTCTGCCTTGAAAAATACACCTGAGCCGATAACAATACCAACAACCATACAGATTGCCGTAACCAAGCCGTAACGCTTCTTTAATTCAGCCATAATTGCCTCCTTAACAAAAACTTTTTTTCAAATTTATTGTTTCTGAGTTTCCTTTAATAATTCTCTGATTTCCTGAAGAACCGCAAGCTCGTTTTCTGCGGGCTCTTCTTCTGCAGCAGCTTCTTCTTCCTTTTTCTTCAATTGCTCCATCTTTGTTCTTGCTGCACCCATAAGACGGATAACAACAAAAATTGAGAATGCAATTATAAGGAAATCGATACAGGTCTGAATGAAGTTTCCGTATGTTAAAGCAACTTCAGCCTGCAGCACCTCGCCGGCTTCATTGAGCACCTCGGGGCGGAAAACATGTTTAAGCTCTGTAAGTGTTACGCTGCCTGTGAGAAGGCTGATGAAAGGAGTGATAATATCATTGACAAGTGATGTTACTATCTTTCCGAAAGCACCGCCGATAACAACACCGACTGCCATATCCATTATGTTACCCTTCATTGCAAAGTCTTTAAAATCCGAGAAGAATTTTTTAATTCCAGCCATAACAATTGCCTCTTTCTTTATATTATATTCTTTATTCTAACATACAGCACCAACACATTTCAAGTGTTAAAATATACTTTAACTTTGTGTTGAAACAGTCAATTATTAATGATATTTACTGTTTCAATTAATTCGTTTAATATTATTTTAAGCAAAATAGGTATATTAACAATAATGTAACTTGCATATTTATTTTAATAATGCTAAAATTATGTCAGAAAAACTCTACAAAGGAGTATACATATGAAAAAAACCGTAATTTCAATATTATTGATATTTGCACTTATCCTCTCTTTTTCAGCCTGTCTGAATGACACAAATGAGGAAACAACACAAAGGCAAGAAACAACAACTGCTTTTCAGCAGACTCTCGCCCCTATAGAAACAACAACTCTCAGCAGTGAGCTTGTGGAGCCGCAGGAGGAAACAACAACGGACGAGGCATTCGCCTTTAATAAAGCTGATGCTGTATCCCTCGGAAAAATTGATTCTGAAATTTACGGCACACTCACACTCTATCTTCAGGATGATAAGATTGTTATTTTAGATGAATACAAGGATATAAAATTCCTGCTTGATGCAAACGGCTACACAACAAAAAATGTTGAAAGCAAGGTTGAGGTTGAGAGCACCGACCTGAATTTTGACGGATATTCAGACTTTATGCTCTTATACAGCGAAACAGAGTTCAACACCTATTATTTCTGCTGGATATGGAATATGGCTGAACGCGAATTCAGATACTATACTCCCCTTTCAAGCATCCCCTCACCTCAGGTTATTGAAGACGAAGACAGCATTTTGTCACTCAACAGAACAAGTGCAACACAGATGACCGTAACAACCTATAAATGGATAGAAGGCAATCTTGTTGCACAGAGCCATAAAACAGTTACAGACGAGCAGCAAACAGCTTTATCGGAATCCGTAGATTCTGAAATCACCTTCACTCAGGGCGGCTACACATCGGAAATTTCACTTCTCGGCAATGTTGGCTCATCAAGTCAATGGCATTGCAGAATTGAAAACGAAGAAATAATTTCACTCGTCGCAAGCGGCTTCACCGAGGAAAACGCTCAGTACACATTCTCAATAACAGGTATGACACCCGGCACAACAACAATGATTTTCCGCTATGCATTAAGCTGGGAAGCTGATTATGTGAGTGAAAAAATACTCAATGTTACCGTAAATGATGACTATACAATATCAATTGTTGAAATAGAATAAAGGGAACTGTAACAAAGTGCAGAACGCATAAAACATAAGCTGTAAAAATGTGCGAAAAACACATCTTTACAGCTTTATTTTCAGTTTTCCGAAAGCTCAAGCCATTCAAGCTCAAGGGCTTCGGATTGTTCGTTTAGCTCGGAGAGTAAATTCGTAAGCTCAAGAATTTTCTCGTAATCGGCAGAAACCTCGGGGGTTTCCAATAAACCTTGAGTTTTTGTCTTTTTCTCTTCAATTTCTGCTAACATCTGTTCCAATTTTGCAAGTCTTGAAAGTCTTTTTCTTTCAAGGCTTTCTCTTTCCTTGCGGAGCTTATATTCATTAGGCTTCTTTTCGCCCGTTTGTGTCTGAACGGGAATATTTTTAAGTACATTTATATACTCATCATAATTGCCGTCAAAAGAAGTAACCTCGGCACCCTTAAAGCTTATAATCCTCGTTGCAAGCTTATTTACAAAATATCTGTCGTGCGATACACATAAAATCGTGCCGTCATATTCCGCTAAAGCCTCTTCAAGTACCTCTCGGGAAGAAACATCAAGGTGATTCGTAGGCTCGTCCAGAATAAGAAAATTCGGCTTTTGCAGTATAAGGCAAAGCAGAGCAATTCTTGCCCTCTCTCCGCCCGATAAATCAGACATCAGCTTTTCAATATCGTCATCCTTGAAATTGAATACACCTAAATATCCTCGTATTTCGGGAACGGTCATTCTCGGGAAACGGTCATAGACCTCTTGCAATACGGTTTTTGAAGACATAAGACTGCTTTGTGTCTGCTCGAAAAATCCGACCTGTACCTCGTGTCCGAATCGCGAAAGTCCGCAATCCGTCTGCACCTTTTTCATAATTATAGACAAAAGTGTGGATTTTCCGCAGCCGTTAGGTCCTAAAAGGAATACCTTTTCTCCTCTGAATATTTTAAGGTCAACATTTCTGAAAAGTATTTTAGGCCCGTATGCCTTTGCAAGTCCTTGTGCAATCAGCACCTCGTCACCGCTTCTTTTAACCTCACCGAATCTCAGTTTTACTGCTCTTTCAGTCTGCGGTGCCTCGGGCATTGTTGCTTTTATCCGTTCTATCTGCTTTTCCTTGCTTGCTATTGTGATATAGTTTCTCTCCTGATTGAACTGCTTTTGCTGTTCAATCATTTTTTCTATACGCTTGATTTCAAGCATTGCCTTTTCATATTCACGCTTCTCTGTTTCAAGCCTGAGAGCCTTATTTTTTATATAAGCGGAATATGAGCCCTTACCGCAATAAACCCGTTTATTTGCAATTTCTATTGTGCGGTTTGTGGTGGCATCAAGAAAATATCTGTCGTGGGAAATAATAAGAAGAGTTCCCTGATACTTTGAAATGAAATCCTCAAGCCACTCAACACTCTCCATATCAAGGTGGTTTGTAGGCTCGTCAAGAAGCATTATATCGGGAGAGCTGAGAAGCAATTTACCAAGGCTCAGCTTCGTTCTCTGCCCGCCGCTTAAAGCGGAAACGGGCAATCTCTCCTGCTGTTCGGTAAATCCGAGACCTTTAAGACAGGAATGTGCTCTCGCCTTATATGTAAGCCCGCCGAGAGCATTATATTTTTCGGTAAGCACAGCCTGCTGTTCTATATATTCGGGCACCTTGCCGTCCGTAAGCTCAATTTTTCTGTGCACATCCTCCAGCTGCTTCTCCATTTCCTCAAGAAACGCAAAAACAGTTAAAATTTCGCTGTAAACATTTCTCTCGCTGCCCTGACAGGCGTGCTGTTCAACAAAGCCTACAGTAGTGTCAGAGGCTTTTACAATGTTCCCCTGTGTACACGAATGCTCGCCGCAGATAAGCTTAAAAAGCGTTGTTTTTCCGCTTCCGTTTGAGCCTATCAAGCCTATTCGGTCACCCTTTGCAACATCAAAAATCGCATTTCTGAATATATCTCTCTGCGCAAAGGACATTGATACATTTTGAAAACTTAATAAAGACATTTTTTCTTAACCTTATGTTCTTGATTCAAGAATTTTCATATTGCCGCTGATTTTATATTCTCCCGTTGAAGCAGGAACAAATACGCTTGAGCCTTTTTTTACGGCATATTCCCTGCCGTTTGCCGAAACAGTTCCGCTGCCGTCTAAAACAAGAAGAGATACAAAGCTCTTTTCGTCCGCGCTATCCGTAAGCTCGCCGTTTACCTCAACTGATGTCATTACAAAATATTCACATTCGCAAAGCATTGTTTTTGAGCTGTCCCCGAGCATAACCTTCTCGCCTTTAGGAGAAAAATCTGCTTCATTGAATCGGAGATTTACAACATCCGTTGCTTTCTTTACATGCAATTCTCTTGTGTTGCCGAATTTATCTTTTCTGTTATAGTCAAATACTCTGTATGTAGTGTTGGAGCTTTGCTGTACCTCGGCAAGGAGTATTCCCGCACCTATTGCGTGCAGCATTCCCGACGGAATGAAGATAACATCACCGGGCTTCACCTTAACGCAGTTCATAACCTCCATTAATGAGCCGTCTTCAATCTTTGCGGCAAATTCAGCTCTTTCCATATCACGGTTTACACCGTAAATAAGCTCGGCACCCTCTTCACAGTCAAGAACAAACCACGCTTCGGTCTTGCCGTTCTCGTTCTCAACAGCCCGTGCATATTCATCACCGGGATGCACCTGAACTGAAAGCTTGTCACAAGCATCAATAATCTTTATAAGTATCGGAAAATCATTGATATAGGCATTATTTGTGCCTAAAATCTCTCTGCCCCGAATATCAATAACCTCCTGCAAGGTCTTGCCCTTATATTCTCCGTTGCTAACAAAGCTCGGACCGTCCTTATGGCAGGACAAAAGCCACGCTTCGGCTGCATTTGCCAATGAGGTTTCAAAGCCGTAGTCCTCAATTAATTTTCTTCCGCCCCATATAGTTTCCTTGAGAGTAGGTTCAAGTAATAATATATCCATTTCTGCTCACTCCGTATAATTTTTCTCATACAAGTATAGCAAATTATTATTACTTAGTCAATTCTCAAGAGCCTTCTTATCGTCAATCTTTTCCCACAATAAGCACAAATACGGATGCTTACAGCCGCCGCAGCTTTCACATTCCGAAAAATTCGTACATCTTATCTTTTTCGTACCGTTATGGTACAGAGTTTCCTCTAAAACTATATTTCTCTTTTTTATTATGCAATACTGCTCATAAGTAATCTGATGATGCTTCATTTTTTCTGCCTCCGAAACATTATTCCACTAATATTATTATCGTAATTTTCATAAAAATATACTAAAAGAATATTGACATATCAAATGCCGAATATACAAAATTTAAGTTTGGAGAGCCTATGAAAACATTAACAGTTATTTTTGTTGTTGCCGCAGTTATAATAGCTTTATTTACATTCAGAAGTGTGAAAATGCGTTACATTTTTCTTTCTGCCCTGTGCGGTCTTTGCAGTCTTATTGCCGTTGATTTTCTCGCTTCGTTCCTTGAAATTAATATTCCTCTCAACTTTTTCACCGTTGGCATCGGCTGTGCGGGCGGAATTCCCGGAGTTATATTGCTTATCGTCTTAATGACCTTTTTGGCATAATAAAATACACAGAAAACGAAATTCTCTCAGAAGAAAAAAACTCCGAGCACAGAAAAACTGAACTCGGAGTTTATAAAATTTAACAAATAAATCTGAAATTAAGATTATTCGTTGATAGCGATAACAACGCCTGAACCTACTGTACGGCCACCTTCACGGATAGCGAAACGGAGACCCATTTCGATAGCGATGGGAGTGATAAGTTCAACGTCCATATCAACGTTATCACCGGGCATACACATTTCTGTGCCTTCGGGAAGAGAAATTACGCCTGTAACGTCAGTTGTTCTGAAATAGAACTGAGGTCTGTAGTTGTTGAAGAAGGGAGTATGTCTGCCGCCTTCATCCTTGTTAAGAACGTAAACCTGACCCTTGAACTTTGTGTGAGGCTGAATTGAACCGGGCTTAGCAAGAACCTGTCCTCTTTCGATTTCAGATCTCTGAACACCACGAAGGAGACAACCGATGTTATCGCCTGCTTCAGCGTAGTCAAGAATCTTTCTGAACATTTCGATACCTGTGCAAACAACTTTTCTCTTTTCTTCTGTAAGACCAACGATTTCGATTTCTTCACCGGTCTTGAGCTGTCCACGCTCAACTCTACCTGTAGCAACAGTACCACGGCCTGTGATTGTGAAAACATCTTCTACGGGCATAATGAAGGGAAGGTCAGCCTTACGGTCGGGAGTGGGGATGTAGCTGTCTACTGCAGCCATGAGTTCCCAGATGGGAGCAACAGCAGGATCGTTTTCATCAGAACCTGCATATTCGAGAGCCTTGAGAGCAGAACCCTTGATGATGGGTGTGTCATCGCCGGGGAATTCATACTCGGAAAGAGTTTCTCTGATTTCCATTTCAACGAGTTCGAGAAGTTCTTCGTCGTCAACCTGGTCGCACTTGTTCATAAATACGATGATATAGGGAACGCCTACCTGACGAGCAAGGAGAAGGTGTTCTTTTGTCTGAGCCATAGGACCGTCAGTAGCAGCGATAACAAGGATAGCACCGTCCATCTGAGCAGCACCGGTGATCATGTTCTTGATATAGTCAGCATGGCCGGGGCAGTCAACATGAGCGTAGTGACGAGTTTCTGTTTCATATTCAACGTGAGCTGTGTTGATCGTGATACCACGAGCTCTTTCTTCGGGAGCCTTATCGATGTTAGCATAATCAACGAAGTCAGCGCCGCCCTTCATAGCGAGGGTCTTTGTGATAGCAGCAGTAAGAGTTGTCTTACCGTGGTCAACGTGACCGATTGTACCAATGTTAACATGGGGTTTGGTTCTTTCAAATTTAGCTTTTGCCATTGGAATATCCTCCTTTTGGTAAATCAAAATTATTTTAGCTTCTCTATTTTAGCAAAGTTCTCACACAATTGCAATAGCTTTGCTGCAATTAAAAGAATTTTTATTAATTATTTTTTGCTGAGTGATTCAGCAATTGACTTGGGAACCTGAGCATAGTGGCTGGGCTCCATTACATACTGACCTCTACCCTGTGTCTTTGAACGAAGGTCGGTAGCATAACCGAACATTGAGGAAAGGGGTACATCAGCATTAACCTGAGTTGCACCGTTACGGTTTTCCTGATCACGGATCATACCGCGGCGGGAGTTGATATCACCGATAACTGTTCCGAGATAATCATCGGGAACTGTTACAGCAATCTTCATAATGGGCTCCATAAGAACGGGAGCAGCCTTGTGCATAGCATCCTTGAATGCCATTGAGCCTGCAAGCTTGAATGCCATTTCTGAGGAGTCTACTTCGTGGTAAGAACCGTCATAAAGTGTAACCTTAACATCAACAACTGCATAACCGGCAAGAACACCGTTTGAAAGAGCGCCCTTAACACCGGCTTCAACTGCGGGGATGTATTCCTTGGGAACAACACCGCCGACGATTTCGTTAACAAACTCGAAGCCCTTTTCGGGGTTGGGTTCAATTCTGATCTTAACATGACCGTACTGACCGTGACCACCGGACTGTCTTGCGAACTTGGTATCGGAATCTGCAGCCTTTGTAATTGTTTCTCTGTATGCAACCTGAGGTGCACCGACATTTGCTTCAACCTTAAATTCGCGAAGCATTCTGTCTACGATAATTTCAAGATGAAGCTCACCCATACCTGCGATAATGGTCTGGCCTGTTTCTTCATCTGTATAATACTTGAATGTGGGGTCTTCTTCTGCGAGCTTCATAAGAGCAATACCCATCTTCTCCTGACCTGCCTTGGTCTTGGGTTCAACGGCTACTCTGATAACGGGCTCGGGGAATTCCATCTGTTCAAGAATAATGGGATCCTTTTCGGAGCAGAGTGTGTCACCTGTTGTGGTATTCTTAACACCAACAACTGCACAGATATCACCGCAGTAGCACTGTTCAATGTCCTGACGGTGGTTAGCGTGCATCTGAAGAATTCTGCCGAGTCTCTCGTTCTTGCCCTTGGATGAGTTGTAAACACTTGTGCCTGCAACTGCAATACCTGAATATACTCTTGTGAAGCAAAGCTTACCGACAAAGGGGTCGGTAGCAATCTTGAATGCAAGAGCAGCAAGAGGAGCTTCGTCAGAAACTTCACGGGTGATTTCATCACCTGTTTCGGGATCGGTACCCTTAACAGCACCGATATCAAGGGGTGAAGGCATATAATCGATAACTGCATCAAGGAGCTTCTGAACACCTCTGTTACGGTAGGATGTACCGCAAACAACGGGAACCATATCGTTAGCTATGGTAGCCTTTCTGATGCAAGCCTTGATTTCATCAACACTGAGGTCGCCTTCTTCAAGGTACTTTTCAAGAAGTTCTTCATCCTGTTCAGCAACATGCTCGAGAAGCTCGCCACGGTACTGTTCAGCAAGTTCCATCATATCTTCGGGAATTGCAACAACTTCTGTGTTAAGTCCCTTATCATCATAGTACATAGTAGCGTTCATTTCTACGAGGTCAATTATGCCCTTGAAGTCTGATTCAGCACCGATGGGAAGCTGAATCGGAACAGCATTACATTTAAGTCTGTCCTTCATCATGGCAATAACATTATAGAAATTTGCGCCCATTATGTCCATTTTATTTACATAAACCATTCTGGGTACGCGATATTTGTCAGCCTGACGCCAAACGGTTTCAGACTGAGGCTCAACACCGCCCTTTGCACAAAGCACTGTAACGGAACCGTCGAGAACTCTCAATGAACGCTCAACCTCAACTGTGAAGTCAACGTGACCGGGAGTATCGATGATGTTAACTCGGTGATTTTTCCAGAAACATGTTGTAGCAGCAGAGGTAATTGTGATACCTCTCTCCTGTTCCTGAGCCATCCAGTCCATAGTTGCGGCACCGTCGTGTGTTTCGCCAAGCTTATGGTTGATACCTGTATAGAACAAAATTCTCTCGGTGGTTGTGGTCTTACCTGCGTCGATATGAGCCATAATACCGATATTTCTTGTAAAATCAAGTGATACCTGTCTGGGCATAATGTCCTCCAAAAATAAACTTCTGATAGAATAATTCCGTGTAAATGATTACCAACGGAAATGTGAGAATGCCTTGTTGGCTTCTGCCATCTTGTGGGTATCCTCGCGCTTTTTGAAAGCTGAACCTGTCTGATTTACAGCGTCCATAATTTCATTAGCAAGTCTTTCTTTCATGGTTCTCTCTGAACGGTTACGAGCATAGAGAGTGATCCATCTGAGACCTAATGTCTGTCTTCTTTCGGGACGAACGTCCATGGGAACCTGGTATGTTGAACCACCTACTCTGCGAGCCTTAACTTCGAGTAAGGGCATAACATTTTCCATGGCTGCCTCGAAAACTTCGAGGGGTTCCTTGCCTGTTTTCTCTCTGATGATGTCAAAAGCGTCGTAAACAATTTTCTGTGCAACGCCCTTCTTACCATCATACATAACACTGTTGATAAGTCGTGTTACAAGTTTTGAGTTGTAAAGCGGATCGGGCAAAACATCTCGTTTTGCTATATTGCCTCTTCTTGGCACTTCGCTTCCCTCCTTCATAGTAATGATATCATAGGTACTCGAGTGACAAATTCCCGTTGCGCCAATGAAGAGGTTTATTTTTCATATATAAAACTCATCATTGGTGAAATAGCTTCAACCTGCAAGAAGATTTTGTCTAATCGACACAAAAGCCGAATTATTTTTTCTTCGCTTTTGCTTTCTTTGTTCCATACTTGGAACGGCTCTGCATTCTGCCGTTAACACCCTGAGCATCAAGTGTTCCGCGGATGATGTGGTAACGCACACCGGGTAAGTCCTTTACACGGCCGCCTCTGATAAGAACAACTGAGTGTTCCTGAAGGTTATGACCGATACCGGGAATGTACGCAGAAACTTCAATACCGTTGGTAAGGCGTACTCTGGCGAGCTTTCTCAGAGCAGAGTTGGGCTTCTTAGGTGTGTCAGTCTTAACAACTGTGCAAACACCGCGCTTCTGGGGTGAGTTGTGGTCTGTTACAACATTCTTGTGGGAGTTGAGACCTTTACCGAGAGCGGGAGCCTTTGACTTCTTCTCAAGAGACTTTCTGCTGTTGTGAACAAGCTGGTTAAAGGTTGGCAAGCTATTGCACCTCCTTAATATAGAATATATATCCACAAGGGAAACATTTATACAAATATTTCCCTTATCGAACAAAATTTCTTCGCACAATTAGGTATTTTAACACTAATTATACCGTTTTGTCAACACCTTTTACAAAGTTTCTGCATCATTTTCGTTCAAAATATCCAAAGAATATTCTGCTTCATCTGCTTCATCAGGTTTGTTGACATTAACTTCTACATTTGTGTAGCATTTCATACCTGTGCCTGAGGGGAGAAGCTTACCGATAATAACATTCTCTTTAAGACCTACAAGGGGATCAACCTTACCCTTGATAGCAGCATCAGTAAGAACTCTTGTTGTTTCCTGGAAGGATGCAGCGGAAAGGAATGAATCTGTTGCAAGAGATGCCTTTGTGATACCGAGAAGCACGGGCTCACAGGTAGCTTCCATTGCTACATAGCCTTCTGCTTCAGCCTTTGCTCTTACTTCGGCATTTGCTTTCTTGAATTCATACTTATCAATAACCGCACCGGGGAGAAGGTCTGTCATACCTGCTTCAACGACCTTTACCTTGCGCATCATCTGACGCACGATAACTTCGATATGCTTATCGTTGACATCAACACCCTGTGTACGGTATGTGCGCTGAACTTCACGGATAAGATAGTTGTGAACAGCCTCAACACCGAGAATATCAAGAACATCGTGGGGATTTACCGAACCTTCTGTAAGATTCTGTCCCTTAACAACTGTGTCACCCTCCTGAACGGTTCTTCTGTAGCCGTAGGGAATGGTGTATTCTTCTCTGCCGTCTTCACCTGTGATTACAATGTTCTGAGCACCCTTCTTGCCTTCTGCAAAGGAAACGGTACCTGCAATCTTTGTAAGGATAGCCAATGTCTTGGGCTTTCTTGCTTCGAAGAGCTCTTCAACTCTGGGAAGACCCTGTGTGATATCGGCTGTGGTTGTAACACCACCGGTATGGAAGGTTCTCATGGTAAGCTGTGTACCGGGCTCACCGATGGACTGAGCAGCGATGATACCGACTGCTTCACCGATTGAAACGGAACGGCCTGTTGCAAGGTTTTTACCGTAGCACTTCTTGCATACGCCCTGAGCTGCTTCACAGGTGAGAAGAGAACGGATAGTAACCTTGCTGTAGCCGGCATTTACAATCTTCTTAGCATCTGCTTCCGTAAGCATATGCTCATTATCCATAATAAGCTCGCCGTCTTCGGAAACAAGATTATTGAGAAGATATCTGCCGGTAAGTCTTTCAACAAGACCTTCGATTACATTATCCTCATCACCGTATACATCCGAAACCTCAAGACCTTCTGTGCAGCCGCAGTCGTTTTCACGGATAATAACTTCCTGAGAAACATCAACAAGACGGCGGGTAAGGTAACCTGAGTCAGCTGTACGAAGAGCTGTATCGGCAAGACCTTTACGCGCACCACGGGAGGAAATGAAGTATTCAATTATATTAAGACCTTCACGGTAGTTAGCCTTGATGGGGATTTCGATTGTCTGACCTGCTGTATTAGCGATAAGACCACGCATACCTGCAAGCTGGTTCAGCTGTGATGCACTACCACGGGCACCTGAGTGAATCATCATATGGATGGGGTTAGTCAGGTCAAGATTATTCTTAAGCTCGGCAGATACCTTGTTGGTACATTCTGTCCATACCTTGATAACAGCAGCAGAACGGTCTGAATCACTGTAAAGACCTCTGCGGTAATACTGCATAATGGTATCAATCTTTGCCTGAGCTTCTGCAAGATATTCCTTCTTTGCGTCGGGAATAGTTGCATCGAATACGGATACTGTGATACCGCTTCGTGTGGAGTATCTGTATCCCTGATTCTTGATTTTGTCAAGAACATCAGCGGCAACATTTGTGCCGTGAACAGCGATACATTTTTCGATTACCTTACCGAGACTCTTCTTTTCGATAAGGAAATCAACCTCAAGAGCAACCATACTTGCGGGATCTTCGGGATTTCTTTCAACAAAGCCTAAGTCCTGAGGAACAGGTCTGTTGAAAATAACACGGCCGAGTGTTGTGGGAACAAGTGCGGAATATGTTTTTCCGTCAATTTCCTTTGTGAAACGAATCTTTATGGGAGCGTGAAGACCGAGGTCACCCTCTTCATATGCCATAACAGCTTCGTTTTCATCCTTATATACATGACCTGCACCGGGCTCGTTTTCTCTTTCAATTGTAAGATAGTATGAACCGAGTACCATATCCTGTGTGGGAACGGTTACGGGCTTACCGTCTGAGGGCTTGAGCAGGTTGTTTGCAGCAAGCATAAGGAATCTTGCCTCTGCCTGAGCCTCTGCCGAAAGGGGTACATGGACAGCCATCTGGTCACCGTCGAAGTCAGCGTTGAACGCTGTACAAACGAGGGGATGAAGCTTTATAGCTCTGCCTTCAACAAGGATGGGCTCGAATGCCTGAATACCGAGTCTGTGAAGTGTGGGAGCACGGTTAAGCATTACGGGGTGATCCTTGATAACGGTTTCGAGAGCATCCCATACCTCGGGACCTGCACGGTCAACCATTTTTCTTGCATTCTTGATATTCTTTGAGATATCAAGCTCAACAAGTCTCTTCATTACGAAGGGCTTGAAAAGCTCAAGTGCCATTTCCTTAGGAAGACCGCACTGATAAATCTTAAGCTCGGGACCTACAACGATAACCGAACGGCCTGAGTAGTCAACACGCTTACCGAGAAGATTCTGACGGAAACGGCCCTGCTTACCCTTAAGCATATCGGAAAGAGATTTGAGAGGTCTGTTATTGGGACCTGTTACAGGTCTGCCGCGTCTGCCGTTGTCTATAAGTGCATCAACAGCCTCCTGAAGCATTCTCTTTTCGTTTCTTACAATGATTTCGGGAGAACCGAGTTCAAGAAGCTTCTTGAGACGGTTGTTTCTGTTTATAACTCTTCTGTAAAGATCATTAAGGTCACTTGTTGCAAATCTGCCGCCGTCAAGCTGTACCATAGGACGGATATCGGGGGGAATTACAGGGATAACATCAAGAATCATCCATTCAGGTCTGTTGCCTGAGCTTCTGAAGGCTTCAACAACCTCAAGTCTCTTGAGAAGCTTTGTCTTCTTCTGTCCTACTGCAATTTTAAGCTCTTCGCGCAATTCTTCAGCGAGTGCTTCAACATCAATTTCAGAGAGAAGCTCCTTGATAGCCTCTGCACCCATTTTTGCTACGAATGCATCCTCATCATATTTTTCGACCATATCGTCATATTCTTTGTCGGAGATAATCTCATACTTCTGTAAGGGAGTTTCACCGCCGTCGATAACGATATATTTAGCAAAGTAAAGAACCTTATCAAGGTCTCTGGGAGAAATATCAAGCATAAGTCCCATTCTTGAGGGAATACCCTTGAAATACCAGATATGTGAAACAGGACAAGCAAGCTCTATATGTCCCATTCTTTCACGGCGGACCTTTGCCTTGGTGATTTTAACACCGCAGCGTTCACAGGTCTTGCCCTTATAACGGATTCTCTTATATTTACCGCAATGACACTCCCAGTCCTTGGTAGGTCCGAAGATTCTTTCACAGAAAAGACCGTCTCTTTCAGGCTTGAGTGTGCGGTAGTTGATTGTTTCGGGCTTCTTTACTTCACCGTAAGACCAGTCTCTGATCTTTTCGGATGAAGCAAGTCCTATTTTAATGGACTCAAAATTGAGTTCATTATAATTTTCTTCTGTATATCTTTTAACAGTTACTGCGCCTTCGCTCATCTGTCAGCAGCTCCTTCTATATAGAATTGGAAAAGTGTTATCAGAATTCGTCACTATTATAATCGGGATAGAATGTTGTGCCCCCTGCACCGCCAAGACCGAAATCATCTTCATATTCAGAGGGAACAGTAAACAATTCATCATCGGGTTCCGCATCTTCTATTGAGTAACCGTCTGCATTTTCAGCATCATTCACAGAAACAAATTCGTCTGAAACAAAGGTTACATCATCATTATCGTCATAATCTTGTTTGAGGTCAATTTCAATGCCCTCATCATCAAATACGGAAACATCAAGTGCAAGTGACTGCAATTCCTTAACAAGAACCTTAAAGCTTTCGGGAATACCGGGCTTGGGAACATTAAGTCCCTTGACAATTGCTTCATAGGTCTTGACACGGCCGACAACATCGTCGGATTTAACGGTAAGAATTTCCTGAAGAGTGTATGCAGCACCGTATGCTTCAAGTGCCCATACTTCCATTTCACCGAAACGCTGACCGCCGAACTGAGCCTTACCGCCCAAGGGCTGCTGTGTAACGAGTGAGTAGGGACCTGTGGAACGGGCATGAATCTTATCATCAACGAGGTGATGAAGCTTAAGGAAGTACATAACACCGACTGTTACGGGGTTATCAAACTTCTGACCGGTTCTGCCGTCGTAAAGATCAACCTTACCGTCTGTGCGCAAGCCTGCCTCTTTAAGACATTCAATAATATCTGCTTCGTGAGCACCGTCGAAAACGGGAGTCATAATCTTCCAACCGAGCTCTCTGCAGGCTCTGCCGAGGTGAACCTCAAGCACCTGACCGATATTCATTCGGCTGGGAACGCCAAGGGGATTAAGAACGATATCAAGAGGAGTACCGTCTTCAAGGAAGGGCATATCCTCCTGAGGAAGAATTCTTGAAACAACACCCTTGTTACCGTGACGGCCCGCCATCTTGTCACCGACAGAGATTTTTCTCTTCTGAGCGATATAGCAGCGTACAACCTTATTTACACCGGGGCTCAATTCATCGCTGTTTGCTCTTGTGTAAACCTCAACATCAACAACAATACCGTATTCACCGTGAGGAACTTTAAGAGAAGTATCTCTTACCTCTCTTGCCTTTTCACCGAAGATAGCTCTGAGAAGTCTCTCTTCAGCTGTAAGCTCGGTTTCGCCCTTGGGAGTTACCTTACCAACAAGAATATCACCTGAATGAACCTCTGCACCGATACGGATGATACCGTTTTCATCAAGGTCTCTTAAAGCATCGTCACCGACATTGGGAATATCTCTTGTGATTTCTTCCGGTCCGAGCTTTGTTTCTCTTGCTTCTATTTCATACTTTTCAATATGAATAGAGGTGTAAACATCGTCACGGACAATTTTTTCGTTAACGAGAACGGCATCCTCGTAGTTGTAGCCTTCCCATGTCATAAAGCCGATAAGAGCATTCTTACCGAGAGCGATTTCGCCTTCGCTTGTTGCGGGACCGTCTGCAATAACATCCTTGTATTCAACTCTGTCACCTACATTGACGATGGGACGCTGATTTATACATGTGCCCTGATTGGAGCGCATAAATTTGAGAATTTCGTAAGTATCAATTGAGCCGGCATCAGTTGTTACCTCAACAACATCTGCAGAAACCTTTGTTACCGTACCGGGATTTTTACAAAGCACGCAAACACCTGAGTCTACAGCAGATTTGTGTTCCATACCTGTGCCGACTATAGGAGCATCTGTTTTGAGAAGCGGAACTGCCTGACGCTGCATGTTCGCACCCATCAATGCACGGTTTGCGTCGTCGTTTTCAAGGAAGGGAATCATTGCTGTTGCAACAGATACTACCATTCTGGGAGATACATCCATGTAATCAACATGAGCACAGTCTGTTTCAAGGAATTCGTCTCTGTATCTTACAATGATTCTTTCATTCTTGAAGAAGCCGTTTTCACCAAGAGGCTCATTACCCTGAGCAACGCTGAATTCGTCTTCAACATCCGCTGTCATATATTCAACCTCATCAAGAACCTTACCTGTTGCCTTGTCAACCTTACGGAAGGGTGCTTCAATGAAGCCGTATTTGTTTATTCTTGCGAAAGTAGCAAGATAGGAAATAAGACCGATATTGGGACCTTCGGGAGATTCGATGGGACACATTCTGCCGTAGTGGCTGTAGTGAACATCTCGTACTTCGAAGCCTGCACGGTCTCTTGAAAGACCGCCGGGACCGAGGGCGGAAAGACGGCGCTTATGTGTAAGCTCTGCAAGGGGGTTAGCCTGATCCATGAACTGTGACAAGGGAGAGGAACCGAAGAATTCCTTTATAACAGCAAGAACAGGTCTGATGTTTATAAGAGCCTGAGGAGTTATCTTATCAGTTTCCTGAGTGTGGATTGACATTCTCTCTCTTACAACTCTTTCCATACGGGTGAAGCCTATACGGAACTGGTTCTGGAGAAGCTCACCGACGGAACGGATACGACGGTTGCCGAGATGGTCAATATCGTCAAGGCTGCCCACACCGTGAGCGGCACAGTTAAGATAGTTGATAGATGCAAAAATATCATCAAGGCTTATGTGCTTGGGAATAAGATCGTCGCATCTTTCGGAAAGGATATCTGCAAGAGCTTCCTTATCCTCACCTGCTTCGTCAAGCACCTCCATAAGCACCTTGAAGCAGACCTTTTCATTGATGCCGAGTTCTTCAAGCTCTTCTGCCGTGAACTGAGGAAGATACTCGCCTGCATCAACCATACCGTTGGAGATAACCTTTACAGCCTGTCCGTCAACATCAACATAGGCAACGCTTACGCCTGCCTGTTCAATTTCATATGCAAGCTCTTTTGAAACCTTCTGACCTGCAGAAGCCACAATTTCGCCTGTTGCCTCGGAAACAACATCTTCTGCAAGAACCTGTCCGCGCAATCTGTCGGAAATACCGAGCTTTTTGTTATACTTGTATCTGCCTACTCTTGAAAGGTCATAACGGTGCTCGTCAAAGAAAAGACCGTAAAGGTGAGACTGTGCTGTTTCAAGCACGGGGGGCTCACCGGGACGAAGCTTTTTGTAAACCTCAAGAAGAGCCTCTGCTGTGTTCTGAGAGGGATCCTTTTCAAGAGTTGCAGTAATTCTGTCATCATAGCCGAAGAAATCGCTGATTTCAGCGTTTGAGCTTAAACCGAGTGCTCTGATAAAGGTTGTGATAGGCAGCTTTCTGTTCTTATCAATTCTGACATAGAATACATTATTCTGATCTGTTTCGTATTCAAGCCATGCACCTCTGTTGGGGATTATGGTAGTTGTAAAGAGCTTTTTGCCGGTCTTATCACGGCTCATATCAAAATATACACCGGGAGAACGAACCAGCTGGGATATAACAACGCGCTCTGCACCGTTGATAACGAAAGTTCCGCTTTCGGTCATCATCGGGAAATCGCCCATATAAATTTCATTAATTTTAATTTCGCCTGTTTCCTTGTTGAGAAGACGGGCAGTAACTCTCAGGGGAGCAGCATAGGTTGCATTTCTTTCCTTGCACTCTTTTACAGAATATTTAGGCTGAGAGTCCATTCTGTAGTCGATGAAATCAAGAACGAGATTACCTGTGTAATCTGTTATTTCATCAATATCTCTGAACACCTCTCTGAGTCCGGTATCAAGGAACCACTGATAAGAATTCTTCTGAACCTCAATAAGATTGGGCATCTGCATAACCTCATTGATTTTCGCAAAACTCTTTCGGTATTTCTTACCGACTTTTACGGGCTTTACATTCACCATAAAACCATTCACTCCGTTCTTAGATTAATTACCGTACAATGAAAAACATTACCAAAAGAACCAATGTTTTATACAAAAAATCCTTCTTGACTTTCGCCGTTTTTAGTACTATAATTATATCAGTAAAAATCGCAAAGGATATTCGTATCCATTATAATGCAGTATAATATATTACACCATTAATCAGTTATTGTCAATAGGAATAACTGATTATTTTTGTGTTTTTTGCACATTTTTTTATTGCATACACTTCCCTCGCGTCTCATATATTTTAATGATATATCAGACGGGAGGTTTTTATTTGAAAACTTTTGCAGAAGAGAGATCTGTTCAGCTCGGAGAATATATCGTTGAACATAAAGCTACCGTTCGTGCAGCCGCAAAAATTTTCGGTGTTTCAAAATCAACGGTACATATGGATGTGACGGACAGACTGAAAAATGTTGACTCCGCATTGTTTTCCCAGGTACGGCAGGTGCTTGACAGCAACAAGGCACAACGGCACATCCGCGGAGGACTTGCAACAAAGGAAAAATATAAAAAGGAAAAAACTTAAAATGTGTGCCCGGAAACTACATCGGGTGTGATTGACACCGGGCAGAAACTCTTGTATAATGTCTTTATAATAAAGACAGCTACAGGAGTTTTTTATGTTAGAAAAAATATTCAAAAAAAAGAAAAAGA
>JAFXAK010000001.1 GCA_017517135.1 Clostridia bacterium
CTCGATAAAAAATCTTCGACCTGAAATCAAAGAATTTTCAGATGATTTTTGGATGTTGAGGGTGCCGAAAGGCTGACGCCTTTCAAAGCCGAAACGCCGAAAAGCGCTGAAAAGGCTTGATTTCAGGCATGGTTCGGATTGTTATCGCCACCCTAAGAGCAGTAGTATTCTACTGCTCATTATATTTTTTTTGCTGAATATTAACTTAAAAAGAGGCATTAAATACCAAAATAGGTCTTTGCATTGCCGAAGGAAATATTCTTCACGATTTCCTCAAGTGTTTCCGTATCGGCAGGATATTCGCCGTTTTCAACGAGATTTCCTATATATTCGCAGAGAATTCTTCTGAAATACTCGTGACGGGGATATGAGAGGAAGGAACGGGAGTCTGTCAGCATTCCCACAAAGTTTGCGAGCACACCGAGATTTGCCAGAGCGTGCATCTGCTGTGACATACCGTCAATATTGTCGTTGAACCACCAGGCTGTGCCGAACTGAATTTTTGAGGCGGCTTCATCAGACTGGAAGTTGCCGAGCATTGTGCCTAAAACATAGTTGTCCTTGGGATTGAGTGTGAAAAGAATTGTTTTGGGTAAAGCATTTTCGTATTCGAGTGAATTGAGAAGAGCCGAGAGCTTTACTGCACATTCGTGGTCTGCAATTGAGTCATAACCGCTGTCGGGACCGAGCTTTTCAAACATTTTTGTGTTGTTGTTTCTCAGAGCCCCGATGTGTATTTCCGTAGCCCAGCCTCTCTGAGCATATTCCTTTGCAAAGAATCTGAACAGCTCTGTTTTGTAGGCTTCCACCTCATTGTCCGAAAGCTTTTCTCCGTTGAGCTTTTTAGCAAAGATTGCTTCAAGCTCCTCTTCACTTGCACGAAGATAGGGAACAGCGGTGAAGGCATGGTCTGTTGCACGGCAGCCGTGTTCGGCAAAAACCTCTATTCTTGAAAGGAGTGCTGTTTTGAGTTCGGCATATGTGCTTACTTTTTTACCGTAAACATTTTCGAGAGCCGTAAGCCATTCAAGGTAGGCGGGAGCCTCTATGGCTAAAGCCTTGTCGGGGCGGAAGGCGGGAAGAATTTTGCATTTAAAGGACTTGTCTTCAGCTATAAGTCTGTGATATTCGAGTGTGTCTGCGGCATCGTCAGTTGTGCATACGCATACAACATTCGATTTTTCAATAAGCTCTCTGGGGGTAAAGCCGCCCCCGGCTATCATTGCGTTTGCTTTTTCCCATATAGCGTCTGCAGTCTTTTCGCTGAGAGGCTCATATATGTCGAAATATCTCTGTAATTCAAGGTGTGTCCAATGATAAAGGGGATTGCCGATAAGCTTAGGCATACACTTAGCCCACATTCTGAATTTTTCATAAGGGGTAGTTTCCTTGCCCGTGATATAATCCTCGTTAATACCGCAGCCTCTCATACCGCGCCACTTATAGTGGTCGGCAGACAGCCAAAGCTCGGCTAAATCGCGGGGAGTTTTGTTTTCATAAATTTCCTTGGGCTGTAAATGACAGTGCCAGTCAAAGATAGGCTCATTTTTACAAGCATCAAAAAGCTTGAGTGCAGTTTCGGTTGAAAGAAGAAAATCCTCACCCATAAATTTTTTCATTTTATACACCTCTTAAAGTTTTATTAAATCAATAGCCTTTGTCGGGCAGACTTCACTGCATGCACCGCAGGCGGTACACAGAGAATTATCAACCCTTGCAACAAAATTATCCATTGTTATTGCATTGTTTGGACACGCTTTAACACATTTTGTACAGCCGATACAGCCGACTGCACAATCTTTTTTTGTTTTTGCACCTTTATCGTGGTTTTTACAAAGCACACCTGCGGTAAGATGACCTTTCGGCATAAGCTCAATCAGGTTTTTCGGGCAGGTATTTACGCACACCTTACACGCTTTGCACAATGACGGATTTACAACTGCAATTCCGTCGCAAAGCAGAATAGCATCATACGGACACGCTCTTGCACAGTCTCCCAAGCCTAAACAGCCGTATGTACAGCTTTTGTCGCCGCCGAAAAGCTGAGAGGCAAGCTTACAGCTTTGAACACCTGAATATATCATTTTGGTTTCTGCCTTGTCGCGGCTGCCCTTACAGCACACAACTGCCGTCATAGGCATAATATCGGCAGAAGCCAGTCCCATAATACCTGCGATTTTTTTTGAGGTCTCATTTCCGCCGGGAGCACAAAGTCCCGTATCGGCAGTTTCACCCTGAGAAAGAGCCGAAGCATAAGCCGAGCATCCCGCAAAGCCGCAGGCACCGCAGTTTGCTCCGGGGAGTATCTCTTCAATCTGTTGCGCCTTTTCATCGGCCTTGACAGCCATAAGCTTTGAAAGGACAGACAGGAGCAAGCCCGCAAGTAAACCTATACCGGCAACAATGACTACTGCATAAATTATCTGTGTCATACCGTCATATCCTTTCTTTTATTACATAAGTCCCATACCTTCAACAAGTCCCGCAAAGCCTAAAAAGCTTACGGACACTATCGAAGCGGCTATAAGCGTGATGGGAAGTCCCTGTAAGAATCTCGGTACATCTGCAGTTTCAAGGCGGGAGCGCACACCCGCAAAAAGCACCATTGCGAGCATAAAGCCCACACCTGCCGCAAATGAGTTTATCATTGAATGTAAAAATCCGTAATTATATGCGGAATATATGCTGATGTTATCAATATTAAGGATAACAACACCTAAAACCGCACAGTTTGTTGTTATGAGGGGCAGATAAATCCCCAAGGAATTATAGAGCGATTTTACATATTTTTTCAGCACGATTTCAACTGTCTGAACCAATGCGGCAATAACAAGAATGAAAACTATTGTCTGCAGAAATTCAAGGTCGTAATTTATCAGAAGCATATTTACGGGATAGGTAACGGCAGTTGCAATCAGCATAACAAATATAACAGCCGCACTCATTCCCAGAGCGGTGTTGAGCTTTTTTGAAACACCGAGGAAGGGACATATTCCGAGGAATTTTGACAGAGTAAAATTCTGGGTGAGTATACCCATAACAAGTAATGCTATAAAGAATTTCATTGCGCATCATCCTCCTTCAGCTTACTGCAGCCTGAAGCGAGGGGACAGCCCTCACAGCCTGAAAGAACGGCTCTTTTAAGTCCCTTCTTTTCGGATATCTTATTTACAACAGCCATAAGAATACCGAAAACAAAGAAGCCGCCCGCGGGAAGGATGAATATTGTCATAGGAGAAAGCCCTATGCTTTCGAGGGCAGTATTGAAATCAAGCCCTCTGAACGAGCCGAGGTCAACAAATGCAGAAAGCAGAGTGTCTGTGCCCGAAAGAAGCGTTCCGCCGCCGAGCAGCTCTCTGACAAAGCCCATACACGATAATGCAGCCGTAAAGCCTATGCCCATTCCCAGACCGTCAACAGCAGAAACAAGCACGGGATTTTTGCTTGCAAAAGCCTCTGCTCTGCCGAGAATAATGCAGTTTACAACTATAAGCGGAAGAAACACGCCTAAGGATTCATCGAGTGCGGGCACAAATGCCTTTATTAGCATCTGGACTATTGTTACGAAAGAAGCAATAATAACAATATATGACGGAATTCTTGCCTTTGAGGGTATTACCTTTCTCAAGGCGGAGATAACAATATTTGAGCATATGAGAACCATTGTTGTTGCAATTCCCATACCTATTGCATTGACAACGCTTGTTGAGGTTGCCAATGCGGGACAGGTACCCAGCACCAATCTTAAAACAGGATTTTCTTTCAGAATACCCTTTGTAAGCTCCTTACAGTAATTATACTTTACTTTAGCCATGTATTATTCCTCCTGTCCCGACATAATCAAGTTATACATTTCCAAAGCCTCATTGACAGCCTGTGTTACAGCCGACGAGGAAATTGTGGCACTTGTTATCGCATCAATTTCATTCTCCGACGGACTGCCGTTTTTAATTACGGAAAGCTTTTCCGATTTGCCGTTGTATTGTCCGAGGAAGCTTTCATTTTTAGCTTTCATACCAAGCCCGGGAGTTTCATTGATGGAAAGAATTGATACACGGCTTATTGTGCCGTCAGTATTTATTCCCGTCATAACCTCGATTTCTCCCCCGTAGCCTTTTGCACGGGTGGTGAAGACATATCCTGTTGTTTCAGTATCCTTAAAAGCAGTATAATATGCCGTGCCGTCGGGAGCGGATGATAGTTCAAAAGAGGAAGCCTCGGGGAAAACAGTTCTTCTTGTTTCATCTGCCTTGAGCAGATTGTTTTTTTCTATTTCGGGGGCGGTTATGCCGTTTATTCCTGCTAAAAGCCCTGCCGAAACGGCACATATAAGAAAGAGGGAGAGGGCAGTTTTTATGATTTCTTTTATGTCCTTACCTTTCATACAGCTTTCTCCTTTTTAACCTTCTTTTCTTTTGTAAAGCCGAAGTATCCGGGAGCCGTAATTTTTTCTATGAGAGGACAGGCAATATTCATAAGCAGGATTGAATACGAAACACCCTCGGGAACAGAGCAATAAAGTCTTATGATACAGGTAAGCAGACCGCAGCCTATACCGAAAACAATTTTGCCCTTTTTGTTTATGGGGCTTGTTGTGTAGTCTGTTGCCATAAAGAAAGCACCGAGCAGCAGACCGCCGCCGAGAATTTCATAGGCAGTATAATAGATATTAAAGCCCGATACAATAAGCATAAAAACAGCAACGCTGCCTATATAAAAGACGGGTATTGAGAGCTTTATCACACCTCTTGCAACGAGATACACCGCACCGAGGATGAGGGCTACACTGCAGACTTCTCCGATACAGCCCTGACGGACACCGAAAAACATATGAAGAAGTGAAGGTAATTCACCGTCGGCTATGAGCTGTTTTAGCTGAAGCGTTATATTGCCGTCAAGGTCAAGTGCCGAAAGGTGAGCTAAGGGAGTAGCACCCGCAACGGCATCAACAGCGGCAGAGGACGGCTGAGAGAAGCTTGTCATTGCTCCGGCAAAGGAAACAAGAAGAACAATTCTTGCGGTAAGTGCCGGATTTGCAAAGTTCTGTCCTATTCCGCCGAAGAACTGCTTGACAACAACTATTGCAACCGCACTGCCCGCAACACACATCCACAAGGGTATGTCAACAGGCAGATTGAAGGCTAACAGAAGACCTGTAACCACAGCACTCAGGTCACCTACAGTAGAGTGCCTTTTCATTATTTTTCTTGAAAGAGCTTCAAATGCAACACAGCTTATGATGCATACTGCGATTACCAGCGCAGCCTTAACACCGAAAACGGCAACACCTGCAAAGGCAGCGGGAATAAGAGCAATTATTACATCAAGCATAATTCCCGTAACAGTAGAAAAGCCCTTTATATGTGGTGACGCACTTACGGTGAGTTTATTTGTTTCACTCATTTTTTAGCACCCGCCTTACTGACAACATCTTTTGCTAAACGCATATACTGAACGAGAGGTTTTCCTGCAGGACAGGAATATGCACAGCTGCCGCATTCCATACAGACCGAAATACCGCACTTTTTCAATGTATCGGCATCGTTCGCAAGTGCATATTTTTTTATCTGAGTGGGAATAAGTCCCATAGGACAAGCCTCATGGCATCTTCCGCAGCGGATACAGTCGCGCTCGGGCTTGAGCACAGAGCTGTTTTTTGAAAAAGCCAGCACCGCATTGTTGTTTTTGAGAAGCGGAACATCGGTATTTACTATTGCCGTACCCATCATAGGACCGCCCGAAAGAATTTTATACGGCTCATCAGTAAAGCCGCCGCAGAAATCTATGATATCCTTTATTGAGGTGCCTATCGGCACTCTGACATTCATCGGATTTTTCACACAGTCCCCGCTTACCGTAACGGTACGGCTTATGAGGGGCTTGCCTGTTTTCAGATATCTCGAAATGAACGCAACGCTTCCCACATTCAGCACAATACAGCCCACATCTGCAGGCAGCTTGCCCTCGGGTACCTTTCTGCCCGTTGCGGAAAGCACCATCATTTTTTCCGCTCCCTGCGGATATTTTGATTTAAGCGTCATAAGCTTTACCGCATCGCCGTGTGCATTGTCCTTGTCGGCAATTGCCTTGAGAACCTGTATAGCCTGAGGCTTATTGTCTTCAATCGCAATTATCACATTTTTTATACCTAAAATTTCGGCAAGCGAATAAACACCGCCCATAATATCCCAGGAGTTTTCAATACATTCTCTGTAGTCAACGGTTATGAACGGTTCACATTCAGCCGCATTGACAATAAGAGTGTCTATAGGCTTGTCATCGGGTGTGTTCAGCTTTATGTAAGCAGGGAAGCCGGCTCCTCCGAGCCCCACAAGTCCCGATTTGCGTAAGGCTTTTATAAAGGAAGCCTTATCGGTGATAACAGGGGGGACTATACCGTAAAAAGGAGTCATTTTACCGTCGGATTCAACGGTTACGGCGGGAGCTGTTTTTCCGTTCGCGAGAGTTGTGTCCGACACAGACACAACCGTGCCCGAAACAGATGCGTGAACGGGTACGCTTAAAAATTTATCGCTGTCTCCGATTACCTGACCGACAAAAACTCTGTCTCCTACCTTTACCGTGGGAGTGCAGGGCACTCCTATGTGCTGAAGCATAGGAAGGGTTACTTTTTCGGGTACGGGTATTCTGACTGTTTGGGATTCGGCTGTGATTTTGTGATGCTCAACAAAAACTCCGCCGGAGCCTTTTGCTACCGCTTTTAATATGGCACCGGGCCTTAATCTGCTCATAATTTCTCCTTTGTTACTTTAGCACTTTTTAAGTATAATTATAGCAAAATTATTTATATTAGTAAAGTATAAAATAAATAACACTTGTTTTGCAAAAGAATATATGTTATTATATAATTGACTATATATATTTATTATTTTTCCGGGGGTAAGCTGTGGACGGAATACATAACAACAATGAACAGGATAACAAATTAGGCATTTCAATGTCGGACGGCAGTGATGTTTTTGCACCGAAGCCCGGCAGTGAGGTCTATCTTGATTCTCTCACCAATTCGGGTGAGGATGTAAAGGACCTCAATAAAATCAAAGCAAAGTCAATGACTGCTGCCGACAAAAAGGTAATAAGCATTCTTGCGGCGCTCAACGCAATAGTTGTTGTCGTTATAGGAATATATCTGGGACTGAACGGCGGCGGTGACGAGTATGAATCAATCAAGGAAAATATGAATTTTGATGCAGAGAAAGACTATTTCAATGTAAGCCGTGTTTTTGACGGTGAGCTTTCAATGTATCTCAACGGGGTTGAATTTCCCGACAGTATACAGAATTATTTTAAGCCCCTGTATTCTGCAAACACCGATACCGTAGGCTGGATAAAAATTCCCGAAACAAGCATAGATTTCCCCGTGCTCAAAGCCGAGGACAATGCTTTTTATGAAAGAAAGAATTTCTACGGCGGCTATGACAGACGCGGTTCGATTTTTATGGATTACAGAAATACCGTTGGCATGGGAAGAGATTCACTTTCCAAGAACACTATAGTGTACGGTCATCATCTCACACAGGACGAGTGTGTGTTTGCGGATGTTGAAAAATATCTTGATCCCGATTATTACGCACTTCATCCCGTAATAACAATGAATACTTTGTATGATGACTATGAATGGAAGGTATTTGCCTGCTATATCACAAATGCCGATGAAAAGGACGATAACGGATATGTTTTCTATTACTGGTATCCGTTTTTCTCCGACGGCAACACAATGAACTTCGTAAACGAAACCTTAAGCCGAAGCTGGTTTATAAATCCGAGTATAGATTTCAAGCCGACGGACAAGTTCCTTACTCTTTCTACCTGTACATACATAATGAATGAGGGCGGCAGATATGTTGATGCGAGATGTGTGCTTGTTGCAAGACTTGTCAGAGCAGGCGAGAGTGACGAGGTAGATGTTTCGCAGGTTTATGAAAACACAAATAAGCGTCTTCCCCGGATATGGTTTGATGTATTCGGCGGCACAAACAATTATGCCGGCGGACCTTTCTGGGATGCATTTGCATAATTTTCACACAAGGAGAGAATATTATGGCTGATAACGAAAAAAATCCTGTAACCGGTGAGGATTTTTCAAAGACCTCAGGCGAAAGTGCCGAGGATATCCTTGCCGAAATATTGGGTGCAGACGGCACCTTCAACAGCGAATTCAACGGGCTTTTTGAAAGATATCTCGGAGTTAATTCCGTAGGACAGGCTCCCGTTGCTCCTCCCGTCTTCACTCCTGCCGTTCCGGTGTCTTCAAATGCAAATACCGATTATACAAAGCAGATAGGACAGAGAGTGGAGTATGAGTCTCCCGAGTATGTTTCTCAGCAGCACAAAAGCAATCAGTTTGATATTGAAGAAAAACTCCCCGTAAATGTACGGGAGGTATATTCTTCTACTGCTTCTCAGGCTCAGAAGCCTGAATTTACAGCACAGGGAACTGTCAGATATCCCGTAATGGGCGTTGGCGAAGCAGAAGAAAGAGTAGTATATGATGCGGACTGGGAAGAAAAGGCAAAGAAAGAAGCTGCCCGACTTGAGAGAGTCCGTCAGGATAATATGCTCAGAGGCGATTCTGCATGGGCGCGTTCCTTTGTTTCAGGCGGTATTCCTATGGCTAACCGTGTTCCGAATGCAGTAAAACGCCCTGCGGTCAATCCCGCATTTATTGATCCTCTGTCTGAGGACACTTCAGGAAATATCAGCTTTGCTCAGCGCAGTGCCGAAATTCAGGAAAAGAAGGAAAAAAAATCTTTTTTTCAGGAGGGTTTTTCCGCAACACAGGTAAAAAATAATGTCGCAGACGGAAAAACCGAAGAATATTTCAGCGGCAAAGAAAAAGAAGAGAAAGACAGCGCACACGAAAAAGAGGTAAACGAAAAGCTTGTTGATGCCCTGACATCATCCTTTGGCACTCAGGTGTCCTACCGTGAGCGCTTTTCTCAGGATAAGGCTACAGAAAATAATGAACAAAAGGAAGAGACTGATAAATTGATTGGTAAGCACCCCGAAAGAAAATCCGATGAACTGAGAGAAAAAAACACACATAACTCATCATATGATGTTGACGGTGTTAAAGTAACTCAGAATGAAATTGATGATCTCGCACGGCTTGCCGATTCGGGTTTTTCGGATTTCAGCTCGGAAATTGCACCCGAGACGGATGCTTTTGACGATTTTTCTGCCGAAACGGATGCTTTTGACGGTTTAACTCGGAAAAGAGAAGCACGAAAGCCGTCAGCAGAAAATAAAGAGCATAAGGTAAAAAAGAGCTTTTCACAGAGAATGAAATTTATGTTGAAAACCCGTTTCTCAAAAGAGGCTCTGAGCCGTTTTGCATATAATAATTTCCCCAATAAGGACGATTCCGCGGGAGAAAAAATCCGTAAGATAATAAGAGACATTGCGTTCGTTGCACTTGTCTGCGGTATAGTTTATCTGATTATATACGGCTGCAATTACCTTGAGAGAAGAATACTCAATGACCGTTTCCAGACAATTGTTGACGAATATGAAACAATAGAGGATGCTCAGCTTGAGGATGCATGGGCTGATATAAAGGTCAATTATCCCGATGTCAGCTTCCCCGAGGGAATGAACATCAAATTTGCATCCCTATATGCAATAAATCAGGATGTTGTCGGCTGGCTGACAATTCCCGGAACCAACATTTCAACGGTATTACTGCAGGGAAATGTTGAAGACTATTATCTCTACAAGGATATTTATAAGCAATACAGCCGTTACGGCAGTCCGTATGTTGATGTCAAAGCAAAAATGGGCAAGGAGGGACTGAGTAAAAATACAATAATTTACGGTCACAACACCCATGACGGTCTTATGTTCCATCAGCTGACAAATTATATGACCGTAGAGGGCTATAAGAATGCACCCGTTGTAACTCTTGAAACCTTCTATGAAACAACAAAATGGAAAATTTTTGCAGTAATGCTCACAAACTCAACTCCCGATGCAGATAACGGCTTTGTGTTCCGTTACCTTTACACCGATTTCAATTCCGAATCGGCATTTATGGCAAAAATCAACGAAATTTATGACCGCTCTATGATTCACACAGGTGTGGATGTTCAAAGAGGAGACAAAATTTTAACTCTCTATACCTGCTATCAGAATATCTTTTCAGGCGGAAGACTTGCAGTTTTTGCCCGTCAGGTAAGAGAAGGAGAATCGGAAGAGGTTGATTTGTCAAAGGTTTATTATGATTCCACGGCAAGATTTCCGCAGGCTTATTATGACAAGAAGGGACTTACAAATCCTTATCATTCGTCTTCTTCATCCGTCGAGGAAACAACACTTTCTCAGATAATTGAAGATATAGAAACAACCTTGCAGGATAACGAGACCACACAGAGTGCTTTGGAGGATAATGAGACTATCGCAGGCGCTGAAGAGACATCTGCAAGTGAAGGTGAAACAATCGTAACAGATGAACAAACCACCAATACGGGAGAAACACAAGAAGATATACAGGTTGTTGGATAATTATGAAAATAAAAGTATTTATTATCGGTTCCGAGCCGTCAGGGGCTGTGTTCTCGCTTGAAGAACAGGTGAGATATATTTTCGGCAATTTCCTTGCCGAAAACGGCGGAATAGAAAAATTCGCAGCGGTCAGGGATGCAATTAACTCAATATCACAGGCTTTTGCTGATTCTCAGACTGTAATTTTTCTTGTTGCCGATGATATTTTCGGCTACACAAAGCTAACAATATCAAAGGCCTTCGGATTTGATATGAAGGTTGAGCAGAATATTCTTGAAAATGCTCTGCAGACCTGTAACGGCAAAAATTCATCAGACGAGGAATTTGCACTCTGCCACGCAGGAATCCCTCAGGGAGCAAGAGCTTTTGTGCTTGAAGACGGCTTATATGCGGGCTTTGCGGCTGTAAGCGGTGAGCAGACAGTTATCTTTCTGCCTGCGGAAAGCGAAAGAACACAGGTTCTGTTCTCTATGCAGGTAATCCCCTTTATCAATGCAAAATATCATATAAATGCGGATATGGACGGTCTTAAAAGGCTTCGCACAAAATATCTTGCGGATATCTGCAAAAAAACAGATAAGACAATTGCAGTTTCCTGTACAAATACGGCTTCGTTCCTTATGGACTATATGGCATATTCCCCCGAGCTGCAGCGGCACATAAAGCTTTCTCCGAGAGCTGAGAAAAGAGGCTCGCTGCCCCCATCGGACTATGTTGTAAATCTCTCAATAACGGCAGCCGAGCTTATGGGCACACCGTACGGTGTTGCTATGTCAAACGCTTTTTATAACGGTGACGATGCCGCAGGCGAAAAGGTTGTTTATATGGCTGTGACAAATGATGCACAGACGGTTGTAAGAGAAATTCACTCTCTGAACAACGAAGAAATCCCCGCTTTTCTTGAGAGATGCTGTGCGGATTTATGTGTGTTTGTTGCGGGCATAATTGAAAAGGATGCAGGGCTTGTACCCGAAGAAAAGGTGCCTGAAAAATCCTCAAAAAAAGCCAAGGGACTTATAGCCGCTCTGGTTTGTGCTATTGTTTTGCTTGCAGCGTTTTGCGGATATTATTTCCACGCTAACGGATATACTCTGAATGATTGGTTCAACACATATATCGGACAGTTTTTGAGTACGGAATATGAAGAGACCGACGAACAGCCGGAGAGCATTCCCGAACAGGAGGATAATACATAATTGAACTCGGAAAATTGTGTGAGAAAATCAAGGCTTATCAATAAAATATATATGCTCGCTATCGCCGTGCTTATACTGATTCCGCTTTTCTGCCTTCAGTCAAGTGCATCAACTGCCTATCTTCTCGGAGATATTGATACGGACGGCACCATATCCTCTGCCGATGCCCGTCTTGCGTTGAGATATGCCGTGAAGCTTGATGAATACAACAAAAATCAGAAGCTTCTTGCAGATGCAAACAAGGACGGAGAGATTACCTCTGCGGATGCGCGGGTTATTCTGCGTGTTGCCGTAAAGCTTGATGATTTGTCGGGTGAGAGCGTTGTTTTCGGCTCTGATGACGAGGAAATTGATGCAGATGAATGGTTTGAAGAAGTTCCCGATATCTTTGAAAAGGTCATTCCCGAAGCTCCCGAAATAGAGGCCGAAGAAGACACCTTTACCTTTACTGTATACGGCTACGGACACGGAGTGGGCCTGAGTCAGTACGGTGCGGTAGCTTTAGCTGAGGGCGGCTTGAAATACACCGATATCCTTGCCTATTACTATACGGGAACAAGTGTTATTTTCGGTGAGGAATACCCCGAAACCACATATTATGTTTCGGGTGAGGTTAAAACAGACGAGCTTGTTGCAAGAATAGTTGCTCAGGAAATAGGCGGTATAACAAAAAATGCCGATGCTCTCAAGGCTCAGGCAGTTGCCGTTTTCACTCTGCTTAAATATCATAATTTCAATGTAAACCGTGCCTGGGATGTCGGTTATGCCGTTTCAAGCTACGATAAATGCAGCAAGCATCTTAAAAAAGCGGTAAGCGAGGTTGTCGGTCAGTATGTTGCATTGACCGAAGATAAGGACAAAAAGCCGATACAGGCATCCTACAGCGCAATGGCGGCAGGAATGAGTGCATCGGAAAAGGATATCTGGGGCGGTAATCATTCATATTTGGTTGCGGTTGAAAGCCCCTTTGAAATGCGACTGAGTAACTTCATATCAACAGTAACACTCACAAGCGAGGAGCTTAAAGAGCTGATTTATGCATATAATGAAGATATAGTTTTGTCTGAAAATCCCGAAGAATGGCTGGAAATTCTCTCGCATACCGAAAGCATTGATGAAAACAGGGGATATGTAACATCAATAAGAGTAGGCGATACGACCTTGAAGGGCTATTCGCAGTTTGTTTCGGGAATTATGGCGGGAAAGCTTAAATCCTCGTGCTTCACCGTTGTATATACACCTATAGAAGAAAAAGATAAAGATAAAGATAAAGAAGCTGCTGACAAGGAGCAGATAAACAAAAAAGTCTCCGACAGAAAATCGGTAGAGGCGAAAACAGCGCAGACTCTTCAGGATGGAGAAGAAAATGGATAAAGAAAGAATTGAAAAAGCAGTCAGAGAAATTCTGATTGCAATAGGTGAGGACCCCGACAGAGAGGGACTTACAGAAACACCGCACAGGGTTGCAAATATGTATGCCGAGGTTTTCGGCGGACTCGAAAAAAATCCCGAGGAATTTCTCAAGATATTTTCCGAGGAGGAAAACGATGAGATGGTTGTTGTAAGGGATATTCCGCTGTATTCTATGTGTGAGCATCATCTGCTGCCCTTTGTAGGTAAGGCACATATAGTATATATTCCCGGGGACGGTAAGGTTATAGGACTTTCAAAGCTTGCAAGAATTGTTGATAATTTTGCACGCCGTCCGCAGATACAGGAGAGACTTACTTCGCAGATTGCGGATTTTCTGTCTATGCATCTTAATCCCAAGGGTGTTGCCGTTGTTATAGAAGCAGAGCATCTGTGTATGACAATGCGTGGAATAAGAGCCGCAGGTGCAAAAACAAAAACATCTGCTCTCAGAGGAATAATGCGAAGCGATGCAAGAACAAGAGCCGAGGCTTTAGCACTTATAAATGAATAAAAAAAGACCGTATTAAAAGGTATGAAGCCTTATAATACGGTCTTAATTATTGTTTTTTACAGCTCATTCACTAATTTTTTGAAATGCTCTCCGCGTTCCTCGAAGCAGGAATACTGATCAAAGGAGCTTGTGGTGGGTGAGAGGAGAATAACATCTCCGTGTTCGGCAATTTTTACTGCCTCGTTCAGAGCTTCATCGAGTGTATTTACAAGTATACCCGTGCCGTCTGTAAGCTCTTTTACAAGACGCTCACCGCACGCACCGAAAGCAATAACCTGTTTTACATTGCCGAGATAAGCTTTAAGAGGCTCAAAGGAAAGTCCTTTTTCAAAGCCGCCCGCAAGAAGTATCGTGGGAGAAGAAAAGGCCTTGAGAGCAATAATTGTTGCATCAACATTAGTTCCCTTTGAGTCGTTGTAAAACTTTACGCCGTTTATTTCTCTCACATATTCAATACGGTGCTCAACACCCCTGAATTCTTCAACGGCTGCCTGAATTATGTCAGTTGACATACCGAGCTGCTTTGCGGCTGAAACGGCTACCAATACATTCTGCACATTGTGTCTGCCCACTACCTTTATTGAGTTTACGGGGAACAGCGCCTTGCCGTTTTCGTAAACGAAGCTCTCATCTGCAAAAAAGTCTGCATTTTTGTCTTCAAGGGAATATGTGACCTGTCTGCAGGGAACGGGTAAGAGAGAGGTGTATTCCTTTATTTTTTCATCGTCCGTGTTATAAAGAAAAACTCCGTTTTCGGGCATATTTTCATAAACACGCATTTTTGAACGGTAGTATGCATCCTCGCTTCCCATAAAATCAATATGGTCGGGGGAGAGGTTTATTATTACCGCAATTTCGGGACTGAAATTTATAATGTCAAGCAGCTGAAAATTTGAAATTTCAAGAACAATATAATGTCCCTCTTCTTCGAGCAGATTGTTTTCGAGTACTGTTTCACACAGAGCAATGCCGATATTGCCCGAAAGATGTGTCTTGTCGGGGTAGGCTTTTTTTAGTACCTCATGCATAAGAGTGGTAGTGGTGGTTTTTCCGTTTGAACCTGTTATTGCAATGAAATGCTGTTTCTTTGCCACTTCAAAAGCAAGCTCAATTTCCGTTGTTACGGGTATTCCTCTTTCCCTCAAACGCTTTACAAACCACAGTCTGCCGTTTATTCCGGGATTTTTGATAACCTTATAGTAGTCTTCTTCAAAAATCTCTTTTTCCTGACCTGTTACCCTGACACCCATTTCGCAAAGCCACAGATAATCCTCTATTTGCTCCTTGGGCTTTGCTTCGGAAAGGGTGATAACGGCACCTAACTTCAGTAAAAGCTTTATTGCCGCCTTGCCGCTTCTGGCATATCCCAAAACAAGCACCTTTTTGCCGTAATATGCGTTCATAAGAAATCTCCTGAAATTTATATATAAAACTATATTAATCCTTGTTATAAATTATACTACAACTTAATTAAAAGTCAATCAGTCTTAAAATTAAAAACAGGTGTCGACAAACTCAATAAAATATGATACAATCTTACCAAATAAAATTACGGGAGAAGATTATGAAAAAACCAACACTTAATTTCGGTCAGTTCAAGCAGTACGATAAAGTTTTTCTCAATGCCGAGCAGGGTATTGATGTTGAAAATGTTTCATCTGTTGCTTTTGACGGCGAAACACTCTATATCGCTCAGGCAGACGGACTGCTTGAATATAATCAGGGCAAGGTAAAGAAGCTTTCTGCAAAGGTAAACAAGCTTTTTTCAAGAAACGACACATTATATGCAGCTTCGGGCAACACACTCAACGAGCTTAAAAACGGCAAGTTAAAGAAGATAGCTCAGTTTGATTCAGCCGTTCTCGATATTTCGGTTGCTCTTGACGGCTCTTTCTGGCTTGTTACCGAAAAGACCTTATACCGTAAGGACGGTAATGAATTTACAAGTATTGTCGGTGTGCCCGAGGATATAATCTGCCTTGCAGCATACGATAATTTTGCAAAATACAGGGAAACAGTATATATAGGCTGTGCTGAGGAAGGACTTATGTCAATGAAGGGCAAGCGCCGTCATTGGGCAGAGCTTGTTCCTGATATAACAGGAGTTCTGAGCACAAAAATAAACTGTATGGCTATTGATTCCCTCGGTCATCTGTGGGCCGGAAGCGATGAGGGACTTAATATTTATGACGGCAAAAATTATTGGTTCAACGGCAATGATTACTATTGCGTTCCCGACGGTCAGATCAATGATATGTGCTTTACTGCCGACGGAAAGAAATATTTTGCAACAAATACGGGCATTATCACTCTTATCGAGGGTAAAATTTCCTATTTTTCTTACGGTGTATGGCTTCTGCACCCCACCGTTACAAAGCTTGCAGTATCTGAAAACGGAACAATGGCAGCTCTAACTCCCGGAGGAATAAGTGTTATTACAGCACAGTATATGACTCTTGAAGAAAAAGCAAATCATTTTGACGAAATCGCAGATAAATATTATGTGAGAAATGAGGGCTATCAGGTATCGCGTGAGCTTCGCAAATACGGCGATATGGATTCAGGCTGGCTTCCCAATTCGGATAATGACGGACTTTTCACAGGTGTTTATTGTGCAAGCCAGTGCTTCCGTTACAAGGTAACAGGTGACGAAAAGGCAAAAGAAAATGCAAAAAGAGCCGTTGAAGCTATGATAAAGCTTACCGAGGTTACAGGGAAAAAAGGCTTTACCGCAAGAGCAACAAGATATTCTTATGAAGAAAATTTCGGTACGGGCAACCGTGAGGAATGGCACATCTGTGAAAATAATCCTGACTGCGAATGGCTCGGCGAAACCTCAAGCGACGAAATGACAGGACATTATTTTGCCTACGGCATCTATTTCGACCTTGTTGCAGACGAAAATGAAAAGAAGAGAATTGCAGAGGTTGTAAAGACTATCACAGATCATATTCTCGAAAACAACTTCCACCTCTGTGATGTTGACGGTGTACCCACAACATGGGCAAACTGGGAGCCGGAGCTTCTTAATAATGACGACAGATGGTATTATGAAAGAGGCACAAACTCACTCGAGATACTTTCTTTCCTTAAAACAACATATCATGTAACGGGTGAAGAGAAGTATAACGAGGTTTTCGATATGCTCATAAAGAAGCACCATTATGCAATGAACTGTATGCAGTATAAGTGTGAAGACGGTCATGTTGCTCACATTGACGACCAGCTTGACTTTGTAAATATCTATCCCCTGATTGTATACACAGAGAATGAAGCTCAGAAAGAAATCTTCAAAATGGGACTTACCCACCATTGGGAATATGAAAGAGTTGAGCGTTCTCCCTTCTTCAATATCGTATACGGTGCACTTACAAACAACTACTGCGATATAGAAAATGCCGCAAAATCTCTCTCGGAAATGAATCTCGACCTCGTAAGATGGCCCGTATTCAACAGCCACAGAAAGGATATTATATGGGACGATGAGCAGGAAGCAATGGGTATCCCCGCACAGCTCAAATACCCCCTCGAATATTCCGCAAGAGTTCTTGTTCACTATGACGGCAATCAGTTCGTATGCGACTCAGGTGCTGAAGAATTTGTTAATATCAATAAAAAGGTAGTTAACCGTACCTCAACACTCCCCGGCACAGGTGCAAACGGAATGAGAGCAATGATGCCCTATATCTACCTTCTTCCCTACTGGATGGGCAGATATCACGGTCTTTTAGGTGACTAAAATCAGATAAAAACCAACAAATGCCTTTTTGTTCCCGACTTTGTGAACAAAAAGGCATTTATGCAGTTGACAAAAACACAGAATTGTGTTAATATTTTAGGGCACAAAAAAGTGTGCGTTATTGCGGATTAAGCTGAAAGTAAGATTTTATCCGAAAGTAAGCTCCGCCTCGGTTTTCCCGCCGTGTAAAAATAGGGAATTAATAAAATATGCAGATGTGGCGGAATTGGCAGACGCGTTAGATTCAGGTTCTAATGAAAGCAATTTCATGTGGGTTCAAGTCCCGTCATCTGCACCATATTGAGTATTCATAAGGGATTTGACCTGTGAATACTCATTTTTTTTGCTTAAAATAGAGTTTTATGTTTAATTTAATAGTTTTATGTATCGTCGCATTCCTTTCGGAGTGCGACTTTTTTGTTTTGGTTATATTCATACGGGTTTTAGAGCTGTGCCTAACAAGTGAAATTTGTATGCACAAATTCAATGCTTGCAAAGACTTATATTTTTCTCTCTTCGGATAGATTTACACCATAAGATTATTCACAAAGTTTTTATCTGTGAATAATCTATTTTTATTTCTTTTTATCAAACTATTGCAACCAGTTAAATAATTGTGATATACTAAATGTGCTACACAAAACCGAATAAATGATATGGGAATGGTATTTTCTTTTATGGGGATACTATATCTTTTCGTACGTTATTTTTGAATTTTGCAAAACTGCAAATTCCACAGATAACGTGCGATGATTTGTCATTCCCATTTATCTGGTTTTGTGTAGCGACAATCGGAGTTTGCGTTTTCGGTGCGTTAACTTCGGTTGGCGCACTTTTTTATTTTGCGGAGATAAGAAAGTGAATTATATTATGGGTGTTCATAAATTTCCGTAAATAATATAAAAAAGGATGATGAAGTTGAAAAAAATTATTTCATTAACTTTAGTTGTTGTTTTATGTTTTTCTTTTGCTGCTTGCGGAAACAATTCTGAAGAAAACATTGTAAAATCAAATTTAACAGAAATTGTTTCAACTGACATTGTTGATTTTACTCTTGAAAACTGTGAATTTGCGCATTATGTAAGCAATGTAAGCACAAACTATGTAGAGCCGACAGAAGAACCAAACACAATGTTTGCCGCAAGAACAGGAACTTGTTTTGTTTCTATGACTGTTACTATCAACAACAAAGACCGTGGCGGAAGCATTGACTTTGGTGGTTCTTTTTCAGATTGGGATCCTGCATCTTGGAAAGTAAAATATAACGGTGAAACATATGATATGTACGGTTTTGATTTAAATGTAGACAATTACAGATCAATCAGTTTGTCTTATGCTGCACTCATTGATAAATCTACAGGTAAAGTTATTTCAAAAGTAGGTTCAAGCAATAAGTTGATAGCCGCAGGAGAATCTGTAACAATTCGTATGTTTGGTATTATCCATGTTGATCCCGCATCACTTAAAGATTCATTTGATTTAGAGGTAAGTGTGCCTAATTCAACTGGTGAATATGAAACTTTTGTTTACACAATACCTGCAAAAATATAATTATTCGAACAAAAATAGTCCCTTCTGAACACCCGTACCAACCTTTAAAGTCTTGATAATCAATGGTTTTTCGCTGATTATTAAGACTTTTTCTTTTTCACAAAACCAGTTTATATTATGTTTTTCTACACTCATTTTACAAAGTGAGAATATCCGTCATAGTATGCATTATGTTGGATTTTCTTTCAATATCTAAGGGTGCATATATATTTGCTGTTGTTTGAATATCAGCATGTCCAAGCCATTCTTGAATATCTTTTATTGTAAAACCTTGTGCTACTAATAAACTTGCACAACTATGTCGCAAATCTTGAAATCTAATAATCGGCAGATTGCACTTTTTTAAGATATTATTGAAAGTTCGTGAAATATAATCCGGCTTATATGGTTTGCCTTTGTCCCACTTGAAAATATAATCATTTTGTAAATATTTATTTCCAAATATTTGTTTATTAAGATTTCCTTTTTCTTTTAATAATAACAGTAAAATTTTTACTTGATTGGTGGCTTTTATTGTTATTATGCATAAATCGCAAACAGAATTAATGTGCATTCGACAAAGCTCGATTTTTTTATAAAAAGCGGTGTTACTTTTTCCGTTTAACCACACTTTATCTATATAAGACAAATTTTATTTTAAGGAAAAGTAACTATGGAAGTGAAAGAAATCGGACAACCAAAAACTAAAGAGGAAATAACTCAGCTGCTGTCAGATAACGATGTGATATGCATACCGATTACATATTACGGCTGTGAAGGTCTGTTTGTGCCCTTGGAAAACAGCAAAAACCGCGACTTTTCACCCGGCATACCCGTGACCGCCTGCAGTAAAGACATTTGCATAGTCTATCCCCACGAGATTGTGTACATTGCCATTGAGGGCAGAAAGTCCGTGGTGTATCTGACGGACAGGAAACTCGAAACCTACCACCCCATAGAGCATTGTAAAACCGTCCTCGACGAGAAATCTTTTGCTCACTCACACTACAGCTACATAGTCAACCTTTATTACTTATCTGTAACAAAGGTTGAATTTATTTTATAAAGTATTATAATTTAATCATAACATATCAAAAGGTGATTTTATGATTAAAATTCTCGTTGTTGAAGACGATATAACAATTGTAAAAAAGCTGGGTGAACTCTTGCGGCAGGAGGGGTTTTCGGTCAGCAGTGTGCTTAATTGCAGGGATGCTGAAAGCGTACTCGAAGCCGAGCAGTTTGACCTTGTTCTGCTCGATGTTCTGCTTCCCGACGGGAACGGATTTTCGCTTTGCAAGAGGATAAAGAGCATCACGGACTGTCCGGTTATATTTCTTACCGCCTCTGCAGACGAATTCAGCGTTGTTACGGGGCTTGATATCGGTGCTGATGACTATATAGAAAAGCCGTACCGCCCCAGAGAGCTTATTTCCCGTATAAAATCCGTGCTTCGCAGAACGGGAAAAAGTCAGAGCGTTTTAACGCTCGGCAATGTATGTGTTGATATGGATAAGGGCATTGTCACCAAAAACGGCAGAGATGTTTTTCTGTCTGCTTTGGAATACAGACTTTTTCTTGTGTTTCTCAACAATCCCGGTATCACGCTTACAAGAAATAAGCTCTTGTCCGAAATATGGGATATTGCAGGAGATTATGTGAACGACAACACTCTCACGGTATATATAAAAAGGCTCAGAGATAAAATTGAAGACGATCCCCAGAATCCGAAAATTATCCTTACGGTAAGAGGCTTAGGATATAAGACAGGTGAACTGAAATGAAGCTTTTTAACAATCCCGAAATCAGAAAATTTTTATTGATAACAGTGATTCCCTCACTGTTATTGTGTTTTATTGTCTTCTTTTTCTCGGAAATTGCCGCTGTTTGTGTTTTTCTTATAAGTGCATTTCTTATAATCAGCTTTCTGATTTTTACAAGGCAGAGGTATGTAAGAATCAGTAAGCTCGAAGAAAATATAGATAAAATTCTCCACGGCAATGAAACAATAGATGTAAAATCCTACGGAGAGGGTGAGCTTTCTATTTTGGAGAGCGATGTGCAGAAAATGCTTGTCCGACTTCGTGACCAGAATGATAAGCTCGAAAAGGAGAGAGGCTTTCTTGCCGATTCAATAGCAGATATATCCCATCAGCTGAGAACTCCGCTTACAAGTATAAATCTTATTTTATCTCTTATTCAGTCGGGAGAGGTTGACGGGGAGAGAAAGTCGCAGCTTTTAAGAGAGCTTTCTTCTCTCATTTCTAAAACCGAATATCTTGTGAGTGTGCTTCTTAAAATATCAAAGCTCGATGCAGGAATCGTTAATTTTGAAAGAAAAGAAACAAGCCTTAAGGCTCTTTTGAAAAAATCGGCAGAAGCCTTACTTATTCCTATGGATATAAAAAATCAGCAGCTTATTATAGATGCGGATAATATTGTGCTTTATTGTGATTTTCCGTGGTGTCTTGAAGCATTCGGGAACATACTTAAAAACTGCACGGAGCATACTCCCGAAAACGGCACTATAACTCTAAGGGCAACGGACACCCCGATTTTTACGCAGATTGTAATTTCCGACACAGGCACAGGGTTTAATGAGGACGATATCCCGCATCTTTTTGACCGCTTTTATAAGGGCAAAAATTCCTCAAAGGAAAGCTTCGGTATCGGTCTTAATTTCGCAAAAATGATAATTAATTCTCACAACGGCAGCATAAGTGCAAAAAACGGCGAAACGGGCGGAGCAGAATTTACAATACGCTTCTATAAACAGGTTGTGTGACATATCTGTAATAATCAAGTCACCGTAATGTAAGTTAAGTTTTGTACAATGAAGCTACAATAAAGATAAGGAGAAATTCAATATGGATATTTTGAAAATTGAAAACCTTTCAAAGATTTACGGCGAGGGTGAAAATCAGGTAAAAGCCCTCGACAATGTGAGCTTCAGCGTACCTAAAGGACAGTTTGTTGCAATAGTCGGCCCCTCCGGTTCGGGCAAAAGCACACTCTTGCACATTTTAGGCGGTGTTGACAAGCCCACAAGCGGTAAGGTTTTCCTTGACGGACAGGATGTTTACGCACAGAACGAGGACCAGCTTGCCGTTTTCCGCAGAAGACAGGTGGGGCTTGTTTATCAGTTCTATAATCTTATTCCCGTGCTTAATGTAACGGAAAATATCACCCTGCCCGTGCTTATGGACGGCAAAAAGGTTGATAAGACTTATCTTGAGGAGCTTATCGGTATGCTGTCTTTGAAAGGCAGAGAAAAGCATCTGCCCAACGAGCTTTCGGGCGGTCAGCAGCAGAGAGTATCTATAGGCAGAGCACTTATAAATAATCCCGCGGTTATGCTTGCAGACGAGCCCACGGGTAATCTTGACTCGAAAAACAGTCACGAAATTGTGGAGCTTCTTAAGGTCTCCAACAAGAAATACTCACAGACACTTATTGTTATCACTCACGATGAGTCAATAGCCTTGCAGGCAGACAGAATTATTACCATAAATGACGGTAAAATTGAGAGTGATAAGCTCCTGCAGAGATGAGGTGGGGGAAATGAATATATTTAAGCAATTCACCTTACGCTCACTTAAAGAAAATAAAACAAGAACTCTTGTCACGATAATCGGTATAATTCTTTCCGTTTCAATGTTCACAGCCACAATAGAGGCTTTTGTTACGGTGCAGAACTATCTTATAAATTATGCCGAGATGTATAACGGTAAATTCCATGTAGGCTTTGTTGATGTTGAAAATGACGATGTTTCAAAAA
The DNA here is from genome assembly GCA_017517135.1 of Clostridia bacterium. GTDB lineage: Bacteria > Bacillota > Clostridia > Oscillospirales > Acutalibacteraceae > RUG806. Next base: position 22,689 of record JAFXAK010000001.1, read on the forward strand.
TCACCGAAGACGAAAGGGTAGAGAAGTATACCTATTTTCAGGAAATAGGCTATGCTGAAATAGGCTCCTCAAATGAATATAAGCCGTATCTGTATATCGCGGGTATTCCTTCTGACTTTACGGACATTATGCCCATTCACCTGACTGAAGGCAGACTGCCCGAAAACAGCAATGAAATTGTGGTGTCCGAGCATCTGTATACAAACAGCGGTGTAAAGCTTAAAATCGGTCAGCAGATAACTCTTGATGTTGGTGACAGACAATGGATTGAGCTTGTTGACATCAGCGACGAGGAATATGAAGCTCTTGAAGGCGATACCTGGGCAAAGCTTACTCAGGAATATCCGTTGAGAAAAGCCGAGGGCGAAGAAGCAACGGAGAAGATAGTTAATACAAAGCAGAAAACATACACCGTTGTAGGCTTCTGTCTGAGACCTGATGAACAGTATCTTGAGCCGTATACTGCTCCCGGTTATACTGCCTATACCATAAATGAAGCAGGCAACACAAAGCATTCCAATGTATACACAATAATTTCACAGCCCACCGATTACAGCCGCTTCAATCTTGATATCGTAAGAGGCATTGAGGTTAATTCACTTATAAACCATGACTTGCTTACATATAGTCTCCAGAGCTTTGATTCTGCCTTTGCAGGTCTTGCAATAGGCTTGTTGAGCATTCTTATCGGGCTTATTGTGTTCGGCTCTGTGTCACTTATCTATAACACATTTTCAATTTCCGTAAGTGAAAGAACAAAGCAATTCGGTATTCTCAAAAGTGTGGGTGCTACCAAAAAGCAGATAAGAAAGTCGGTTCTTTACGAAGCAGCCGTGCTTTGTGTTATCGGTATTCCCGTCGGTCTTATTTCGGGGTGTCTGGGTATTGCCGTAACCTTCCGGTTTTTAAGCGATTCAATTTCCACCTTTCTTGCCGAGCTTACAGACCTTAAAATGCAGTTTGTATTTTCTCCCTTGGCACTTATTGCCGCAAGTATGATAAGCTTTGTAACGGTTATAATCTCTGCATATATCCCCGCAAGAAAGGCTATAAAAATCAATCCCATTGAGTCTGTCAGACAGTCAAATGAGATTAAAATAAAACGCCGCAGAGTTAAGGTGTCACCTCTTACGGGTAAAATATTCGGCTTTGAAGCCACACTCTCATCAAAGAATTTCAAGAGAAACAAAAGAAAATACCGTACCACAGTATTTTCGCTTTTCGTGTCCGTGGTGCTGTTTATTTCCGCTTCATCTCTTTCAACATATTTTACAGATATAGTTGAGGCTGAAAGTCAGGATATGAATTATGATGTGCTGGTAAGAGTATACAATAATGATATCCATTCAGACGATGACGGTTTGTCAGACGAAAACAAAGCTCTGATTAATAAGCTTTATAACAGCCTGAATTCTGTTGACAGCATTGATGAATATACTATGGCTGAAGCTATGGGTACCGAATTTATGGTTGACAATGAGTTTATTGCCGATGAGTATAAAAAAATGCTGAAAGCCGTATATTCGTCAGAAATTGCCGAATCTCGTGATTACGGAACATTCGTGTATAATTTTATTGATGATGCCGCTTTTAAGCGATTGCTTGAAAAAGAGGGAATTTCCGAAAAGGGTTATTTTGACGAAAACAATCCCAATGCATTAGTGTATGACAGAACAACTCACATTTTTCAGACGGGAGAGAAGGAAAGCGTTTATTCCGTACCGTTCCTCGATAAAGATAAATTCCCCTGTGCATTGCCCGTCAGCGACATAATGTATACCTTTGAAAAGGACGGTACAGAGTATTATTCTTTCGGTACCGAGGAAATAAACGGAGAGTTGCTTTATAAATACGATATCCCCCGTGATGAGGGAGAAGATATTGATCCGTCTACTGCAATATATCTCTCCGAGGAAGAGGCTGTGACAACAGCAAATATAAATATCGGAAACTCTCTTAAAGAAAAGCCCTGCTTTGTTACAGGTCAGGTAAATCTTATTTATCCCGAATCCTTAAAGGAAAGTATTTGTGCTGAATACGAGCTTGACGGCTATTATCAGATGCGCATTTACATTTTTGCAGATGACCACGCAAAGGCTGTAACCGACATTGAACAGCTTATAAAGGATATCGGAGCCGGCGGTAAAATGAGTGTTCATGATTATGCTTCGGAAATCGAGAGTACACGCGCACTTGTAACCATAGCAAAGGTGCTGGCTTACGGCTTTATTGTTCTTATCTCTATGATAGCCGCCGCTAATGTGTTCAACACAATCTCAACCAACATTTCATTGAGAAGACGCGAAATTGCAACCCTGAAATCCGTCGGTCTTACAAGCAAGGGTATGGCAAAAATGATGACCTTTGAATCTCTGCTTTACGGACTGAAAAGCCTTATGTTCTCCCTGCCCGTCTCTTTGGGTGTGACATATCTTGTGTATTTCGTCGCAAGGGACAGCGGCTATGAAATGGGCTTTTATGTGCCGTGGGACAAATTTATCATAGCTATTCTGAGTGTATTTATAATTGTTGTACTGAGTATGGTGTATTCAATCAGAAAGGTAAACAGAGAAAATACGGTTGAAACACTCAGAAACGAAAATATTTAAATAAGTAACGGGATGTAAAAGAGAAAAGCTTTTACATCCCGTGTTTTTGTTTATCTGTAAAGTGTGTCAGCATATGACCAATAGTATTCCTGCAAATCCTCGTCTATGTATTCAAAAGCCTCTTCCTGTAAATCCTCAGGAATTCCGTAAAAGGCTTCTGCTATAGCGCCTGCGATACATGCTATTGTGTCACCGTCACCGCCGAGAGAAACGGCATTTCTTATAGCATCCTCGAAATCCTCTGAATCAAGAAATGCCACAATTGCCTGAGGAACACTGCCTTCACAAGTCATATCGTGGCTGTAGGTCGGTCGGATTTCGTCTGTTGTGAAATTCAGATCGTAATAATTTTCTTCAATATATTCTCTGATTTCAGCTTTATCTGCACCTGTTCGGGCAAGGAAGATTGCCGCTGCTACCGCCTGAGCGCCTTTTATACCCTCGGGATGGTCGTGTGTGATTTCAGCACTCCATTTTGCCAGCTCTTCAACCTCTGGGAGAGTATCGGCAGCCCACGCTGTGGGGGAAACACGCATCGCAGAGCCGTTAGTGTAGCCGCCGTACGGCTCATCCTCATCCATTATCATCCATTGATAAAATCTGTCTCCATATCCTGCATCGGGATATCTTAAGCCTATTTCTCTTATGTATTCACAAAGAAGCTGCTTGAAATTGTTTTCATCCCAGAGCTCTGCCTCTGCACACGCACAGCCTACTGCAATGGTTATTATACTGTCATCAGTCGGTCTGCTCTCGGGTGCAAAAAGTAAAAAATCCTTTGTTTTATCGGAGCCGAATTCATACGGCGAGCCGATTATATCACCGATAATAGCACCAAGCATATTAAACCTCCGTTATTTTAATATATAGGAAATTGCTCGCGAAGTGAGCAATTTAGCTTATATCAAGAAACACCTTTCCCCCAAGATTGGGGGTAGGGGGTTGATAAATCGTAAGATTTTTTCTTATTTTTCTTTTGTTAATATTTCAATTGCTTTGTCGATATGTACTTGTTCGAGTGCATTGCCGATTCTGTAATCGGTTTTCACAACATAATCTTCTAAGTCTCCCCAACCGAATTTTATATCGTCAATAATCACAAAGCTATCAATATCCTCACGGTGGGAAAGCCACGCTCTGATTTCCTTTGAACGGTTACCGCCAAGGGACGGGGTTTTGTCAAAAAGCTTAATTCCGTGCTGATTAAAAATTTCTTCAAGCTCTCTGCCTGTTTCGTTGGTCTCTTTGCCCTCGGGATCCCAATGGCATCTCCACGAGCTTGACAAAACAATATTCGCCCCCGTGCGGTCAATAAGAGCTTTGACTAATACCAGACGGCTGACATCTATATTCGAGTTTGTATCCGATTTGTTTTTATCATACCGTGCAGAGTTCAGAACTCCGTCGATATCAAGAAAAATAATTTTCATTTTGTCACCATTTGAATTTAAAACATCATATTTTCAATAAATAACTCGCTGAACAGTTCATCTGTTGCCAAATCAAGATAAGAGGCTTTTTTTGTCAGTTCGGCAAGGTTGTTTTTTTCTTTTGCATATTTTGCCGTGCCCAGCAGACTGCTGTTGTTTATCGGCGTGCATTTTGTTTTCAGCTCTTTTGGTAAAAGACCTGTGAGGACTGCATTGTCTGTGTTGATTTTTGCGGAAAAACCGCCTGAAATGTACACTTTTTCGATGTCGTCAAAAGAAATGCACTTTCTTTTAATCAGCGTCACAACAGCCGAATAAACGGCAGATTTTGCAAGCTGATATTCTCTTATGTCCGCCTGAGTTACAGAAATACCGTCTGCGATTTCTATACTGTCGGGTGTCATAAGTCCCGTTTTGTCAATTCTCTGAGCTTTGAGAAGAAAAGCAATAATGTCAATAAGTCCCGTGCCGCATATTCCTTTTGGCGGTTCGTTGCCTATAGTTTTTATTTCTTTTTCCGAATAGGAATATACAGCTCCGTTTGCGGCAGACATTCCGCAGGAAATGCTTGCACCCTCAAAGCACGGCCCTGCGGCGGCAGAGGTGCATATAATTTCATTTTGCGAAAAAAGTATAATTTCCGCATTCGTGCCGAGGTCAATGAGAAGATTGTATTTGTTTTCTGTGGGGAAATAGGTAAAATTAAGTCCTGCAACCAAATCTGCACCAATAAAAGATGAAATACAGGGTAGGGACTCAACGGTATTTACACCTGTAAGCGATAAATTTTGCGCTTTTTCCGTTTTTGTTTCAAGGAAAACGGGTGTATAGGGAGCGGTACCGAGTGATGAGCAGTCAACACCGAAAAAGATATGAAGCATTGCCGTGTTACCCGAAGCATATAGTCTGTCAAGCTTTTCAGAGGATAACAGGGCAGTCATTTCATTTATTGTGTCTGTAAGCACCCTATTTAACTTATCAACACCGTTTTTTCTGCAGTAATCTATTCTTGACATAATATCAGCCCCGAATATTCTCTGGGGATTCGGGCGTGTAATGCTTTTTATTATGTGTCCTGTGTGAGTATCAACAACAGCCGTTTCAAGAGTGGTTGTGCCTATATCAAGCACAAAGCACAGGCTTTCGCCTTGGCTGATGCATACGGCATCTGCCGTGTTTTCTTTGTTTTCTGTATCAATTTCAACACATATATCCGATTGAATTATATACTGACAGGAAAGCTCTTCCTTGCCGTTTATTTTTACGGTGCATTTTTTGCATTTACCCATTCCCCCACAGGGGTGGTCAATGCTTTTTCCCGATTTTATTAAAACATCGGAAAGTATTTCACCGTCATTTACAAAAAAAGCTTCACCGTTGATTGTTACCTTGTTCATTTGTGTTTACCTTTTCAAATCTTTGATACTTTGAGTGTATCACACAATTTGTATAACATCAATATCTATACAAAGAAAAAAGCTCCCCGAAAGGGGAGCAATTATATGTTTTCTTATTGGGTTACTGTTTCGCAAGAAAATTCTTCTTCACAGGAGCAAGAAACATAATTTTCTTCATTGTTAGCTTTATTCTGCTTTTTTTCAAGAATCTTTGTAACTACTACATAAATACCTGCGATTGCAGCAGCAATAGCGGCAACGATAGCAATTATCTTAAGAGCTTTTTTCATTTAAAATACCGTCCTTTCAGAAGTCAGATAAACGGTTTAACACGGTCCGTTTATCCGCAGAGTCAAAATATCGGATACGGGTTAATATCTGTTTTTGACATCCAGCATCCGAGCTTACGCGTTGGACTTGTTAAGCTTTGTTACAAGAGCAGACTTCTTGTGTGCAGCATTGTTCTTATGGATAAGACCTTTTGCAGCAGCCTGGTCGATCTTCTTAACAGCAGCAACAACAAGAGCTTCCTTATCAGCAGCATTTGTTTCAACAGCAACATTTGCCTTTTTGATAGCTGTTTTGAGAGCTGAGTTTGTGGACTTGTTGCGAGCAGCCTTTGTCTTGTTAACAAGAACGCGCTTCTTAGCAGATTTGATATTGGGCATTTATAACACCTCCTTCATTTATACAGTACAATATGATATCACTAAATCTTAATAAATGCAACAGTTTTTTTATTAATTTTTTGCATTTAAGTATAAATAAAATCAGTTGAGAGCAAACTTTTTTTGTATATTATTTTAAGGAATGATAAATTTGCAGTTCAGAACGGATTTGGCACTTGAACGCCGTGAAATTCTCGGAGAAAGCTGTCCCCGGGGTGTTCGCTTTATTGAAAAGAAAAATGAAGATGCAAGAATAAGCGAAATAATAATAGAAAACGAAGACGGTGCGAAGGCTTTGGGCAAGCCTCAGGGGAAATATATAACCATAGAAATGAACGGCTTTCCCGATTCAGCCTCTCTTTGCGACGGCAGACTTGAAGCACTTTCCGACACAATAAAGGCCCTTTTACCCGAAAAGGGGGATGTGCTTGTTGCGGGCTTGGGAAATACCGCAATAACTCCCGATGCCTTAGGTCCCGAATGTGCATCAATGGTTATAGCAACACGGCACATAGACGAAAAAACAAAAAGGGAATTAAGGCTTCCCTTTTTACGAAGTGTCAGCGTTATAACACCGTCGGTTGCGGGGAAAACGGGTATAGAATCTACTGAAATTATAGCAAGTATTTGTGAAAAAATCAAGCCTTGTGCGGTTATTACCGTGGATGCACTTGCCGCAACGAATGTCAGTCGGCTTGCACGGACCGTACAGCTTTGCAATACGGGTATACAGCCCGGCTCCGGGGTGGGAAATGCCCGAAAGGCTGTCAACGAAAAAAATTTAGGTGTGCCCGTTATTGCCATAGGCGTGCCGACCGTTGTTGATGCGGTAAGTCTTGCAAAATCCATATCGGGAGAAATACACATAGACAAAGAAATCGAAGAAAACTATTCGCGTATGATGGTAGCTCCCAAGGATACCGATATTATAACCCAATCAGCTTCAAAGCTTATAGCCTTAGCCATAAACTGCGTGCTTCAGCCGACGCTGTCTCAGGAGGAAATACTTTCTCTTATGTGATAAAAAGCTCTTTTTTTTCATATATTTTACAGATAAAATAAAAAAGTGAGTAAAGTGTATGAAAACAAAGCTATATTTCCCAACGGTGAGAAAAGAAGGCACAATGCCTGTAATAAGGCTTATTGTATCATTGTGTCTGCTTCTTTTTACCGTTGTATATATTTTACCGCAGTCGGGTGTTATTGCAGACAAAACGGAAAATATTTTATCTCTGCTCTCGGCTGCGGATAAGAAGCAATACACTAATATTCAGAATATTTCTTCAGTAAAAAATGGGGAAAGCACAGAAAATGAAACAACAACGCAAGCACACGAAGAAATAAAAAATGACACAGCTTTTGCAACGCCCGCGGATATTCTCGAAATGCAGCAGGAGTATGTTTCAGCCTTTTCTCAGCTTGAAGCAAAGGGTGTTGTGTCTCAGGAGAGTATTGTTTCAAAAGGTGCTACCGATATTATAGGCAATGTGGCAATAAGAAACTGTACAGCAGAGCAGACACCTGATTTTGATAAGCTGCTCGGTAAGGACATTGTTATTTCGGCACCTGAAAATGATGAGCCGCTGGTGCTCATTTTCCATACCCACACAACAGAGAGCTATCTGTGTGTTGATGACGGTGTTTTTTATGATTCCTTTGAAACAAGAAGCCGTGACAGTACGAAGAATATGGTGCGTATTGGTGACGAGATATGTAAGGTGCTTGAAGAAAATTCAATCGGCTTTATCCACGACACGGCAATATATGACGAAAGCTATAACGGAGCATATTCGCGTTCGAGAGTGACGGTGCTCGAATACCTCGAAAAATATCCGTCAATACAGATTGTGCTCGATGTGCACAGGGATGCCGTTTACTATTCAGACACCAAACGGGCAAAGTTTGTGTCGGCGATAAACGGGAAAAAGGCGGCACAGATTATGATTATAACGGGTGCCGAAGAGGGGCTTGTTACAGATTTTCCGGATTGGGAGGAAAATCTGACCTTTGCTCTTAAGTTACAGAAATATGCACAGGACGATTATGAGGGACTTATGAAGCCCGTATATTTTTGTCAGAGAAAATATAATATGGATGTTGTGTCCTACAGCCTGCTTTTAGAGGTCGGTACGGATGCCAACACTCTTGAAGAGGCGGTATATTCCGCACATCTTTTAGGGGAGAGTCTGTCAAGGCTTATAAAGGAGAATATAAAATGAAAAGGAAAAAGAAAAACAGTATACAGAAAAGCAGAAACAAGCTGATAACTAAATTTTTTACCCTCTGTTTTGTGCTTTTGTGTGCTGCTGCTCTTTTGTGCGGTGCCGTAACGGCAAGTGAAAATACATCCTTGCGGTATTTAGGTAAAAGCACAGATACCGTTTATATGGAAGATATTGAAATATTTGTTGAAGAAACAAAAAATATATTGTTTTTATTATTTTAGGGTGCTACAATATTAATAACAAAATTTCAGGAGGTCAGAAATATGTTACCTATAGGATTGCAGTTATATTCTGTAAGAAACGAAATGGAAAAGGATTTCAAGGGCACACTCGAAAAGGTAGCCGCAATGGGCTATGACGGTGTTGAATTTGCAGGACTTTTCGGCTATGAAGCAAATGAAATCAAGGAAATGCTTGCTCAAACAGGTCTTGTGGCAGTATCTGCCCATGTTCCGCTTGCAGATATGCTTGAGGATATAGATAAGGTTATTGCTGTATATAAGGAAATCGGCTGTAAGTACATAGCTATTCCCTATGTTGACGAAGCCAACAGACCGGGCAGTCCCACTTATCCCGAAACACTTAAAAAGATTGCTGAAATAGGCAAGAAATGTGCCGAAAACTCTCTTGTACTTATGTATCACAATCACGATTTTGAGTTTGTTAAAATAGACGGTGAATACGGTCTTGATGTTATGTATTCCACTATCCCTGCCGAATATCTCCAGACAGAGCTTGACACCTGCTGGGTAAATGTTGGAGGGGAAGTACCCGCAGAATATATACTCAAATATTCAGGCAGAACCCCCGTTGTTCATCTCAAGGACTTTGTTATGCAGGGCAAGGAAAAGCCGAAGAAGCTTTATGAGCTTATCGGCATTGAGGATGATGAAGATGTTGCGGATGAAGAAGCATTCAGCTTCAAGCCGGTGGGCTACGGTGTTCAGGATATGCCCGCAATCATTGCCGCTGCCGAAAAATCGGGGGCAAGTTGGCTTATTGTTGAGCAGGATTCTCCCGACAAGGGTAACACAGAGCTTTCTGCAGTTGAAAAGAGTATAAAATATTTAAGAAGTCTGTAATCAGGATAGGATTTTGACATTATGAAAAAGTTAAGAGAGAAAACGGTGTTAATAAGTGTTATTACCACCATTATGTTCGGCTTGCTTGTTTATGCTGCATATTCACTCTGGTACATATTTTACGGTACAGAAAGCGGTGCTGATGTTCATCTGTATACCGTGCTTTCAGGCTCAGCGCTCGGCTGGTTCGCGGTTGTGTTCTTACACAGCATATTAAAAAATGTCGGTTGGATAAAGAGTATTATTGCTTTCCTGGCAGGCAATGCCCTGTTTCAGGGCGTAATCTGGGGAATAAACTCTGAAATCAATTATACCTGTCATGATAATGAGCCTGTTATTATAAAAACATATACCGTTGCATTTGCGTTATCCGCAGTTCTGCTCGGTGTAAGCTTTGCTTTGAGAGCAAAAAGGAAAAATGCAATAGTAAATTCTTTACTGGCAGTTATCTATTTTGTCGGCTCTTTGGTGGGGGTGTATATTTTCAATCAGGATAACATAAAAGCACTCGAATACAAGAAAAATATTAAATTTGATACAATTTCAGCCGAAGAAATGAATATCACAGACAAAGAAAAATCCTATGCTTTGCAATGGTATGAGAGTAATTTCCTGAATGAAAATTCATGTTATCCGTTTACCTTCAAGGTTGACGGAGAAGAGTTCAATCCCGCTGAGTGGAAAAAAAGCATTGATTCTTCCGCAGAAGAGGGTAGTATTTATCATTGCGGAAAAACAGAATATATTACCTTTACAAATGAAGACAAAGGCTTAAGTGTTGTTGTTGAGGTAACTGTTTTTGAAGAAAACGCCACTTTCCAATGGACTGTTTATATCACCAATACCTCAAAGGAGAATTCGGGGGTTATAAGTGATTTTTATGCACTCAACTATTCCTTTGATTTAGGCAAGGCAGACCTTTACTATTCAAAGGGAAGCGATACCGCAGCAGCAGACTTCTCACTTATAAAGAAGACCTTGACTTCTTCCGAAAAGAGCTTTTCGGGTGCTGACGGTAAGCCTACCGAAACCTATCTGCCGTATTTTAACATAAACGGTGAAAAAGGCGGTATGCTTCTCGGCATCGGTTGGACAGGTCAATGGAATGCTGTGATGAAAGAAAATCAGGGAAGCACACAAATAGGTGTTAAACAGGAGCATCTTGAAGCATATCTGCTTCCGGGTGAAGAAATCCGATCACCGCTTGTTTCTTTAAGCTATTATGACAATTCAAATCCTCTCAAAGGCTTTAACCTTTTCAGAAATTGGATTATGGACTGCGTTTATCCTGAAAGCGTTACACAGAATCATTACACCGTTATGGAAGTTGCAGGGCCTATGTCAACAAGAACTTCCGATGAAATCATTGAAATTCTTGACGGCATAGATGAGAGCATTTATGAACAGACAGACGCATTCTGGATGGATGCAGGCTGGTACAGCTATAATGAAGGCTGGTATGACGGTGTCGGCAACTGGACTGTTGACACATCAAGATATGATAACGGTATATCGGAGCTGTCAGGTTATGCTGCAAATAAGGGACTCGGACATGTTCTCTGGTATGAGCCCGAAAGAGTTTATCCCGGTACCGAGTTTCACAAAATCGGCTCCGAAAATGAGCAATGGCTTATTGATGTAGGCAATGAAAACATTATGTGGAACCTTGCCAATGAGGAAGCTTTTGACTATTATTGCGAATATCTTCTGAATTCAATGAAAGAAAATGGTATCACCATTTACCGACAGGACTTCAACTTTGCTCCTCTGGAATACTGGCAGAAAGCCGACAATGAGTATTATGGCGGCAGAACAGGTATCTGCGAAAATCATTATATAACCAATCTTTACAGATATCTTGATTATCTTTATGAAAATATCGAAGGTCTTATTATCGACAACTGTGCTTCAGGCGGTAAGCGTCTTGATCTTGAAATGACTTACCGCAGTATTGCTTTTTGGAGAAGTGACTATAACTGTGACTATCATTCAGACCTGTTTGAAGCAACTCAGTCACATACATACGGTATTTCATTCTGGCTTCCTATAACAGGAAGCGCACAGTATATGATGAATGAATATTCCGCAAGGTCAGATATTATGCCCTTGATGCTGATGGACTTCTATGCACATAAAAATCCTGATTTCGGCTTTTACCATGAACAAAGAGAGCTGATGGCAGGTAACTATTATCCTCTTGATTTCGGCAGCTTTGACAAGAACAAAATGCTTTCCATGCAATTTGCATCTGATGATGCGCTTTCGGGAACAGTGCTTGTTTATAAGAGAAGCGCGGTAAACGATAAGGAGTATACCGTTAAGCTCAACGGTCTTTTCTCAGATAAAACATATAATGTTTATGATATTGATACTCCCGATACGCTTTACACCTTAACAGGTGAAGAGCTTATGACAAAGGGACTGACTATAGAGCTTCCCGACGGAGAAAAAGCAATAATCTTAATGTATAGCGTAAAATAAACTCATCAAAAACACATCGCCGCAGACTGATTTGTTCAGCCTGCGGCAGTTTTTTTTGCACTTATTTGAATTCACCGATTTTTTCTTCCGTTTCCGACCAGTTATAGTAAAGCTCATCGAAACAATCATTCATAAAAAGCTTTATGTATTTGTTGAAATTAGGGGAGAGCTCTTCGTTTTGCAATTCATCGGGATGAATCCAGAAAACCTCACCCTCATCGGTTTCTTTTATAAGCTCGCCCGAAAAGGAATTTGTTTTGTAGCAAAGCACAACATATCTTTTGCCCGTGTCCTTGTTGTACCAGTTGATAAAGCCGCAGAAACGCACATTTTTAATGTCAAGTCCCGTTTCTTCCTTTACCTCTCTTACAGCGCTGTCAACAAAGCTTTCGTTTCTTTCAATGTGACCGCCGGGAAAGGAAAGGCCGCACCAGTATTTTTTCCGTCTTTGAACAAGCACCTCATTATTTTCGGGGTTTTGTATCATTACCATATTGGTAAGCTCAATATCAAGCATAATATATCACCTTATAAAAGCTCTGCGATATCGTAAATCAGCTTTTGGGTTTTCTCCCAGCCAAGACAGGGGTCTGTTATGGATTTGCCGTAAACCTCATCGGGGCCTATGGGCTGACAGCCGTCTTCAAGATAGCTTTCAATTATAAAGCCCTTGAACATTTTTGCAATGTCGGTATTGTGTCTGCAGGAGTGCAGAACCTCTTTGCAGATACGGGGCTGTTCTGCATACTTTTTACCGGAATTTGAGTGGTTTGCATCAACTATGACAGCAGGATTTTCAAGTCCTGATTTCATATATATTTCACAAAGCGAAGCAAGGTCCTCATAGTGGTAGTTGGGGAGGCTCTTGCCGTGCTTGTCAACATAGCCTCTGAGAATTGCGTGAGCTAAAGGATTGCCTGTTGTTGTTACATCCCAGCCTCTGTAAATAAACTGATGTGAGTGATGAGCCGCTGTGACGGCGTTCATCATTACCGAAAGGTCACCGCTTGTGGGGTTTTTCATACCTACGGGAACGGTGATACCGCTTGAAACAAGACGGTGCTCCTGATTTTCAACACTTCTCGCACCTACTGCAACATAAGACATAAGGTCAGATAAATACCAATAGTTTGTGGGATAGAGCATTTCGTCTGCCGTTGAAAGTCCGAGCTCTGTCAGCACTCTGGTGTGCAGAGAACGGATTGCAACAATACCCTTGAAGGGATTGGGCTTATCGTTGGGATCGGGCTGATGAAGCATACCCTTATAGCCGTCACCCGTTGTGCGGGGCTTATTGGTGTATACGCGGGGAATTATGATAAGCTTATCTGCAACATCGTCCTGAACTCTTCTGAGACGGGTGCAGTATTCAAAAACAGCATCCTCTCTGTCTGCCGAGCAGGGGCCTATGATGAGAAGCTTTTTGTCGCTATCGCCTTTGATAACTTCTGCAATATTTTTATCTGTCTGCTCTTTTATCTGAGTTGCGGCAAAAGATACGGGGTACATCTCCTTGACTTCAACGGGTAAGGGAAGCTTGCGGTTGAATTCCATAGCCATAATATTTTTCTCCTTTTAACATCCTTGATTTATGATAATTTATTTCTTAAATATTCAACGGCTTCCTTGTAACCGTCAAAGCCGTGACCTGCTATTGTTTTTTCCGCATAAAGTGACACGAAAGAGAATTTGCGGAAGTCCTCTCTTGAATTGATGTCAGAAATATGCACCTCTACTGTAGGAATATTTACTGCCTTTAATGCATCAAGAATTGCAACGCTTGTGTGGGTGTATGCGGCAGGATTTATAACAATTCCGTCTGTATCAAAGCGTGCTGCCTGAATCTTATCAACAATATCACCCTCGTGATTTGACTGATATAATTCGTAATCAACTCCGTCGAGAGCCTCTTTGAGTAAGTTGCAAAGGTCTTCATAAGTGCTTTTTCCGTATATCCCCGGCTCTCTTACCCCCAAAAGGTTGAGATTAGGGCCGTTTATTACAAGAATTTTCATAGCTTTACCGCCTTTAATATATTTTCAACTGTTTTTTTAACATCCTTTTCGCAGTCTGCCTTCACATCGCAAAAGGAGAGGTACAAGGGAAGCCTTGTTTCATACATTTTTTCAAGATTTCCCTTTTGAGAAAGAGGTCTGCCGTCGGTTGAAAGCTCATTTATGTCTCTTTCGATAAAAACAATTCTGCCGTTTTCGTGCAAGGGAAGATAGTTTTCCTGTCTTGTTACAACACCGCCGCCCGTTGCAATAACAAGTCCCGAGCGTTTTGCTGTCTGCTTTACGGCTTCGTGTTCAATTTTTCTGAAATGCTCTTCACCGTACTGCGAGAAAATTTCGGGGATAGACATTCCCGCCATCTCTGCAATAAGCTCATCGGTGTCAACAAATTCTCTTCCGAGAACTTCTGCCAATTTTTTTCCCGCCGTGCTTTTACCGCTTGAGGGCATTCCTATAAGTACAATATTTTCACTCTGTTTCGCGATTTCCTGAGTGATACGCTTGTTTTCGCTGTCATCAATGGTACAGTCAAGAAAATATTCGCAAGCCTTTTTTGCCTGAGATACGAGCATCACAAGTCCGTTGATAAAGGGGATGCCGAGCCTTTCAGCCTGACAAAGAAGCGAGGTTCTTGCAGGATTATATATAAGGTCAAGCACTCCCGAAAGAGCCGGGAACATTTCAAGATTTACGGGGGACACACCGTTGTTCGGGTACATTCCCACGGGTGTTGTGTTTACTATTACATCCGCATCGCTGTGAAGAGTAATGTTGCTGTAATTCACTTCACCCGTTCTTGATACTGAAATAATCTCAGCGGCTTCAAGGTCCTGTAATACGGTTTTTACGGTAAGAGAAGCGCCTCCCGTGCCTAAAACAAGCACCTTTTTGTGTTTAACTGTAACACCTAAGCTTTTTATCATATGCATAAAGCCGTAATAATCGGTATTGTAGCCGAAAAGCTTACCGTCTTTTTTTACTATAGTGTTGACCGAGCCGATTTTCTGTGCTTCATCTGAAATGAAATCAAGAAAGGGCATAACGGTTTTTTTATAGGGTATTGTAACATTCATAGCATCAAGAGGACAGCTTTTAAGAAAAGCTCCAACCTCGTTTTCCGGCATTTCATATAGCTTATATTCGTAATCTGCTAAAAGGGCGTGTATCTGCGGAGAAAAGCTGTGTGAGAGATGCTCACCCAAGAGTCCGCATTTAAAATTATCGGTATGTATCATAGCTTTACCTCAGGAAATAAATTCGGAGAAGCTGCCGAGATATCTGAAATCCTCGCATTGAGTTTCAAGCTCTGAGAGGAGATTCTGCAGTCTCGGAGAATATACGGGCGCTTCAAGATCGAAATAGAACATAAATTCAAAATCTCTGTCGGGCAAAGGACGCGATTCAAGCTTTGATAAATTTATTCCTTGTGAGAAACAATGCGAAAGCAGAGAATAAAGCGAGCCGGGACGGTTTTCGGTGATAGCCATAACCGTTGTTTTTTCGGCACCCGGATAGATTTCAAGATTTTTTGAAATGCAGATGAAGCGTGTGTGGTTGTTATCCGTGTTCTGCACACCGTCAACGAGCTTCTGAAGACCGTAGAGGGATGCACAGTGTCTTGAGGATAGGGCGGCTAAGTCAATTCTGCCCGACTGTGCCACCATCTGAGCCGCAACGGCGGTGTTAGCACAGGGAGTTACCTTTATATCGGGGTGAGCTTTAAGAAATTCGGAGCATTGGTTTATTGCCTGCTCGTGTGAGAAGATTTCTTTTATGTCTTCTGTTTTTGCTCCGGGAAGTGCCAAAAGATTGTGGTCAATTTTCAGTCTGTGGGAACGCACAATATAAAATTTGTGCTTTAAGATAAGGTCAAATATTTTTGTAACTGAGCCTGCGGTGCTGTTTTCTATAGGCAGAACACCGTACTGACATTCTCCGTTTTCTATAGCTTCAAAAACCGCATCAAAGGAACGGTAGTATTTTATATCGGGCAGAGAAAAAATCTTTTCTGCCGCAATCTGTGAATACGCACCCTCAACACCCTGACAGGCAACACTTGCCTTCTCGGGGAAAAGTCTGGGGGTATTTTCTATAGCTTCGTTTATCTGAGAAATGAGTTCTTTGTTCTCGTTCATCAATTTGTGCTGATATGAACGCGAAAGTGACATAAGTGTTGAATAGAGAACTCTTGTGTAGCTCGAAAATTCTTCACCCGCAAGGTCGGATACCTTAGTGAGAAGACTTCTTTCTCTTGCCGCATCAAGCACGGGAAGGCCTGCATTTTTTTTGTACTGTGCAACGCCTGACGCAACCTTCATTCTCTTTTTGAAAAGCTCAACCAGTTCTCTGTCTATACTGTCTATTTCCTGTCTGAGTTCGTTGAGGGACAGCTCTTTATCCATCTTATTCAGCCTCCTTTTTATCGAGCAGCATATCGATAAGTGCTATTGCTGCAGCCGCCTGAATTACGGGAACGGCTCTGGGTACTATACAGGGATCGTGTCTGCCCTTTATTGCCAGCCTTACATTTTTCTTTTCCTTTAAGGAAACGCTGTCCTGCTCCAAAGCTATTGAGGGAGTGGGCTTGAAGGCAGCGGTAAATATAAGGGGCATACCGTTTGTCATTCCCCCGAGAATGCCTCCGCAGTTGTTTGTTTTTGTTCTGACTGTGTCTTCGTCATAATAGAAAGCATCGTTGTTTTCTATACCGGTCATCTGTGATGAGCTGAAGCCTGCACCGAATTCAACGCCCTTGACGGCAGGGATTGAAAAAACGATTGACGCAATTCTGCCCTCTGCGCCTGCAAATAAATGCTCACCTAAGCCTGCGGGAAGTCCCGTAACGGCACATTCAACCGTACCGCCCACGGAATTGCCCTCTTGCCGCATTTCTTCAATCAGCTGCTGCATTTTTGCCCTGTTTTCATCATTCAGTACGGGGAAACGGCTGTCATCAAGTAAAGAAAGCATTTCGGTATCAGGGTTTACCTTGTCAAACGGGGTATCGTATATATTGCCTATTGAATTTATGTGGGCAAAAATCTCTATGCCTTTTTCTTTGAGGTACTGTCTGCAGAGTGCACCCGCAATGCACATCAGAGAGGTAAGTCTGCCCGAGAAATGTCCGCCGCCTCTGAGGTCTACCGTGTCGCCGTATTTCATAACAGCGGCAAAATCCGCGTGTGACGGACGGGGGATGTCCGTCACCGAGCTGTAGTCGGATGAATGTTGATTTTGGTTATATATAACAGCGTGTATTCTTTCTCCCGTGGTAATACCGTCTTTTACGCCCGAAAGAAATACGGGCATATCCTTTTCCTTTCGCGGAGTTGACCATTTGTCATTACCGGGAGCGCGTCTTTGCATAAATTTCAGGAGTGCATCCTCGTCTATTTTCATTCCCTTGGGGAAGTTATCAAGAAGCATCTCTATTTTTTCATCGTGGGAGCCACCTTCAATGAACAGCTTTATGTTGTTGCCGTATGGAGCTAACATTTCAGTTCCTCTTTTCGTCAGAGAGTTTATAAAAATCCTTCCAGAAATCGGGATAAGATTTTTTTACGGCTTCACTGCCGTTTATTGTTACTTTATTTTCACACAGCGTTGCCGCAACGGCACCGCTCATTGCAATTCTGTGGTCGTTGCCCGAGGAAAATTCACCGCCCGAAAGGGGACAACCCGTGATTTCCAGACCGTCGGGATTTATTTTTACCTTTCCGCCGAGAGAAGTGAGCATATCGCAAACCGTCTGCAGTCTGTCACTTTCCTTTATTCTCAGCCTCTGTGCACCGTATATTTTTGTTGTACCCTTTGCACTTGCGGCGGCAACGGAGAGTATCGGAACAAGGTCGGGAATCTGCGAAGCATCAATATCGGCAGCTTTAAGCTCACTCGGGAAAGCCGTGACACTATTGCTTTCGCATATTACTTTTGCGCCGAGCTTTTTCAATTCATCAATGATTGCCTTGTCACCCTGCGCGGAGTTAAGTTCAAGTCCCGAAACGGTTATCGGCTTCTTGCCAACAACACCTGCCGTTATAAAGAATGCGGCATTTGACCAGTCACCCTTTGCGGTGATTTTTTCGGGAGAGTGCAGAGGATATGTTTTTGTTATTTTATATCCGTGTTCTGTTTTTTCAACGGGACAGCCAAAGCTTCTGAGTGCATTTACCGTCATATCAATATAAGGTGCACTTTCGGTCTTGCCCGTAATTTCAATTTCACCGCCCGAAACAGAGAGCATAAAAAGAAGTCCGCTTATAAACTGTGAAGATACATTTCCCGCTATTGAGAAGAAATGTCCTTTGATGTCTGCTTTTACAAAAAGGGAAGAGCCGTTCCGGCGGAATACGGCACCGTTTTCTTCGAGTAACTCTTTAAGAGGGGAGAGAGGTCTTTCACTCAGTCTGCCTCTCATCAGAAATTCGGCTTCAACCCCCAAAATACACACAACGGGTATCAGAAAACGCAGAGTGGAGCCGGATTCATTACAGGGAAGAAGCGCTTTTTTCGGCAAGGACTGTATCGGACTTACCTCAAAAAATCCGTTTTTATATGTAATTACAGCACCCAATGCACGAAGACAGTCTGCAGTTGCATTTATGTCTTCGTTTGTGTCCTTACACTCGATTACGGTTTTTTTGTCTGCTAAAGCCGCACAGATGAGAAGCCTGTGCACTTCGGATTTTGATGTTATCGCTCTCACTTCACCCGAGAGAACGGGGGAGAAAAGTGTTTCAGTCATTGTCCCACGCTCCCGAAACAAAGTCATAAAGGTTTTCTATGGGTGTCTTTTCAAGTATACATTCTCCTGCTTTTGTTGGAATAACAAGAGTTATTGTGCCGCCTGCCCTTTTTTTATCGTGAAGTGCCGCCTTGCAAAGAGCCTCGGGAGTGATATCTGTTGAAAAGGGAAGAGCATTTTTTATAAGAAGCCTTGTGAGAATATCCAATGCATTTTTATCGCATTTTTCCGCCCTGATTGCCGCTTTTGTGATAAGCACCATTCCCACAGCAACTGCTCTGCCGTGAGGAATTGTGTAGTCGGAATCAAGCTCAATGCCGTGTGCGAGAGTATGTCCGAAATTAAGAAGCTGTCTTACTCCCGTATCGCGTTCATCCTCGTTTACTATATCTCTTTTTGCCTTTACGCATATTTCAATAACAGCGGAAATGTCATAATCTGCTTCAAGAATATCTAAAAGCTGAGGCTGATTTATCATACCGTACTTTATGACCTCTGCCATACCGTCGCTGTAAATCTCCCGCGGTAATGTTTTCAGAGTTTCGGGATCGCATAAAACCATAGACGGCTGATAGAATGTACCTGCAAGATTTTTGCCCGATTCAAGGTCAATGGCTGTTTTTCCGCCTACGGAGGAGTCCACCATAGCTAAAAGAGTTGTCGGAATCTGTATGTATTTTATACTGCGAAGATAGGTTGAAGCGGCAAAGCCCGAAAGATCACCCACAACACCTCCGCCCAAGGCTACTATCATATCCGAACGGGTAAAATGAGCGTTTGCAAGAGCGTTCCATATTTTAATAAGATTATCTGCACATTTTGATGCTTCACCGGGTGTTATTATAAATTCACTCACCTCGAAGCCGTTGTCCGTGAGAGAGTTTTTTACCGTTTCACCGTAAAGAGCAAAAACCGTGCTGTCGGAAATTATCATAATTTTGCAGTTTTTTCTTATTGTGCTTATATATGCACCGCAAGCTGCAATAAGTCCGTTTTCTATGAGTATATCGTAGGTGGTTGATGCTTCAACTTTTACTGTTTTCATAATTTTTATTTCCCGTCTATTTCTTCTTTTGCAATTCTTCCGTCTCTGAGAAGTCTGCAGAGTGTTTTTTCGTCATTTTCTTCCAAAGCCTTTTTGTATTCATTAAGCGAGGCGGTTATAAGGTCAAGCTCATGAATCAGACAGTCGGCATTTTCCAAAAACAGCTCTGTCCACATATTTTCATTAAGCCATGCAACTCTTGTCATATCCTTGTAGGAGCCTGCCGAAAAGCCGTTGTGAGATTTTGCCGTTTCGCTTTTAATATAGGCATTTGATACAAGATGCGCCATCTGTGAAGTAAAAGCAATCATTTTGTCATGTTCTTCGGCTGTTGTTACGGAGAACATACCGAAACCGGCAGGGGCTAACAGCTTTTTTATATCGTTTATAAGCTCTTTATTGTCAAAAACGGGAGGAACAAGTACCATAGGTGCGCCCTTAAACATATCGGAACGGCTGTGCTGTATACCTGAAAAATGTGTGCCTGCCATAGGATGTCCGCCAATAAAGGTAAAGCCGTATTCTTCTGCCTTTCGGAATCCTTTTTCGCATACATTCCTTTTTGTTCCGCACAAATCTATTACTGTACAGTCTTTACCGAAAAACCGTGAATTTTCTTCAAGATAATTTATTGTGGCTTTCGGATACAGTGCAATGAAAAGAATATCCAATGTTTTCAGATGATGTGTCTGCAGTCTTGCATCTGCAATACCTGAAATCACTGCATAGTCGAGTGTTTCCTCGTTTTTGTCGTATGCATATACGGTATGTCCCTTTGTTTTATAGGCTCTTGCCATTGAGCCGCCTATAAGTCCTAAGCCGATAATGCCGATTTTCATAATTTATCACCCTGAATAAAAAAATATGTGCTGCGGTTTTCACTGCAACACACAAAATCAAATATCTCATTTTGCAAAACAGATGAAAACCTTTACTTGTTTTTTTGCATAAAGTAAAAGCTAAAGTAAAAGTATTCAGCTGCGAAAGATACATTTTTCATAGTTAATTCTCCTGATTGCAAATAAGTATAGCACGGTGAAATTTAATAATCAATATTTTTGTTGGATTTTATTATTAAAATTATTTAATATAATAGATTAATTTTTTTGTTAATTGAATTCTTATGATTTCTTTAAGACTTTCTGAAGATACTTGTCGGTATTTTTTTCTCTTGTTATAATGAATTCAGAATAAAAAATCAGGAGTGCTTTTATGAACAAAAAAAATCTGTCTGTGTCCAAAACGGTGCTTATATGCATATGTATGACGCTTTTGTATTGTTTTTCTGTTGTGTGCTTTTCCTTTTTAGCCGATGGCGGTGTTGAAATAGGCCCTCTTGCTTTTTCATTTGATGTTCCCGAGCTTTTATGCTTTGTGCCTTTCTTCTTTCCTGTTATTGCGGATGTTATTCTGAGAATAAAAACAGATATAAAGCCATACGCTACACTTATATCTGCCTTTGCCGCAGTTGTAATATGGTTTGCTTTTTATGTAATTTATCCGCACTCGGACAGACCTATGCAAGCAGGAGAAAACTATGCATTTGTTATGATGGCTCTGATATGCTTTGCCGTCAGATGTGTGTACAGTATTGCAGATATAATTCTCCTTAAAAGATATAAGCAAATAATTGCGGCTGTTATTGTTGCGGTTATCGGTATATCCTCACTTGTCGGTGGCTTTGTTTTTGAGAAGGATATTTACCGACTTGTTATTGAGCCTAATATCGGAACAGCTGATAAAACAGGCTCGTGGGGTTCAATCAATCAGAATGTTGTCCGTCCCGAAAACTGGGAACAGATAGTTACCGATTCACCGTACAAGCTCGGAGAAATAGTATCCGTATTTGAAGACGGGTACACAAATAACTATTGCGATATGGGTACATACCCTTATATTGACGGTTCAACAGTCTGTGTTCCTATGGCGGTTGAGTTTGCAAGACAGCATTTAGGCTTTGAAGATAAAACAGCCAATCTGTTCGTACAGTTTTCCACTACTCATTATGCATATGAAAATCTTATGGATGAAAATGCAACATGTCAGAATTATGTGCATTACAAATTAGATGCTTTTATAAATATGGGAAATGTTGATCTTGTTATTGCAACCGAGCCCTCAGAGGAAGAACTCAGACAGGCACAGAGCCTCGGAATCAAGCTTGTTAAAAAGCCTGTTTGCTATGATGCCTTCGTTTTTATTACACATAAGGACAATCCCGTTGACAGCCTTACGGTAGAGCAGATACAAAAGATATACACAGGAGAAATAAAAAACTGGAAAGAAGTCGGCGGTAAAAATGAGCCGATAAGAGCATTTCAGCGTGAGAAAAATTCAGGCTCCCAGACTGCAATGGAAAATCTTGTTATGGGCGGCAGCGATATGATAGATCCTATTGAAATAAAAATTATAGAAGGTATGGGAATGTTGGTTGATGCTGTTGCAGAATATGAAAACAAAACTGCAAGTATCGGCTACACATACAGATATTATATTGATACTCTTTATAAAAACGATAACATTAAAACCATTTTCGTAAACGGTGTTTCTCCGACGGATGAAAATATAAGAAACGGCAGTTATCCGTTTACCACTAACTATTACGGTGTTATAAAAGAGGGGGATGAAGAAGAAACAGGCGGAAAATTTCTTGAATGGATACTCTCCGATGAAGGACAGCAATGTGTCAGACAGGCAGGATATATAACATTGAAATAATAATTATCAATACAAGCAAAAAACGCCATATGTCAAATGCTGACATATGGCGTTTAGCTTGTAATAACTTATTCTGTTGTGTAGTTATCGAAATAACCCTGAATGAATACGATGGGAGTACCCTTGTCACCTGAGCCTGAGGTGAGGTCGCACAGAGAACCGATAAGGTCTGTAAGTCTTCTGGGGGTTGTGCCTTCCGAAGCCATCTGACCTACAAGGTTTGAATCCTTTTCAACAATCTTTGTTTTGATTGCTTCTTTGAGCTCATCACCGGAGAGATTTGCAAACTCATTATCAGCAAGGTATTTGAGCTTAAGCTCGTTGGGAGTGCCCTCAAGACCTGATGTATATGCGGGGGAAACAACGGGGTCTGCAAGCTCCCAGATTTTTCCTACGGGATCCTTGAATGCACCGTCACCGTAAACCATAACCTCTATTTTCTTGCCTGTTGCCTTGAAGAGCTTTTCCTGAATTG
This sequence comes from Clostridia bacterium, assembly GCA_017517135.1. Lineage (GTDB taxonomy): Bacteria > Bacillota > Clostridia > Oscillospirales > Acutalibacteraceae > RUG806. Next base: position 45,578 of record JAFXAK010000001.1, read on the forward strand.
CATCAACAACCGGCTGGCAGTCACGGGGGAAGAGCTTGATCTGTTCTTCTGTTGCCTTGTTTGAGCCTAAAAGACCGTAATCAGCGTTATAACCGCTACCGTTTACGGGAGCATTGAGGATTTCATCAAGACCGAGTACCTTTTCAGCACCTGCATTTTTAAGGATACGCTTTGTGCGTGCTCTTGTGTGAATGTCACAGCAAAGAACATTCTTTGTGTAGTCAAGAATAGCCTTTGCGTTGTTTGCAAAGATTATTTCAACATCTGCACCCATTTCACGGATGAGACCTTCATAGTATTCAACATAGTCAACGCCTGTGAAGGTGTGCTTTTCATAGCCGAAGAGCTCACGGTATTTTTCGAGAGAAAGAACATCCTTGTAGGGGTCAATGCCCTTTTCATCAAGAGCATCAATGCTTATAAGGTGGTTACCTACCTCGTCAGAGGGATAGGAAAGCATAAGAACTACCTTTTTTGCACCCTTTGCAATACCGCGAAGACAGATTGCAAAACGGTTACGGCTGAGTATGGGGAAAATAACACCGACTGTTTCTCCTCCGAATTTTGCTTTAACATCCTGAGCAATGTCATCAACGCTTGCATAGTTACCCTGTGCACGGGCAACTATAGCTTCTGTCATTGCAACGATGTCGCGGTCGTGGAACTTAAAACCGTCGTCAGCGGCTGCTTCAAGAACGGAATTAACTACGATCTCAACAATATCGTCACCGCTTTTGATAATGGGGGCTCTTACACCTCTGGATACAGTACCTATGGTACGGCTCATATGGAACATCTCCTTTAGATGATAAAATACGGACATTCAGGTTTCATAAACCTGACGATTAATTATAACAGTATAGATTCAAGTTTTCAATATTTTTTTTAATTTTTTTTGCGGTAAATATTAATAAAATGCCTGTTTTTTTATCAGAAGTAAATATTTTGCGCACCAACACAAAAATATACTTGATTTTTGAAAAATGCTGTTGTATAATAACAAAGCTAAACGAATAAGCCGATGTGATGGAATTGGCAGACGTGACGGACTCAAAATCCGTTGGTAGCGATACCGTGTGGGTTCGAGTCCCACCATCGGCACCAAACAAAAGACGATTCTTCGGAATCGTCTTTTGTTATCCAATCCGAAGGATTGGTATGTAATCGCCGCAAGGCGTATGTAATCACGCAAAGCGTGTATGTAATCACCGCAGGTGTATTTCGCCTTCGGATTGATTACATACCTTTCTGCGAAAGGATTACATACATCCCTACGGGCTGATTACATACCGTCTGCGACGGATTACATGCACGGCTGCGTCGTGATTAAAAATTGAATCCGTTATCAACGCTCGCACCAAACAAAAGAGACTTGCAACATCAAGTCTTTTTTTGTTGGTGTATATGTCCGCATAACATAACTTCGTTTTGCGGCATTTATGACGCAAACATCATTTCGGTTTTAACCGAACATCATTCAAAAACGCGGACATAAAACGAAGTTGCCTTATGGCAAACGAAGTTGCTTTGCAAATGAAGTGTGCCTACGGCACAACGAAGTGCCCTGTCGGGCAACACGGATGTTTTTTTACTGCTATGAAATTATAATTTTATACACATTGCACTTAAAGTGACGGATAAATTCTACATTTTATTTATACAATATTTATTGCTTTTTTTCTTAAAAGCCTTTATAATATATTGTGTATAATGCATTGAATATGTAAACTTTTGAAAGGAGTTGTTTTTTGTGAAATTCAAAAAGACATTAAGCCTTATCCTTGCTGTTGTTATGATGCTCGGCGTATTTTCTGTAGGATTTACGGGTATTGCAGCAGTAGCGGTTACTGAGGCTATGTATAGTGAACTTTCTGCAGCACTTGAAAATTCTTATGTTGCAGACCTCGCAAATTACACCACAGTAAACACTAAAGCAGATGATGATTATGAGGGATTTGTTTCTGAAGTAAACGCATATGCTTTTGTACACAAGATCGTTGCCGCCGATAATTCAGAAGGTGTTATCGCAGATGCAGCAGAAAAATTCTATGCAGTTGCAGACATTCTTATATCAAAGACCTACGGTAAGGGCTGCTATAACACCGAGCTTCTGTTAGCAGAGGTTATGGCAAATCTCGGGGTTGATGCTTCTGATGATATCGCAGCTGTTCTCGGATATTTTATGGGTAACTCAAGGAACATAAATGCAGGCAATTGGTATCATCAGTTCGCATTTGAGGTAGGCACTTCTCTTTACACCGTTACATATCAGAGAATGTATGAAACCTACACAAGCACAGATTCTGAAACAGGTATTACCGTTACAAAACAGGGAACAACCGCATACTATTATTTTGCAGACCTCTCTGAAAGCACAACTGTTCCTACCGTAATTCCCGCAACATATGAAGTTAAGGATGTAAATTATTACAACGATTACTTCCTTAATAAGAATATGAATCCCACTCTCAGGTACGGTACCGATGTTGCATATTCGGATTTGTGGACAAGAGAATATGCAGATGATGTTCTTGAAAATGTTACCGAGTTTGTTGAAAATTTAGCAAAGCTTATGGGTATTGCAGAGCTTAAAGACGGTCTCGGAGCAATGCTTGAGAATGTTGCAAATGATGTATTGTTTACTGATGATACCGCAAACAAGGTGTTCAATCTTGTTTACAGTAAGCTTGCAGGTACAGATTCGACTGTTCTTGATACAGTTATTGCGCTTCTGACAGCTGATGCTACTCCCGCTGCTGCCGCTCAGTCTCTTGCTGCAATAGGTGTCAGCGCTGATATTGCAGATAAGCAGGATTGGAACGAAGTTTTTGCAGGCGGTGAGGTAAGCTTTGAGTGGAATATTTCAGATTCTGATGATATGCATAAGGCACTCAGTGCAATGCTTGCTCCCTTTGCATCCGTACTCAGATGGCTTCTTCTCGGTGACTCTCTTACTGTTGAAATGAACGGTGTTGCCGTATCTCTTGACGGTGCAGACGGCTATAAAAATGCCGCTATTGCAGCACTTGAAGCTCTTTCCTGTCCCGATGTGCTTACTGTTTCACAATATGAAGAAGCTGCAACAGACGGTTATAATCTTGTTTATAATCTTTTAGCTCCCGTTTTTGCACTTTCCGATGAGATTTTTGTTTCTCCTCTCGAAACCTTTGTTGATATTATTCCCAATTTCCTTTTCTTCCTTAATATAGGTGCTATGAATGATGTTATCAACAACATTCTTTATCCTGTATACAATCTGCTTGAAAAAGCAGATATAAGCACAGCAGAGCTTGAAAAAGAGCTTGCATATCTTGAGATTTACGGTATAAAGGTCAATGTTTCTCTTCCCGTTGATATTGATTTTAACGCACTTCTCTGTGATGTGTTTGATGTATTCTTCGGTGATTTCATTGTTCTTCAGGGAGTTCAGTTTACTCTCACAGAGGTTGATTTGTACGCGATGTGCGTAGGCACACTCTCAAAGTATTATTCCGTTGCCGGCAGAACAACTGTCCGTCTTAACTCGGGTGAGGGTGATGTTCTTACTGCTTTCCTCAGAATTGTTTTTGATTTCTTCTTCACTCCCGAAAATGAAGAGGCTTATTCACAGCTTGTTATCAACAGCCTCGGTAAGGAGCTTGACGATTATGACCGTGAAACAGTTATGCTTGTATCAAACGAATTGTTCTCAATGGTTCAGGAGCTGGGAGCTGTAGATGTTGCATTGCTTGTTCTTTATGTTCTTGCAAGCAAGGGTACTTCTCTTACAGGCACTCTTGCAGGGCTTCTTGCCGGTGCAGGACTTACCGTTCCCGATTTGTTCAATGCCTTGAGTGCAGGTGATGTTGAGCTTTTCATCTCATATATTTCCTTGCTTTTCGCAGATGATCCCGAAAATCCCCCCACAGAGGTCGGCACTCTTGATGCAATCGGTTCAATTTTTGACAGAGTAAAGGCATTCTTTGAAAAGATAATCATATTCTTCAAGAGCATTCTTCCTTTTGATATCGGTTCAATATTTTAATTCTTAAAACAGATGACGGGATGTAAAAAAACGAAAGTTTTTTACGCCGACTCCTCATAGGAAAGTATTTCCTTGAAATGTAAAATTTTGACACAATAATCCGTTAAAACCGCCCGATAAGCGTTAACATTATCGGGCGGTTTTGTTGTCTTTTGCCTGTCTCTCGGAGCAACAAAAAAAACGGATGTGAAGCCGGGGAGACTTCGCATCCGTCATAAGTTTTTAACTGTTGTCGGTTTTTATGAGCTTTACTACGCTTTCGACTGTTGTTTCACTGTCCCAACAGATATGTGTTACATTCTCATCCCCGTCATAAAAGACGGGGAATTTGAAATTGATACACTTTAACAGTCTGCCGTTGGGTTGCTCTTCTTTGAATATCTCAACACTTTCTATAAAGGTATTGAGAAACTTCTTTTTCTCTGCATCAGTAAACTCTTTGTACATTGTACCATAATAATACAGAAAAAGATAGACATTTTCACCTGATATTTTTTCTTCTTTTATATTTGCTATACGGGACTGTAGTTCTGTTATTTGTTCTTCCACAACCTCTATCTCATCATAGAAATCATAAAGTCTGTTTTGCATATCCTGATACTTTTTATCATAATGCCTGTCTGTAACATCAAGGCTATCCATTTGAGATGCAAGCTTTCTCTTTGACATAACAAGCTGATTTAACTGTTTCTTGAATACGGCAAGCTCTTCTTCAAGCCCTTCTGTGCTTACTCTTGTGTTTATCTTTTCGCACAAAGCCTTTTCAAATTCGGGGTTAGATACAAGCCTTTCAATCACCTCTTCAACAGCTCCGTTTACAAAAGTCTGATTCCATTGTCTGTGATAATCACACTTGTGTCCGTCAACTCTCATTCGGTGCTTACAGGCATAATAAAAATGGTCTTTATAGATTGTTCCGTCAGGCTTTTTCTTACGGTTAATATTACCGTACATTGTTGCACCGCAAACAGGACAGCGAAGCAACCCGGATAATAAATGCTCGTGATCAAGATTGTAAATTTTTTCCCGTTTAACGCCTAACTTTTTACGCTTCTGTTGAGCCAACTCCCAATCTTCAACAGATACTATAGCTTCATGAATACCGTCATAAATAGGATATTGGTCTTGCTTTACTATATGATACTCATTTCGGGTACCGTTAATCTTTTCGGTCTTTCGCCTACCGAAAGCTATCTTTCCGCAATAGACGGGATTCTGTATAACTAACTTTATAAAATGAGCAGAAAAAGTTTCTAATGTTCCGTTCTGTCTTGGCTTTTTAGCAATGCCGTGTTGGTTGAGATATTTGGCTATACCGTTTGCACCCAAGTTTGTATTTACATATTTATCAAAAATGAGACGGATAGTTTCAGCCTCATCCTCGGCAATTTTCAATTCGCCTTTTTCAAGATAATATCCGTAAGGTGCAAAACCTCCGTTCCACTTACCTTCTCTTGCCTTTTGCTTTCTGCCTTCCATAGTCTGAACAAGAATATTCTCACGCTCAATTTCAGCAACGGCAGATAAAACAGAAATCATCAGCTTACCGCTGTCTTTTGAACTGTCTATACCGTCTTCAACACAAATAAGATTAGCACCGTAGTCCTGCATAATTTGCAAGGATGAAAGAACATCAGCGGCATTTCTACCAAAACGGGACAGTTTGAACACAAGTACATAATCTATATTATCTTTACCGCTTGCAATATCTGATAACATTTGCTGAAACTCAAGTCTTCCGCCAATATTTTTACCGGATTTACCTTCATCACTGTACTCACCTGCAATATGCATCTCCTGATACTCGGCATATTTGCGGAGCTTTTCTCTCTGTGCATCAAGGCTGAAGCCTTCTACCTGCATTGATGTTGAAACACGGGTGTAGATATAGCAATTTAATCGTTTCATATATTTTCAACTCCTTATAATTTTACATTGTGATTATATTTTTCTTTTGTATATTTAACAAATGTGTGAGGCAGGATAAACCTGCCCCACAATGCTTTTAAGCTGTTTTCTTGCTTCTGATTTCTGTATCACTTTTCGGTATCTTGTCGCCGTATTTCTCAATCATATCTGCAAGAAAATCTATCATCTGGTCAAATGCTATCTTCTGCTCTTTGGTGAAGCTTGAAATATCAGGGACATTAAAAGTATATTCGCCTTTTATATCGCTGATAGTTTTTACAAAACCATCCTTTATGCTCTCATATAAATCTATAATTCTGCTAATCAATACGCATCACCTCGCATCTCTGCCCTGACGGGCTCTGTATCTGCTTTCACAGATTTTCACTATTGCTTCTTCAATCTGCTCGGTCGTATAACTCTTCGGAAAGAATTTTCGTATTCTTTCAGCAGGAATTTTGATTTTCTCACGCTGATTAGCTTTTTCC
>JAFXAK010000016.1 GCA_017517135.1 Clostridia bacterium
ATGCTATAAGCAAACCTCGCCCTCGGCGTACCTTTGTACGCTGTCGGGGAAACCAAAAACAACACTTTTGTGTTGTTTTTGCTCGGTTTACTCATTCTGCGCATTTTTTCCTGCCCCCTAAAAAGCCAGGCTGTAAAAAAAAACTTTTTTTTACAGCCCCATTATTTTAATTGAGCGGAAAGAAAAAAAGCCGAGGAAAACCTCGGCTTTATTCTTTCGTCAGTTAAATCAGACAGCTCTTGTTACCTTACCGGAACGGATGCAACGAGTGCAAGCGTGAACTCTGCAAGGAGTGCCGTTTACTACAGCCTTAACTCTCTTTACATTGGGCTTCCATGTTCTGTTGGATCTTCTGTGAGAGTGAGAAACTTTGATACCGAATTTAACTTCTTTACCGCAAAAATCGCATTTTGCCATTGGAGCGCACCTCCCTTAATTTATGTGCAAATATTTATTTAACAAATCAGCAAACAACATAATAGCAGAAACTAAGTTTAAATGCAATAGTTTTTTTAAACTTTTTTAAGTTTTCTGCCTATATAAGTCAAATTATTTCAGCTTATGGATAAATAAGCCGCTGAGAAGCTTCGGCTCAAACCATGTTGACTTGGGCGGCATAATCTCACCTGCATCCGCAATAGCCATAAGCTCGTCGAGTGAGGTGGGATACATTGAAAATGCCAGCACCGCATCCTCATTACAGCGCTTTTCGAGTTCACCTAAGCCTCTTATTCCGCCTACGAAATCTATTCTGCTGTCCGTTCTCGGATCGGAAATGCCGAAAACGGGCTCAATAACCTCTTTCTGCAATACGGACACATCAAGAGAAGCAACGGGATCGGTGTCGTCCGCAATACCGTTTTTAAGCGCTAAGGAATACCATTTGTTCTTATAGTACATACCGAAAGTGTGCTTTCTTTCGGGAGATACGGCAACGGGACTTTCATTTATTGTGAAGCTTTCCTCCAAAAGTGCGAAAAGCTCTTCGTCGCTGTGGGAATTGGTGTCCGCCAGCAGTCTGTTATAATCAAGGATTTTAAGCTCGTCTGCTCTGAAAAATACCGCGAGGAAAAAATTGAATTCCTCATTACCCGTATAATCGGGCTTTTCTTCGCGTCTTCTCTGCCCTACCCTGACGGCGGAAGCGGCTCTGTGATGTCCGTCTGCGATATAAAGGCTCTCAATATCCTCAAAAGCGGTTATGACAGCCTCAATATCCTTTTCGTCGTCAATTACCCATACGGTATTTTTAACATCGCCCTCTGACACAAAATCATACTCGGGGAGGAGAGCCGTATATTTTTCAATTATACCGTCAACGGTACTGTTTCGTCTGTAGGCAAGGAAAATGGGGCCTGTGTTGGCATCACAGGTGTCCACATGGCGGATTCTGTCTTCCTCTTTATCGGCACGCGTGAGCTCGTGGCGTTTTATAACACCGTTCATATAGTCATCAATAGATGCACAGCCCACTATACCCGTCTGACAGTTATTTCCCATCACCTGACGGTAAATGTAGAGCTGATTTTTACTGTCCTGAACGCATATACCGTCATTTTCGAGCTTTTTAAGATTATCTGCAGCTTTTTTATAAACCTCGTCTGAATACAGATAAGTGTTCTCAGGCAAATCAATCTCTGCCTTATCTATATGCAAAAAGGAATAGGGATTTCCCTGTACCTTTATTCTTGCTTCTTCGGAATTCATTACATCATACGGCAAGGCAGCAACCTGAGCGGCGTATTCCTTTGCAGGTCTTAATGCCTTGAAAGAACGGATAACTGACACAAAAAGTCTCCTTTACTTATTATTATTCATCTGTTGCATTGAACAGATACAGATTCTCTTCACCCGGTAAAGCTATAACACCCCTTGCATCCTGAGTGCAGACAAAATATGTGCTTTCACTCCATACGGGAATAACCGCACCGGTATTGAGAAGCTTTTTTTCAGCCTGAGAGAAAAGCTTATCCCTGTTCTGCTGTGATGAGCTGTAAAGAGAATTTACAAGCTTATCGTAAGCTTCATCCTCAAGCTTAATAATATTATTATCCGAAAGAGAGGTAAACATATGATAAAAATCCTCTTTACAGGGTGTTTGGGCTCTTAACGGGTAAAAGGCTATATCATACTCGCCCTTTTTCACTCTTTCGATAAGCTCGGTTTCATTTACGGCTTCAACGGAGATAATCATATTGACACCTAATGTCTGCTGCCATTTCTGCATAGCAATTTTAAGGCTTTCTTCATATTGAACAGGTGTCAGCACGCTTACGCTTATATCCTCTCGGTTTAATTTTTCAAGTCCCTTTTTCAGATAGTCCACTGCCTTATCGGGCTTATAATACTCTCCTGCGGATGCTTCACCGCCGAAAGAGGCGGGCAGCAGACCGCTTACCTGCTTTGAATTTTTTTCAGCGAGTGAAACGGCATCAACAACACTAATAAAGGCAAGACGGATGTTTATATCCGACAAAAACTCGTTTTCGGTATTAAGCACAAAGCAGCGGGTTACATCCTTTATTTCAAGCACGGTCATTTTTCTGTCCGTTTTAAGCTTCCCGAATTCAAGCTCGGAAAGATACGCTCCCGAATACTGATGCTCTTCAAGAACGGAAACAAGTGCATCAGTATCGGACTGTATATAAAACCATAAGGTATCAGCCGCAGCGAAATTATCTCCCGTATAATCCGTGCTTTTTGTCAGACGGTAGGATTTTTCGTCAAAATATGAAATATAAAACGGTCCGTTTGATATAAAATACTTTATAAACATTCCGTATCTGCCGCCGCACGCTTCAAAAAATGTTTCGTTGCAGGGCATACATATGCTTTCGGTCAGCACATTCAGAAAATTACTCTGAGGCTGAGAGAGTGTTATTTTAAGCGTGTATTTATCGGCAGCCTTAACCGCGAGAGTGTCGGGTGATGCATTTCCCGCTATTATCGCCGAAGCATTTGCAATATTTTTAAGGAGATAAGCATTTTTTGCACCCATCGACGGATCAACGGCTCTTTTTAAGGCAAATTCAAAATCGTAGGCTGTGACCTCAAGAGAAAAATCCTCGGGCAGCTTCCCCTCAAGCTGTTTTTTTGCGGTGTTTGTGAGGTGCCACACGGCATTTTCACGAAGTGTAAATGTATATGTCAGTCCGTCCTTACTGACAGTCCATCCTGAAGCAACACCGGGGACTATCTCACCGTTTTCATTGTATCTCACAAGCCCCTCAAAGCAGTTTTTTACTAAAATATTCGTTGTTGCATTTTCTGCAATCTGAGGATCAAAGCTTCCCGCCGCCTCTTTTACGGCAAAGGACATCGAGATAATTGTGTCCGACGAGCAGGCAGTACACAGCAAAAGAACAAAAATCAATATAACACAAACTGTTTTCTTCACCTTTTCTGCCTCCTTTTTATGTAACTCTTATTATTGTAGCAGAATTTACGGCACATTTCCATATATTAATAAAACTTTTTTCAAATTTATATTTTTACTTTATTTTTTTTGTTTCCTATGCTATACTTATTGTATATGTGAAAAAGGAGTAGCTTTTATGACTCAGACAATGGGATTTGTGCTGATATTTTTATGCGTTATATGTATCGCACTTTTAATTGCGGTGCTGATAAAATTATCGGGCAATAAAAATTCCCTTACAAATGAAAAAATAGATAACCTTTCAAAAAGCTGTGCGGATAATTTTTCGTCGCTGAGAAATGAAAATATAACAAATGCAGAGCATATAAAAACGGCTGTAAGCACAAATTCGGACAAAATCGCAGAAAAGCTCGTTTCCCTCAACAATGCCGAAGCAGACCGTCAGCTGATGCTTGTAAAATCCCTTTCGGATATGCGCGAAAAGCTTGACGGCACGGGCAAGGAGCAGACTAAAGCCGTTACCGAAGCTGTTGAAAAGCTACAGCTCTCAAATGAGAAAAAACTCGAAGAAATGCGTGCTACCGTTGACGAGAAGCTTACCTCCACCCTTTCAACAAGGCTTGATTCCTCTTTCAAGACCGTTTCAGAGCAGCTTTCAAATGTATATAAGTCTCTCGGAGAAATGAAGGAGCTGTCGTCAGGAGTAAGTGCACTCAACCGTGTGCTTACGAATGTAAAGACCAGAGGTAACTGGGCAGAAACTCAGCTTGAGGGTATACTCGACCAGATAATTCCCAATATGTATGTCAAAAACTACCGTTCGGATTCCTCAAGAGATGTTGTTGAATTTGCGGTAATCATTCCCGATAACAACGGCAACGGAAAAACACATCTGCCGATAGACTCCAAATTCCCTATGGAAGACTATTTAAGACTTTGCGAAGCCGGAGACACGGGTGACACAGAGGCTGTAAAGACGGCAAGAAAGGCTTTGTATACAAGAGTTTTAAGTGAGGCAAAGGATATCAGCAAATACATAAATCCCCCGCACACAACTCCCTTTGCAATTATGTATCTTGCAACAGATTCCTTGTATGCGGAAATCATATCCTCAAAGGAAAATCTTGCCGACAGGCTTCACAACGATTATTCAATCCTGCTTGCAGGTCCGTCAACCATAACCGCACTCCTTTCAAGCCTTGCAATGGGCTTCAGAACGGTAGCTCTCAATCAGAAAGCAAACGAGGTTATGGATTTACTCTCTGCAGCAAAAGCACAGTATGAAAAATTCGGTTTGTCACTCGAAAAGGCTAAAAAGAAGATTGACGAGGCGGGCAAGAGCCTTGATGATGCACAATCAAGAAATTCTATTATTATGAAAAAATTAAAGGGTGTTGAGGTTATAGACAGCGGCGAAGCGTCAGATATCCTCGAGCTGCCCGAATAATATAAATATTAAAAAGGGGTATTTTTATGCTGAAAATCGGTCTTGCAGGTTGCTGGCATGTACATTTTGACGGCTATGCAAAAACTGCCGCAGAAAGAGAAGACTGCAAAATTGTTGCCTTATGGGATCCCGACGAAAAAAAAGGCAAGGAAAAAGCAGATAAATTCGGCTGCGAATATGTTGCGGATTATGACGAATTTCTCAAAAAGGACATTGATGCGGTAATGGTATGTGCTGCAACTAATATCCATCCCGAGGTTCTCCTCAAAGCCGCAAATGCTAAAAAGCACATTTTTACAGAAAAAGTACTGACAGCAAAGGCAGAGGATGCCGAAAGGGTGAGTGCCGCAGTAAAGGAAAACGGTGTTAATTTCTGTATCTCCTTTATCTGGCGCGCAAGAGCAGACTTCTTATGGATAAAGGATGCCGTTGATTCGGGGCTTTTAGGTCAGCTTACATATGTGAGAATGAGAAACGCTCACAACGGTGTAAGCGGCGGCTGGCTTCCCGATTCCTTCCTTGATCGAGTTCCCACCTGCGGAGGAGCTATGATGGACCTCGGTGCACACGGAATGTATATATTAAACTGGCTTTTAGGAGAACCCGAAAGCGTTACATCCGTTTTCACAAATGTGATGTGCAATACCGTTGAAGACAACTGTGTTTCCGTGCTTAAATACAAAAACGGTGCAATAGGCGTAAACGAAACGGCATTTGTTGCTCAGTCAAATCCTTTCTCACTCGAGGTTGTGGGCACAAAGGGTACAATTATGTGCGGCGGTGCAGACAATAAGCTGTGCTACAAAACAGACGGCGACTGGGTATATCCCGATATTGAGGGCTTAGGAAAGGTATCTCCCCTCGAAAGCTTCCTCGATGTATGCTTAAACGGCGGAGAAATCCCCTACACAATAGACGATGCGGTAGCTCTCACAAAAACTATGGCTGCAGCATATGAAAATATAAAATAACCCGAAAGGAAAAGATATAATGAAACACGCAGAACTTATCAAGCAAATGACACTTGAAGAAAAAGCAAGTATGTGTGACGGTCTTGATTACTGGCACTCTCAGCCTGTTGAGAGACTGGGCATCAAGTCCATTGCCCTCAACGACGGTCCTCACGGTATCCGTAAAAAGGGTGATGCATCAGAAAACAAGGATATGCTTTTAGGCGTTCCCGCAATCTGCTTCCCCACAGCTTCGGCTACTGCCTGCTCATGGGACACGGAGCTTATCCGTAAAATGGGTGAGGCACTCGGGGATGAATGCAGAAAGGAACAGGTTTCCGTTCTTCTCGGCCCCGGCACAAACATCAAGCGTTCTCCTCTTTGCGGAAGAAACTTTGAATATTTCTCCGAAGACGGTGTGCTTGCAGGCGAAATGGCTGCCGCTTTCATAAACGGTGTTCAGAGCAAGGGTATAGGTACCTCTCTCAAGCACTATGCAGCAAATAATCAGGAAACACGCAGAATGACGGTAAACACCGTTGCAGACGAAAGAACACTCCGTGAAACATATCTCCTCCCCTTTGAAATCGCAGTTAAAAAGGCTCAGCCCTGGACTGTAATGTGCTGCTATAACCGTCTTAACGGAACATACGGCTCGGAAAACAAGTGGCTTCTTACAGATGTACTTCGTAAGGACTTCGGCTTCGAGGGACTTGTTGTTACCGACTGGGGTGCAGGCAACGAAAGAGTGCCCGGTCTTATCGCAGGTCAGGAGCTTGAAATGCCCACATCAACCGGTATCGGCACAAAGCTTATTGTTGATGCAGTAAACAGCGGTGAGCTTGACGAAGCAGTCCTCGACGAGGCTGTTGATAAGCTTATTGAGCTTACAAAGAAGGCTGAGCCTATGCTCGGTAAAACATATACATACAACTCAGACGAGCATCATAAGCTTGCCCGTGAAATTGCTTCTCAGTGTATGGTGCTTATGAAGAACGACAATTCTCTTCTTCCCCTTAAGAAGAACGCTAAGGTTGCTCTTATCGGTGAAATGGCTCGCACACCCCGTTATCAGGGTGCAGGCTCATCAATCATCAACCCCATAAAGCTCGATAATGCACTCGGCACAATGAAGGAAATGGGCATTAATCTTACCTTCTCCGAGGGCTACAAGCTCAAGGGTAAGGACAAGAAGCCCGATGAGCTTATTTCCGCAGCTGTTGCTAAGGCAAAGGAAGCAGAGGTTGCTGTTGTATTTGTCGGTCTTACAGACGAATACGAAACAGAGGGCAACGACAGAAAGCACCTTGCAATTCCTCCCGTACACAATAAGCTCGTTGAAGAGGTACTCAAAGCAAATCCCAATACTGTTGTTGTGCTTTCAGGCGGTGCATCCGTTGAAATGCCCTGGGCAGACAAGGTTCCCGCTATCCTTAATATGTTCCTCACAGGTCAGGCAGGCGGCAGCGCTGTTTGCGACATCCTCTTCGGTGATGTTAACCCCAGCGGTAAGCTGAGCGAAACATATCCCCTCTCTCTTTCCGACAATTCAAGCTACAACTATTTCCCCGGCACTCAGGTTTCCGTTGAATACAGAGAAGGCATCTACGTTGGCTACAAGTATTACGACACAGCTAAAAAGGATGTCCGCTTCCCCTTCGGCTTCGGTCTTTCATACACCACATTTGAATACAGCGATATCAAGGTATCTGCCGATAATATCAAGGATACAGACACAGTAACGGTTTCCTTCAAGATTAAGAATACAGGCGATGTTGACGGTGCTGAGGTAGCTCAGCTTTATGTAAGCGATGTTGAGAGCACAATTTACCGTCCTCTCAAGGAGCTTAAGGGCTTTAAAAAGGTATTCTTAAAGGCAGGCGAGGAAAAGACAGTTGAAATCACACTCGACAAGCGTGCATTCGCTTACTACAATGTGAACATAAACGACTGGCATGTTGAAAGCGGTGAATTCAAGCTCTTAGTAGGTGCATCAAGCCGTGATATCAGACTTGAAGCAACTGTAAATGTTGAATCAACCGTTGAAGCTGTAATTCCCGATTACAGACAGTCTGCTCCCTGCTACTACGGTGCAGATATTATGAATGTAAGTGCTGACGAATTCAAGGCTGTTTACGGCAAGGAATTACCTCCCTCACAGAGAGACAAGAACGATCCCTTTACAGTCCTTAACACCATAGAGGATGCACAGCACGGCAAATGGGGCGGCAGACTTTACAGACTTCTCATCAAGCTTCTCGGAGCAGAAACAATGGCAGGCGGCATTGCAACACAGACTCCCATCAAGAACTTCATTTCAATGAGCTTCGGTCTGTTCAGTCCCGAAATGGCAGAAGGTCTCATCCTTATTCTTGCCGAAGACAAAATGGGCAAGGGACTTAAAATTATATTCAAGGGTATCCCGAGCCTTATCAAAAATCTCGGCAGATTAAAGCAGATTTAACAATAACAATAAAAGGAGCTGCACCAAACAGCTCCTTTTAATTATTTATTCTGCTTCTTTTGTCATCTTATCAATATCGGCAAAGGCATTTTCTATGGCTTCAATGTGATAAAGCTCATACAGGGAATAAATCCTGTCCGTAATACCGAGCTTATCCCATTCTTTCAGAATTTCACCTGATGTACTTTGCTTATATTCGGCATATCTTTCTGTGAGATACATAAAAAATGTCATTTCACGGCTCATACCGAATCCCCCCTAAGATAAAGAGAATTTCTGGGATTGCCTGTTATTTTTTCTGCTTCCCACATATCAAATATAGCAGGAGCACCGAAATCCCACATTTCAAATTTTTTATCAGAGAGCATACGGTGAATTTCAGAAGCGGTAAATTCCCTGAACGCCTGCATAGGCTTATAACCGTATTTTTCACAGATAAGCTCAACAACTGCTTTGTTATAATAATCCATTATCACTACAGGTGTTCTTGTCATAATAAAATCACCTCTCTGAATTTTAATGCTTCTATTGCATTGAGAGTTTTCATAACATATTGGTCTTTTAATTTCTGTGTAAGAAGCCGTCTGATTGCTTCTTCCTCATTATAGTCCCCTGCAATAAACATATTTATTACAGGCATTGTGTTATCATTTGCAACAGGTCCTGATATCACATCATAGTCATTGTGCAAATGGATATTTGTTCTGTTAGCCGTTACAAATTTAAGCCATTCTCCGTCAGGTGCCGTAAATTCAAGATTTTTCAATTCAGACAAATTCTTGTCATATTCAAATACCGTAACAGTCGGCTGACCTTCTCCTCGGCGGACAACCGTAAGACAAGCCCACTTTGCAGCCTGTTCATAATCAGAGGTCAGATAAAAACCGCTTCCGAAATCCAATGCGCGGTTACTTTTTATTATTTTAGGTTCATTAACCGCAACATTACTGCCATGATACAAAAGCATTTTTTCTCCACCTTTCATTGATTTATTTCAGTATAGCACTTTCAAGTGAATTTTTCAAGACAATAAAAAAGTACATAAATCAGCCCCCCGGCTAAGCCGGGGGGTTGCACTGCCCCTTCAAGGGGAGATTACTGGCTTTGCCCCTAAAAGGGGCTCTGAAAGTTTAGCAGCACATTACTGTTACTGGCAGCCGCTCGGGAGCGGCTGTTTTATTTATATATAGGAAATTGCTCGCGAAGTGAGCAATTTAGCTTATATCAAGAAAGATTTTTTCTTATAAATTTACTGCAAAATTCGGCTTACGAATTGTAGGGAACGCTGGCGAAGCCGAAAATTTTATTAAAAAAGGAAAATTACAATACATCAAGTCCTACTGCAGTTCGCAAAATGCTTCGGGCATCTTCAGATAAAACTTTTCCGTCACCATTGAAGTCACAAGCATAAATCTGTGTCTGATTGAAGTCGGGCTCCAAGCCGACGGCATAACGCAAAGCAAGTCTTGCATCGGCAGATGTAATCAGTCCGTCACCGTTTACATCACCTTTAAGATAACCGGGCTCAAGCTGTACAGTACTGTCTGTTTCAATGCTTTTCACTCCGTTACATTCTTTGAGTACCGTTTTGATGGTTTCAATGTTTTTTGTGCCGTAAATTGTCAGCTCCAACAGAATAATAGCAGAGTCGGAAGCTGTGTTTTTATCAGCTCCGTAGATTATCTCAACATTACGCAAGCACATATCACCGTATAAATCTGTGTTATCATTTATAAAAGAAATCAGATTCTTTTTATCAGAAAAATAATCCTTGTTTTCCCGTTCAACTGTCAAGAGAATTGATTTTCGTCCCAAAAGGTCTGTTGAGTCGTCCGTTGTTGTCAGAGCAAATGAATTTATGCATAATGCAAACATCAACAAAAAAGTCATAACAAAAATATGCAGTTTTTTGAAATTAGCAACACAAAGTATATTTTTCACAGAAATCTCTCCTTTCAGTTAAATATCGATTATGCTGTTTTTCAATAATCCAAGACGCAACGCGTCTTCCTCACTTTTTCACTATTCCCTTTTACATATTACCTTAACTTACTCCTCCGCCCCATTCAACAACCGTAAAGCCTGTTCTGTCAAACTGCTCTAAAACGGGCTCGGCTGTTTGTATTGCTTCATCGAGGGGCTTTATTACGGTGTACACTCTTATAACGCTGTCGGGTGCGGGGGTAATATTGAGCTTTGCGTTGTCCGTATAACAATCGGTCTGGAATGTGATATAGTTGTATGCATTTTTGCTGAGGTATGGCAGCCAGAAACCGAGATAGTCGTTTATTTCCTTTTCGTTAAGTCCTATATATGCTAACTTTTCACGCATAAATTCTTCGGTGTCAGTACCCTTTACACAAAAGCCCTCGCTCATATCGAACTCTACCGCACTCATATCTGCTTCCCAGAAAAGATACTCGTATGTGCCGTTTTCGTCTGTCAGAGTACCGTCGGGAGCGGCTGTGACTGTCCAACCGTCATTATAAATAGGAGCGGAGCAAAGCAAAGCACCGTTTATATCCAATTTTACACTTATCTCACTTGTATTTTCGGGATAGAGATATATAACGGGCTTATATGCAACACCCTCCTGATACACAAATGTTGTGATCTGCACATCCCTTGCATCTACCTCACAGACCTTGTCATCCTCGGACATCAGATATTTTCCGTCAACGGAGATTATGTCAACATAATCCCCTACACAGAATTCGTCAGACAGCTCAATATTGAATCTGTATGTTATATAAGGATTTCCGATTCCGCTGTGACAGATTATGAAATCGTGGAAAATCATATCTATACGGTAATATATAAATTCGTCCTGCTGCTGTTGGGAAGCGGTTGCATTTTCCCCTGCGCTAACGGGTGTAATCAGCTCAATGAACTTTTCGGCAGCCGAGGGAATAACCGAATAGCAGACATCGTTATACTCAACAATTCTGTTTTCGGGGTAATAGGTAAATATCTTTTCACCGTTTTCGTCCGAAACATATATTGTGTACGATTTGCCCATACCCGTAGCTTCAGCACGGCTTATCATACTCTTAAAAGCGTCCGTCAGCTCCTTTCGGTAGCTTTCATTGGCTTTTATAAAGCTGTTGTCGGAATTATCTATAATACTCAGGGGCGAGAGAGAACCGACGATATCGGTTATTTCTTTAAGCTGTGTCTCGTTTACCTGTACGGTTGTTGTTTCATTAATTGTTGTTTCTTCATTGACTGTGCCGTCACAGGAAGAAAATATCATACAAACAACAAGTATTGCTAAAAGTACATATAATGGCTTTTTCATAGTCATTATCCTTTCATAATTATTCTGCCAAAGACCACGAAGATGCATTTATCTGTGCAGGATATGTTTCCATAATAAGTCCGTCATAAACTATAAGAACAACATCGCCTTTTTTAACATCCAATTCCTCGAGCCCTGCCTTTGAAAAGACAATCTTGTCCGAGGAACTGCTCTCGGGAGCCTGAAGCGGCTCAACCATAACAGAATCTCCGTTGATTTTTATTATTTTTGCCCTGAAAACTACACCTTGCTGTGTGGCATTGCCGTTATATTCCTGTGATTTTCCCGTTGTTGTTTCGGCGGTCTCAGGCGGTAAGCTTGTATCCACCCCCGTCACGGCTTCTGAGGGAGAGGTAGAGCCTGTTTTTTCTCCCGGTGCTGTAGCCTGCTCCTCGGGATCGGCAGTTTCGGAAATGTAAATCCCCGTAGAGTATTCAGGATTTGCACTTTCGGGTGTCATATTACCTGTGCCGCCCGATGTGTTTCCCACAACATTCTCTGTAACATACTGATTTTCATTTTCAGGAACATCATTTATTGACATATCTCCTCCGAGACTGCCTATGACAACTATACTCACATAAACAAACACGGCAAGACAGGCGGCAAGGGCTGCAAACAGCATTTTGCGGTTTTTCTTTCTTTTCTTTATGACAGCCGCTTCTTCAATAAGGTCATCGTCTATCATATTTATTGCATTGAAAAATTCTTCACCGTTCATTTTATCAAACCTCAACTCCCTGACAAATCAAATATTCTTTCAGCTTCTGACGGATTCTTGAAAGAGTGGTTTTTACCTTGCTTTCGCTGATATCAAAACCTTGCGAAATGTCCCTGATACTGTCACAATACCAGTATCTGCGGATAAAAATGTGTCGCTTTTCGGCATCCAATGAGCGTAAAAAGTCGGAAATATGCCTTGCGGTCTCCTTTTCGTCGAACAGACTTTCCGTCGTTTCAGGAGTGCTCAACGAAGAAAGCTCGTCTATACATTCCTCATAGCCGTTGCCTCTTTTGCGTGCAGTTCTCTGACGGATTTTTATGACGGAGATATTTTTTATTATTCTTCCGAGATATGCACCAAGATACTCAGGTCTGTTTTCGGGCATAGAATTCCAAGCCGCAAGATATGTATCGTTCTCACATTCTTCAGCATCGCTTTTGTTTTTCAGAATTGAAAAAGCTATTGAATTGAGCATTGCAGAATATTTCTGCTTCGTTTGATTTATCGCGCTTTCGTCACGAAGCCAGAAAAGCTCCACTATTTTCCGATCTTCCATAAAATGTCCTCCGTCAGAAACAAAAGGAAAACCCTTTCATATATTAAGTAGCATTATTTTAGAATTAGTTACAAAAAAAATTATATCAGTGCGATTTTTACACCGTACTGATATATTTTTTGTTGCTTTTCAGCACGGCAAAAAGCCATATTACGCCTGAAACAAAACCGATTAAACAGATTATCTGCCAGAAATTCATAAAAAGGAATAAATCCTCCTGCTTCGGAAATTCGTAGTATCTGAAAAATTCCAGAATAAAGCGTCCTGCACAAAATAATATCAAGCCGAGAGGATATATGCTTCCTCTGACATATTTTTTACCGTGCAGAATAATAAAAAAGAAAATAATAGCAATTATGACACCTAAAAATACTTCCAGAAGCTGTACGGGAAAATGCGAAAGACCTGTAATCGGATTTGTAATACCGAATGCACATTCTTCTCCGTAGCAGCAGCCGTACACAGCACAGCCTATTTTTGAAATTCCCAGACTTAAAAACAACCCCGGGGAGAGATAGTCCATAATATCCTTATATTTATAAGGATAATTTTTCATAGGTCGTAAAAGCGCAAGAGGCGGAAAAACAAGACTGCCTAAAAGTCTGAATCGGCTCTGATATGTAAACAATCCGTCAGTTGCATACGCATTTACTGCATTGTCAAGCTTTGCCATAAGCATAACACCTAAGAAAGCCGAAAGAATACCCATTGAAACAATACTGACGGCATCTCTTAATTTTACACCCTTTTTTCTGCTTATGAGCATAAACATACACACCGAAAGCACAACACTTACAGCCATACACAGATAATATATTTTAAGTCTCACGCTCTCGGGCATATTACTCTCCTAACAGCTTTAATTTCGGCATACCTATATAATTAAGATTATATTTTTTTACCATTTCCTTTGCTTTCACTAAAGAGTCTCCGTCAAATGCTGCCCGTACACTGTGGGCATCAAAGCCGAAGGTTACCGGGGCTTTCTCCTCCCCGACCGTTTCCCAGAACAAATCCCTCGGATAAGCTCTGCCCTCTCTTATACCTAAAAAATTGATTTCAAGAGGCACATCATATTCCCTTGA
Organism: Clostridia bacterium; assembly: GCA_017517135.1. Lineage (GTDB taxonomy): Bacteria > Bacillota > Clostridia > Oscillospirales > Acutalibacteraceae > RUG806. The sequence continues at coordinate 13,904 of JAFXAK010000016.1, forward strand.
AGCACGGCACATCCTGCGTATTTCTTGTGTATAAACAGCATCATCACCCGTAAAGTTAATAAGATCGGGATGAGCTATATATGTGAATGCTCCCGTTGACATACCCTCGCATATACAATCAACATAATTTTTCAGCTTATCTGTGCTGTCGCTCGGTGCACTTGATGGCCGAACCCCCTCAAGCTCCTCTTCGGTAAAATGCTCTCCCATAATCAGATATTCTGCACCGTATTTTTTCGCATTTTCAAGCATTTCCTCGAAATTTTCGGGATAATATTCCATCTCAAAACCGATTTTTATGTCAATTTCAGCCTTGTATTTTTCCCGAAGTGCCCTAATCGTGTCAAAATAGTCTTCTACCTGACAGACAGGTACTCTGAAAGAGGATTCGTGTCCGTCTGAGCATATAAAAGGAAAATGGTCAGAAAAGCCCATATATTTTATGCCGTTTTCTATTGCTCTTTTTATATATTCCACCTCCGTACCGCTCGCATGAGAGCATCTGAAGGTGTGGGTGTGGTAATTATATATCATAAATATCTCCCGAAATTGTTAATGCTGTTGTATACAAATAATAACATTATATATCTTATAAGTAAAGTCCTTTGTTTTCTATTTTTCCCTTCCTAAGCTTTTATATAAACACTGAATTTGCTTAAAAATTTTCCCTCACACACAAAAAATATCATTTTTCTGCTACGGAAAATATTTTTCCTCAATTTGTTGACAGCATTTTTGTGTTGTGATAAACTTATGCTGTATAAACAAAGGAGTGTTCTTAATTATGAAATCAGACACCAATAACAATTCAATAATCCAAAAATTACCTCCGATGCGTAAGGTTGCCATTGAAGCAGTTATGGCAATAACCGGATGGGATGCAGAATATGCGAAACAACAGATTTCTTCTGCTGCGAAGAAATTGAATACTACCTGGACTGCTTATGCAAAAAATGAACTCTGGTATCTTGATGAAAATGATTCACCCGCAAGTCTTGGTGCCGCAAAAAGAACTGCTGCGAAAAGAAAAGAATATATAACAAAGGTCAGGGAAGCTACCGGCTGGGATGAAGCAAAAACCAGAGCTGAATTAGCAAAAGCCAGAAGCTACGGAATGAATGGTTATTATTACTGTTTATATGCCGCATGGAATCTTTCCGATGAAGAAATTGCAAAGCAGGCAAAGGTTATTGCAGAAAGAAAAGAACAAAGACAAAAAACCGAAGATTGGTATATAGACACCTGCGTAAAAAAGTCAGGCAAATCCAGAGAAGAAATTGTTGCTCATATGAAGGAATTAAAGGCAATGGGTATCAATACTCACAAATATACCACATTTGAATGCTTTAATTTCACTCCCGAACAGATTGAAGCTTTTGCAGTCCGTGCAAAAGAAGAGCAGGAAAAGAGCGATAACACTACCCGTAAGTATCTGCAAAAGATATGTGATGCAACCGGCTGGTCAGAAGCAAAGGTAAAAATGGAGGTTTCCAGAGCTAAATTAGCTTGCGGTGCTTCCTATGAGGACTATTATGTTTTCCGTCTTTATGAACAGCCGTATGAAGCACATGCTCAATATGTAACCTTCGGCCTGTTCAGTAAAATGCGTGCAAAATATAACGATTACGGTCCTTCAATTAAAGTTCTGGATGACAAGGCTGAATTTAACCGTACATTCAGTGACCTTATAAACCGCAGATGGTTTGTAAACCGCAATCTTTCTTATGAAGAATTCCTGAAGAATATTGACGGTCTGGATTCCGTTATCGTAAAGCCTCTCGCTGCAACACAAGGTAAGGATGTTCATAAATTCAGCTGTAAAGTTGAAGACAAGGAAGCACTGTATAAAGAAATTATGTCGCTTCGCAAAAGTATTGTTGAAGAATATATCATACAGCACCCCGATGTTATGGCTTTCTGTGACACATCCGTAAACACAATCCGCATAACAACTCTGAATGCTAACGGAAAATGCAATTTCCTTTACTCTGTTTTCCGCATGGGCAGAGGAAATGTTGTTGACAATTTCCATGCGGGCGGAATTGCCGCTGCCGTTGACATGCGAACAGGTGTTGTAATTACTCATGCAGCTGATCTTGAGGCAAATGTTTTCCCCACAAATCCCTACAGCGGTCTTGCTATGCGCGGTTTCCAGATTCCTCATTGGGATAAAATTATTGATATCTGCAAACAAGCATACAACCGCGTACCCGGTGCAAATCTTATCGGTTGGGACTTTGCAATCACTCCCGACGGCGTTGATCTGATTGAAGGCAATCCCGGTGCATCTTATGTTGTTGCACAGATTCCTTTTGTTCAGCACCATGTCGGCTTGCGTGATGTTATGGTTGATCCGTATATGTAAGAATCCCGAACAATCAGAATAACTCAACAAAAAACGCAACAGTCTGTGCGACAGTTGCGTTTTTATATTATCGGCATATCCTTATCTTTCTGCAAAAGTGCCGTAAAAAAAATAAACAAAATACACTTGTATATTGCCGTTTCGTGTGATATAATAAATTAAATATAAAAATTACATTTTGTAATATATTTAATAACAGAAGCTTTCATCAAATATACTATTAACACTCAGAGTTTCAATATAATTTTTATTTTGCAGATAAAAGAAAGCTCGAAAAGGGGAAAAATCAATGGAGCCTCTTCGCCGGGCATGGGCCGAAATCGACCTTGATGCTTTGGTCAATAATTTTAACATTATAAAAAATACAACAAATCAAAAAATATATGCCGTAGTCAAAGCCGATGCTTACGGACACGGAGCTATACAGATTTCCCGTGCTTTACAAAGAGCAGGGGTTTTCGGCTTTGCTGTTTCAAATCTTTTAGAGGCTGAGGAGCTGCGTTTCGCGGGAATAGATAAGCCGATACTTATCTTGGGCTACACTCCCGTTGACTGTGCAAAGCGACTGGCACTCAACAACATCAGCCAGTGCGTTATGTCTTACGACTATGCCGAGCAGCTGAATTTTTATGCAAAAAAAGCAGATGTCACGGTTACAACACATCTGAAGCTGGATACAGGAATGGGCAGAATCGGGCTTGATTTCCGCAATGAAGAGGATTTCGCTTTTGAGGAAGCTGAAAGGATTTTTGCACTCAGAAACCTGAACACAGAAGGCGTTTTTATGCATTTCGCCGTTGCAGACAGTGAAGACGAAGACGACAAAAAATTTACATCTCAGCAATATAAGCGTTTTCTCAGTGCAGTCAGTCAGCTTGAAAAGAAGCATCCGTTTCAAATCAAGCATTGCAGCAACTCTGCCGCATTGTTAAATGGTATTGAGAATCAGGAAACTGCTGTCCGTGCCGGAATTATTCTCTATGGACTGAGTCCCTCAGATAACCTTCCTGTTCCTCACGGAATAAAACCCGTGATGTCGTTTCATTCCGTGGTTTCAATGATAAAAGACATTGAGCAGAATGAAACGGTAAGCTACGGCAGAACATACACAGCCCCCTCACAGCGGTGCATAGCAACAATCCCCGCAGGATATGCGGACGGTATGCCGCGTTTACTGTCAAATAAGGGATATGTTATCATAAAAGGAAAAAAAGCCCCCATCATCGGCAGAATATGTATGGACCAGTTCTGTGTTGACATCACAGATATTGAAGATGTATCTCTCGGCGATGAGGTAATAATTTTTGGTGACGGGCTTTCAGTAGATGTACTCGCAGAAATTGCACAGACTATAAATTATGAAATTATTTGCGGAATATCCAAGCGTATTCCCCGTATTTATAAAGGATTTTAGCCAAAATGAAAGATTTGTTTAAGAATTGTAAAAAATATTGGAACTTCTGCTGCTATTCAGCATACTGCCATCTTTCTTCGGACATTTCAAGTATGCGTCTCGGATGGCTCTGGTGGGTTGCCGAACCTCTCTTGTTCATGGCAGTATATACTGTTGTTTTCTCTGTGGTTTTCAACAGAAATATGACCTACCTTATGGCATATATCTCCTGCGGTCTTATGATGTGGAACTTCTTCCAGAGGTGTGTTCTGAACAGCGTGTCTCTGGTAAAGCACTACTCGGGACTGCTGCACAGAGTTTATATACCGAAATACATTCTGATTTTCTCAACCTTGCTTTATGAAGCTTTCAAAATGTTTATAAGCTTTATGATAGTTATGGTATTTATGGTATACTATCGTATTCCGTTAAGCTTTACCACTTTGCAGTTCATTCCCGTACTTGTGACCTTTTTCCTGTTTACCTTCGGCTGCTGTGTATGGCTTCTTCATTTAGGAGTATATCTGCCCGACATAAAAAAAATCACCTCGGTCTGCTTAAAGGTTTTATTCTACCTTTCCGGTGTATTCTTTTCTCTGGACAACAGAATCAAGGGTGATTTCGGCAGCTTCCTTCTGAGAGTCAACCCGGTAGGCCGTTTGTTACATGAAGCACGCAATGCATTACTGTATAACACAAACATCTCTGTGCGTCCCGTTGCACTCATTTTTGTTATGGCTGTTATTTTGTCAGTCAGCGGTATTTTTGTAGTAACACGCTATGAACAACACTATATAAAGGTTTCTTGATATATTATGGAACAGATAATAAAAGTAAATGATATAAAGATATTCTACAGAACACTTGTCAAGCGGAAAGGTTCAAAAAAGTTAACCCATCTGCTCGGCAAGCGCCGCAGTAATTTCTGCGCGTTGCAAGGAATATCCTTTGACATAACTCCCGGTGAAATTTTAGGAATTATAGGCACGAACGGCAGCGGAAAGTCAACCCTGCTTAAAGCGTTGGGCGGTATCATCAAGCCCGACAGCGGCAGCATTGAAGTGGCTGAAAATACCAGAGTGTCGCTTCTGGCTTTGGCTTCAAGTCTTATGACGGAAATGCCGGGCCGTGATAACATCTATCTTATCGGTCTGCAGTTAGGCTTTTCCCGTGAGGAAATAGAAGCACAGTTTAATAAGATAGTGGAATTTGCTGACTTAGGTTCTTTTATTGACAAGCCGGTACGCACATATTCGAGCGGTATGCGCTCAAAGCTCTCTTTTTCAATTGCAGTGCACCTCACAACCGAGGTTATCCTCATTGACGAGGTTTTAAGTGTCGGTGATGTTGCTTTCAGACAGAAAAGCTACCAAAAAATGAAAGAGCTTATCACAGACGATAAGCATACGGTTATCATTGTATCGCACGATATGGGCCGCCTTTCCACCCTTTGTGACCGAGTCCTCTGGCTTGATAAAGGTCAGCTTGTAATGCTGGGAGAAGCAAAAGAAGTTGTCAGCAAATATCAGCAGAAATATGCGGCGACAGAGCAAAAAGGAATCCAGAGTGAAATAAAAGCTCCCAGACCCATAGAGGTTATCCCGTCACAGAACGGACTTGTGGTCTGCTGGAATACTGTTTCAGAAGCAACGGGTTACATTGTTTACAGAAAAAAAGAAAAAGAATCCTATAAAAGAGTCGGAATTGTTGTGGGAACACAAACTGATAAGTTTGAAGACAACAATGTTTCTCCCGGAGAAACATACACTTATACCATCCGTGCCTTCAGAGTATATAACGGCATAACGGACAGAAGCTCGGTATTTGCTGCAGGTATTTCCGGCACGGTTCCTCAGAAAAACTCCAACTGATATTTTCAAAAATTATATCATTCCAATCGTTGCATATAAAACTTTATCATTGATTGTGTAAGGGACAGAAAAGATGAAGGAATTTGTAAAAAATTTATTAGAAAAGCTTAAACTTATATATATCTGGTTTACAAAAATCTTGTTTGCAAAGGACCACTTTAAGGTCGCACCATGGACAAAGCTTTGGCTTAATCTGCACGGTTATCTTGTTGACCAGTATATGATTTATGATTTCAAGCACCGCGGCTCAAAAGAATATCTTGCCGAGTTTGACTGGTACCGCTCAAGAAACATAAACGGTGATTACAGCTTTATACTTAACAACAAAATTGTTTGTGCGGATATGCTCAAGCAATATACAAATGTACCGAAAACCTATGTAACAAAGGTCGGCAAGGTTATGGTTATGTCTGACAACACCATTGCAACAGACGAAAAAATACTTGAATGTATCCGTGAAAATGCCATAGCAATTATGAAGCCGATAAACTTCGGCAAGGGCAACGGTGTTAATCTTATAACATATGAGAACAGAAAGTTTTTTGTCAATAAACAGGAAAAAACAGACAAAGAGCTGCTCGATTTTTTGAAATCCTCAAAAAACTGGTTCTTGTCGGAATATATATGTCAGGGAGAATACCTCAACAGAATATATTACCGCACGGCAAACACAATAAGACTTATTACCCTGCGCGATCCCGACACACAGGAATTCAAGGTATTTTTTGCAGTACAGCGTATCGGCACAGACAAAACCTTCCCTGTTGACAACGGAAGCCGAGGCGGTCTGGTTTCCTGTATTGACCTTGAAACGGGTGCTTTAAGCGAAGCAAAAACTCTGCACAATCTTGATGTTTACGATGTGCATCCGAACACAGGAGCACAAATAAAGGGTGCCGTTATTCCAAACTGGTTACAGATAAAAAACGATGTTCTCGCTCTGGCAAACAAGTTCCCTTACTTATCATTTGTTGCCTGGGATATACTGGTCACAAACAACGGCTTTTATGTGATTGAAGCAAACACCTCATCAGGTGTAAACATAATTCAGCTCTGGGGCGGTCAGCGCAACGGCGAGCTCGGTCGTTTTTATAAGGCCCATAATGTTATAAAAAAATAAGTTCTGTTCTGATAATAAATAAATTAGGATGAGATTTTTATGAAATATATAATTATGGCAGACGGCAAAGGACAGCGTTGGAAAAACTTTCAGGGTATTCAGAAGTGTCAGATTCAGATAGGCTCAAAAACACTTTTAGAAATAACCTGCGACCTGATTCATAGCCTTGATAAGTCTGCAGAAATTTATATCACATCCCACAACCCTGAGCTGCATATTCCCGGTGCTACCCGTTATGAGCCTCAGAACAATGTTCTTGAGATTGACAGATTCACCTACGAATTGATTGAACGGGATGTCTGCTTCCTTTACGGTGATGTTCTTTATTCGGAAAATGCAATGCGTTGTATCATAGAACACGAAACAGACACCGTTCTGACCTTCGGAAGTGCAAAAAAGATATTTGCAATAAAAATTGCAGATGATGTCTTTTTCAAAAGCCATCTTGACCGCGTGCGTGAATTATTCTTAAAAAATGAATTGAAGGAATGCATCGGCTGGGAGGTTTACCACTCTATGCAGGGACTGCCTATCGAATCACGCGAAATCGGCAGCAACTATGTCATAATTGAGGATGACACAAGAGATTTCAATGCTCCCTCGGATTTACTCGAATATCAGAAGGAACAGCACGAAAATTAAATGTTAACACTGACTCAAAAAAAAACAAAATCCGATAAAAATATTTTTGTTTCTTGAGATAAGGAGATTTATTATGTTAAATATATTTAAAAAAAATCAAGAGGAAAATGTTATGAGCAAAGAAAATACATCGATTGCTTCTGTAAACGCAAAAACAGACACAAAAAAACGCAATGAACAAAAAGAGCGTGACATTGCATCCATAATGAAAAAGACCGGTTGGTCATATCAGGAAACTGTTGAAAAGGTAGAAGCCCTGAAAGCAAAGCTGGGAGTAACCTTCTTTGATTATAATAAATATAATCTTCACAAGGTAGCTGCAGAGGACATGGAGTCCAGATATAAGGAAATTCAGGCAAAAAAGCAGGAAAACAAGAAAAAACTCGCAGAATCAAGAGAACATTGTATAAACGGTGTTATCAATCAGACCGGTTGGGAAAGAGCTGTTGTTGAGGCTAAAATAGACGAAGCAATAAAACGCACCGGCTGCCGTTACAAGGAATATCTTTTATACAGATTTTTTGAGCTGACAGAAGAAGAACAGGATCAGATCCCGATAATGTCCTTCACCGCAAAGCTCACCAAAAAATTCAATGTTAATGCAGAGTTTGCCAGAATGCTGGACGATAAAGCAAGAACAAACATTTTCTTCTCAGAATTTATGAGGCGTCCGTGGTGTGTAAATACGGATGTAACCTTAGAAGATTTCAAGAAAATTTTTGCAAAAAGCACCAAGGTTATCTATAAGCCCCTTGAAGGCATAGGCGGTCACGGAATTTCAACATACGAAATCAAAGACAAAAATTATGCAGAGGTTTTTTCTGAAATAGTCAAGCAACCCAAGGGTGTTGTTGAAGAATATGTTGTTCAGCACCCGGATATGAGCAAGCTTTGTGCTTCTTCCGTAAACACCTTGAGAGTTGTTACAATCTGTTCAAAAACAAAACCCGTTACGCCCGACGGAAAGTATATGGATATTGCATACGGTGCACTCAGAATCGGCGGCGGCACAGATGTTGTTGACAATTTCCACAGCGGCGGTATGGCGGCAGCAGTTGATATGAAAACCGGTGAGCTTATTACCCATGCAGTAGACATGACAGGTGAAACATATATTGTTCATCCCGTATCGGGCACAAGAATCAAGGGCTTCAAAATCCCCTTCTTTGATGAAGCAATGCAGATGGTCAGAGATATCTGTGCTAAAGAAGGTGTTGAGGGAAATCTCGGTTGGGATATCGCCATCTCAGAAAATGGTCCCGTGCTTATCGAAGCAAACAGAGGTCCCGGTGCAATTCTTTTGATTTCTCCTTATATCAATGAGAAAAAAGGTATGATGAGATATGTTCTTGATAAATATCTCGATATTTAATATATTTCCATAAAACCACAACACCCCTTACGGCAGCACTGCCGTAAGGGGATATTTTTTGACCTAAGCACAGGTGTAAGCCCTTTACAAGAAAACGGCTTCGCCGTACGCCTACGGCGGAATGTTTTCGTATAGTCCATCTCCGAGGGAAGTTTACTTCCCGTTCGGAGGGACATATAATTTTTTTACTTTATAGGAATAAATTTCCTATAAAGTAAAAAAACTGACCTCGCAAAAACGAAGTCAGTCTTTAACTTAAATTTTTAATTGCAGTTGAAATTATTTATTTCTGTCGGGAAGCTTGAACAATTTTTTACCAAGATTCTTATCATAACCGTAGAGCTTCTTCTTGAGTTCAAGCTTATAAAGCAAGTAATCAATTGTTGCGGGGCTGTATTTCTCAATTGCGGGATAATCGGGGAATCTGTTGATTTCGGGGAATTTCAGTCCGTCGGGAGTTACGGCAAGGTCAAAGCCGAACCATTCGAGCTGCTGAATTTCTCTTGCAACATCAAGAACATCCTGCTTTACCTTTTCCCAGTTGGGCAGATAACCGTCAATCTTTTCGTGTGTATCGGGATGATACAGACAGGACTTGATTTCGTTTTCCTCAATAATTTTCGCATCATAGAAACGGCCTGTTTCAACATCAATACGGGCATACATACCGCCGGCACCCATATTATCAACGGCACCTGTACGGGAAGAACCGAAACGCATATATGCGTTACCTATCTGAGGATTCTTGCCGTCCTTTTTGAATACAAGCATACGGATTGTATTAACCGCACCTGAGTAAATACGCTTGATTTCGGGATGCATATCTATATATTCCGTGATAAGATACTGATTCTTTTCATCCTGAAGAATATCAAGAACCTGCTGCTCGGTTGCTTCCTGATGATTAAGATAATATTTCTCACCGTCATAAGAGAACTTAAAGAAGCCGTTGCCGTGGGAGCCTTCGTCGGGCTTGAGAGCAAGGGAGCCTTTTTCCTTGACAAGACGGAAGATATCTTCATATACACCGTCGTATCCTTCGGGACAGTCCATCATAGGAAGAATCTTATTCTTACCGTCCTTAAGGCTGATGTGATAGTAGTATTCGGGGAAGCAGTGGTTATATTCGGAGCAGATATACTTGACTGTAATCTTATCTTCCATCCAATGGCGGTACTTGGGATTGATGTGACGCAACCACTTGTACTCAAAGTCTGAAATATAATTTTTCCAGTTTTCCTCTGTTATTCCGTACTGATGCAGTCTGTAGGAAATAAATCCGTGCTTAACTGCCCAGAGCTTTTCTTTAAGTGTTGTATCCTTGTTTGTCTTGAAATCCTTCCACTGGTCCTGGAACCAACGGATTGACAAATACGGAAGCAGTGTTTTGGGAAAGAACATTCTGCAGAAGCCCGCACGAATACGAAGCTTCATTTTGTGGCATCCGCGTGATAAAATCTTTGCAGGAGTGTAGGACTCCTTCTTCTGTGCCATCTTTTTCTTAAGATAAGCGGATGTTTCCTTGCTGAAGGGAATACGCTGGGGATATCCGGGATGGTTCATAACTCTTGTGATTCTGAAGCCGTCATCAGTAAGGATAATCTCAAGACCGAAAAATTCAAGCTGAGGAACAAAACGGCACAGCTTCTGAATAGTATCAACTATTTCCTGCCAGCAGGGAATATTTCTGGGAAGGAACTCCATTGTGTTGGGGTTAACCTCGTTCATTCCCTTGCAGGAATCGATAAGAGAAAGCTCACCTGTCTGTGTGTCTACAGTATAGAATATAGCCTTGCTCTCACCCCAGTTGATTTCCTGATTCAGGCTTTCATCAACCTTTTCCGATTCGGATTTCTTTGCCTTGAAAATATTTTCGTCAACAGCCTTTTTTGCTGAAAGAGCCGTACAGAAAAGCTCTTCATCCTTTTCAAAAGCAATACCCGCCATTGCTTTTCTGTATGCTCTGTTTTCCTGAAGGCTGTGAACCTTACGGAAGCGGATATAGGACTCGCCGATTACGGGATCATTTCCGTGCTCATTGAAAACAACCAGACGAAGCTTACCGCCGACGAATGCCCTTGAAGCGGCAACTGCCTCACAGACAACAACGATTCCGCCGAATCTCTGGATACGCCTTCTCAGAGTTTCAACAGGAAGCTCCTGACCGTCAAGATAATATTTCTTACCGTCAAATGCGATAAGCCAGCTCATTCTGCTGACAGAACGCTTTATACACAGAATCTTCTTTTCCCTAAGAAGATCAATAACTGCATCAATAGTATCAGGACCGTTTTTATCCTGAAGATTGATAACCTGAGTTTTTCCGTCACGCTTATTGATCTGGAAATAGCACTTGGGCATTGTGTCACGGAAGGGCTTGAAAATAGTATGAACCGTTACCAGGTCAGAAATCCATTTGCTGTAAATTCCGTTAAGGGGACGAAGATACGCATAATCCTTTGCGGATATTGTATCGTTACGGTTCTCCTCAGTAATACCGAGATTCTTAACCTGAGAGGGTAAAAATCCGTTCTTAACAGCCCGTCTGACCTGACTGAGAGAATACTCTCCTCCCTGCAATGCCTTACGGTAATTTCTGTACACACTTCTCACCCAGGTCTTTGCTTCCTCACCGACATATCCGGCAGAGGCCATAGGGAAAGCACGCATATCAACAATAGCATTTTTAACTTTTTTAACAACCTTTTTTGAAGCCATCATTAATTCCCTCTCCACACATTTTTGTGTTTTTTTACATTCAAATATAAAACCAGAACCAATTTTTCCGTTACAGTATAACACATACAAAGTCAAAGTGCAATATATATATAAGACTTTTTTGTGTTATTCAATCTTATTTTATATAATTCTGTCTTTATTTAAAAAGTACTTGCAAACACATTTTCGCTTTGCTATAATATTGCAGAAATATATTTTATGTGCGTTATTATGCCAAAAAAACTATGATAACCTTAAAGGAGAGGACACAGTCAATGAATTATTCTCAGATTGATAAGTTTGAGTACAAATCTCCCAGCTACGCATTGTGCAACAGAGAAGGCACAGGCATTGATTCCGATTCCAACAAAAAGCTCCGCCGTTTCACACAGGCAGACAACAACACATTCACATCAGTTGCAGAAGGCAAAAATTCCGTATCACTTCTGTTCGGCGGCGACCTGCTTTGTCAAGAAGACCTTATAAAGGCTTATCAGAAGCAGGACGGCAGCTATGATTTCTCACTCTGCTTTGAATACATCAAGCCCCTTCTTCACTCCGCAGATTTCACAGCAGCAGCTTTAAGAACTCCTGTTTCTCACACCTCTCCCTATCAGGGTGAAATATTATCTCACGAGGGTCCCCGTTACTATAATGCTCCCGTAGCATACCTTGAAGCACTCTCTCAGGCAGGCTTTGATATGCTCACAACAGAAGGTAACCACTGCCTTGATACAGGCGTAAGAGGACTTTTCGAAACAATTGAAAACATCAGCAAATTCGGAATGATTCAGACAGGCACAAGCTGCGATGAAAACGGTGCAAAATTTGTTATCGTAAACATCTGCGGCTTCAAGGTAGGTATCACTGCCTTCGGCGGTAATTATAACAATATGCGCCGTAACCTGACTGCAGAGGGTAAAGCTGCATTGCTCAATCCCTTCTCCTTTGATGCAGCAGCTGAAATCCGCACCCAGATGATCAGAAACGGTGCTGAATACACAATCTGTCTTCCCTTCTGGGGCAAGGAATATACCGAAGAGCTCACTGAAAAGCAGATAGAAACAGCAAGAACTCTCTCTCTTCTCGGCTTTGACCTTGTGCTCGGCTCTCACCCCCATATGTTGCAGCATTTCAATCTTGTTAACGGCAAGCCTGTTGCTTTTTCATTGGGTGACCTTATATCCGTTCCCAACTCAAAAAAGAAGGGCACCGAAGACACAGTGCTGTGTCATGTACAGCTGACACGCGCTGAAAATTCAATCGAAACAAATATTGAATTTATCCCCTGCAAAATTGTCAAGGGCTACAAGGGTATCCCCTATACCGTTCTCCCCGTTTCAATGCAGATGGGCATTACCGATTCTCAGGAGCCCGTTATTGCAAAAACAGGCGACCGTGTACTTAAGCGCCTGAACTGTAAGGCTTCCAGAATCCGTATGGATTTCCCCGTAGACGGCAACACCTTCCTTAACATCCGTGCAATGGAAAAGGATGAGCTTCCTGTGCGTCTGGCTGCACTCACTCCCGCTGAAAAGCACGAAAACACTATTCCCGCAGTTGAAATGCCTCAGGAGCTTACAGAGGATAAGAATTCTTACCGCCTTGAAAAGAAATGTCTGTATAAGCTTGAAGGCAAGACTGCTAAATTAGTTTTATTCGGCAGAACAGGTGAAACAGTAACTCTTCCCAGAAAGGTTGAAAATCTTCCCGTCCGTAAGGTTTCAGGCGGCGGCGTGAAGAATACAACAACCCGTCTTATATATCTCGGCAGATCCGTCCACAGCATTGAGGATGAAGCATTTGCAGATTTTACAGCACTGGAGAGTGTTCGTATCTTCAAGTGGCTCAAGAAGGTCGGCAACAGAGCTTTTGCCGGTTGCTCAAGCCTTACAGGTATTATCCTTCCCAAGAATGCTCAGGAAATCGGTGCTGAAGCCTTCCTTAACTGTTCAAGCCTTCTCAGCATCAAGATTCCCCCCAAAGTAACATCAATTGGTGAGGATGCATTCTCAGGCTGTGAAAAACTCACTATCTTCTGTGAAAGAGGATCAGCTGCTGACGATTATGCAAAAACAAATAAAATCCCCGTAAAATATATGCCTTTAACCGCGAAAGCTGCTGTCGCAGAAGCAGATGACGATGACGACGATGAGGGCGATGCGTAATAATTAAATGCTTTAACAGCAAAGACTTGTACATTCGAAAAAAGGTGTACAAGTCTTTTTTTTAACATACAGTTGACCAAAATCTGCTTTCGTTATATAATCAATGTATACAGAACCTCGGAGGAATAATTTATGTCTGCATTTATTTCTTTACTTTTAGGCTTTCTTTCTCTTTTTACATCGCTTTTTGTCCCCCTGTCAAAGGCTCAGATACCGGAGAACAATGATGATTTTGTACCCGTTGCCCGTTTTATCGCAACAAGTGACACTCATATCACCGCTCTCGGAGACAAGGGCTGTACAAGAATTGCGAAAATGATAAACTCCGCTTATGCCATAGCCGAGGCAGATTCAGACTACAATAAGCTTGATGCGGTTGTTTTCGCAGGAGATATCACCGACAGCGGTACTTTCACCGCTTTTTCCGCCTTTGCGGCAACCACCGACAAGGCAATAAAGGGCGATACCGAGAGACTTGCAGTTGTTGCAAAATCGCACGACTCGTCCTCTTTCGGCAGCGATGCACTTGACACATTTACTTCCCTTACAGGGCAGGAGCCTGATTTCCACAGAGTTATAAACGGCTTCCACTACATAGGTATTTCCCGCTCCCCCACAGACGAGCATTACACAGCCGAGCAGGTTAAATGGCTTGACACCGAGCTTGAAAAAGCAACAAAAGAAGCTCCCGAGCAGCCCGTTTTCGTATTTACTCACGAGCATGTACTGAACACCGTTTTCGGTAGCTTTGCATATGACGGCTGGGGTATGGATACCTTCCTCGATGTACTCAACAAATATCCTCAGGTTATTCATATTTCGGGACATTCACACTACCCCGCAAACGATCCCCGTTCAATATGGCAGGGCAATTTCACAGCTATCGGTGACGGCGGACTTGCTTACTATGAATTTACGGTTGATAATGAAACATCAGTTCATCCCCACAACTACAAGAGTATGACACAGGCTCTTCTCATTGAAATTGATGCAGACAACCGTGTGCTTATAAGAGTTTTGGATGTTGATGCAGGCGAATTTGTCAAGGAATATCTTGTTGACAATGTCTCCTCTTCCGTAAAGCTCAAATACTCCCACGATGCGAGAAAGCTTTTAAGCACAGCTCCCGTATTCGATGAAAATGCCGCTCTTAGCGTAAAGAAGTCCTGCGGTAAATACAAAATCACCGTTCCTCAGGCAAAGGTTACGGGCGATAATGAAGTATACTTATACAGAATCAGCATAACCGATTCCGACGGTAATGAAGTATATTCCGCCCGGGAGCTTTCACAGTATTACTTTGCAGACACACCCGACAGCATCACATTCAGCGGCATCAGCCTTAAAAACGGCAGTTACACCGTAAGTGTTGCAGCCGAAGATGTATGGGGTAATCTCAGCGAAGCTCTCACAACTCAGATAGGCTAAATCATAAACGCGAATCTTTCGATAGGAGGGAAAATATGGATCCTATTTATGTAACCGGACATAAGAATCCCGACACGGATTCAATTGTGGCGGCTATTGCTTATGCATCCCTGAGAAATGCTCTGGGTGACAGAGAATATACAGCAGCCTGCCTCGGGCTTGTATCAGACGAAACACAGCTTGTGCTTGACCATTTCGGCTTTGAAGCTCCCGTTCTGATAACGAATTTATATACACAGGTACAGGACCTGGACTTTGATAAGCCTCCGATTCTCAATGCAGGCCTCAGCGTTGACAGGGCTTGGAATGAGCTTCAGCAGCGAAAGGAGCTTCGTGCAATTCCCGTTGCTAATGACGACGGCACTCTGCTCGGAATAATCACCCGCGAAGACATCGCAAACTACAATATGGAGCTTAATAATTCGAGTGTCCTTGATAAAGTACCGCTGTTCAATGTCTTGTCCGTGCTCGAGGGCAAGGTCATCAATGATGCGGGCGAATATTTAGATACCGTATCAGGCGAGGTTGTTCTCGCTATCCCCGAAAGCAGAGGAACTGATATATTCCCCGACAGCGACCGTGTTGTAATCTGCGGTCATCAGCCCGATATGATACGCCGGGCTTTAGAGCAGAATGTAAACTGTCTTATCCTCTGCCGTACTCAATTGGATGCCGAGCTTTCTCAGATAGAAACCTCAACCTGTATTATCTCAACTCCTTTTGATGCATACAAGGCTACGAGACTGATTTTCCAGTCAACACCCATCCGCAGAATCTGTACCACAAAGGACTTAGTATGCTTCCACTTAGAGGACAGAGTTGACCTTGTAAAGGAAATGGTATGGAAATACAGAAAAACCTGTTATCCCATCCTCGATGAAAAAGAAAAGATTGTAGGCATACTCACAAGATATCATCTGCTTCGTCCGAGAAAAAAGCGTGTTGTTCTCGTTGACCATAATGAGATTTCGCAGTCTGTCCCCGGCTTAGAGGAAGCCGAAATTCTCGAAATAATTGACCATCACAGACTTGCTGATATTCAGACAACAAACCCCATTTTCGTCAGAAATGAGCCTGTAGGCTCCACCAATACAATAATAGCGTCTATGTTCCAGGACAAGGGACTGCTTCCCTCTGAGAAGCTCGCGGGAATGATGGCGGCGGCAATTCTGTCGGACACCGTAATGTTCAAGTCCCCCACCTGTACCGTACGGGACATCCGCACAGCGGAAAGAATGGCGCGAATTGCAAACATCTCTCTTGAGGAGCTTGGCAAAAAGATTTTCTCAGGCTCGGGCGAGGGCAAAACTGCAAACGATCTGCTTTATACGGACTACAAGGAATTCCATATTGCAGGCCACGATTTAGCAGTATCACAGATTACCTGCTTAGACAGCGCGAGCATCCTTTCAAGAAAACAGGAGCTGCTTGACCAGATGAAGGTCATTGCAGACAAAACCGAGGCTTCCTTAGTTATTCTGATGCTGACAGATGTACTTTTAGAGGGCAGCTATCTGCTTTTTGTGGGTGACGAGGATATAATCGGTCAGGCTTTTGATGTAACACCGAAGGATAACGAAGTATTCCTCCCCGATGTTATGAGCCGTAAAAAACAGATAATTCCCACATTATCGGCTTTGTGGGGTTAATGAAGCATTTATTTATACTTTATTCTTATTAAACATAAAATGACCTCCTTGTATTTGGTAATACCGATTTACAGGGAGGTCTGTGTTTTGACGGGAAGGAGCAGAATATCTATATCCTTGATTTTTTCTATACAAATAAGTATAATTAATTTAGATATTTTCAATATTAAAGGACTGGTTAGATGTACACACAAGTAGAGTTATCATCCTACATAGATGATTTAGAAAATCTCTCGTATGAAAATACGATTGAGTTTTTGGAAAAAAATAAGAAAACTGAAAATTTTCAAGCATTAGTTGAGCATATATGCAATATATCATTAGATATTATTCAAAGGACTTTTTATAAATATGATTTGTCCAACGAGCAAAATACAGTCATTGATACATTTGTAAAAGCAACTAAATATATAACAACCGAAGCTTTGTATTATTACAAGGCTGTTGCATGCTATTTCAAAAACGATCGAAAAAATACAATCAAATATCTCAAAACGGCAAAGGATATAGGATTTTTTAGTGATAATAAATCCGATTTTACCATTGATGAATTTGCACTATGTTTTATAGCACCATTTAAAAATGGTTATCCGGGATTTTGGGATGATATTTATTATTTACTTTCTGATTTACCTTTGGAAAAAGGAGTTTTAGATTTATGTAAAGCTGTTGATGTTTTTTATAATTCAGAGGATACATTATCAATAAATTCAGCGTTAATTAATGTTTTAACCGTAAGTCCTGAAAGTTTAGTTGTTAAAGAGATGCTCGCAATAAATTATTATAACGAAGGCAAATGGGGTAATGCAGTTGCATTATTAGAGCAAATCGGCGAAAAAACAACACTGCTATTTAGTGATGATTTATACTTTATGCTGGGTTGGGGTTACGGAAAACTAAAAGAAACAGTCAACGAAATAGCTGCATATAAAAAAAGCTATGAAATATATCCTGAAGGAAATTCCACACTAAACAATCTCGGATATGCTTACTATAAAGCAAAACAATACAACAAAGCGATAGAATGCTTTGAGGAATGTATAAAAAATAAAGCAGATCTTAAATATTCTGCTAACAACTATGTTCGCACATTACTTGCTGTTCACAGATATAAAGATGCAAAGCAATTTATAAAAAATTCCCCTGTGAAAATTTATAAGAATTTGCTTGACAAAGTAACAGCAGCCCCTAATTCCAATGCACAAATCAAGAATGATAAAAATATCGAATTACTTGAAGATCATTACACAATTTGTGAAAAAGATATTAATATCGGTGTTAAAAAACAACAATTTACAAGTGAAAAAATTCTCGAAGATGAACTTGCATTGAGAATTGAGTCAGGTATCCCTGTTTTTAGTAAAAAACTGAAAATGTACAGAAGAAATGGGATATATGGGAGACAGTATATATTATCTAACGGCAAAAGACCTGATTTGTTAGCAGAAGACGATGAAGGCAATTTATATGTAATTGAATTAAAGAAAGATAGTGGATATGATGATGCCTATGAACAGACTGTTGATTATTTAAATTGGTTTGATGCTAATTGGGGAAATAGTTTTAATAACATCTATGGAATAATATGCCTTAATAATCCAACATCAGATTTATTAAACAAAATTCATAAAAATAAACGAGTAAGGGTTTTTGAATATCAGATTTCATACACTGAATTATAAGTCAAAAGAACCAAGGCTATTTTTAACCTTGGTTCTTGTCTTTTTGTCAGATGTGGCCTCAAGCTGTAAAAAAATATTAAGTTTAACATCAGACATCTATGCAGAGCGTTTTTATTCTGACTTTTAAAAGCTATACTGTGAAAAAGGCACAAGCTCTGCCTGAAGCCTACTTACAATAAACGGATTGAGCTTGAATGGGAGATGGCTCGGCATAGCGAAAACAGAGGTCTGATTTAATTTCAGGATACTGAATCCGTCATATTCCTCGATATAGAAAAAATATTCTCTGTGGGAGCCGTATTCGGAAATAACAACTGTATTACATTCAAAATCAAACCGACAGTTTAGCTCCTCTATATCGTCTTGTTTACTTAAAGTGTCGATAATATCATCCCTCTTCAGAGCTGTCTTATAAACAAATTTCCGCATATAAATATCATAATTTATAATACCGTCAGTTGTTTTATAGTGCTTTCTGAACATAGGGATAATTATACTTAAAACCAAAGGTATAAGAATACAAACAAGGAATATAGCGTAAATCAAACCGTCCATAAGTGTCCCCTCCTGTTTATCATTATAACATAATATTACTGTTTTTACAATTACTGCTACAGCAAAGGCTCTAAAAAATCAAGCCGGAGGATTGGATATAATCAATCCGATTCCGTTTGCCCGGCAGGGCAACATCATTGTGCCGAAGTCACACATCATTGACGAAGTCACTTCATTTGCCGTAAGGCAACATCGTTTTGTGTCCGCTTTTCGTACAATGAAGTTTGCTGCAAACAGCAAAACGAAGTACTCACTACGCTCGTAACGATGTTGTGTCCTTGCGGACACAAACACAAACAAATAAGGACTTGCAAAAGCAAGTCCTTATTTGTTTGGTGGAGGCGAGGGGAGTCGAACCCCTGTCCGAAAAACCCTCCTCACGACTTTCTACGAGCGTAGTTACTTATTTAATCTCGTCCTCCCCGGCGTGAAGTAACACACTCCCGGGAAGACCAGCCCTTTGATTCACGATGAAATACAAGGCTCTCTTTCATTCGCGTTCACCGCTCAATGACGCCACGCACCGAGTCGCGGTACTCTCGGGAATGACGGCTGTTGCACTTAGGCAGCAGCTAAAACTGTTTTATTGTTGTTATTTATTTTATAACTTGAAGCTTTTATAGAGGTGCCCCGCCTCTGCTCGCTTATCGAAACTCAGATTCCCCGTCGAAATCCTTTCGCCCCCATATAGCAGATTTGTTTTACAAATCTGCGGTGATATATTTTGCTGCGCAAAATGTGAAATCACTTCGTGGTGAAATTCTGCCTTCGGCAGAGTGAAATACCGACTTCGTCGGTGTTGAAAGAATGATTGTGTTATACACTTTCTTTCGGGAAGATTATTATATATTATTTTTCTGAGAATATCAACTGGAAATCATCAGCTTATTTCTATTGATATTACAGTCCCGTCCTCGGCTTCTACATTAAGAATTTCTCCCACAACGCCCTCTTCGGTGAGTTGGAGTATCTCTTCCATTTGTGCGTTGCTTATAGAAGTATTGCCTACTATTCCGGATATTCCGTTTCCGATTCTTGCTACTTTTTTGGCAAGTGCCACCGGCACGGTTATATTTGTGGGTTTCTTGTTTACAGGAGTTATTCTTATTTTTAATTTGAGTTTACTGTTATCCGTAACAGTACGCTTTGGTGCTTCTTTTCTTTTTGTTTCGCCTGTTAAAAGCTCTTCAATGCCAACACCGAGAATTTCTGATATCTTCGGTAAAATAAGGATATCCGGACAAGACAGGTTATTTTCCCATTTTGATACAGCCTGCGGTGTAACATCAAGATAATTTGCAAAATCCTCCTGAGTAAGTCCTTTTCTTTTTCTCACCGCAGATAATCTTTCTCCGAGTGTTTTTGCATCGTTGATTTTTTCTTCGCTTGCGTTTTCGTTTTCTTTTTTTGTAAATAAAGTCATTTTCTTTTTCTCCTTTCGGCTTTGCCGTTTGTTCAAAAATATTTTAACGGAAAAACCGAAAAATTTGAATTGAACAAAGGTTGAAACGGAGTCAATTTTCCAAACGAAAAGTTGTTTTTTGCCAAAATCGAACTAAACCAACGGTTGATTAAGCATTTTTGTCGCCTCTGAGAGAGCGCTCAATATCTCGGTTTGCGCTCTTTCTGGCTTCGGTTTCGCGTTTGTCGTATAATTTTTTACCCTTACACAGACCTATCTGCAGTTTTGCCCGTCCGCGTACGAAATATACCGACAGCGGAATTATCGCATATCCCTGTTGCTTTGTCAATCCGAAAAGCTTGGAAATTTCACGCTTATGCATAAGCAGTTTCTTCACTCTCATCGGATCGCGGTTGAATATATTTCCTTTTTCATAGGGTGAAATATGCATTCCGCAGGCAAAGATTTCACCGTCTTTTATATTGCACCAGGAGTCCTTGAGGTTCACTCTCCCCTCTCGTATAGACTTTACCTCGGTGCCGTAAAGCTCAAGACCTGCTTCATAGGTTTCTATTATAAAATAGTCATGATAAGCTTTCTTGTTCTGTGCTACAGTTCTTTGTGCGTCTGCCATATTTTCACCTACTTCCTTTTACTTATCATTTTTACATAGTCTCGGGAGCATCTACCTTGAGAAGTCCGAGAACATTACCGAGTACTGTTTTTGCGCTGCTGCAAAGGAAAAGTCTTGCTGTCATAAGGTCTTTCTCTTCAATATCACAGCGGCAGGCATTATAGAACTTATGGAAGAGTGTTGCAAGCTCAACTGCATATCTTGTAAGCTTTGAAGGATCCAGAGCATTTGCTGCACTTTCAACCTCACCTGTAAGGGATGCGATATGGCGGATAAGCTCTTTTTCCTCGTTTACGGTGAGAAGCTGAGCCTGAGCATCTGTACAGCCCGCATATTTTACGCCCTTCTCTTCCATTTTTCTGAAAATGGAGCATATACGGGCGTGTGCATACTGACAGTAATACACGGGATTCTGTGAAGACTCCTCAACTGCAAGGTCGAGGTCAAAGTCGCAATGTGAATTTGCCTCTCTTGTGTTGAAGAAAAATCTTGCTGCATCAATCGGCACCTCTTCAAGGAGAGTTACGAGTGTGATAGCCTTACCCGAACGCTTTGAAGCCTTGATTACTTCACCGTCCTTAACAAGACGAACCATCTGCATAAGCACTACCTGAAGTCGCTCGGGATCAACACCGAGTGCGGTGAGAGCGGCTTTGAGTCTGGGTACATAGCCGTGGTGGTCTGCACCGAGAATATCAACAGCTAAATCGAAATTTCTTTCGCAGAGTTTATTATAGTGGTATGCGATATCGGGTACTATATATGTCAAAAAGCCGTTTGAACGGACAAGCACAAAGTCCTTATCACAGCCGAACTGTTCTGCCTTGAACCATACTGCACCGTCAAGCTCATAGGTGTAGCCCTTTTCGGTAAGAAGCTTTATAACATTTCTTGCGGCACCCGAATTGTGGAGCGTGCTTTCCTTGAACCAGGTGTCATACTTGATTTTATACTTGAGCAAATCTCTTTCAAGTCCTGCTATGTTAAGAGGAAGTGCATATTCAACAAGTGCCTTTCTTCTCTCCTCTTCACTTACGCGTATATACTTATCGCCGTGGATTTTTGCAAATGCTTCGGCGTGGTCGATAATATCCTGACCGTGATAAGAATCCTCGGGCATTTCAATTCCGTCCTCATACAAAGCACGGTATCTCAAATCAAGTGACAGACCGAACTTTTCGATCTGATTTCCGCCGTCGTTTATATAAAACTCTCTTTCGGTTTCATAGCCTGCCCAACTGAGTACCTCTGCAAGACAGTCACCCATTGCACCGCCTCTTGCATTACCTACATGCATAGGTCCTGTGGGGTTTGCTGAAACGAATTCAACAAGAGCCTTTTTGCCCTTGCCCATCTCGGAATGACCGTATTTTTCACCCCTTGCTTCAACATCCTTGAGTATATCTGCATAATATGCGGGGGAAAGCGTAAAGTTTATAAAGCCCGCACCTGCACATTCAACACAGGAGAAGTATGTATTCTCAAGGTCAATACAGTCCTTTATTGCATTTGCAATCTTTATGGGGGGCATACGGAATGCTCTTGCGTGTGACAAAGCGGCATTTGTGGAATAGTCACCGTTTTTTCTGTCGGCAGGGATTTCAACCTTGAAGTCAAGAAGCCCGGCCTCGGGAAGAAGACCTGTTTCCATTGCCTTTTTAAGTGCAGCTTCAACTGCTGTATATATCTGCTTTTCTGCATTTTTAACAAGTATACTCATTTTATCTCCCTCTTTTCAAATAATCAGAAAGTATTTCCCACTTCAATCAGCATTTCATTGCCGCTTGTGAAATTTCCGTAAAAATCTATTGTATACACAAGCTTCAGCGTGCCGCCGTCGGGAGTCATTTTATTTTCAACCGTGCTTGCGAAAACACCCATCTGCATTTCGCCGTACGGTGTGCCGTACTGGAAATTATGTCTTCTGCCCGCTTCAAGGATAATTTCGTTGTTCATATCCCCTCTTCGCAAAAGATTTACGCTTTTACCGTCTTTCACGGTAAGAACGGTGTGGCTTTTCAGTCCGTCTTCAAAAATCTCATCGAATTCGAGAGTATAATTCTCATTATCACCGCTGAGCGTTCCGCGTGTGGTGATTTCGATTGTATCCTCGCCGTCCTCGGTGCTCTGGAGGCTTGTTATCTTTATTATTCTTTCATTTTCCATTTCTTAAACCTCCTTGATATTTTTCAAAATATTTTATCATAAATATACACAAAAATCAATATCAATTTTTGTGCAAAAGAAGAAAAGCTGTTTTGCGCAAAAGAAAAAAACCGTGTTTCGCCATAAAAAGAGAAACACGGTCTGAAAAATCAAGGCTGTAAATCAGATTGCAAACTGCAGCACACAAAAAGCTGCATAGATGCCGAGCATAACAATTCCCTGCCAACGGGAGAGCTTCTGCTTAATGAGTGTGGGAACTGTGAGTATAAGCATTACTGCGAGCATTACGGGGATATCAATCACAAGCGAGGAATTGATACCGTTTACAAGACCTGATACGGGAAGCTCAAAGGGACTGATTGTGATAGCCGCACCGCTTACAAGCACAAGGTTGAAAAGGTTAGCACCGATGATGTTACCGAGTGACAGGGAGCCGTGTCCTTTTATAAGTGAGGTTATTGCGGTTACAAGCTCGGGGAGAGATGTGCCGAGCGCTACTATTGTGAGACCTATTACCTTTTCGGAAACACCGAAATTTTCTGCTATTACTATAGCATTGTCAACAAGTAAATCTGCACCTACTGCAATAAGAACAGCACCGAGAACAAGAAGAATTATATCCTTGAGAAGAGAGTCCTTTGTGCCGGCTGCCTCTGATTCCACAACGAAGTCTTCACCGCTTGCAGCCTCCAGAGCTTCCTCTGTTTCATGTCCTTCAAGCTCAGAATTGCTGTTCTTCATTCTGAAAACGGTAGCAATCATATAAACAACAAAGGTTGCAAGAAGAATGATGCCTGTTGTGCGTGCGAATGCGCCGAAAACATAGGAGCATACACAATAAATGGCAGCTGCACCGAAGAAAAATGCAACGGGCATTATAAGACTTTTTCTTGCTGCCTTACCGGGCTTGACAGCAATGGTAAGAGCCGCGATAAGAGATGTGTTACAGATAATTGAGCCTATAGCATTTCCGTATGCAATAGAACCGCTTCCCTGAAAAGCCGCACCTGCAGAAACCATAACCTCGGGAAGAGTTGTACCGATGGAAACAACTGTTGCACCGATTAAGATTTCGGGAAGACGGAAGCGACGCGCAATACCTGAAGCACCGTCAACAAACCAGTCACCGCCCTTGATGAGCAGAATAAAACCTACAGCGAGTAATAATACGGGAATAAGCATTTTCTTTCTCCTTTGACATCTAAACTTTTATATTTTTGAAGTAACCAAAACACAGGTTCGTTTGCCTGTCAGGGCAACTTCATTGTGCTGCAAGCACACTTCATTGGCAAAGCCACTTCATTTACCGTCAGGAAACTTCATTTTATGTCCGCTTATCGGACAATGAAGTTGACTGTAAACAGTCAAATGAAGTACTCGCTTCGCTCGTAATGAAGTTATGTCCTGCGGACATAAACTGAAAAAACCCCGTTCTCATCAGAACGAGGTTTTTTCTGGCCCGCCCGAAGGGATTCGAACCCCCGTTCTTCAGAATCGGAATCTGCTGCGTTATCCAGCTGCGCCACGGACGGATTTCTGATGTAACAATAACAATCGGTTTCATATTCTACACTAATTTTTCCCTGCAGTCAACACAAAAAAGCAAATTTGATATTAGTTAAAAATATAACAATATTGTTAAAAATATAACAGTAAAAGTACTTGACTAAATGCATACTTTTATTGCACAATTACAGTAAAAGAAAATGACTAAAATGAGGTAATAAAAAATGAGATTGGACAAATACTTAAAGGTATCAAGACTTGTTAAAAGACGCACCGTTGCAAATGAGCTTTGTGATGCAAAGCATGTTGATGTTAACGGAAAAACCGCAAGAGCGTCCTATGAAATAAAGGTAGGCGACATTATTGAAATACAGATGGGGGCAAACCGCATCAAAGCCGAGGTGCTTGTTGTTTCCGAATATGTAACAAAGGAAAATGCTTCGGCTATGTATAAATTATTGCCGTAAACCGCAATTTTAAACTATTTTAAATAATTCGGGGATAGTATATATCCGAAACATACAGCAGATGCGTACGGCTGCTGTATGCATTTCAACTAAACAAAGAAATTGTGTGATTTTATGGAAAAAATTAATGCTCAGAAAAAAAAGGCGGCAAGAAAACGCCGTCTTGCATTTGCCGCAGTCCTTGTTGTTATATGCACTGCGGTAAGCTCCGTTTCGGGAGCGGTTTCTTCGTATATGGTCTATAATATGCTGGTGAGAAATGAAGAAACAAGCGACACAACAACCGAACAGTATATTGAAGAAAGCACAACTCAGGTAAGCGTTATCTTCCCCGAGGAAACAACCGTGCTTGAAAATGTGAACGAAGAAAACACCTTTATGCCCGAAACCACAACTGAAACAACAACACAGGCAGTTGAACAGCCGTCAGCTCAGCCTCAGGAAAGCACCACAGCATACACCGAAAACACCACGGCTGTCCCTGAAACCACTACTCAGGCTCCCGTGAATGTAACTCAGCCGACAGCATCTGCCGACACAAAGAGCAAGGGCGAAATATATTCTCAGGCGGTTGACAGCATTGTTTGTATAACAATTACGGGCTATAAGACCTATTCGTCCTTTTTCGGTCAGTCCTATAAGCAGAAATTCACATCCTCCGGCTCGGGCTTTATAATCTCAAAGGACGGATATATAGTAACCAACCACCATGTTATTGAGGGTGCCGAAGAAATTTCCGTGTCCACCTATGACGGCAGCGAATACTCGGCAAGTCTTATAGGCAGCGAAGAAGCAAACGATGTTGCCGTTATTAAAATAAACGGCTCGTTTACTCCCGTAAAAACAGGTTCATCAGCCGATTTACAGGTCGGTGACGAGATTATGGTTATCGGCAACGCGCTGGGCGAGCTTGCATATACATTTACTGACGGTATTGTGAGCTATTTGAGCCGAGCTGTCACAACCGATTCGGGTGCAACCATAAATATGTTCCAGACAAATGCCGCTATTAATGAGGGAAACTCGGGCGGTCCCGTATACAATATGAACGGTGAGGTCGTTGGCATTGCAAGTGCTAAATACGCGTCCTCCTCCATTGAGGGACTGGGCTTTTGTATTCCGATAGACGATGTCAAGGCAATAATAAATGACCTCAGAACATTAGGATATGTTTCGGGCAAGCCGCTTCTCGGTATTTCCGTACAGACAATAAACTCCTCTATGTCCCTGAAATACGGCTACCCCACAGGCTGTTATATCGTGGCTCTTGACGAAAATTCCTGCTGTGCAAAAGCGGGACTTAGCGCAAAGGATGTCATAACACATATTGACGGAGAGAGAATTTCGGGGGCAGACGCTTTGTCTTCTCTGCTTTCTCAGAAAAAAGCCGGTGACAGCCTTGAAATCACCTATACCAGAGAGTCCTCTTCATACACACTTACACTTACTTTAGACGAATATAAGCCATATGAACCCCGCACAAGCTATTCAAATGTGTACGATTTTTAACTTTTTTTACCATACAGGTATTTACAAAATATTTTTTTGATGTATAATATACTCTAAAGGGAGTAGCTCGCAAACAGATTTTTCTGTATGCGGTATACGGCGTCATTCACGGGCGTTCTCTTCAGTAACGCTCCGCCTGTACCTTAATGAGTGAGACTTTTACCGCTTTTCAATAATAAAAACGGTAAAGGTCTTTTTTTATAAGTTACCCCCCATAATCAAGAAAAGAGGTATAAAAATGAAGCACTATCTTGAAACTGCTGAAGCTGTTTTTCAGGAAGTAAAATCCTCTCCCGAGGGATTAAGCTCAGCAGAAGCCGCAAAGCGTCTTGAAGCAAACGGCAAAAACAAGCTCGCTGAAGCTAAAAAGGACTCAATGCTCAAAAAGTTCTTTGACCAGATGAAGGACCCTATGATCATTATCCTTATTGTTGCTGCCGCAATCTCAGCAGTAACAGAATTTATTGAAGCAAAAAATGCAGGTCACAGCTTCTTCCCCACCGATACATTTATCATTCTTGCAGTTGTTATAATCAATGCCGTTCTCGGTGTTATGCAGGAAAGCAAGGCGGAAAAGGCTGTTGAAGCTCTGCAGAAGATGTCTGCCGCAACAACAAAAACCCTGCGTGACGGCAAGGTTGAAGTAATAAAGAGTGAAGACCTTGTTGTGGGTGATGTTATTCTTCTTGATGCCGGTGATGCTATCCCCGCAGACTGCCGTATTTTTGAATGTGCAAGTATGAAAATCGAGGAAGCGGCTCTCACAGGTGAATCCGTCCCCGTAACAAAGCTTGTAAACGCTTTAATGGGCAAGAAGAACGAGGACGAGGTACCTCTCGGTGACCGTAAGAATATGGCTTATATGGGCTCCACCCTTGTTTACGGCCGCGGTAAGGCTGTTGTTGTTGCAACGGGTATGGACACCGAAATGGGTAAGATAGCAAATGCTATTTCTCTTGCCCAGGAAGGCAAAACTCCCCTTGAAATCAAGCTCGAGCAGCTTTCAAAGATTCTCACAAAGCTCGTTCTCGGTGTATGCCTTGTAATTTTCGCATACAATATCATTATGTATTTCGTAAACGGCTCTCAGGGTGCATTCTACGAGGTTGCTCTTGACTCCTTCATTACTGCTATCGCTCTCGCAGTTGCAGCTATCCCCGAAGGTCTTGTTGCCGTTATGACAATCGTGCTTTCAATCGGTGTTACGAATATGTCAAAGAAAAATGCCATTATCCGTAAGATGAATGCCGTTGAAACACTCGGCTGTACACAGATTATCTGCTCCGACAAGACAGGTACTCTCACACAGAATGTTATGACCGTTGTTGACCACTATGCTCAGGACGAAAAGCTCCTTGCAACTGCTATGGCTCTTTGCACAAATGCAGAGGTTGAGGAAGACGGCAAGAGCACAGGCGAGCCCGACGAGGTTGCCCTTATAAACTACGCAAAAACTCTTAATCTCAAAAAGGCTGACCTTGTTGCTGCCGCTCCCAGAGTGGGTGAGGTTCCCTTCGATTCAGGCAGAAAGATGATGAGTACCGTTCATAATATAAACGGTGTTTACACTCAGTACACAAAGGGTGCTCCCGATGAAATTCTCAAGAAGTGTACACACGCTCTTATAGACGGTCAGGTCGTTGAAATGACAGAAGCTATCCTCGCTAAGGTTTCCGAGGAAAACACAAGAATGGGTAACAAGGCTCTCCGTGTGTTTGCGGTAGCATATAAAGAATATACAACAGCTCCCGCAGTATACGAATCCGCTGAGCTTGAATGTGATATGATTTTCATCGGTCTTACGGGTATGATTGACCCTGTCCGTCCCGAGGTTAAGGATGCTATCGTTGAATGCCGCGGTGCAGGTATCACACCTATTATGATTACGGGTGACCACATCAACACCGCAAAGGCTATTGCAAGAGAGCTCGGTATTCTCACAGACGATTCCCAGGCTATGATGGGTGCCGATATTGATAAATACACAGACGAGGAATTTGAAAAAATCGTTGAAAACATTTTCGTATATGCCCGTGTTCAGCCCGAACACAAAACACGAATTGTTAATGCATGGAAGAACAAGGGCTTCGTTACCGCTATGACCGGTGACGGTGTAAACGATGCTCCCTCTATCAAGAGTGCGGATATCGGTGTAGGTATGGGTATCACCGGTACAGATGTTACAAAGAATGTTGCAGATATGGTTCTCACAGACGATAACTTTGCAACTATAGTTTCAGCCGTTGGCGAAGGCAGAAGAATTTACGACAACATCCGTAAGGCTATTCAGTTCCTTCTCGGCTCAAACCTTTCAGAGGTTATTTCAATCTTCTTCGCAACCATTATGAGCTTTACAATTCTTGAAGCTCCCCACCTTCTTTTCATCAACCTCGTAACAGACTCTATTCCCGCACTTGCTCTCGGACTCGAAAAGCCCGAAGCCAACATTATGAGAAGAAAGCCCAGAAGCAAAACTGACGGTATCTTCGCAGGCGGCCTCGGATTTGACTGTGCTTATCAGGGTGTACTCGTAAGTATTCTCACTGTTGTTGCTTTCTATATCGGTGAATACCTTGAAACAGGTCACCTTGTTTTCAGAAACATTCCCGACTCCTCCGAGGGTATGACAATGGCATTCTTCACAATGGCTATGTGTGAAATCTTCCACTCCTTCAATATGCGTTCCCAGAGAGGTTCTGCAGTTGCTATGGTATTCAAGGGACATCACAATGTTGCTCTCTACGGTGCAATGATAGGCTCCTTCCTTCTCACAACTGCTGTTGTTGAAATTGACTTCCTTTCAAATCTCTTCGGCTTTGCTCACCTTGACCTCAAGGCATACCTCATTTCTCTTGCTCTCTCAGTTTCAATCATCCCGATTGTTGAAATTGTAAAGCTTATACAGAGAAAGCTTGCTAAATAATTAATAGGCCAAAAGTAATACCCTTGCGGAGAAATAACTCTCTGCAAGGGTATTTTTTCATATCAACAAAGACTTTTGCCGTCACTGTGCATAAATCAACTCTTTTTCAGCCTCAGCCTTTTCGTGCTTCTTTTTTATTAAAACAAGCACGGCAAACAGAACTAATGCAGCGGGAATCGTTGTAATCGTTGCGTCAATCATATCGAGCATTGTATCCCATAAGGGGAACTGACCGACACCGCCGTTTGCGCCCTGACCGAATATTTTAAACCATATATCGTCCTGAGGGGGTACATAGTAATAGCCCTGATTCTGCGAACCTATGAAATAATCGCTTATAAACTCCTGAATCTCCCATAACACCATAATTACAAAGGAGAAAGAAAAAGAACAGTAGGTTGCAATAACGGGATTTGTGCAATATTTTTCTTTTTGGTCTTTTGTTACAAATGCTTTATATATGTAATAGCCGGCGATAACAACAACGGGACCGGACAGAAGATGCAACAAACGGTCGAATTTAGGAATACGGTCGTACACAAAAAGAAGATGGCCGAAGAATATACCTAAAACCTCCATAAGATTTATAAGGTGCTGACATCTGAAATCAATTCTTGCAAAAAAAGATTTTTTCGGTGCAACAAAGCGCAGCGCAGTCATAGCATATGCAGTCAGCATATTGAGAGAGTCAAGCGTTCTGTATGCATTGTCTTTTGCAAAAATTACCGCACATAAAAGCATAATTCTTGCAACCCACCACAAAACATATTCAAAAACGGTTATTTCTTCAAAAAGCTGCTTTCTCAGCTCTTTTGCTCTGTTAACAATTTTCATAATCAAAAACAGATACTTCCTTTCTGATATTATGCAGAAAGCAATATACTCTCTTTTTTCTTCTCTGTAAAGAATAGTTACTTAATTTTAATAAAATTTTAATTTTTGTTATCAATCTGTAATAATTTATGCACTCAATAAGAAAAAATCTTACGATTTATCAACCCCCTACCCCCACTCTTGGGGGAAAGGTGTTTCTTGATATAAGCAAATTGCTCACTTCGCGAGCAATTTCCTATATATTAAAAATAAAACAGCAAATTATTTGTATACACTTACCAAAATTATTCGCTTTATTTTAGGCTTTTCGCTTCATTGACTATTTTTTCCTCTTATGATAAACTTAATATATATTTATTATTAGGAGGGGATTTTATGAAAAAGGCATTATCTGTTTTTCTGGCAGCTCTTATGCTTATGAGCTTGCTGCCTGCTGCCTCCTTTGCGGCAGACACGGATAAAAACTTTATTATCGACAATCCTTATGAAGAAGTGGACTGGGATTTATGGCAGGACTACAAAACTCAGCTTCACTGCCACACAACAGCAAGTGACGGCTTCCTCACAATAAAGGAATTTGTACAACTTCACTATGACTGCAACTACGATATCGTAGCCCTTACAGACCACGGCACACTCAACCGCGGCTGGAATGTTGCTCCCGACACTGTTCCGCTTATGCGTCTTATCAAGAAAGAACGCACCAAGATGGAAGACATAATTCCTCTCTCGGACGAAGAGTATGCGGCATATCTTGACGGTACGGCTGCATCCGAAAAAAGAACACACGAAAACGGTATGCTCGATGTACCTCTCGGAAACGAGCAGAATATGGCAACACCCTTTGCTGACTGTCATTTAACAAGCTATTATGCCGAATACGGTCAGGGCTATGCAGGTGTTTTCGGTGACTACGAAACACCCTCAAGAGAGGTTGCAAAGCTCGGCGGTATCACCTTCCTTTCACATGTCGGTGAATATGTATATCCCGATAAGGATACCGTAAACCACACAGGAAAGTTGGTTGACGAATATTATGTAAACAAATTCGCAAGAATTTTCCTTGACTATCCCGGTTCCTCACTCGGTATGGGTATAAACTCCGCAACAGACGCACACACTCGCTGCGACAGAATACTTTACGACCAGATTCTGCAGAAAACAATCCCCAACGGCGTTGTTCCGTGGTGTAACACCTTTGCTGATTCTCACAGCTACACATCCGTAAACGATGCATACACAATGACCTGGATGCCTGAATTAACAAATGAAGCTTTCAGAGAAGCTCTTGAAAACGGCTGGTGGTTCTCAGTTTCTCACTTCACAAACGGATATGAGCTCAACGGTATGTCAGAATACCCCGGCTTTGTTGAGCAGGAGGTTTACGATACAGAACGCTACTGGCTTGACAACACTCCTCAGGTAACAAGAATTGAGGTTGATGAAGAAAATGACACAATTACTGTATACGGTGTCAACTTCAATCAGATAACATGGGTTTCAGACACAAATGTTATTGAACGCACAACTCTTACAGAGGGTACGGACTACACCTATTATACAGGTGAAGACGGTGCAACCTACTCAACAGAGGCTAAGGTTACTATTGACCTTCATTCCGATGAGCTTCTGGGTGAAGCTAATCTCTATGTAAGATTCTATATCACGGGTATAAACGGCATCTGCTATTCTCAGCCCTTCGTGCTCAATGTTGAGGGTGAAGAATTTACCCCCGTAGAGGTTCCCGAAACACACGATATTTCAACATTCTTAAGATCATTCGTAACAATTGTTGACTATATCTTCTTCAAGTTAAGTCCCGTTATATGGGCATTCAAGTATTTCGCATTGGGCTATGATCCCATTGAGCAGCTTTCTGACTCAACGGTTGATCTTTTCAATTCAATATTCACAGGCACAGGGTGCTGAAATTAACGGAGGTAAAATAAATGAAAAACATCAAAAAAATTCTTTGCATTGCTCTGAGCATGCTTCTTATTGCTCAGATCGGTGTTCTTGCTGCAGGTGCTGCAGACAAGGACTACACAATCGTTTCTCCCTATGAGGATGTAATCTGGGATGGCGAAAACGCATGGGGCGCATACAAGGGCTCTCTTCACACTCACTCAACATATTCAGACGCTGACGAAACACTTGTTACTATGGTAAAAGAACACTATAACCAGGGATACGATTTCCTTGCATTCGCAGACCACGGCACAACAGGTGTTGCCTGGAACAAGGCTCCCTCTATTGTTGCTCTTTATTACTATCAGCTCATAATCGGTAATAAGTTCGAACACCTCACAGATGAGGAATTCGAAGCTATCACAAGCGGTACATACAACAACAGAGGCAAGGGTATGACCTGCGTTACAGGTGCTAACGAATTCAACTATATTTCTCTTACAAAAAACCATGTAAACGGATACTTTATCACATCTAAAGCTAATGCTTTCCCCGGCGGTGAAAACGAAAAGGGCTACACAGATGCTCTCGATTATATCGACAAGGCAGGCGGTCTTTCACACATCAACCATCCCGGTGACTGGCTTGCTTCCAACCAGAATCCCGAGGTTGTAAACGATCCCGCAAAGGTTGAATTCTTCGGTGATCTTATCCTTAAATACGATTCATGCCTGGGCACAGAGGTTTTCAATGAAAGAAACGGCACAACAGGCTATGACAGAGTTCTCTGGGATAACCTTCTTATGTATACTCTCCCCTACGGCAAAACAGTTATCGGCTTCAGCAATAACGATGCTCACCATACCGGTACAGTTGATACTTCATTCAGCATTTTCATGATGGATGAAAACAATATGGAAGCAGTAAAGGAAACAATGCAGAGCGGTGCATTCTTTATGGTTACAAGAATGCTCAGAAAAAATGTTGTAAACGAAATCGGTCCCGAAGAGGAATTCGATGCAAGCAACACAGAGCTCGCTTATCCCATGTTCAATAAGCTCACCGTTGACGGTCACAAGATTACTGTTTCAGTTAAGGATGCTACTCAGGTACAGTTCATTGCAGACGGCAAGGTTATTTCAAAATCCGCTGTTGATGCAAACGGTGCTACAGTTACTCTTGACCTCGACACTATTGAAGGTGCAGAAGATTTCCTTTATGTCAGAGTTGAAGCTCTCGGCGAGGGCGGTATGACTCTTTCTCAGGCACTTGTAATTGATGACGGCAGCGAAAAGCCTGATTATGAAGAAGTAACCCGCGATTGTGCAGGCTTCTTCGAATACATCTACCGTTCATCAAAGCTCTGCTCCATTATTAACGAGCTCATTGCTCTTATAAAAGGCTAAAAATGTTGACGGGTGTTCAATGAACACCCGTCAATTTTATTGGTCTTCAGTAAAGGCATCGCAGCTTAAAATTGCGATGCCTTTGACATTTGTGACATAATATATTTTGTAAATATTCAAAAACAAGTGAGACCTTTTAAGCTCTCTTGCGTTTAATAAGTGAAAGGGCAAAAAAAACGCACCTTTCGGAAAGGAGTAGGTCAATGGATAACGGTGCAAGTAGCTACCGCCGTTTCCTTGATGGTGATGACAAAGGCTTAGCGGAAATTGTAAGGGATTACAGAGACGGGTTGACACTTTATCTTAACGGTATCGTAAACAATATATGCGTAGCTGAAGAGCTGATGGAAGAAACCTTTTTTAAGCTCATAACAAAAAAGCCGAGGTTCAATGCGAAATACTCGTTCAAAACATGGCTTTATACCATCGGGCGAAATGCAGCGATTGATTATCTCAGACACAATACAAAACATACGGACACATCCTTTGATGATTTGGAGAAATATATTCAGGATGAATATGATTTAGAAAAGCTCTATATCGTAGAAGAAGATAAAATTGCTGTACACAGAGCATTGAAGAAGTTACATCCCGAATACAGACAAATCCTTTGGCTGCTCTATTTTGATGGTATGAGCAATTGCGAGGCTGCAGTAGTTATGAAAAAAAATACCCGTCAGATAAAAAACCTCGTTTACCGTGCAAAAAGTGCTTTGAAATCAGAACTTGACAAGGAGGGCTTTGTTTATGAAAAACTATGACGAATTAACAAATAATCTGCTCGAACGAAGAGACCGTTACATTGCAGAGCAAAAGAAGAAAAGAAAAAGAGTGATTGGTGTAACAGCCTCACTGTCGTGCATCTGCCTTGTTGCACTGCTCGGCTTCGGCATGTGGCAGGTCGGGCTATTCAACAGCAAACCGCCTGTTACCTCAGATGAAGCTACCACTAACGGCAAAAATGCTTATGTTACCCCCGTAGAACCGGACAACACTCAGACAACACAACCGGACAACACTCAGACAACACAACCCGTCAATAATGAAAATCAGACAGATATAACACAAAATGATGATCCTGCAAGAATTATGTGGGTAATAAACAGGGTTGAAGGTCAGTTAGGTGCAGCAAAATTGAATTTCAGTACTGATAAATACTACTCTGAAACAAAAACACTCACAGACATTGCTGATTATCTCGGAAAAGATATGTCAAACCTTCAAGCAGCTATATCACAGGGATTTAAGTTTCTGGGAAGGTATGAAACGGATTTCTACTATGAGTTGGACGGGAAACTTGCTTACGACAGTTGTGCTTTCGGTTATGAAAAAAACGATCAGCAGATAACAATTAATGTAAGTAAAATCGGTGTTCCGTATGATTGCATATATGTACTGAATAACCCTACTGTATCAAACTTAAACGGTGTTGAAGTCACAATAGGCGGTATCTATAAAACCGATAATTCCGGGTATTGTGATCTTGTGTTTGCAGATTTCTCTCACGCAGGAAAACAATACAGAGTAAGTGTCAGAAATATTCCTTCTGACGGTGACAAGGATGCATTTGTTTTGATTGCCGAAATTATTTATGAAATAACGAAGTAAATACGATAACAAGAGAGGCAGTATCAGACATCGTAACAGATGTTTTGATACTGCCCCTTGCATACTATCCTCAAATTCCCCATAGAAAATATCACGAAAATTTGAATGCTTTTTTTCTTATATTAAATTTTTCAATCACCGAAAAATTCTGCTATCGCATCAAGATATTTTTCCATAACATCGTTTGTGCTCATATAAATCTCGTGCTTTGTTTTTTCGGTTTTTATCATTTTTGCAGTAGGTACCATAGCTACAAATTCGTCCTGCTTGTCGTTCATTACGAGCTTATCGTTCTCTGCCTGGAAGAGAAGAATGTCTGCTTTTATATTTTTGTTTCTGTCCTTGTCAAGATTTCTGAAGCTTACCTCGGCTGCCTGCTTTACCCAGCCGGCTGTGGGAGAAGAGTTCTGAAAGTGACGGTCGTTGCATCTTTTTGTGTGTGCATATGTAAATCTCTCACGGCTTGTGTCCGAGGAATCCTCAAAGGCTCTGTCCTTATTAAACTCAGAGCTGCCGAGCAGCATAGCTTTAAGACCTAACTTACACAAAACAGAAGCCGCCGCAGAGGCAACAGAAATGGGCAGTCCCATTGTTATCGGCATTATCATAGGTGAAGAAAGAACTGCTTTACCGAATACCTCGGGATATGTCTGCAGATACTGTACGGCTATCGCTCCGCCCATTGAGTGCGAATACAAATATAATGGCGTGTTGCCGCTCTGAGGAACTACTATATCCTTAACAAAGCAGTTGAGGTCTTCAACATAGTCCGAAAAACGCTCTATATGTGTGCTTTCAAATACTTTCACATCTCTGTGGGAATTGCCGTGTCCTCTGTTATCAAAGGTAAACACCGAAAAGCCCATCTGTATATAGTAATACACCATTTCACGGTACTTTTCACAAAATTCCGTAAAGCCGTGCACCATCACAACACAAGCCCTTGCTTCGTCGGATACATAGTTTTCGTAATAAAGCTTTTTACCGTCAAAGCCGTTGAAAAAGCCCTGTGTGCGTCTTTCCTCAAGGTAAGGCTCAACTTTAGTCTGCATAGTACTGATAAAGTCCGCTTCGTTTATAAGCTCGATTTTTGTTTTAATTGCCACAATAACACCCCCGTATGATTTACTCTTATTTTAACATTTAAGGAAAAATTTTTCAATATTAAAAAAATTTATGTTTACTGTGACGAAAAAGTGTGCTAACATAGGGTGATGGTAGTAATCCGAACCATGCCTATATATGTATAAAAAAGGAGATTTCTTTTATGAAACATTATAATCAGTTCTTTGCAGATTTTATGTCCCGCTACAGCTACCCCGAAATTGCGGTTGAAACCTTTTCAAGGGTGTTAAAGCGTCTTGACGATGAAAAGGATTTCGGCGATAAAATAGACGAGCTTGTTACTGCCTATATGAATCCCGAAAACGAGGAGCTTGGTCCCTTCCTTGACAAGGTTACCGAGCTTTCAAAGGAATATAACGAAAACGAATACACAATGCATTTCATCTTCCTGCTTCTGTGTACACCTATCCTCAAAGAAAACTACGAAAAAGCAGGTATCCCTGAGTATCTGTACTGGGACACAATGGACGACCTTCGCTGCAAGCTCAAAGAATGTATTGACTGTGAAGAGGTTGCAGGTACCTTTGTTGCAGGCTGGTTCAACGGCTTTTTCAAGCTCGAACGCTTTGCTTACGGCAGATTCCAGTATGAAATTTCAGACTGCCGCACCGAAAAAGACTATGTTCTCTCCTGCGGCAAGGTTGTGAAAGACGGAGATACATACATAGGCTTCCATATCCCCTCCTCGGGCATTCCGCTTACAGACGATGTGAGACTCGACTCCTATAAAAAAGCATATCAGGCATATAAGCACCTTTTCCCCGACGGTATTGTGATTTTCGGCTGCGGCTCATGGCTTTTATATCCCCCGCACTACGATTTCCTCCCCGAAAACAGCAACATTCTCAAGTTTATGTCTGACTTTGAGATAGTAAAATACAAATCAAAGGATGAATTCAGCGACGGCTGGAGAGTTTTTGCTAAGGACTCCGATTTACCCATCGATCAGCTCCCCCGCAACACCTCTCTCAGACGCGCCTTTGCAGACTGGCTTCAGGCAGGCAACAAAACAGGCGACGGCTTCGGTCTTATAGCCTTTGACGGCGAAAAGATTTTACGATAAGTAATACAGTAAAGGAGAATACTTATGAAGACTATAGTTTTTCAGGGCGACTCAATAACCGATGTCGGAAGAAACCGCGATAATATAATGGAGCCGGGTATGGGCTATCCCCTGCTCGTTTCCGCTGAGCTGGGCTTCAGATTTCCGGGAGAATACAAATTTATAAATGAGGGTGTCAGCGGTGACAGAGTTGTTGATGTCTATGCAAGAATACGCCGCGATATAATAAACAACAATCCCGATATTCTCACCATTCTTATCGGTGTAAATGATGTGTGGCACGAATTGGGCGAGGAGCCTAACGGTGTTGACAATGAAAAGTACTTCAAGGTATACTGCGATTTAATCGAAGAGGTAAAAAGAATGTGTCCGCAATGTGAAATTTATATTCTTGAGCCCTTTGTTCTCAAAGCAAGTGCAACTGCCTCAAAATGGGATATTTTCAGCCGTGAGGTTGCAAAGAGAGCTGAATCTGCAAAGAAATGTGCAGAAAAATTCTCTCTTACATTCATTCCTTTACAGGAGGATTTCAACAAGGCCTGCGAGAAAGCACCCGCTTCCTATTGGCTGGGTGACGGTGTTCACCCCACCTTTGCAGGTCATGAGCTTATTGCTAAAAAGCTTATTGAAAATATCTGTAAATAAAAATTGCATTTTAAAA
This sequence comes from Clostridia bacterium, assembly GCA_017517135.1. GTDB lineage: Bacteria > Bacillota > Clostridia > Oscillospirales > Acutalibacteraceae > RUG806. The sequence continues at coordinate 52,079 of JAFXAK010000016.1, forward strand.
TAATTGTGTTATAATAGAAAAGTAAAATTTTAACTTGGAGTGAAATAAAATGAAAAAGTTTATTGCTGTTCTCCTTTGTATGAGCATGCTTTTCGCTTGTTCTTTCGTTGCAGTTTCTGCTGAAAGCACTGCCGAGCAGTCATATTCCTCTGTTATGGACTATGTTTCAGCCTGCAGCAGTACTGCAAACACACCCGCTGTCGCTCAGGAAACCGAAGAAAATACTGAAGTCAGCATCAACAATTCTCCCGCTATCCAGTTCAAGAGAATTTTTGCCAAGGCTCTCAACTGGTTAAGCAACCTCTTTATCAATGATGTGGTAGGCACCGCACTCAATCTTATAGTGCCCGATTCACCTGCCGTTAAGGATTATGAGGATTTCAACATTGAAGAATACGGCAACTTCTATGCAGGTATGGATGAATTCCTTGACGAGCCCGCAGATAACGCTGTTTGGTCCTTAGGCTACGGCTCCGCTTCAATTATGCCCTTTGATTTCGGTGAAAAGGCATATGCAAAGGGGGCTTATATGCCCTACTATTTCGGCAACGAAATGCACGGTGAGGAAGAACTCAGAGTCCGTGCTGTTGTTCTTGACGATAACTCAGGCAGAGGCAAGGTTGTTTTCGCTGTTGTTGACGCTATGGGTATCTGCAATGACGATGTAAGAACAATCCGTGCCGCTTTAGCACAGCTTGCTAAGGAATACAATGTTGTAAGCATCAACATTTCCGCAACTCACATCCACTCGGGTATTGACTCTCAGGGTGTATGGACTGATCCCGTAGGCGTACTTTTCAATAATGTTACAGCTATCAAGGACGAGGATGTAAAATACGGTGTTGACCGTACCTTCTTACAGGCTATGGTTGACGGTACAAAGGAAGCAGTTGAAGAAGCTCTCAAGTCTATGACAAAGGGTAAGCTTTACTATTCAACAACTGATATCTCCGATTATGTCTGGGACCGTACAGCTCCCATCTCAATCGACGAAAACCTTTATAAGCTTGAATTCATCCCCACAAAGGCTACTGCTACTCCCACAATTATTGCAAGCTTCGGCTGTCATCCCGAATCCGCAAGCTATGACTGGCAGGAAGACGACAAGTTCTCCGCAGACTTTGTTTGGTCAATGGAAGAGGTTATGAATGCCGCAGGCTATAACTTCATTTACATTCAGGGACAGGTATGTACAGCAACCTCCTCAAGAGGTCTTTCAAATGACGGAGTTGACACAAATGCACATTCAACTGCTGTCCGTTACGGCTATGAACTCGGCTACATCACTCTCACAATGAGCAACACAACCGCTGAAAGAATCAGAATCAATAACGCTACAGGCGACAAGCTCGGTGTTAAGGAATATGCAGACAAGGAAGAATATGCCGACTATACTGTATGGTATGAAGACCTTGAAACCGTTGAAAAGGTTGAGGTTGAGCCTCTTCTCAACATCACAATGGAGCAGTTCCCCATCAAGATTGAAAACAATATTGTAGCTCTTCTCGGCAAAACCTCTATTGCAGACAACCTTGTGCTCAAGGATGATTTCTTCGGCTACTACACAGTAACAGAGGTAGGCTATATGGAAATCGGTGATGTTCTCAAGGTTTACATAAGCCCCGGTGAAACCTTCGGTGAGCTTCTTGACGGCGGCGACGGTATTGAAGGCTTCCCCTACAACTCCATCAGAGAAACAGTAGGCGAGAATACAATCGTATTCGATCTTATGAACGACGCTGCAGGCTATGTTGCAAACGATGCAAACTTTGTTCTTGCAGGCTTACAGTACAACGAAGCTGACGATGTATTCGACAGCGACACCTGGTGCCTCATCTCCTACGGCAAGCACACAGCAAGCACTCTTCTCAGCCACTTCTACGGACTTGTAGAGGCTAACAGCTGAATAAATATTTAACTACGGCAGGATGTCAAAAAAAAGACATCCTGCTGTTTTTTATGTTCAGAATTATTGACTTTTCTCAAAAAACTGATAACATAAAAATATACAATACTTTGAAAGCGGATATGACCAAATGAATTATTCTGTTGATAAAACTTCCAAGAAAAGTGCATATATTCAGCTTTATGAGCTGTTAAGACGCGATATCTGTAACGGGACTTATCCGTATGGGGCAAAGCTTCCCTCGAAGCGTATTCTTGCAGAGGAAACCTCTTTAAGTGTCATTACGGTAAGTCACGCTTATGAAATTCTCTGTGATGAGGGATATGTTGAGGCAAAGGAGAAAAGCGGATATTTTGTTTCCTATAAATCTCAGGATTTTTATTCGCACACGGAGACACAGGGCAGCTTTCAGCCAAAAAATCAGCAGCTTCATAATGCAAAAAGTGAATTTCCGTATTCCGTGCTTGCAAAAACCATGCGCAAGGTAATGGCAGATTATTCGGACAGGCTTCTTGTAAAGTCCCCCAACCGCGGCTGCGCTCAGCTGCAGGGAGCTATATCGGCTTATCTTGCAAGAAGCAACGGTATACATGTCCGTCCCGAACAGATAATCATAGGCTCGGGAGCAGAATATCTGTATTCCCTGATTGTTCAGCTTCTGGGCAAGGAGAATATTTTTGCACTCGAAAATCCGTCTTATGACAAAATAAGACGGGTATATAAAGCCAACGGTGTTGAGTGCGATATGCTGAAAATGGGAAAGCACGGTATAAAAACCGAGGAGCTTGGAAGAACTGAAGCCCGTGTACTGCACATAACTCCGTTCAACAGCTTCCCCAGCGGTATCACGGCAAGCGCCACAAAACGGCAGGAATATATATCCTGGGCAAAAAAACGCGGCGGCTTTATTATAGAGGACAATTTCGATTCGGAGCTTACCGTTTCAACAAAGAATGAAGACACCGTATTTTCTCTCTGCGATACTCCCTGTGTTATATATCTCAACACCTTTTCAAAGACAATAGCCCCCTCTATGCGTGCGGGCTATATGGTACTCCCCGAAAGTCTTTTGGAGGAATTTGAAAAGAAATTAGGCTTTTATTCCTGCACCCTGCCCGTATTTGAACAGCTCGTCCTCGCTGAACTCATAAATAACGGTGACTTTGAAAGACATATAAACCGAACAAGAAGAAAACGCAGAAAAAACGGGATGCTGTTGAGAGAAAGCACCGTAAAATAAGGACGAATCTAAAAAAAGAAAAAAAGTAAACGGAGCATTATCTTCGCTTGAAAAAAAAATTACATATATTATTTGCAGTATTGCGTATTCACCTCAAGCTTCAAGTATTATTTCAGCGCATTACAATTCAAGCAATTTGCATACACCCTGCCGTAAATTGACTTTTGTTTGAGTTTATTCTATAATAATAAAAAAGGAAAGGGAGAAAATATATGTTGGATTTTTTCTGTAATATTTCATTGGGAGAATTTCAATGGACAGAGATTGTTTATGCTGTTGGCGGTTCTTTTATCGGTATTTTTGTTCCGTTGTTTATTGAAAAAAGAAAAGACCGCCGTCAGAAAAAAGAGGCACGAAAAAAATTGCTGTTCAGCCTGAACCGCGAGTTGGATTCTATATTACAACAGATTGAAGAAAACAAATCCGATATTTTTTCTTTCACAACCTTTGTGTGGCAATCAAGCATAGCAGCCGGCATGTTGCCGGATATGCTGGCTGATAAATCCATACAGGGTGAATTGCTGATAGAAATCTATTCTGAACTGTCACTGCTTCAGGAATTGCACAATGATTTTTGCCAATGCACCCAGGAGGAAAATCTGCAGGATATCTGGAACAGCATCACACAAAAGCGCAATGAAATATATACAAAAATAGCACAGTATCGTAATAGCAGTAATATTCGCTGAAAGAAGGTATTTTTATGTTTAACGGCAGAAGGTATAACCAAAACATAGAGAAGCTCTGGGAGCTGAACGAAGAAAAATCTAATAATGCTATTGACAGTAAATCTGTTAATGACAGCCATTTTCAGAAAATCAATGATGCAGAAAATCATACGAAGCTGATATTAAAAACCGGTCAGACGCAGTATGTGGATGGTATCAAACAGAATATTATTGATATAATCCGCTCATGGCTGCAGGAAGAAAACAGCAAAATCTTTACTCTTTACGGAAAAATGGGTTCCGGCAAGAGCTTCTTTTCAGCCCGTCTGTATCAGGAAATCAGTGCTGATAAAAATCACTATGATACTGTGGTTTTTACCAGTCAGCAGCTCTACCGAGATACTGCAAATGTATATAACATGCTGATTTCCTTGGCACACCAGCTGTTTAACTCTGTTGAACACTGCAACACATATTTTTCCGAACACCATCTGCGAATTGATTCAATCGCTGACCTCACAGAGGATGTTTTAATCAATGCTTTTGAGGGAGCAGCTCTTCAGAAAACAGTATTTATAATCATCGACGGTCTGGATGAATATCCCCGTCAGGATTGTGAAATGTTTCTGGAAACTCTTGGTATGCTGCGTCAGCGGATTAATCCGCGTGTTAAAATATTTTTCTCATCACGCCCCGAAGCATATATAATATCACAGCTGCAAAATGATTACGGATACAGCTCATATCAAATTGAGCCGAATGATGAGCAGAGCCTCGCAGACTGCTCACGCTTTCTTGATGCCAAATGTACTAAAGCTGATATCCCGATGGATGAGGAGCTAAAGAGGGTACTGATTGAAAAAAGTGAATGCAGTCTGAAATATCTGGAATGCTTCTTCAATGACATTTCCTGCGGCTCCATTCAGGTCACTTCAGATTTTATTGAAAGCTTACCTATGGGCTTATCAAATTATTACCGTGATCAGCTTGTGCGATACTTTGGCAATGAAGGTATCAGCTTCTATCAAACAAAAATAGTTCCGTTACTGGAGTTGCTGTGTGTGGCATGGCATCCGATTACTATTGAAGATGCGGCAGACATTCTTGGTTGCCGTGAATCCGACATCAACAGCATAATATCCCGTTCCGGAACATTGTTATGGCGCAACAACCGCTATGTAATGCTGTATCAGTCGGAATCTATCCGTGAGTTTTTAATAGATGAGCGCTATTGCCCGGAAAAATACCGTATAAGCAGAGATAACGGCAATCAATACATATTGCATCGTCTGGAAGAAATGATGGACAACGGCGAGGACATAGAAAACAATATGTATTTGTTCAGGTGTGCCGTAGAACACATTACCCAGCAGGATCGCATTACAAACACAGACCGGGCACTGCTGATACGAATAATCGCCTGCTTTTCCCTTAAAGCAGATATTATGTTCAACCTCAGCAGACGGATATTGGAAAAGAATGATCGCGAAATACAGGCCTTCTTCAGATATCTTATGGCAAATTCCGAAATATCACCGATTCTTCAGGATGCCTTTTGTATTCGCATGATTGCCGCAGCAATAACCGAACAGCAGACGAAAAAGCTTCTTGATGTATTGGATATGCTGGAAGGCCCTGAAAAATTTGCGTTTTTAGTAAATTACGCTCGCGGCAGGATAGGCGAAACCCAAGGACATTTTGATGTTGCCTTAAAATACCTGAAGCTGGCTGATGCTTCGCTCGGAAACGATGAACACTCACAGTTCAGACATATCTATATTGAGGATGAGCTTTGTCGTGTATACCGACAAACAAACTGTATTACAGAAGAAGAAAATACACAGCGCCATATTATGAATATTTCTGCTTCCGAACAGCTTCTTCTGAAATATCAGAATAATGAAGGTCCTGAATACCTGATTATGATGCGAAATTTATTTGTATCATATGACCAGCTGGCACGGCTGTGCCTTAAGCTGGAAAAGCAGGCAGATCCTTCATTGCGCGAAAACTATGCAAATAAACTTCAGGCACTGCTGAAAACAGATATAATCGATTACAACAAGGCAGGATATTTCCTTCTGACTGCTGAAGTCTGCTGGCAAAAAGCGCTTAAGCTTACAAAAATTTGCCAGAAGCACGATACATGTTCCGATTCCCGGATTTACGATTTGCATTTTGCTTTTTATGCATTGGGAGAATTGTATTTCCGCAAAGATTTTCCTGCCTACAACCCCGTCAACGGTCTGCAATATTTTGAAGACGGTCTGTCTTCTATTATGGATATCGCCTTACAGCCGGAGTCTCATGTCAGATACATTAAAGTGCCCATAAAGCTTTACAAAAAGCTGACTTTGCTGTATACAGAAATGGGCGAATACAGACAAGCAGAAAAATATCAAACAGAAAATACCAGACTGTGCGATCTGTATGCATTATACCATCCCAGTGTCAATGCCGCTTTCGAAAAATGCCTGTGCTATGAAGCAGCGGCAGATATAATAAAAGCAGAAAAGGGGATTTCTGCAGCAGAAAACAGCTATCTGGAGGCTGTTCAGCATTACCTTGAATGCGCCCAGAAATACAGCAACCTGTTTGTTCTGGATGCCCCCCGTATAGTTTATCATAAAATTGCCTTAGAATATAAAAAAATGGATAATCATCTGAAATCCATTGAATTCTCAAAGCTGGAGCTGGAGGAAACAAAGAAGCGCTACCAAAAAGATCAATCCGATAAGATGCTTTGGAATATGGGGATTCTTCAGGAGCATATTGCCCATGCATTACGAAAAACCGATCCGCAGGGCTCCGTCTCACAGCGCATAGAATTATTGGAGTCCTCTTTTGAGATTTATAATGAGCTGGCGGAGAAATATTCAGAAACAGAAAGATATTTTGTTTCTCCTTTTATAGTGCTTCCTCAATTGTTCTCTGATTATCTGGCTGCCCAAAAGTGTGATTCCGCGCTGAAATGCCTGGATAATGCCATTTTACTGGGTAAGCGAATAGCACCGGACACCCGATACTGTGATAATAGTCTGGATTTACCCATACAAATGTATTTTGCTGTCATGCAGCTTATCAACGATGAAGCAATTCATAAAAAATACCTTGATGCATGCAAGGAATATTTTACATTTGTGTCAACATATTGTCCTGCGGAGAAAATAGCAGCTGCAAAGTTTGAATTACTGCTGAATGATTGCCGGGTTATTATGAAAACAAGTGGTATTGAAGCAGCTGAGCCTTTGTTTGCAAACTATATACAGCAGGCTAAGGAATATGCCGAAAAATATCCGTCTCCGGAAAGCTACGAAAATATTGTTCGCGGATATATAACACTATATCAAGGATACTGGAAAGACAACCAACAGGAAAAAGCTGGTCTTGCCCTGCAGAATACATTTATAACTCTGGAGCAAGGTATAAGACAGTGTCATAATTCTGTGGATATCCGAATTGTACAATGTCAAACATATGGTACTTTGGCAAGTATTTACAGCAATAGCTCCGATATTAATCAGACAAACGATGCTATAGCTCTGTTTCTTATGCAGATTATGAATTATATACAATTATACAATGATTCCGAAAATCCATCCGATAAAGATATTTTCAACAAATTGGTAATAGATGTTACTCATAACCTGATTGCTGTTCTGGAAAAACATGACAGTTTAATTGAGCTTTACAGAGCTTCTCCCGCTTGTTCTGAAGAAATACTGTTGGGTTATGTAAAAGTTATACTGGCAGCCTATACATATCTTGTTGCGCTGAATCAACCCGAAGCCCAGGGAAAGTTAGATTATTACCGGGATTTGCTGAATCAACTGAACAAGGAATAAAAAAAATATTTACTAAACATTTTTTTGTGTTATAATGTTTTTATCACTATTCTTTACTGAAAGGATGTCTTTTTCTTATGGCTAAGGAAACGAAAAAAAGAGCCGGTTATGTTGTGCCGCAGAAAGAACTTAATATGTTCGCAATAGGTGCAATGGGCCAGGGTATGATTTATGCAATGATGTCAAGCTACATAAGCGACTATTATGTAAATGTGCTTCAGCTTCCGCTTATGTTCGTGCTTCTTCTTATGCTCTTTGCCCGTCTGTGGGATGCCATAAACGATCCTCTTATGGGCATAATTGCAGACAAGAGAAACTCAAAAAGAGGCAAGCTCAAGCCCTACATAATTTATGCTGTAGCCCCCATTGCGGTGCTTACCGTTCTTATGTATTCAAGTCCTGATTTACCGCAGAAATCTCTTATGATATATGCAGCTGTTGTTTATATCCTCTGGGGTATGGCATATACGCTTGCCGATGTTCCTTTCTGGGGTATTCCCAATCTTATGACACCTCACGCAGAGGAAAGAGGTCATGTTATTTCGCACACAAAAACACTCAACAGCATAGGCTCTGCCGTTCCCGAGGTGCTTTTCCTCGTTGCAGGTCTTGCGCTCCCCCTTGTTATTGACACTTCTGACGCTATCGCCTACAACAAAACAAAATACCTTGTAATTGCTATAGCAACCGTTGTTATAGGTATAATTATGTACGGTAACTGCTATTTCCATGTAAAGGAAAGAGTTATCATTCCTCCCAAAACAAGACAGCCCGGTGAGCCCTCCACACTTGCAAGAATATTCAAGTGCAAGCCCCTTATGCTTGTTGTTGCTATGGGTATTCTCTCCAGCGGAAGATATATGGTACAGGCTGCCGCAATCCATGTTGCAAGATATGCCTTCTACATAGGTCCCGAGCTTACTCCCGATATGTCAATAGCAGAGAGAACCGCAAATATTGATGCTTCCGTTTCAATGGTTAAAACAATTTTCCAGGTATGTGCAATAGTCGGTATGTTCGGTGCTGTTCTCTTTATGCCCAAGCTTATGAAAAAGTTTGACTATAAGAAAATAGTTATCACAACCTGTCTTTTAGGCTTCGTTGCAAGCATATTCACAACCGTTATCGGCTGGTTTACTCTCAACCTCTATGCTTGTATACCCTTTATAATCATCTCCTGTATTCCTCTCGGTGTTATAAATGTTATCACAAACGCTATGATTTGTGACTGCCTTGACTTCGTTGAGCTTACAACAGGCTTCAGAGACAACGGACTGGGTGCTGCCTGCAACGGCTTTATAAATAAGCTGGGTAATGCACTCGCAACAAGCGGTATCATTGTTATGTATATGTTCATAGGACTTAACCCCGAAAATATGTTAAGCTCCACCGCTATCGTTGCCGCAACTGACCTTACCGCAACTCAGAATTTTGCTATGTTCTCACTCGTTTCAATTGTTCCCGGTATCAGTATGCTCCTTTGCTCAATTCCTATGTTCTTCTATAAGATTTCAGGCAAGGAAAAGGAAAGAATCGTAAATGAGCTTGCAGCAAAAAGAGCTGAACAGGGTATCACAGTAGCAGAATAATTTTCAATGCATATTGAACTCTAACACATACACCGCCCCGAATTCCGACGAGAAGGCACGGGCGGTGTAGTCTGTTTTTTCTGAAACGGACACAAAATCCGTAAACAGCACACCATCGGCAAATAATCCGGTTTCATCAATAAGCCCCTCCCGTTCCTTTTCTGATACAAAAATCCGTGTCAGCTCCTCGCAGAAGGTTTCATACTCCGAAACGGTGCTTTCGTCTGCCGTACTCCATACTGCGGCACTTATGCGGATAACATTCAGATTACTGTCCTCCTTTACGGTCAGCAGAACATCGTTTTCCGAACGGAAGGAATAGTATATATAGTAAACAGCATCCGAATAAAAAATATCCTCATAGGAAAAAAAATATTTTTCGTCTGCATTTTCAAGGCGGATTTTAAGCTCCGAAAGATCAAATCTCTCCTCTTTTTTACAGCCGGAAACAGAAATAATAAGCATAAAACACAGCAAAATCGACAAAAATCTTTTCATTTTTATTTTCCTTTCAAAAAACTGAGAAAATTTTTCAAAGCATATTCCATAATTCAAATTTATGCATTATAATAAAGATAAAGACCTGACAAAGGAGGTATTGAAATGGATAAAAATAATTTTGATAAAAATGATTATCCCGATATATCGGGGATTTTCGATATAGATGAAAGCACACTTCCGAAAGAGCTGATAGTAACAGAAAAACAAAAAAAAGACCGCCGCAGAAAGCCTATTCTCATTTCCGAGGACAAGGAAAAGCAGTTTGAAAAGGAAAGAGAAAAGCAGTTAAAGGCCGCATAGAAAAAACAGAGAAAAAAAGAACAGACAAAAAAGAAAATCAAAAAGACGGGAATTGCCTCATTAATCGGTGTACTTATCATTCTTGCGGCCGTTTTCTCGCTGAAAAGCTTTATAGACACCAAAAAAGCTCCCGATGTAATGCTAAGTACCGCTCAGACAGGAGAAATATCTGTCTCACATCTCTCCCACGCGCTTATGCTTCTCTCCGACACAGGCTCTCTTTATGCCGCATTTGTTGACAACGATTTCGACCTGCACTCGATTGAAAACGGACTTTCGGCAATAATCACAAGTGCGGATGAACGCCAATTCGTAGCCCATATTCAGGCAATACGCTCCGAGGAGCCGGGCAGCGAAATCACCTCAAGAATACAGGCTATGCTGCCCAACGGCATATATTCCTCTGCCTCAAACTATGTTATTTATGCAGTCCCCACACAGAGCATCACGGGAATGAACGAAAACGATACCGTAACGGTTGAAACCGTCATAGACTATGCAACAAATGCTCTGATAATCCCCTCTGCCGCCCTTTTTTCGGACGAAAACGGTGACTTCGTGTGGAAATATTCCTCCCTTACAAAGAGGATAAAAAAGGTGTATGTAACAGCAGGAATAAACAACGGGGCAAATGTGCAGATTACCGAGGGATTAAAGAAAAACGATTCGGTTGTATATCCTGAAAATATTGAAGCTGCTACCCTTTCGGATAATCAGAAGGTAAATATAGTACAATAAGTATGCGGGTTGTAAAAAGCTTTCGTTTTTTCAGCCCCATTTTTTCTTTTTAAAACAGGCTGAAATATATTTTATTTATTGCATTTATTTTTATTTTGTGTTAGAATATAAAAGTATATTTGTATCTTCAGGACTCTTTAGGAGGATTTTTATGAAAAAGCTTTTATTTTCACTGATTTTATGCCTTGTTACGCTTATCGGCTTGTGTGCTTTTGCATCTGCCGAAGAGATTGACCTCGGCGGATATGAAATAGCTGAAAGCAAGGAGCATTGCTCAGGTATGGGGGATGTAAATTCCGACGGAACGGTCACCTCTGCTGATGCAAGACTTATTCTGCGTCAGGCGGTAGCGCTCGAACGCTTCACTTCCGAGCAAAAGGCGGTTGCCGACCTCAACGGTGATGCTATAATAAATTCCGCAGATGCAAGACTTGCATTGAGACTTGCAGTAAAGCTTGACGAGCAGCCTCCTCATTCAACCGAAAATGTTGTGCTTTCGGAAGCTACCTGCTCAGCTAAGGGCATTGTAGGTCAGATCTGCAAGGCATGCAATAAAGTAGTCACCTATTCACAGACAAGCGTTTCGGGACATATTGTCGGCAACTGGGTAACGGTAAAGCAGGCAACCTGCTCAGAAAACGGTCTGAAGCAGAAGATATGCACAATATGCGGTAAGGTGCTTGAAGAAAAGGAAACAACAGCATCACACACCTTCGTATATGAAGACGGCTTCAAGGGTGCGGACTGTATGAAGGTTTTAACTGTAAAACAGACCTGTACACAGTGCGGTGTCACACAGAGCAAAATTGTTAACCCCATAGGAAAGCACTCCTTCGCATGGGTAACAACCAAGCCCGCTACCTGCTCAAAGCCCGGACTTGCCGAATACAAATGTACCGTCTGCGGTGACACGGGTAACGGTCAGACAAAGACTGTCAACTGTTCGGGGGTCAAGATTGAGCAGACAGTAAAGGCTCCCACATGTACAGAAAACGGTATTTCTGCAAAGGTTTGCTATGTATGCGGTGAACAATCGGACGAAAAGGTATTGCCCGCAACAGAGCATGAATATAACTACAATATCAAAAAAGTGGTAAAGGAACCTACCCACCTTGAAACAGGTACTGCCAAGGTAAGCTGTAAGAAATGCGGTGCTACAAAGGAAATTGAAATAGAAAAGCTCAATCACACCGCAGAGGATACGGGTGTTATCATAAAGGCTCCCACCTGTTCAAAAGAGGGTATCAAACAGGTTAAGTGTAAATACTGCGGAATTGTTGAAGAAGCTATCCCCGCAACAGGTGAACATATAAAGAGTGAAGCCAAGAAAACCGTAAAGGCGGCTACCTGTACATCAAACGAGCTTATCTCATACTATTGCACGGTATGCGGCAATTATGAGGGTATATATGAGCCCACGGAGCTTAAGGACACAAAGCTTCCCCACACTCCCGCAAGCAAATGGACTCAGACAAAGGCTCCCACCTGTTCAAAGGAAGGCACAAAGGTTAAATACTGTACTGTATGTAACGAGATTGCACTCACCGAAAAGGTTGCAAAAACCGCACATACACCTGCAGAAAAATGGGTTGAAACAAAAACTGCAACCTGCTCAGTTGCGGGTGAAAAGGTTAAATACTGTACTGTCTGCAACCGGGTAGCACAGAGAGCTGCTACAGAAAAAACAGCTCACTCTCCCGCAACCTACTGGTCAGTTATCAAAGAGGCTACCTGCTCGGCTGAGGGCACAATGGCTAAGCTTTGCACAAACTGTAAAGCACCTACAAGCACAAAAGCCATCCCGATGACCTCACACACTCCCGGCAGCTGGAAAACAATTACTCCCGCAACCTGCATAAAAGAGGGTGTTAAAGCAAGACTTTGTGCTGTTTGCTCAGCTCAGATTGAAACAGCTTCAATCAAGAAGGCTGCTCACACTCCCGGTGCTTGGGTAACAACAAAGGAAGCTACCTGTACAAAAGAGGGTACAAAAATAAGACTCTGTTCAATCTGTAATGTTCAGACCGACAGCGGTATTGTTCCCACAAATGATAATCACTCCCCCTCAAACAAATGGACAGTTATAACCGAGCCCACATGTGTAAAAGCAGGTCTCAAGGCTAAGCTTTGCACGGCTTGCTCCGCTCAGGTTGAAACAGATACTATAGAAAAAACAACAACACATACACCCGCAGACCAATGGACAACCGTTAAAGCGGCAACCTGCTCGGCTGAAGGTGTCAAGGTCATAAAATGTGTACACTGCTCGGCTAACCTGCAGACCGCAGCCATTAAAAAGCTTGACCACACTCCCGGCTCCTGGCAGACCAACAAACAGCCTACCTGTTCAAAGCCGGGTGAAAAGATAAAGCTGTGCACGGTATGTAAGAGCATAGCTGCAACACAGACAATCCCCGCAACAGGTAATCATACATACGGCGGATCATGGATAACAACAGAGCACGCAACCTGTGTTTCTGAGGGTGAGGCAAGAAGATACTGTTCTAATGCAGACTGCAATGCATACGAGACAAAGGCACTTGCAAAGAATTCTTCAAACCATGTTTCTCAGGAAACATACATAAAGAATGCAAAAGAGACCTCCTGTAAGGAAGCAGGCTACACGGGTGATGTTTATTACAAGTGCTGTGACAATCTCAAGGAAAGCGGCAAGCCCATCACAAAGCTTGACCATAGCCCCGGTGAGTTAATCCTTGAAAGCTTCGGCACGGTAAACGAAGACGGTACTGTTTCAGCAGGTAAAAAGTGCATAAGATGTACCGTATGCTCTGAAATCGTCTACAGCGAGGACTTTGAAAAGCTTGTTGTTATCGACACAGCTTCTCTGTTCAAGGCATTGCCCGACAGCTCACTCACAAACGATGAGGATGCAATACTCTACTTTGAAATCAACGGCGAAGCAGGACAGACCTATGAGGTATCCTATGTATACGACTCACTTGATGCTCCCGTTATATTTGAAGCACAAAGCGGCACGGTATATTCAATAGACCTCTCTCTGATTCCCGCAGATGCGGTCATCTACCTTGCTGTTGCAACACAATACACTGAATAAATATACAACATGCCCCGCTTACGCTGAACAGACGGTGTAAGCGGGGCTTATATTTTTTCCCTTGATATGCCTAAAATATCCCTTTATTTTTAATATTTTGTAAATATACAGTAAAAAATAAAAAAATTACACTTGTATATAGATTTCTCTTATGCTATAATCAACTTGTTGTAAAAAATTACAATTTGTAATCACTGTAGCAAAAAACATTTCGGTGTTGAGGAGTGAAAATTAAAAGGTGAAATTTGATGCCTTATCCCCTACCGGCATTTCCAGACTGATTTCTTTTCTGAAATTCTTTGCAGATAAATTATACAGATTAATGAAGCGCCTTCCCTCTAAAAACAAGGTGATTTTTCTCAGCCGTCAGAGTGATAAGCCGGGCCTGGATTTTCTCCTGTTAAGAGACGAGCTTCTGCGCCGTGATCCGTCTGTTAAAATTGTTATGATAACAAAGAGGCTGGAAAAAAATCTTACAAGTATAATAAGGTTTGTGTGGTATACATTTGTCAGTCTCTATCATCTGGCAACATCCTCTGTCTGTGTGCTTGACAGCTATTGGCCCGTTGTTTCTATGCTTCAGCACAAGGAAAGCCTGACGGTTATACAGATGTGGCACGCTATCGGCAAAATGAAGCAGTCGGGCTATCAAACACTCGGTAAAAAATACGGAAGAAAAGAAGATCTGGCGGAAGCTATGGATATGCACAAGGGCTATGATGTTGTCATTGCGGGTGCCGATTCTATGAATGACTATTACTGTGCTTCTTTCGGTGTTGAAAAGGAGCAGCTGCTCAATATAGGTCTTCCGAGAATTGACTATCTCATAGAAAACAGGAAAAGCAACAGAGATCTTCTGTTGACAATATATCCCCAGCTTAAAGGCAAAACCATTGTTCTTTATGCCCCCACCTTCAGACGAGGTATTGCTATAGACTACAGCAGAGTGGTAAAAGCATTCCCCACGGACAAATATGCCCTTATAGTAAAGCCGCATCCGAACCAGAGTGTAAAAAACAAAGAGGAATTATTGCCTTATATGTACAGTAATCTGCCTACCATTGCGGTGCTCGATGCCTGTGACATTGTTATTACAGACTTCTCCGCAATTTCATTTGAAGCGGCAGTACTCAACAAGCCTATATATTTCTATTTGTATGACTACGAGGATTATCTTGCAACAAACGGGGTAAACATAAACCCGTATGAAGAAATGCCCAACAGCGTATTCAAAAGTCTCAACAAGCTTATCAGAGCTATAACAACAAAGCCCTATGATATGGAAGCACTTCAGGGCTTCCGCGAGCGTTATCTCCCCGCTCAGATGGGACAGTCTACAAAGCGTCTTACAAAGCTTATCCTTGACTGTATCAGATACGGTAAGCAAGAGGGCTTGAACAGGAATTTAAACAACTGAGAGGTACAATATGGATAATCGTCCTATAGGAGTATTTGACTCCGGAATAGGTGGACTCAGCGGTGTAAGAGAGCTGAAGCGTGAGCTCAACAATGAAAGCATTGTTTATTTCGGCGACACAGCCCGCACCCCCTACGGCGACAAGTCTCCCGAAACAATCAGACAGTACACCTGTCAGATAACAGATTTTCTTGCTTCAAAGGGTGTAAAAATGCTTGTTATTGCCTGTAACACAATAACAGCACTCTGCCTTGATGTTCTGCGTGAGCGCTATCCCGATATTCCGGTTGTGGGTATCATAGCCCCCACAGCAAAATATATGGCTCAAAGAGAAAACAAGCATAATATCGGTGTTATTGCAACTAAAGCCACAATAAACAGCGGCTTATATACAAAGCTTCTTATTGAGAGCGGTGTAAAAACCGAAGTTTTTGCAAAGGCTACTCCCATTCTCGTACCCATTATTGAAGGCGGCTTCGCTGAGGGTGTGGTTGCTGAAACAATAACAAAGCATTACCTTGATGAAATGGTAAACAAAAACAAAATCGGCTCACTTATTTTAGGCTGCACACACTATCCCTTTGTTGAACAGGCAATACGCACAAACTATCCCGAGCTTGAAATCATAAATCCCGCAACTGTACTTTCAAAGGAAGTTAAAAAGCTGCTTATTGAAAATGATATGGCAGCCGAAGACACAAACACTCCCGAATACCTGTTCTGTGCAAGCGACCTTTCTCCCACATTTAAGGATATTGTAAGCCGTATAAATCCCGACGGCAGATATACGCTCGAATGTCAGTCGGTAGAGAATTATTGACACAATAACTATTGAAAAAAAGAGATGTGATTTTTGTTTTACATCTCTTTTTTTTATATAAAATATATTGCACCGCTTATTTTTTTCTGCTATATTATTTTTATATAATATTTACATAATATTTTATTTTTGCGGAGAATAGCTATGGATATTTTTTCTGTAATTTCATTTTTATTGGGTATCACCTTCTTCCTTTTCGGAATGAAGGTAATGTCGGGGGATCTTGAGAAGCTTGCAGGCGGAAGGCTTGAGGCTCTGCTGAAAAAGGTCACAAAAAATCCGCTGTTAGGTCTTATAGTAGGCATAGCAATAACAATGGCTGTGCAGTCCTCCTCTGCCGTAACGGTAATACTTGTGGGACTTGTAAACTCGGGTATTATGCAGTTTGCTCAGTCTGTGTATGTTATTTTCGGTGCAAATATAGGCACAACAATTACGGCATGGCTTCTGTCCCTTTCAGGTATTGAGAGCGACTCGATTGTTATGCAGATGATGAAGCCCGTAAACTTTGCTCCGATTCTCGCATTTATAGGTGTTATCTTCCTGATGTTCTCAAAGAACGAGAAGAAAAAAAGCATAGGCACAATTTTTATAGGCTTCACGGTGCTTATGTACGGTATGGATTTTATGACGGATTCTGTTGATGTTATGGTGGAAAGCTATAACCTTTCTGAGCTTTTCGTAAAATTCAGCAATCCGCTTTTAGGTGTTCTTATAGGTGCTCTTGTTACGGCTGTTATTCAGTCCTCATCAGCATCTGTCGGTATACTGCAGGCTCTTGCAATGACGGGAGCTATAACCTACGGGGCTGCTATCCCGATTATTATGGGCCAGAATATAGGTACCTGTATCACTGCCCTGATTTCCGCTGTAGGCACAAACGCAAAGGCAAGAAGAGTTGCCGTTGTGCATACCGCGATAAATGTTATCGGCACGCTTATCTGTCTTACTGCATTTGAAATTGTTGATTTGTCCTTCGCTCCCGCACTTTTCGATGAGGCGGCTGCCGGCTGGAGCATTGCTGTTATCCACTCCGTATTCAATATTTCGATAACAGTAATTCTGATGCCCTTTACAAAGCATCTTGCAAGACTTACTGAATTGATAGTTCCCGATAAAACAAGCACAAAAGCACCTAAGCTTATTTTCCACCCCGACGAACGCTTGCTCACATCTCCCTCCATTGCGGCAAACGAATGTGACGGCTATTCGTCAAAGATGTGCGAAACCGCAAAGGAAATGCTTATAACCTCCTTCTCCATTCTCTGCAATTACGACAGGCAGACAGATGAATGGATCAATATGCAGGAGGAAACACTTGACTCCTATGAGGACGGTCTGGGCACCTTCCTTGTCAAGCTTTCCTCAAGGTCTCTTTCTGAGGCTGATTCAAAGAAAATCACCAAAATGCTTCACGCAATAGGTAATTTTGAGAGATTGGGCGACCACTCGGTAAATCTTCTCAAAACATCAAGAGAAATAAAGGAAAAGAAGATTGTTTTCTCTCCCGAAGCCTATGAGGAGCTTACAGTCCTTACCGACGCTCTCATAGAAATCATCACGATAACCTCGAATGCCTATATCCACAATGATATACAAAAGGCAATGCGCGTTGAACCCTTGGAGCAGCTTATAGATAAGCTGATTTCCGTATCCAGGAAAAACCATGTAAAACGAATGAAAAAAGGTGAATGTACCTTTGAGCTCGGTTTTGTTTTCTCGGATATCTTAACCAACTGCGAGAGAATTTCAGACCATTGTTCAAACATTGCAGTTACAATAATTGAAGCCGACAACAACAGCTTTGATACTCATAAATATCTTAATGATGTCAAGGCAAATGACGAGGAATTCAAAAACCTTTATGCTGAATTTAAGTCCAAATATTCCATTGAAAAAGTGTGACATTTGCCTATTTACTTTTTTTACTTTTTTATGGTAAAATATAGTATATAAATCTCTCAAGGAGTGTAAGAAAATGAAGAAAGTATTATGTATTCTTTTAAGTGCCGTTATGGCACTTTCAGGCCTTTCGGTTATGGCTTTTGCCGAAGAAACAGCAGCTGACCTCGGTATTGCAGTAGGCTCTGACCTGCATTATAATGTGCCGTCCGAGGAGCTTGAAACGGTTATCGAGGGCGACGATATCTACTGGTACGCAAACCGCCGTGCAGCACTCGAGGAAGAAAGCGGACTTATCATTGACGAATTTTTAGCGCAGTGTGCCAAGGATGATACTGTTGAATATGTACTTATCCCCGGTGACCTTGCAGACAACGGCAAGTCAATTCAGCAGGAGCATATTGATGTTGCAGAGAAGCTTAAAAAATTTGAAGAAGAATCAGGCAAGGATGTGTTTGTTATCCCCGGCAACCACGATTACGGTGTTGACTGTGCAACAAATCTTGACGATTTTGTAAGAATTTATGCTGATTTCGGCTTCGATAAGGCTATAGAAACCTTTGAGGGCACCGCTTCCTACACAGCAGACCTTGGTGACAAATACCGTCTTATCGCGCTCGACTCCTGTGATCCTACTGTTTCAACCGCAGACGGAATGAGCCTCAAGGAAATTATGTGGGTATGCGATCAGGCAGATAAGGCTTACGAAGACGGCAGATATCCTATCCTTATGATGCACCACAATCTTCTTGACCATCTTCCTATGCAGAGAATCGTATCAAAGAACTTTATTGTCCGCTTCCACTACACAACAGCAACTCTCTTTGCTGACCACGGTATCAAGGTTGTTTTCTCAGGTCACGAGCATTGCAACGACACAACCTCCTACACAACACCCTCAGGAAACACAATCTACGATTTTGCAACAACCTCTCTTTCAATGTATCCCATTCAGTATACAGTAATGCAGCTCAATGACGATACTATTTCCTACAATGCAAAAACAATCACCTCCATTGACACAGAGGCTCTCACAAGCACCGTAAAGGGCTACACCGAGGAGCAGCTTGCTCTTATGAATGAGGACTTCAATGCTTATGCAAAGGGCTTCCTCAAAGCAGGTGTGCGCTACAGACTTGAGCTTTCTCTCTCAATGGAAAAGATGGGTATAGCTGAGGATGCAATTTATTATAACCTTGTAAACACCGCTGTTTCAGGTCTCACGGATATACTTAAAATGCCCCTCTACGGTGAAAACAGCGTTCAGGAATTGGCAAAGGAATATAACATTGTAATTCCCGAAAGCAATTACGAAACACCCTGGGACCTTGCAACAGAGCTTGTTGCCGCTCACTATGCGGGCGAGGAAGCTTTCAATGTTGACAACACAGAGGTTGCAATACTTCTCCGTACGGTAGCACTCATTCTCCACTCTGACCTTGCAACAGTCAATGACGAGGTGTTCATTTCCGTTGTAAACTCACTTCTTGACAGTATGGGAATCACATCCACCGCTACTCAGGATATAAGAAAGCTTGCCGCTAAGATTTTCGGCGGTGTGAAACCGGGTGAATATTTCATCACTCTTCTCATTTCTCCCTTGCTTTATGAATTTGCCTTTGACGGTGACGCAGTTCCCGACAACAACGGTGAATTTGCCGGCTACAATTCAGATGTAACAAATCTCGACAACATCATGACAAACATAAGCAATATGTTCAATAAGCTTCTTATTTACTTTGAAAACGCTTTTGTTGTTATAGGCAGAATGTTCGGAATAAACTGATAATTTTTTTCGGAGGGATTTTTATGTTTCAGGCTTTTTTACAGACCTTTTTCAGTGCATTGATTTCTCTTTTGATGCTCATTTCCCCCACTCTTCCCAATCAGATAGGTCTTCCGGCTAATCCCGCAGGTCAGTCTCTCGACCTTGACAGCCGTTTTGAGCTTGTGTGGTCAGACGAATTTGACGGAACTCAGGTTGACTCAACAAAATGGCAGTCTCCCTGGTGGGTAACAGAGAGAAAGGGCGGCTACTGGCACGAGGATCTGGCAAGTGTCAAGGACGGCAATCTCATTATCACAACCGCATATTTCGACAAGCCTCTTAAAAATTACTATTACGAAAAATGGCACGACACCATAGATTTCAAGGACTATAAGTCCGGTTGGTATTCCGCTTGCCTTACAACTCAGGATACCTTTGAGCAGACCTACGGCTATTTTGAATGCAGATGCATTCTCCCCAAATCAACAGGTATGTGGTCGGCATTCTGGATGATGAATGACGGTGTTACAAAGGTTGACGGCACAGGCAAGGACGGCACAGAGGTTGATGTATTCGAGTCAATGTTCTACAAGGATGTCCCCTACGGCTTCGGCGACTGTGTTCAGACAGGTGTTATCTTTGACGGCTACGGCGAAGCAAGTCAGGGTGTGGGGCTCGGAAAATACAATGCAATAAACCCCTATGAGGAATACAATACCTACGGTGTTGAATGGAACGAAAACGAATATATTTTCTATATAAACGGTGTTGAAACCTGCAGAACATCATTCGGCGGAGTAAGTCAGAATCCCGAATATCTCCTCCTCTCCTGCGAGGTTGCAGGCTCCGACGGTGTGGCATTCGCAGACCGTCACGGCACAGGCAAAATGAATATGGAGCCCGGCGACGAAGCATATTTCATTGTAGACTATGTAAGAGTATATCAATATAAGAACTAATCGGTAAAAAGAAATTGCTCGCATTTGTGAGCAATTTCCTATATATACAAAAACGGAAAGGTGATTTAATATGAACAAGTTTGTACTCAACGAAACATCATACCACGGTGCGGGAGCTATCAAGGCAATTCCCGACGAAATCAAAAACAGAGGCTTCAAAAAGGTTTTTGTTGCAACAGACCCCGACCTTATCAAGTTCGGTATTGCTTCAAAGGTAACTGACCTTCTTGATGAAGCAAACATCCCCTATGCTGTTTTCTCAGATATAAAGGCTAACCCCACAATCGAAAATGTAAAAGCAGGTGTTGAGGCTTTCAAGGCGTGTGAAGCTGACTGTATCGTTGCTATCGGCGGCGGCTCTGCTATGGACACAGCAAAGGCTGTAGGCATCATCATCACTAACCCCGAGTTTGCAGATGTCCGTTCTCTTGAGGGTGTTGCTCCCACAAAGAACCCCTGCGCTCCCATTATCGCAGTTGCAACAACTGCAGGTACTGCTGCTGAGGTTACTATCAACTATGTTATCACAGATGTTGAAAAGAAGCGTAAATTCGTTTGCGTTGATGTTCACGATATCCCCGTTGTTGCAATAGTTGACCCTGATATGATGAACACTATGCCCGCTGCTCTCACAGCTGCAACAGGTATGGACGCTCTCACACACGCTATCGAAGGCTACATCACAAAGGGTGCCTGGGAGCTTTCGGATATGTTCCATATCAAGGCTATTGAGGTTATTGCAAAGTCTCTTCGCGGTGCAGTTAAGAACGAGGCTGACGGCAGAGAGGGTATGGCTCTCGGTCAGTATATCGCAGGTATGGGATTTTCAAATGTAGGACTTGGTGTTGACCACTCAATGGCTCACACACTTTCCGCTTACTACGATATGCCCCACGGCAAGGCTTGCGCTACACTTCTTCCTACAGTTATGGCTTACAACGCTGAATACACAGGCGAAAAGTACAGAGATATCGCCCGTGCAATGGGTGTTAAGGGTACTGACGATATGACACAGGAGGAATACAGAAAGGCTGCCGTTGATGCTGTTAAGCAGCTCAGCGAGGATGTTGGTATTGTATCTTCTCTCAAGGGTGTTGTAAAGGAAGAAGATGTACACGCTCTCGCAGTTGACGCATTCAACGATGCTTGCCGTCCCGGTAACCCCAGAGAAACATCAGTTGAAGAAATTGAGGCTCTTTACAGAAGCCTTATGTAATGCTCAGATTAATTTCATACTAATAACAAAAAAACAGCTTCGGTTTGTATTGTACAAACTGAAGCTGTCTTCTTTTACTTTATTTTATTGATTAATCGTTGTTTTCTTCAACCTTAAAGCCTTTTTTGATGAGTATGCCTAAGGGGATGAATACGAGCAGAGCGATAATTGCGCTGTATAAGAACATACTTGCGGCGGGGACAATGGTTTCAACACCGTATTCGTTTATATAGGTTATATTGGAGCTTCTGCATGCGATATCGCCGACAAAGGGACCTACAACCATAGGAATGAGAACAACGAAAATCATTCTGATACCCTGGAAAAGTCCTGCCTTACCTACGGGGATAAAGTCACGGATTGCGGCATTGAGCTGAATTGTAAGCACAAGGTAGCCTACAACTGTGGGAGCAACACCGATAAGCACACCGACAATATTCTTTGTTGTGGAAAGCACACCGAGACCTATAACCATACAGATAACTGCGGGAATAAAGCCGTATGCCTTGTTTTTGCCCGAAAGCTTCATAAGAATAACCACGCCCGCAACGAGAGCTGCAACCGCTAAAACTGCGGGAATCAGAACACCTGCGGAGAGGAAATTGAGCCCCTCATTTGCGGGAAGAATTACATACTGCAGATAAACGAAGAGATAGGGGAAGAATACCTGGAATGCAACATTGAAAAGACAAACACTTGCAAGTGTGAGATACAGACGGGAATTCTTTACAACAACGCTCGGTCTGAAGCCGAAGAACAAGTCGCTCCAGTAGGTTGACTTCTTTTCGGGCTCTTTTGTTTTGATTTCGGGATCCTCAAGAAGGAAGAGACCGACAACACCGCAGAGAGTAACAACAACACCGAGGATAATGAAGAATGCCTTGTATGTTATGGTACCTGCCTGTGCGAGTGTACCGACACCCATAACCGCACCCATTGCGAGGAAGCCTATAAAGGTAAAGGCTGTTTCAACCTTAGGTCTGCTTGCGGGGGTGGTAACATCCGTTACCCACGCATTGAAAGCAGAGTCATTACTTGTTGAGCCCATAAAGGTCATAAGCATATCCATTACGATTACTGCCCATACGGTTGCCGTAAGAACACCTGCAGCATCGGTAAGACCTGTAATTGAGGCAATAGTGTCTCTTGAAATAAAGCCGAAAAGTCCTGTTACAATACCCCAGGCAATGTAGCCCACGGAGATGAAGACCTTTCTCTTCTTCATTTTGTCACTCAGCGTTCCCATAATGAAGGTTGTGAGAACTGCGGTTATTGCCGACAAAGCAACCATTCGGCTGATTGCCGTTGTGGGTGACATTGTGCCTGCTATAGCCTCGGCAGAAGCACCTGCATAAACAGAGTTGTAAAGAAATGTATTGAAATACATATTCTCAACATTCCACGCAACACCGCCCATAAAGTTAAACAGAAGAATGTTAAACCAGAGACGCTTGGTAAGTTTCTTTTCCATACTTTTTCTCCTTTTCGTGTGAATAAATAAAGTATATCACATTATTTAAGAAAGTGAAATATATTTATATCATTTTTTTGCATTTCTGTGCAGGAAAATTCCGTCTTCATAGCCTTGAATTCTCTTATCGGTATCGGCACGACGCAGTCTTTCCTGTGCCCATACGCAATACTGCTTGTTTTTTTCAACGGAAAAATATTTTCGTCGGAGCTTCTTTGCCGTAACGGCAGTTGTTCCCGAGCCTCCGAAGGGATCAAAGACAAAATCATTTTTGTCTGAGCTTGCTAAAATAAGCTTTGCTATGAGCTTTTCGGGCTTCTGTGTGGGATGTGCGGTGTTTTCGCTCATAGACCAGAACGGTACCGTTATATCGTCCCAGAAGTTTGACGGACAGGTAAGCCTTGTGTTGCCGTTTTCTCCCTCATTCCAGTCCTTGGGCCTGCCGTTTTCCCTGTAGGGAGCAAGCACCTGTCTTTGCACCTTGACGGCATTAAGATTGAAGGTGTAATTCTCACCCTTTGTGCAGAACCATATGTCCTCCATAGAGTTCTTCCAGTTGCGTTTTGCACCTCTTCCCTTTTCCCGCTGCCAGGTTATGCGGTTTCTTACCGTGAAAAACTCGGGAAGAATATTTGCTATAATTATGCTCGTCTGCCAGTCACAGCAGACATAGAGCGTAGCGCCGTCCGTCATAACTCTGTATACTTCACTGAGCCACAGCCTTGTGAATTCGGTATAGCTTTCGCGGTCAGTCTTTCTGAAAATATCTCCGCCGTAGTCCTTTGTAAGGTTATACGGAGGATCGGCTATTACCAGGTCGAAAATACCGTCTTCAATTCTTGAAACGACCTCAAAAAAATCCCCGTGAACAAATAAGTTTTCAGCCGTTTCTTTATTTATTTTACCCTTGGGACATTCTGCCCTTTCAAAAAGCTCTTTTGAGTCCTCAAGAGAGATATTTATGGTTTTGTTTCTCCCGGATTTCATACTGTTCTCCTAAAAATCCAATATTAGTATAATATTATCATAATATATTAAAAAAAGCAATTTAAATATATAAATTATATTAAAGTGTCTTTAATCTATTGACTTTTTATATAAATAATTATAAAATAATTAAGATAATGCATAAGTATTATATTTTTGAAACTAAAGTATATGCTTTTTTAAATAAATCGTGGTTATTTAGACGCATTATTCTATATCCCGCACGGACGCTTACGGTCCGTACTTTCTAATATCAAATCGCATAAAAAGCAAAAAAAATAAAAACGGAGGTGTATTTGATTTTATGGATATAAGCATAACTATAGCAATAATCATTGCTGTTGTTGCTGCAGCGATTTCCGGTGTGGCTTGCTTTTTCTTAGGCTCTGCTCACAGACGCAAGGTTGCCGAAAAGGCAATAGGCTCTGCAACTGAAGAAGCCAAAAGAATAGTAAGCAATGCTCTTTCCCAGGCTGAGTCCAAGAAGAGAGAAATGGTTCTCGAAGCAAAAGACGAAATCCACAAGGAAAGAACAGAGCTCGACAAGGAAATCAAAGAAAGAAGAAACGAAGTCCAGCGTCAGGAACGCAGACTTATTCAGAAAGAAGAATCCCTTGACAAGAGAGTTGATTCTCTTGAAAAGAAAGAGGAAAACCTTGCTTCCAAAATAAAGGAAGCAGAAGAAAGATTAGCTGAAAGCGAAGCTCTCAAGAAAAGTCAGTTTGATATGCTTGAAAAGATTTCAGGCTACACAAAGGAACAGGCTAAGGAATACTTAATCAAAAACCTTGAGGGTGAGCTTATTCACGAAAAGGCTGTCAAAATCCTTGAAATTGAACAGAAAACCAAGGAAGAGGCTGATAATCTCGCAAAAGAAATTATCACCGCAGCTATCCAGCGTTGCGCAGCAGACCACGCGGCTGAGGCAACCGTTTCCGTTGTTGATCTGCCCAATGACGAAATGAAGGGCAGAATCATAGGCAGAGAGGGTAGAAATATCCGTACTCTCGAAAGCATCACGGGTGTTGACCTTATTATAGACGATACTCCCGAGGCTATTACCGTTTCAAGCTTTGATCCCGTAAGAAGAGAGGTCGCAAGACTCACAATCGAAAAGCTTATCACAGACGGCAGAATTCATCCCTCAAGAATTGAGGAGATTTTTGAAAAATCCAAAAAAGAGGTTGAGCAGACCATCAAGCAAACAGGTGAAAGAGCTGTTCTTGAAGCAGGTGTCAACGGTATCAACGGTGAAATCGTGAAGCTTCTCGGTAAGCTCAGATACCGCACAAGCTACGGTCAGAATGTACTTAACCACTCACTTGAGGTTTCCTATATTGCAGGTCTTATGGCTGCAGAGCTCGGTGTTGATGTAAAAACAGCTAAGAGAGCAGGTCTTCTCCACGATATCGGTAAGGCCCTCGACCACGAAATGGAGGGTACACATATCGCTCTCGGTGTTGAATTCGCCAAGAAATACAAGGAAAAGGATGAGGTCATTCACGCAATTGAAGCTCATCACGGCGATGTTGAAGCAAAAACACTTATTGCAGTTCTCGTTCAGGCTACCGATGCTATTTCCGCAGCTCGCCCCGGTGCAAGACGAGAAAACATCCAGAACTACATCAAGCGTCTTGAACAGCTTGAAGCTATCTCAACCTCCTTTGAGGGTGTTGAAAAGTCCTTCGCAATCCAGGCAGGAAGAGAAGTCAGAATTATGGTTAAGCCCGAAGTGGTTTCCGATGACAAAATGGTTATTCTCGCAAGAGAAATATCCAAGAAAATCGAAGAAGAGCTTGAATATCCCGGACAGATTAAGGTTCATATCATCAGGGAAAGCCGTGTCTTTGGTTACGCAAAGTAATTACTTTGCATTAAAAGTAATTAAAAACCACAATCTCCCGAAAGTAAATTTTCGGGAGATTAATTTTTAAGGATAAGAGAATTTAGCTATGATTATACTTTTTGTCGGTGATGTTGTGTCAACCGCGGGCTGTGAATTTTTAAGAAAAAAACTGCCCGAAATCAAAAAAAAATATAATGTTGATTTCTGTATTGTAAACGGAGAAAATTCCGCACAGGGCAACGGTATACTGCCGCAGTCCGCAAATCATATTTTCACAAGCGGTGCAGACCTTATAACAACGGGAAATCATGTTTTAAGAAGAAACGAAATCCATTCTATGCTTGAAGAGGAACACACTCCCGTTTTAAGACCGCAGAATATGCACCGTACCGTTCCGGGCAAGGGTGTTTATATATCAGAGAAAAAGGGAATGCGTCTGGGCGTTGCAAATATTATGGGCTCCGTTTATATGGACAGCGTTTCAAATCCCTTTGACTGTGCCGACAGTATTCTTGAATTTTTCAGAAAAGAAAATGTGAAGAATATACTCATAGATTTTCACGCAGAGGCAACTGCCGAAAAGCGTGCAATGGGCTTTTATCTTGATTCAAGGGTATCCGCTGTACTGGGCACTCACACCCATGTACAGACCGCAGACGAGCAGATACTCCCCGGCGGCACGGCATATATCACGGATGCGGGTATGACGGGGGTTACACACTCCGTTCTCGGAGTGAAAATTGAGTGTGCAACACAAAAAATGAGAACGGGTATGCCCGTAAAATTTGAAAATCCCGAGGGCGAGTGCTCTATGGGATGTGTTATTGTTGAAACAGACAACAAAACAGGAAGGGCTGTCAGAATTGAAAGATTATTTATCTCCTAACATATTAAAAAGATCAATATGTGTTTTGCTCGTATTTGTCTGTCTTTTTTGTTTCTGCTCGTGTTCGGGTAATTTCACGGGGAACGAGGAGAGCACTATTGAAGAGGAAACAACTGTCAAGGTTATGCCCGAGGGCGTAATCACTATGGCTTATACCTCCCTTGACTCTATAAATCCCTTTGTTATCACATCCGTGCTTAATTCCTCTCTTATAAGCCTTGTCTATCAGCCTCTTTATCAGCTTGACACGGGCTTTATGCCTGAAAGAATATTAGTTTCCCAAGAAAATATTGAGGGACATTCGGTGAGAATTGAGCTTCTCAGCGAGCTTATGTTCTCGGATTCAAGCACACTTACCTCGGCAGATGTTGTTTATTCCTTCAACAAGGCAAAATCTGCTCCTCTTTACAGGGAAGCTCTTAAAAATATAGAAAAATGTGAGCAGAACGGCAAATATTCAGTAATTTTCTCCTTAAAGCAGGCAGATGTCAATGTGCTTAACTGCCTTACCTTCCCTATAGTCAAGTCTGGCACGGCAGACAATGAAAATTCCGTTCCCGTGGGCAGCGGATATTATAAATTCATAAAAAAAGACCTGAGACTGTCTTTGGAATGTAATCTTCTGTATATGGGTGATCTGCCGAAAATCGGCACCGTGCGTCTTTATGACATAACAGACACCACCTCTCTTATGCATCTTCTCGATATGGGTACGATTGATACCTTTTATTCCGACCTTTCCGACGGTGAAGCACAACGGACATATTCGGGCTCTACGGATATTTATCTCAACAACCTTGTTTTTCTGGGACTTAACAAGGAACACTACCGTGTTTCCTCAACTGATATAAGACGGGCTGTTTCCTTTGCTCTTGACCGTCAGTCAATAACAGAAAGTGCATTTTTAGGACACGCGAGAGCTACCGTTTTACCGTTCAACACCTCCTGGGAGAGCATTGCTTCCTCGGGCTTTGCTACAAGCGTGCCCGTTGCAACAGACCTCAACAGCGCAGATACGCTTCTTGACACATTCTCGAGCGGAACAAACGGAAAAACAATATATTTCACCCTTATATGCAGCAATTCAAACTCCTTTATGAGAAACACCTGTGCTCTGATAAAGGAGCAACTGAAAAAGGTAAATATAGAGGTTGATGTAAAGCTGCTTGACGAAACGGCTTTCAGAAACACCCTTGCAAGCGGTGAGTATGATATGTATTTATCCGAAATAAAGCTTACGCAGAATATGGATTTATCCCCCTTCTTTGACAGCAAGGGTGCCGCCGCATACGGAATGACAAACTCTCTTTCTCGACTTGACGAATGCTACTACGAGTATCTGAGCGGCACGGCAGAGCTTGACACCTTCCTCAAGGAATTTTACGAGGAAATGCCTTTTATTCCTATCTGCTACAGAAACGGACAGTTAAGCTATTCAAGAAACATAACCTCGGCTGTTATTTCAACGGAGAGAAATCTGTATGCAAACATTGCCGAATGGACATTATCTAAATAAGGATATCTATGAAAAATTTACTTGTTCACATAAAAAAATACAAAGCCGAAACCGTGCTCGCCCCGCTTTTCAAGATGCTTGAAGCCTTGTTTGAGCTTTTTGTACCCTTAGTTGTAAAGCAGATTATTGATACGGGTATCGCAAACGAAGATGTGCCGTACATACTTAAAATGTGCGGTATTCTTGCCGTTCTTGCCCTTGTGGGCTTGGGCTTCTCGATAACCGCACAGTTCTTTGCCGCAAAGGCGGCAGTAGGCTTTGCAACGAGCCTGAGACATTCCCTTTTCTCACATATACAGGGACTTTCCTATACGGAAATTGACACCTTAGGCTCCTCAAAGCTTATCACGAGAATGACAAGCGATGTAAATCAGGTGCAAAACGGCATAAACCTTACTTTGCGTCTGCTTCTTCGCTCTCCTTTTGTGGTTTTCGGTGCTATGATTATGGCTTTCACGGTGGATACCAAAGCTGCTCTCGTTTTCGTGGGGACAATTCCCGTGCTGTCAATTGCCGTTTTCGGTATTATGCTCATAACTATGCCCCTTTATAAGGGTGTACAGAAAAAGCTTGACGCTGTTTTGTCCGCAACAAGACAGTCTCTCACGGGCAGCAGAGTTTTACGAGCCTTTTGCAGAGAAGAGCACGAAATCAGGGAATTTACCGAAAAGAACTCTCTTCTTGCAAATGCACAGCTTGTTGCAGGCAGAATCTCGGCTCTTCTCAATCCCCTCACCCTTGTGCTCATAAACACGGCAATCATTATTCTTATATACACGGGTGCTTTAAGGGTGCAAAGCGGTATTCTCACTCAGGGTGCCGTTGTGGCTTTATATAACTATATGTCACAGATTTTAGTTGAGCTTATAAAGCTTGCAAACCTCATTATAAGCATCACAAAGGCTTTTTCGAGTGCAAGAAGAATTCAGGATGTGTTTGATACTAAGGCTTCTATGGAATATCCCGAAGAGGGTGCCGTGCCTGATTTCAATGCACCGGCGGTTGCTTTCAGGTCTGTTTCGATGAAATATGCCGCGTCATCTGAAAGCTCTCTCGAAAATATCTCCTTTGAAATTCAGAAGGGCGAAAAAATAGGTATTATCGGCTCAACGGGAAGCGGCAAAACAACACTTATAAATTTAATTCCCCGCTTTTATGATATAAGCGAGGGTGAAATCAGTCTTTTCGGCAATCCGATAAAAAGCTACTCAAAGGAAACTCTTTCCTCCCTTGTAAGCGTAGTCCCCCAGAAAGCGGCTCTTTTTACGGGTACTATAAGAGAAAATCTGCTGTGGGGCAATAAAAACGCGAGCGAAGAGGACATACAGAAGGCTATAGAAATTTCTCAGAGTACATCTGTTATAAACTCAAAAACTGACGGACTTGACGAAATGATTGAACAAGGCGGAAAAAATTTATCGGGCGGTCAGAAGCAGAGGCTCACCATTGCAAGAGCCTTACTTAAAAATTCTCCCATTCTCATTCTTGACGACTCGGCTTCCGCATTGGATGCGGCAACCGATCTGGCACTCAGAAAGGCTATAAATACAATGGAAAACTCCCCTGCCGTATTTATTGTATCTCAGAGGACATCTGCTGTTTCCTCCTGCGATAAAATACTGGTGCTTGAAGACGGCGAGGCTGTGGGTATGGGTACGCACGACAGCTTATTACAGACCAACGAGGTCTACAGAGAAATACACGCTTCTCTCGCTCAAGGGGGTGTGTCAAATGGCTGAAAAAAGAAAAGCCCCTAAGGGCACGGTAAAAAAGGTACTGAGCTTTATAGGTATCTATAAATTCAGAATACTTCTCTCTCTTATCTGTGCGGCTGTAAGCGTGGGGGCTACGCTGTACATCCCTCTGCTTTTCGGTAACGCACTCGATGTAATAAAAGAAAATGAAGATTTTTCTCTTGAAGCAATTGCAGAAATTCTTATAAAAACATTCGTTTGGATTACCGTCTGCAGTGTTGTTACCTGGATTATGAATACGGTAAACAACAAAATCACATTTTATGTTTCAAGGGACATAAGAAACACCGCTTTCAGGAAAATAAACATTCTCCCCTTAAACTACCTTGACACACATCCCACCGGAGACACCTTAAGCCGTGTTATCACGGATGTTGACCAATTCGCAGACGGTCTTCTGATGGGCTTTACACAGCTTTTCACAGGCTTGCTCACAATTCTCGGCACATTGGGTATACTGTTCTTTCTTAATTTCAGAATTGCCCTCGTTGTGCTGCTCTTAACTCCCGTTTCCCTTTTCGTTGCCCGCTTCATTGCAAATCACACCTTTGATTTTTTCAAATCCCAGTCGCTCATAAGAGGTAAGCAGACGGCAATTATTGACGAAACTCTCGGGAATCTTAAAACAGTAAAGGCTTTTTCAAAGGAAGAAGACCAATTGCACAGCTTTGACGAAACAAACTCTGCCCTGCAAAAGGCCTC
Source organism: Clostridia bacterium (assembly GCA_017517135.1). Classification (GTDB taxonomy): domain Bacteria; phylum Bacillota; class Clostridia; order Oscillospirales; family Acutalibacteraceae; genus RUG806. Next base: position 83,186 of record JAFXAK010000016.1, read on the forward strand.
ACTCAATGCAATTTTCTATTCTTCCCTTACCAATCCCGCAACAAGATTTGTAAATTCCCTTGTATATGCCGCAACGGCTTTTGTGGGTGCTCTTGCAGTTTTCTCCGGCGGCGGCACGCTTACGGTAGGCTTACTGACAAGCGTTTTAAGCTATGCAAATCAGTACACAAAGCCCTTCAACGAAATATCCTCTGTTGCGGCAGAGCTGCAGAATTCCCTCGCCTGTGCCGCACGGGTTCTTGAGCTTATTGAGGCTGAAGCGGAAGTTCAGGATAAAGCAGATGCAGTAATAATGGAAAAAGCAGACGGAAATATGGAATTCAGGGATGTATGCTTTTCCTACGATAAAAACCAGAAGCTCATTGAGGACTTTAATCTCAGCGTTAAAAACGGTCAGAAAATCGCTATTGTCGGCCCCACGGGCTGCGGCAAGACAACGCTTATCAATCTTATAATGCGTTTTTATGATGTTGACAAGGGAGGAATTTATCTTGACAATACGGACATAAGAGACATAACAAGACACTCTCTTCGCTCCAATATAGGTATGGTTTTACAGGAAACATGGATAAAGGGCGGCACGGTGGCTGAAAATATCAGCATAGGCAAACCCGATGCCACAAGAGAAGAGATATTCGAAGCCGCAAAAAAGGCACACGCCCACTCGTTTATAAAGCGTCTGCCAAAGGCTTACGACACCGTTCTTTCAGAGGACGGAGAGGGACTTTCCCAGGGACAGAAACAGCTTTTGTGTATCACAAGAGTTATGCTCGCTCTCCCCGAAATTCTCATTCTTGACGAGGCTACATCCTCAATAGATGTGCGAACGGAAATCCGTATACAAAAGGCATTCAACACACTTATGGAAAACCGCACAAGCTTCATAGTCGCCCACCGCCTTTCAACAGTTATGGGAGCAGACATAATCCTCGTTATGAAGGACGGTAAAATTATAGAAAAAGGCAATCACAAGGAACTTATGGAAAAGAACGGATTTTACACCGAGCTTTTCAATTCACAGTTTGCGGTGGTATAATTTAAGAATTTTGCTGAAATTTTAGTCCTCATCAGGTAGGGAACGATGCCCACATCGTTCCGTTCATGGGAAATTCTAACTTTTTTACAACCAATTTGTTGTTTGAGGAAATACAATGTCTGCAAGGGGAAATTACCCTTCCCGAATGCGGAACGATGTGGGCATCGTTCCCTACAAGTACAAATCATTACTTTCTACAAAAAAAAACAGCAGGCTGCGAAACCTGCTGTTTTTTCATTTATTCACAATCTTCTACAAACTCTGCAATATCTTCAAGTCTGCATTTTAATGCACTGCAGATTTTATCAAGTGTCTTTGTTTCTATATTGTCATTTGCTCTTAATCTGCGGACAGTTTTACTGTCAATTCCGCATTTTTCACGAAGATAATATGTGGAAATTTTTTTCTTTTCCATTGTGTCCCAAAGTCTGTCGAATTTAATCATACTACCACCCCTTGACACGATATATTATGGGGATTATAATCTTTAATATTAAGGGGATATAATCCCCATATACGAAGAGGTATTATGATTTGTACATTTTTCGGACACAAGGACACACCAAAAGAAACAGAGCCGACCTTACGGACGACTCTGTTGGATTTGATTATAAATAAAAATGTAACTGTATTTTTTGTGGGGAACAACGGTAATTTCGATGCTATGGCACGAAGACAGCTAAAGGATTTGTCTGTTATTTATCCCATAAAATATTATGTTGTTTTAGCATATCTCCCCTATACAAAAAATAAGGATGATGATATGTCAGACACGATTTATCCCGAGGGGCTTGAAAATGTGCCCAAACGCTTTGCAATATCGTGGAGAAACAAGTGGATGATTAAACAATCCGATATTGCGGTGACCTATGTTAAACACTCCTTCGGCGGTGCCGCACAGTTCAAGGAGCTGGCACAAAAGCAGGGAAAAACAGTGATTGAGTTGAGCAAATAATTTTCCGTATTCGGCAGCGTTTTCGTCTTCGTCAGGTAGGGAACGATGCCCACATCGTTCCGTTTGAGGGGTGGGTAACTTTTATTTACACACATCTATTGTCAGATATAATGCTAAAATCTTTGTAAAATGGTTAGAATTTGCCTTATACGGAACGCTGTGGGCATCGTTCCCTACCACTTCGGACTTTTGGTTTCATCAAAAAAACAGCAGGCTGCTTAGAGTCGCACTCTAAAGGACAGTTTGGAAACAGGTTGCGGTGTAGCCCGTTAGGGCTACGCCGTTTTCCTTATTTCAAGCGGTTTTTAGCGGATTTTCACGCATTTCCTGAATGGTTTCAAGAATCTCTTGTTCTGTAGGTATATTTATGATACCCGCTGC
>JAFXAK010000017.1 GCA_017517135.1 Clostridia bacterium
AATTACCCAATATGCAAATTCGGGCATTGTGTATTCCATAACGATTGTGTCGCCTGTTCTGATTGTTGCGGTATGGCCGGAATTGCCGTTTACCGTGAAGGGCATTGAGCTTGTGTTTGCAACCTTAATATGTCTCACGGGGTTAACGGTGATTGACCATAAAGCGGAAGCAGGAATGAAATAATCATTTTCAACAGGATTATACTTTGTTGTGATTTCATAAGTGCCGCCTGCATCTGTATAAACCTCACAGTCAAACGCAACACCGCGTTTTACTTCGGCAATTTCCTCACCGTTGCAATATACGGTAAATGTGCCCTGAGGGTTATAGCTTCCGCAGTCAATAGAGAATTTATTCTGGCCTGAGCCTATTGAGCTTTTTACTGTAGGAGTAAATTCAACATCCTTGAAAACAATTTTGATATAAGCTTCGGTTCCTGTGTAATTTGTATTTGTATAATTGAGAACAGTTACCTTATATACTTTTCCGTTTTCAGCAGGAGAATTTGCATCTTCAATTGAGCGTACAGAGGGCGTGGGATAGTTGAGAGCTCCACCCTCAACATAAGACAACACATCTCTCATCATTGTTCCGGGAGCAACTTCATATTCAAAAGCATCATCAACTGTTGTTCCCTTATAATCTTCCCCGAAAGAAATGGGAAGAGCATTAACTGTTACAGGAATATTAAACGAATACGTGAGTGCAACTTCTGCTTCATAAGGTGTAAAAACCACGGGAACATTATTCAAGCCAACAGTAGGAACCCAATCCTTTACATTATCAGCAACCGAAAAAACTCCTTCAACTATTGTTTCTGTTCCTTTTATTACTGCTTTACCACCGTTAATCTTTACATCTTTCCATGTAAGATTTTCATCATAGACAAAATCAGAAATAGTCGGATTTTCAAGAATTTCTGTTTCGGGAACATCACTTGCTATTTTTACATAAACCTGTACTGTCGTTTTTTCATATCCGACAGGCACAAATATAGCTTCATAGTATCCGCTCTCGTTTATCACTGTATCAGGATTACTCCATTCCCAGCTTCTTGCGGCAATCTTTGCTTCATCAGCATTGTATGGATTAACCATTTTTCCGCCTGAAAGAATTGAGGTTGAAAGCTTTGCTCCTGCTTCAACCTCTGAGGCAACAAGAGGATCATTTTCAGCATCAACAAAAACAGGTGTAGTTTTGCTGACAGTATAAGTTACATAGCGACATCTTTTATATTCAAAACCTGAATATAAAGTTGTGTCGTCGGGAATAAACTTAATGTCCGCTCTTTGTGTTCCTGTTGATGTAGGAACCGTATTCATATCTACAGGCTCAAAATGCCCGGGAACTGTTTCGCCGTTATATTGCACTTCGCCACCTGAAAAAGATATAGCATCGCCAACTTTTTGCCCAAAATAAATTGCACCATTATTTATATATTCTGCAGTTGGATATGTAACAATATTTGATGTTGTTAATGTAATTGTTTCTGCAGCAAAACAAAACATTGCTGATGGTAATAGAATAATAAAACTTAAACAAATTGACAACAATTGCTTGATATGATTCTTTTTGCTACTTTTTATCATAAACATATTCCTCTCAAAATAAAATATCAATATTAAATTGCAAAAACAACTTGCTCTGCTCAAATATACCTATATATTTGATTATATATTTTAACTCCTCCTTTTCAGTTTTCTGTTTTTTCACAATATACTTAGCCGGCTATACAAACCATTATAGTCAAATTTTGAGTAATGTCAATAGACAATAATTGTCTGTGCTATATTTAACAAAAACTGAAAGGAAAATTTTTATGCAATTTCATGAAAGGTTAAGAAATGAAAGAGAAGACAGAGATATGACTCAAACAGACTTGGGGAATGCACTATTTATGTCACAACGAAAAATATCCCGTTTGGAATGTAAAGCTACAGAACCAACAACGGATGAAATCATTGCATTTTGCAAATTTTTTAATAAGTCTGCAGATTATATGTTAGGACTTACAAATGAATAAATACTTTTGTAACACTGCCGTTATAGGCAGTGTTTTTGTTTTTTCAAACAATAATACATAAAAAATGAACGTTAATGTGCTCACCTATACATCTAATATCATTCAAAACCTTTTATTTATCAAATATGCCACATGGAGTAAAATTATATACTCCATGTGGCAGAGAAAGAGTCTAAAAGACTCCTTCTCTTATTTTTAATTTAGGGAAGAAGATCAACATCTTCCATGGTTATTGTGCCATTACCGTCTACATCAGCTGCCAAAAATGCCAGTGTATCTTCTTCAATAACTGTAGTATCAAATCCTGTTGCATGATCTTCGATTGTCCACAGTTCTTCGTTAGAAACAGTTCCATCACCATCTAAATCACCAAACACAATAACTGTATAAGTTGCTATAGGTGTTGTTGATGTGCCTGCTGTGATAGTAACAGTTGAACCGGTACCAATGTAATCACCAGATTTATTACAAGTAGCAACAAATCCTGATGTTGCTGTAACTACATCAGCTAATGCTGTTGTATCTGCTGGAGCACCCAGAATAAGCATATTTGCTTCATCAATAACAACATTTAAACCGGAAGCGGCAACAATATATGTTGCTTTAACAAGATCATTCATCTTCTTCATAAGTTCAATGCGAGCATCATTGACTTCTGTCTGAAGTGCGGTATTGCTTTCAATCAAATCATTTGCCGCATTAAGTGCAAGCTCGAAAGCTGCCCATGATTCTGCGGTATATGCTGCTTCAATTAAATCTTCTGCTTCATCAACAAGATTAATTAATTGTGTCTTGTTTGTTGTTTTCTGAATAAGGCGAGCGCCCCAAAGGTTAAGCTGCTGAGTTGCATAAACAAGGTCAAATACGGGGATTGAGGGAGCTACAAATGTATCTTCTTCACCCTCGGGAGCAACCTGTGAATTTGCAAGAGAAGCGGCTCTGTCATAAGCGTCCTCAAAACGGTCATAAGTAAAGAGGATATAGTTATCACTGTCAACTGCTTCATATTCTGCGATTTCAGCATTGAGTGCTGCAAGCTTTGCAGAATCTGTTGCCTTTGCCTTTGCATCAAGAGCTGCAACTGCGGCATTGATAGCTTCAACCTTTACATAGTAGTCGTTCTGTACGCCTTCAAGCTCTGCATCTACATCAGTAAACATCTTTTCGTGGTCGGGATTGCCGTCTATGAGAGCAAAACCGGCAGATACTGCACCCAGATAGTTATTCCATTCTGTTGTTGCGTCATCAGCGAAATCAACTCTCTGTCTGTTTGCATCCATTACATCACCGAGAACACCGGGAAGACCGAAATCGTTATAAATAACAATCTTATGATTTCTTGCTTCTGATGTGCCTGTTGTGGTGTTACCGAACAAGCCCTTACCCTGAACTTCAAACTGAATGTTTACATCATAAATTCCGTAAGGCTGTTCAGCATCGGGATCGGTTATTGTGGAAATATAGGGATTTACAGTACCGTAGGTTGCACTTGTTGCGGAAGAATCGTCAATGTGAACGATAGAACCGTCAGCAGGAGCATGTGCGGCAATACCTGCGGGCAATGTACCTGTAACAATGGCTCTCTTAACATCAACCGCACTTGTAACAAGACCGCTCTTGTTAGTAGCAAGAATTGAGAACAATGAAACATTGTAAACATCGGTTGTGTAAAGATAAGTTGAGAAGTCTTCGAAAGTTACATTGTTTGCAGTAACTTCTGCACTTGTAAGGTCATAGTTACTTGAAGCGGTGTAAAGATGTGTATAAACGGACTTAACGAGAGGAGTACCGTTGTTGATTCTTGCACCGTCTTCATCAAGGATATAGTATGAAAGGTCAAATCTTGCTTCGGTTGCACTTGTAACGGCACCTGAAACCGTAACATCATAATAAGCGTTTGCGGCTATCTTTGTGCCTGCAGGAACGGAAGCTGTGAGACCTGCATTGTTTGTGAGTGCTACAAGCTCAATTTCATACATCTTATCCTGATCAATAGCAGTTGCACCAACGGGCAGCCAGCCGGAGTTAATACCGTCAGAGTAATTTGTAATTCTCATCTTGGTATCCGAGGGCACGGAACCTGATGTGCAGTTAATTCTGCTTGCAAGGTCAATTTCAAGGTCACCGAGGCTCTGAGGATCAGCAAGCCCCATCAGCATAACAACAAGATTAAGAGTTGTTTCCTGAAGCTCGGGACGCTGAGCAAGAGATTTCAGAAGACCGCTTATAATATCGTTTGCATTTGAAACGGGATTAATAATGTCTTCAAAGACTGTAATTTCATTGAGGTCAACAATACCTTCCTTGTTGCCGTTTGAATCAGTTACATAGAATGCCGTATTGAGAACACCGCCTACGAAATCAATAAGAACATCGCGAAGAGGAGCATTAAGTGCACCGCCCTCGATGTGGTCAAAGAATACGAAGAGACCGTTTATATCCATTGCAAATACGGTATCAAAAATGTAATTGATAAGGGATTTAACAGTAAGGTCAGTGGCTGTACCGTTACCGTTATTGAACATTGCCGTGTAATTTATCCATTCCTTGGGAATAAACTGCCAGAAAATAGCATCAAGCTTATCCCAACCGTTTTCTGCCTCATCAAATTCGGCATCATCAAAGAGACCGTTTATATAAGGCATACACCAGTCAATAAATGCAGAGATAAATTCATCAGCAGTGGAGCTTATGGGGCAGTTGAGACCGAGATTGGCGTTAAGATAATAGCAAGCTATATCCGCACCCATTTCGATAACAGCATCACGGTACTGAGCTGATGTTGTACCGGAAGGCATATCGGGATAGTTTGCTTCGGGAATAAATCTTATAACAAGCTCACGAAGGCCTTCGTATGCTATCTTTTCCATTGTATCGCCCACCTCAAAATCGAGGTGCTTTACAAACTGTTCAACAGCAACACGGGCAATGTAGTCACCGAGTTCCTTAAGCGAATACTGGGAAACATTCTCAACCTCGCCGCCGGCTTCGATAATCGTTCTGAGAAGACCGACAAGATTATCTGTCAATGTCTGAACATTGGTTTTGCCCAGTTGAGCACCCTCAGCATTGCTGAGCCAATCAAACTGGTCGGGAAGAAGCATTTCATCAACAGCATGCTTTAATACATCGTTGATCTGCTCCATAAGTCCGAGGTCTTCGTCAAACTCATATCTTGTGATAACATAGTTAACATCAATGAGCTGATAAAGCTCGCCGCCGTCTGCCTGATTGGATTCAACAGCTTCTCTTATAACGGTTTTAAGGTCACCGTTCAATACAGGGATAATAAATGCATTAAGAGCTTCATAAATACCTTCTTCGATTATGCTGTAAGCAGAATCGCTTTCGATATTTACTTCAAAGCCTTCCATAACACCTTCAAAGCCCATAATTTCTGTTCTGTTGCCTGCAAGCTGATTATCGCAAAGGAACTGAACAAAGTAATCAAGGGTGGGGTTATCAGGCATTGTTTCATCATTTACAGGGTGAATAAGATCCCAGATAAGTTCATCAAGCCAACCGTTGAAATCGTCGATAATCATACGGAATTCGGGAGGCAGGAAACCGTGAACAATACCCCAGTTGAAATCATCCTCAAACATTCCGAGGAGTGTGGGAGCACAGTTTGAAAGATAAGTAACAAGACTTGCTATAACATCAAGGTCTGTTTTATCTGCAGATGCTCTTCTTACAGAAGCAATAGCAGATCTGTTGTTTTCAAGCACAACAAGGTCACCGACAGTAAGGCTTCCGAAAAGCCAGTTGCCTGTAATGTCGTAAATAGAATCAAGGGCTGCATCAATGGATGTTAAATCTATTGTGCCGATAACGGGGATATCAAGCAGGATATCCTCTTTTTCAAGCATATCGTCAAGGTCATCAAGAATAAGCGATGCCTTCTGTGCGCTTGTCAATTCAGCTTTATCAATAGTGTTATACTGTCCTGTGATTGCATTGTCGAGATAAGGGCTGTAAGCAGCCGTAGCGGCAACGGAAACACTTCCGAATACCATAACAACCGATAAAAGAACAGCCATCATTTTTTTGAACTTCTTCATGGCATTTCCTCCATTTATTATTTTTTTCCGAAATTATAAACTGTTTTATTTTCCCCTTTCGGAGAGTTAAATTTCAACTTCATAATTTTCGGACATTGGGTATGGAGTTATGTGAGAACGGTCAGCGTGAGCAGGCTTTTATCAAACCATACCCTTAATCATTTTTGATATTCACCTGCCCACTCGCACATACTTGCCATTGGTATCACATCCTTTCCTTAAAAAATATATCTACAAATCAAACTATATGATTCATATACGATGCATAAAAAAAGGTATAATCATACGCAGTTCAATTTATATCCCTGATATTATTAGTAATTCTGAAAATCAATTTCTTCCACAAATTTATCGGCAGAAGCAACATCGTCAAGTCCGCCGTCTTTTGAGGTAAGAGTTATCATAAGAACCTTATTATTAATACTCAGAAAATAAACATAGGAATCAAGAGCTTCACCCTCATCATTTGTCATTGCCATTGCAAAGCGTTTCATCGGAATATCTTTAATTGTTATATCTTCTATATTGCTTTCGGCTATACCTGAAGCTTCTGCAACCTTATATGTATCGGCAACATAAGCATCAAAGTCTTTTACAACTTTTGTTTTATCCATTATATTGAACTGTATGGTTCCTTGCTTATTTTCAAGCAGAGGAGCATTACCATCGGTTTTTACTTCAAAATCTTCAGGAATTTCAAGACTGTAATCAGGGGCAATTATTTTGTTATCTGTTACAGTCACAGGCTCTTCGTTAACAGTAGTTTCTTCCGCCGGAGTTTCGTTAGTGAAAATTTCAGTTGTTTCGCTTTCAATTTTCTCTGTTACGGTATCTGAAACTTCAGAGGTACTTTGTTCTTCCAAAGTGCTCGTTTCAACACTGCCGACAGTTTCGGAAACAGTTTCACTTGTTTCTTCCGATTCCGTTGTTTGGAAAGCATTTTCTTCTGTTAAGGTAGTTTCCTCTGATAAGGTTGTTTCTTCATTTTCTGTTGCCCTGCAAGAAACAAAAACAAAAACCAAACTTAAAATCAATAAAAGTACAGTTGCTTTTTTCACTTCTAATCCTCCTTTTATATCTTTATTCTAAAGATATTAATTTCTTAACAATTTTTCAATAATTTATGACAAGTGCAGAAAAATTGGGAATAAATGTAGGAACATTTTGCAAAAAAAAGAGAACAACTCCCGTAATCAGCCTAAAAACTGAATACGGGAGTTGTGTCTGTTTTACTTTTATTTGTCGGGGAATGAATCAATTATTTTTGATATTATTTCTTTATTCTCTTCCGATTTTCTGTTGAGTTTCTCTGCAATTTCACTGTCAACAGAATACACACTTCCGTCAATAAGATAAGATGGATTGACATTAAGCGCAGAACATATATCAAGAAATATCGAGAAGCTGGGTGCCGCTTTGCCGTTTTCAATATTTGACAGATGATTGTTTGAAATATTGATTTTTGCTGCAAGCTCTTTTTGTCTTATTCCAAGTTCTCTTCTTCGTCTGTATACTCTTTTCCCGAAAGACTTAAGTTTGTATGCCATTGTTGCTCTTTCCTTTTCTATGCTGTATTGGAATTGCTATATCTGTTTCAAAAATCTTACTTTCGCTGTTATATTTCCAATCATATAAGGCATCATATTTTTTTATTATTTTTTTCACTATATTAAGCCCCAATCCGTGATATACCTTATTTGCTTTTGATGTTATAAGTTTATTCCCGATAGTTTCAGGCGGAGTTGTACAAGTATTTCGTATAATTACTCCGTCATATCTGCTGTTTTTTGAAAACACATACAATTCAATTTCTGAATTTTCTGATTTTTCTGCCGCATCAACAGAATTATCAAGTAAATTGTTTAGCAATGTAGATAAATCCACATCATTGATGTAACTTAAATTTGCAAGTTTAACCGAAGGAGTAAATTTTATTCCTTTTTTATCGCAAATTGATATGTATTTGCTGACAATGAGATTCAGCATTTTATTATCACTTATTCCGACATATGATATATTTTCAACATCTGAAATTAACCTGTCAAGATATTTATGTGTTTCTTCAATGTCGTCAATATACCTAACCTGCAGTAAATGATTCTTTATGTCATGAGAAAAATGCCTGATTTCATCATTTGTCTGTTCAATTACTTCAAAATACTTTTTATCAAGCTCTTGTTGAAAAGTAATAGCCTTGAGATCATACAGTTCATCAAGATTTTTTTGAGCTCGCTCGTAAATGATGAAAACTATAATATTGGCAAATAAAAGTAATATTGAAACTACTGATATAAAAATGCTCACTAAATCAGATATATCATTATCACTGGCAATATAACTAAACAAAAAAATAGTAATAACACTTGTCAACGGAAACAAAAATAGTATCCAAAAAAAGCGATCATTCTTTTCGTTAGTCTTTTTGTTAGCAAAAAAGCGTTTAATGGCTAACATAACAGCAAAATATAATAATTTACTGGATACAACAACAAATACATAAGCATTAATATTTGAATGCATTGCATTAAAATCGTCAAAAAGAAAAGTACAAAAACTTATTGCCGGCAATTCCGTTGCAGACATAATTCCCATAAATATAATTGAATGAAATATGGCATTTTTTAATTTAGCATCAAATATTTTACTAAAAATCAGCGTATACATTGAAAGCATTGCAATAAAATTTAAATTGCTTATTTCAATCTGATACACAAAAAACAAAATGGTAATTACAAAAATGACTGAGAGAATTCTTATTTTTCGCGGTTTACTGCTATAAAAAAGATTATTTGCGTAATTATACAACAACAACGCTTCAAAACAATACATTAAAAAATCAATACATATTTTATACATTTGTCTGTCCCTCGCCAATAAATTCCAAAAATCTTCTCTTGAATTCAGGTTGCTTTCTGTTTGAAATCTGAATATTTATTTCTCCTTTCGGACTTTCAAGTATAATTTCTTCTCTCTTGAAATTAGAAATATAATTCATATTTACAATAAAACTGTTATGAGGGACAGCAAATATTGAAGCTGTAAGCATTTCTTTAATTTTTTTAAGACTTTCTCTTACAGTATATGTTTTTTTGTTTGTACACACCGTAACCGCTTTGAGGTTTGCTTCAACATAAATTATGTCACGGCTTCTCACTCTTATTATCCGATTATCCTTAGTTGAAAACATAATAAGATTTTCTTTCATTTCCTGCAATGCTTTTTCAAGTGCAGAATAAACCCTTTTCTGCTCGACAGGCTTTTTAAGAAACCGTATCACATGAAGATCCATTGCGGCATCAAGATAATCTGTATAAGAGGTCACTACAATTATAATACAATTATTATTTTTCTCTTTCAGTTTTTCCGCAATCTGAATTCCGCTCATATCCCCCAATTCAATGTCCAAAAAAACTATATCGAATTTTTCTTCACAGTTAAGAATATCAGCACCTGATGAAAAATCTTCAATTTCTATCTGAATTTCTTTACTGCGAAAAAATTCAAATACATAAGGTCTTAAAGTATCTCTGTGAGATAACACATCATCACATATTGCTATTTTCATTTAACCACCTCATTAAAATTCTTTTATTTTATATACAGCAAAATATTTTCGCTGAAAAATTACATTTCTTCTGATATTATTGTTTTCTCTGCATTTATCACACTTAATTGTAAAAAAGCACAAAATTATTTAAATTTAAAACAAATCTATGAAAGGAGAAAATGCTTTATGCAAAATAATGCAAAAAAAATAATGGACAAGCTTTCTGTTAATATATTGAAAGCAAACTTGAACGGAATTACAAGTTTATTAGCATATCAGCCTGAAGTTCCCGAAAAAGCGCTGCAGTATTTGAACAAAAAGAAAAATGATAAGTAAATTTTCTTGTTATTTAACAGATTGGCTTATGAAAAATTCTGAAAATGCAGAAGACCTACAATACCGGGAAGTGTATCAGTATGTATTATTTTTAATACTCAATTATCTACTTTTCTTTGGGTATTCATTAATACTCGGAACACTTCTCGGTGTTCCCTTTCAAAGCTTGGTGTTTTTTGTATGTATTGCTATTCTTCGCCGATATGCCGGAGGCTACCACGCAAATACAGAAAAACGCTGTCTTATAATTTCATCCGTATATTTTTTGACCGGGATAATATTAATTAAAATAATGAATCTCTATGCCGATAGCATAAATTTCAATATCATTTTGAGTATTTCTGTTATATGTTCATTAATTATTTTATTTCTATGTCCCTGTGATTCTCCGTCAAAACCTGTAGCAAAAGAAAAAAGAAAAGGTATCAGAATTAAATGTATAACAATAATAGTGATGATATTTACAGCAATGCTGTCACTTTTAAGATTTAACAAACCACAATTCATGAGTTTATTCTTTTCTGCCTTTATCATTGAAACTGTGCTGATAATTGCAGGAAAAATAAAAACGAAAACTACTTGTCACATTGAACAATAAAATTCAATCGTGACAAGTTTTTTAATATATAGGAAATTGCTCGCGTTGTGAGCAATTTTGCTTATATCAAAAAACACCTTTTCGCCCTCAAGATTGGAGGACGGGGGGGTGAAGCAGAATGCTTTTTTATAATTTGACTAAATGAAAAAAACTGGTAAAAATTGTTCCTTATAATATATAGTGTCGAAATCACAAAAAAGTAACACAAAAAAATTTATTTTTTCAAAAAAACACAAAAATTATTACTGTGATTTTTCACAAATAAACAAAAAAGAGCGATACACAATAATGTATCAGCTCCATTTTATATCTATTCACAAAGGTCAATTAGACCTTCATCTAATTAATTCTTTTCTAATTTGTCAGCAATTTGCTTTTGTTTTTCCGCTTTTCGCTCTTCTAATTTATTAATGTCTTCATCAATCTTATTAATTAAATCAAAAAAGTCCTCAATTTTTCCAGTCTTTATTCTATATAACAAAAGCTTTTCTGCTAAACCTTCTTTCTTTTGTTTGATTGCACTTGAGATATCTCTTCCGAAGACTACAAAAAAGGCCACACAAACAGCACTTATAATTATGCTTACCAAATCACCGTGTTCATCAAATAGAGAAGTTTTGCAATTTAAGAAAATAATAGCTAAAACTATACAACAACAAATGAAAACAGCAATGAAATTAAATAATTTAATAATTCCTCTTTTCTCGTTTTCCTTTCGTTGTTTTAATTTACATATTTGCTTATGTTTATCGTCTAATGATGAATCTATTTCATCAATTGAAAATTGAATATTATCAATTATTTCTTTATCTATCTTTATTGCAATAAAGATGTTACTACTACCAGTAAAGGCTATAAATAGATTGAACATATTTTGAAAGAAAAAGACATTGAGATTATCCCTATTAATAATCAAGAGATTCTTGAACAAGTTATGAAAAATGAAACAATTGCGTGGCAATACTTCAATTGCTGTTCGCTTTCTCAAAATTGGTTCATCAAACAACTTGAATCCAGTTTGGCATCGTTGGGTCCAAGATATAATGAAGAGTTTAATGTTGTTACTCAATCTGAAAGACTTTTAAACCACTTTCTTTGTAATTCAGAAGCTGCAAATGAGATTAATAACGCAAAAGATAATGTAATCCAAAAACTAAAGAAAGAGCATTACAAATATAGCGAGTGCAAGGATACGCTTGAAACTATTTTAAAAGCGATATACAACATAGAGGATGTAACAAAAAGCTCCATATCTGATAGCCTAGCTTGGTCTGATATAATTAAAAGTAATTGTTTTGAAGAATTTGAATTCATTCAAAACTTAATTGAAAAGAAAGAAAAAGATAAAGAAAAGACTTATGAAGAAAACAAACTAGATGAGTTTTATGAATTATCAAGAAATATTCAAAATCTAACTTATTTATATGATGTTCCTTCTTTGATTTCTCCTGATGTTCACAAACAGTCATTAATTAAAAATCAAGTGTTAATAGTTAAAGGTGATGCAGGAGTAGGTAAATCACAAATGTTTGCTGTGGCTACGGAAAAGATAGTTGCAGAAAATCGTGGAGCTGTTTTGTTGCTTGGAGGTAATTTTTTTAGCAACTATTCTATAAACAAACAGATTATAGATGTATTGTCATTAAATATTTCACTTGACGCACTGTTTCATAAATTAGAAGCTCAAGGTCTTGAAAAGAATACATATTCCTATATTTTCTTTGATGCTATAAATGAAAGCACATATAAAGATATTTGGAAAATCGGACTATTTGATTTAATTGCAAATTTGAGAAAATATCCGCATATTAAAATGGCTATATCTGTGAGAAGCGGGTATGAACCATTAGTATTAAGTGATGCTATAAATAAAGCTATTTCTAATGGCGAGATATCAAATATAGTTCATACTGGTTTTCGAGAAGAATCTATATTCGCCACATCCACATTTCTCAATTATTATGGTATACCGTTTTCGCCTGCTTATTTTTTGCAGTCCGAAATGACGAACCCTCTTTTTCTTAAACTGTTTTGTAAAACTTACGATGGTGAGAATTATGATTTGTTTTCCCTGTTTGATAATTTGATTGAAAAAGCTGACGAAGAAGTTCAGAAAGCTATAGGTATGCAAGGCAGTGTACCTGTATTGCAATACCTTGTTGATGAAATAGCAAGTATTCGTCTTATGAACAAATCGTTCGCTATATCTCAATCCAATTTGTTTGAACTTAAGTTTTGGGGAAAATATGGATTAAGTTCACAAAAACTGCCATTTGTTGCTTCATTGATAAAATCGGGATTGTTAATAGAAAATGCGTATGATGGTGTAGAATCATATAATTTGGCTTATAATTTATTAGACGATTTTGTTTGTGCAAAATCAATTATAAATCGTTTTTGCAAAGAATCAGATATGGTTAATTATCTTCAACATGAACTTCTTGAAATTGAAAGTGGAAAAATAACAAATTACAGCAATATCGATATATTTATTATTGTGTGCGGATTGTTTGCCGATAAATATCAAAAAGAATGTTTTATTAGTATTAATGAACTTGTTACTGATGATTATGACAATAGCTATATTTGTAGAAGATACATCGAGTCTTTTTTGTGGAGAAAAGCAAGTTCAGTTAATGCTACATACTTTTTAGAGTTTATCAAAAGCCATTTAATTGATCATAAAACTGTTTTTCGCATGTTGATAGAAAACAGTTCAAAAGAAAATCATCCTTTAAATTCACTCTTTTTGCATGATATTTTAATCAATAGAACTATATCTAACCGTGATGCTTTATGGACTACATATATAAATGGATTGTATAATGAAGATGAACGGCTATATCAGCTTATAAATTATTTTGATGAAGGAAAAGAATTGGACGGATTATCAACCTTTAACACTGAGCTTATTCTTGTTTTATTTGCTTGGCTATTAACATCGTCTAATCGATTTTTACGAGATAAAGCATCAAAAGCTATGATAGAGCTGTTGAAAAGGAATTTCTCTCTTTGTGAAAAAATATTGAAACGCTTTGAAACAGTTAGCGATCCGTATGTGTTACAAAGATTATACGGAATTGTTTTCGGTGCATGCGTGAAGCGAATAGAAAACCAAAAAGAAACTTATCGTTCGTTAGTAAAATATATTTATTGCGAAATCTTTGATAAAGAATATGTTTATCCGGATGTATTGCTTCGCGATTATGCACGTTTAATTATAGAACGATGGAAATGTGAGTATCCTGCCGAATGTGATTTTTTGGATCATTCAAAAGTATCTCCTCCGTATAAATCTGAAAAAATTCCTATTGTTGAAAAACAAGAATACTATGATGATACACGCAAAAACATGGGATTTAATAGTATAGTTTCTTCTATGATGATTGATCATTCAGAGGTAGAAAGTATGTACGGAGATTTTGAAAGATATGTATTCCAAGCTGCATTGGGACATTTCAAAGATGTTGATGTTGTCAACTTATACCATTATGCTATGAAGCACATCAGGGATGAATTAAATTATAATGATGCTTTGGATAACTATGATAGTTCTTATGTACATTCTGGCTATTATCGCCACGACACTAAAAAAAAAGAACGCATCGGTAAAAAGTATGAGTGGATTACTTTATATAATATTTTAGCAAGGGTAGCAGATACTCACGAGTTGAAAAATTGGAATGAACCTTCGTATCCTTTTGAAGGACCTTGGGAGCCATATGTTCGAGATTTTGATCCAACACTTAATACACACTTTTTAAATTATGAGAATACCCCATCTATTAATATGCCTGTAATTCAGTCAGAGATGTTGTCAATCGAACCGTATCCATCAATGTGTGATATTCAAAAATGGACACATAAGAATACTTCTTTTTTTGAATCGATACCATCACAGTTGTCATTAAAAGATGCTGATGGTAAAAATTGGATAGCTTTATATTTATATAAAAATCTTAAAAATGCAGAGAGTTTTGAGAAGATAAATTCGATAGGGTTCTCTAAAGGTTCACAAGAAATATGGCACATAACCCAGGCAAGTTTTATAAGCATTCCCAATCTTTCAATTCTAAAAGAGCACCAAGAAGCATATTTGAATTCTGATTTTCCGAAAGGCGAAGATGTTTATCAATTGTTTAATAGAGAGTATGCTTGGTCCCCTGGATACAATAGCTTTTTCAGAGAATTATGGATTGATCATGAATTTGCAAGCAAAAATTGTCATGTTGTAAAAGAAGCATATGAAATTCCTGATTATGAGAATATTGAATATGATGGAGAGGGAGTTGTTAAAATTCCATATGCAACAAAAGAATTCGAAAAACGCATTCTTGAAAACACAATACATATAGACATTATGCCTTCGTATTCAAGGTTGGTTTGGGAAGAGCAATATGATGCATCTCAGGATGAAGTAACATCTTTTTTTGTACCATGCAAAAAAATTATTGAGCATCTTAATTTAGAGCAAAAACTGTCAGATGGATATTATTTCACCAAAGACGGTGAACTTGTTTGTTTTGACGGAAATCTTAATGAAATATGTGATGGGTTGCTTATCAGGGAAGATTATCTGAAAATGTTTTTGAAAGACAATGATTTAGAAATATTCTGTACAAGTATCGGAGAGAAACAATTCTTCACAAGTGATATGAGCCAAGAGTGGAGTACATGGAAAGGTTTATATTTTTTAGAAAACAAAAATATTGTGGGCGATATTAAACAGTACAAAGAAAAAGAATAAATATCAACTCTCACATTCGACAAAACACAGACCTTCTTGTAAAATGATATTACAAAACACAACGAGGTCGTTTTTATGAGCCAAAAGGTAAAAATTAAGTTTACGGATTTTGAGTGTAATTATGAATAAGTTTCGTAATATTCTTTTGGCTGAGGATTTACCCACAGAGGATGTTGATGAGTTATTGCTGAAAGTCATTGATAAGAGTGAAAATAAGGAGTTTGTTATTATACCAAACAAAAATTCTACAAGTTACCGCAAAGTTGGTGATTATCTCATCCCCAAACCTCATATTATCACACGAAAAAGCAAATATCACTATCGAAAAATAGTACATATTACATAAGGATTATCTGCTTAAACACAAGAAAGTGGTATTTACAATACTGCTTATTCATGGCAAACTTTATCAACACTGTGCTGATGTGGAAAGTTAGGCTCGTGTGATGTTTGATACTCTTGTTGAACAAATGAAAGAGGCAGAAAGTGTTACAGAGCAACTGAAAGAAGAAAATCAGTTGGAATGGTTGTGCCGTATACAAAATATTGAAGCAAGGGTAAAAGATATTGTTGAAAGTGATTTGATTTACACCTATTCTTATAACTGTATTAAACCGTTTTTATGAACATTTATAACATAAGAAAATCCGCCATCGGATTTTTGTGGACTAATCTTATTCTTATAATCAACATAACTGATTCCCATCTGCAATAAACAAGCCCCAGTCTGTACAGCATAAGAAAAATCTTGCCCTATGTGTTCTGTTAACAAATTTCCTACAAAAGGAACCGCAATCAATGTACTCAAACTGCCTAAAATAAAATGCATTTTTGCATCTTTTAAAGCCTTATAATAGTCGTTAGTGCAATTTTGCCAACCTTCAATAAAACTGCTTTCATAATATTTTATTTCTTCAATACTCTGTGAGCGATAAATATTTTGTTCCAATTCGTGAATTTTCTGTCTGAAAGCAGTTAATTCATCAGCACGCCTGACTTTAAAATCGATAATTTCTTCAAAACTGACATTTCTTGAAGGCTGAGGCAGGCAGTTAATAATATTCAAATAACAGCATTGTGTGTCATGACGATGTTTTGTTGAATGATAGATTTCTTGGCTATTTGTCACCTTATCTGATCCTAAAACAATATCTTTATCAGAACATTTTATGGAATATTCTGCAAGTGTTCTCATGTAAATCTGAGCTATTTTCTCATCAATTTCCATCCAACCATCAGTATTATAGTCGTTTATGTACTTTTTATATGTGAAATAGTCTAAAAGATCATGAGAGAATTTTCTATAATGAATTAAAGTGTGCAGTACAGGTGCACATATTTTTTCTTTATGTATTCGAACTTTTTTGGCACTATCCATTGAAAAATTTTTATCTTGACCTTTTTCATATCTTGAAATTCTTTTTACAACGGCATTACAAAAATCATCAGCACATGTCTTTCGAGTGCTTTGCAGAAAAGCCAGAATACTGTATAATACTTTTACGCTTTTAATCAATTCTTTTGAGTAGACATCATCATAAAATGCTCAACAACATAATAAAATCCTATAAATTTCACAAATGGATCTTCAGAAGAAATTGCCATATAATATTGTTCAGTTAATTCATGCTTATATAGCAGTTTAGGAGATTCTAACTCATTGCAGTTGCGGGAGTAATGTGAATCATTGTGGTTTCTTTGTGGGAAAATATCGTCCAGTTCTTTTACATTTTTGAATACGCTATAGTCGATTTTTATAGAGTTTATACTAAAAATACTTACAAATAAATGCATTTTACAAATTATATTTTACCTGTATTAAGTAAAATATTGCTTCACAATATTTATAGACTCAGTTGTCTGGCTACGGATTATTTTTGTCTTCCTTAAGTTCATATTGGACCATAATAACTTTAAATTGATTCAGCATAATTATATTTTCACTCTGAAATATTAGTATACACAATAACAACCAAGATTCAATAACGATAGCACAAATAAAGAAAATTTGACAATAAATGTAGAATTTTATACTTCGAGTTAAATAAAAATTGCTTAAATTTGCAAACATTTTGCAAACATTCTAAGTTAAAATGGTGTAATAACAAATAAAACTACATAAGATAAAAAGGGAAGTTAAACACGCAAAACCGTTGATAACTAAGGGATTGTGGGAGATTTTATAATATCAGCAAAGAATACATAATATCTACACTTTTTTACTCCTAAGGATTAGATATCGGTTCGATTCCGGTAGGGGGTGCCAGAAAAAGCACTTGCTTTCGCAAGTGCTTTTTCAATGAAGCGTGCCTTACGGCACATGAAAAATGAAGCAGGACTTCGTCCTATGAAGCACACCTTCGGTGTATGATTATCTGATGGCACGATTTGCTTCATATTGAACTTTAGTTCAATGCTTCGTGTTTGCGAAGCAAACGCTTCATGCGAGCGTCAGCGAGTGCTTCATTTTGATATAAAATTCTGATTTCAAAAAAACCGGGAAGTCTGACGATACAAAGCTCCCCGGTTTTTTCTTCAGGAGAAGAAATATTGTATTCATCTGAAAATAATGCTAAAATTTATGTAAGATGAAGTATATAAAATCGGTTTATATAAGTGAGAGGAGGTTTTTTATGGAAGATAAACAAATAATAAAGCTTTTATTTGCAAGAGCCGAAACGGCAATCGGGGCTTTGACGGTGCGATTCGGCAGTACCTTATACAAAATCGCAATGAATATTCTCGCAAATCACAACGATGCAGAAGAAACAACAAATGATACATATCTTGCCATTTGGAATGCTATACCACCTAAAGAACCTGACCCTTTGGCTCCTTATGTATATCGCACAGGAAGAAATATGGCGTTGAAACGCTTGGAGTATCTTTCAGCCGAAAAACGAAACAGCAGTTATGATTTATCGTTGGATGAGCTTGGTGCTTGTCTACCGGATGAAGATAATAACCCTGAGCAGGCTTTACTTATTCAGGAAATTGCAGATTCAATAAATGAGTTTTTGAAAAAAGACAGTGCTTTGAACAGATATATTTTTATTCGCAGGTATTGGTACGGAGATACTGTAGAAGATATATCCCAAGAAGTCAAAATGAAAAGCGGTGCCGTATCGGTACGATTAACCCGTATCAGAACAAAATTAAAAGAGTATCTTATTAAGGAGGGTTACTACTATGAAGCGTAAGCAAGTATTGGAAATTATGGATAAGATAGACGGCAGATATATAGAAGAAGCCCAAAAAGCTCCGAAGAAAATGAAAAAAATACCATATTGGATAGGTGCAGTTGCTGCTGTTTTAGCAGTTATAATTTGTATCAGCTCTTTCTTCAATACACCTGTAATTACAGCAGATGCCATTGCTCTTCCCGAGGCTGCACGCGTTATGGAGCATCCCGACCTTGATGATTATAACGATAGAGAAAGCTATATGGCAGATGTCGGAATATGGGAGGCAGAGTTAAATAACAGACGAACAACAAGAGAAAATGCAGCTATTTCCCTGTCACCGTTTTTCACCAAAAGCTCTGCTGAATTCCTCACTTCACAGAACAATGAAAATGCCTTGTGGTCACCTATAAATGCATATATCGGACTTTCTATGCTTGCAGAATTAACAGACTCTGACAGTCGCAAGGAAATTTTAGATTTATTCGGTGTCATGGATATTGAAACACTCAGAAGTCAGGTCAGTGCAGTCTGGGAATCCGTTTATGAGGATGACAGAAATGAAATATCAACATTGGCTAATTCTCTTTGGCTTGAAGACGGACTTAATTTTAATCAGGAGGCTATGGATAATCTTGCATATCATTATTATGCATCTGTATATCAATGTGACCTTGGCAATAAAAGTGCCGATAAAGCTATAGGCGAATGGCTTAATAAAAATACAGGCGGACT
Source organism: Clostridia bacterium (assembly GCA_017517135.1). Taxonomy (GTDB): domain Bacteria; phylum Bacillota; class Clostridia; order Oscillospirales; family Acutalibacteraceae; genus RUG806. The sequence goes on from JAFXAK010000017.1 coordinate 19,231, forward strand.
ATTAAAGAACAATACCGATAACATCAATTTATCCCCCGATACCGTTCTTGCTCTCTATTCAACACTCTTTTTCCAAGCTAAATGGAGCGATGAATTTGACAGCAAAGATAATACTGACGGTATTTTTCACGGTGCTGACGGTAATTCAAATGTCACTTATATGAATAAAAAGCTCTGTCAGATGTATTATTATTGGCACGATGATTTCAGTGCGGTAGGCTTAACGCTCAAAAACGGCAGCACAATGTGGTTCATTCTTCCCGATGAAGGTAAAACTCCTGCCGATATATTAAACATCGGTGCTTACGGAGAAATGATTGCTACGGGAAGCAAGGAAGACGGCTGGCAAAACAAAAAGTATATGAAGGTCAATCTGTCTGTGCCTAAGTTTGATGTTTCTTCTACATTAAACTTAAAAGAGGGACTCAGCAGAATGGGCGTAACAAAGGTCTTTGATACGGAAAGCTCTGATTTTACGGCAATCACTTCAGATACTCCCGTGTATATTTCAGCCGTTAATCAGTCCGCAAGAGTTGAAATTGATGAAAAAGGTGTAAAGGCGGCAACTTATATAGAACTCCCCGGTGCAGGTGCAGCACAGCCTCCTGAAGAAATAATAGATTTTGTGCTTGACAGACCATTTGTATTTGTAATTTCTAAAGGCAATTTACCTCTGTTTACGGGTGTGGTAAATAATCTTTAAGAGTTAATATAAGCTCAATAAAAAACAGCGAGGCCATCGGTTTAAGGCCGATGGCTTTGTGCTTTACATATACCGTTTTTAATTACTTACAATGCAAATACTAACATTAAGGTATAAATATTTCAATAAAAAATGTCAAAAGTTCTTGACATTTTCATAAAATCACATATAATATAGATGTAAAGAGTTCTTTACTTTTTTTTGGAGGTGTTATTATGAAAGACTTTTTAAAAAAATTAGGCTTTAGCAAACCTGATGAAATGGAACAGCACATTGCTTTCAAAGCACAACGAAATGCTTTAATATTTCTTTGGTTTGCACTATTTATTTGGACCTTATATGAATCATATAAGGTTTATACTTTTCATACTCAACTGAATCTTTTGCCTTGTCTTCTTCTTGTTACATCAACAATTATTCAGCTTGTATCGCAAGTGATTATGTCACACAATGCAGTTAAGGATGATGAGGAAGCTCCAAAAATCCCCCCAATATTAAAACAAATCTTGTTATGCATAATCATCGTAGCCGTTATTGTTACAATCGGAAGTATAATAGTTGTTAAGGTTATAAGGTCATGAAAAACAGAATAAAAGAATTAAGAAAAAAATATGGGTACCGGCAAGAAGATTTGGCTGAAGCTGTGAATGTATCAAGACAAACAATAATTGCAATCGAAAATGATAAATATAATCCAACGCTTGAATTAGCAATGAAACTTGCAAGATATTTAAATACATGTGTTGAAGAACTCTTTATATTAGAATCATAACAAAAAAAGAGGCTGCATCAAAACATCGAAAGCAGATGTTGTTGATGCAGCCTCTGTGTTAATAGAATTATACAGCACCCAAACAAACCAAATCGATTTGAATATCTGTGCTCTCTTTTAATAAGATATCATTTATTATTCTCAATGGCGTGCAATATGAAAGCTCCCATTGAAATTACCACAAACACTATTGGCAGTATAATAGTAAAAATAAAAGCATCTGTACCATCAAACAACTCGTCAAATAATACTCCGATTACTAAACCTATGAAAGCTACAACCAAAGATACTAATACGGATGTACGAATCTTTTTCATACAATCACACTCCTTTAAGCTTAATAATATAAATTAATTACTGATTATATTTAGCATTATCTATCATTTCATCTATTTCAGCATCCATATCAGACATATTGCCTACTATCGTACTTGAAACGGGAGCGGCATTTGCTGTTTTGTAAAACAGCACCGCGGTATCACTTGCAGAAAATGATGTTGTAACTGCCGGGGCAAGTATTTCCTGAATCTGCTCGGCATAGGTCCAATATGTAGCGAGAACAATACCGCCGTTTTCGTAATGGCTCATTATCTTATCGGCTATAATTTCAGCCTCGCTGCTGATAACAAGCAAGCTTGAATCATCTGCATACTTTCCGTGATACTCTGTCGGCTTAAAAAATCGTGCAATATAAGCTCTGTCAAGCTCTCCGCTTGCAATAGAGTAAAAAGAACCGTCAAGCTCAAGCCAATCATTTACAGGGACAGAAATTATTTCAATTTCCTCCCCGTCAGTATTACAGAAAATCAATTTATACTCAAGCACAGTAGGATCATTGTATTCCAGCTTCTTTAATTTTAACGCTTGAAGATTATCTGCAATATGATTAATATTTACTGAATCTGTAACTGTTACTGTTGCTTTTTCAGCTCCGTCAGATACATCATACTGTATTATTTCAAGTTTAGCGGTATTATCAATATTGTTATTCAATTTATTCGAGCATCCTGCAAATGAAAACACAAAAACTAATACTAAAATTAAGGATATAGCTTTTTTCATATAAATACATTCCTTTTGTTCAGATAAAATTTTCAATAATATAAAGCCTGTTCAATTCGTTATCCCATAAAAATATGATTTCGCTGTTATCATCCTGAGATTTACTCCAGGAACAACATTTTTCATAATCAGGTCTTTCTTCGGCAGGAACATCAATTTCATCAAGCCACGCTTGGGCTGCTTCACGGGTTGTGGGATAGAAATTAGTTTTATGCTCGTTAGGTGTCCACGCAAACATTAAATCTATGTAATCCTCATACTTATATGAAAAAATATGATATCTAACACCGTCACCGTGAAAGCTTGCACCTGAATCCTTTTCATAAATTTCGGTTAATACAGCCTTTATAGGAAGAGATATATCCCAATTTGATTTTATTGTAAAAGAATAGGACGGAAATAATCTCAGAATACCGATTACAACAAACAGCATTATCAGAACTGCTACTGCTATTACAGCCTTCTTTTTCACACAATCACGACCTTGAAAAATAATACTTTTACATTAAAATTATATCATATGCATACTGATAATTTCAACATACAATTTTACAACACTTTTGCGTTTTTCTTATCTTATAACTGAATGGGTGTTGAAGATTAAACTGAACAAAATTTACAGCCCGCGTTGATTGACACAAAGACATCACCGTGCTAAAATCATTATATACCGTTTATTAAAGGAGCATTGAATATGGAAGATTACGGTGCAATTATTTTTCTTGTTTCAATTATAGCCGTTATCATAGGAGCGGTAATTCTTATCAGATATCTTATTTCAATTTCCGCAAAATACAAGGATGACAATAAAAAAGACGAGCGTGTTGAAATAATTGACGAATTTGAAAAAAGAGTGCTCGAGGTAACAGTTGTTGATATGCAATGTGCGGCAGTTGTCAAGGGGACAAAGAATCCTAAGGCGGCAAGTGAATATATTGTATTTTTCAAAACTCAGGACGGCAGAATAATAGAACGCCATGTTGATGAAGAAATGTATTTCTGCTTTGATATCGGAATGCAGGGCAGACTGACACTTTCGGATAATGTAATTTACAGCTTTGAAGCATACAATTAGTCTATACACTCACCCTTTTCAGGGTGGGTTTTATTTTTTTCTGAAAATATGCTATAATTTTTGTAACGATTTTATGTTTTTCTTATCTTATAGCTGAAAGGGCGGTGAAAATGTGACTGAGTTTGAAAAGCTTTTCAATGAAAACCGAGATTTTATTTTTAAGTACTTAATGAAATTATCCCGCAACGCTTCCCTTGCCGAGGAGCTGACACAGGAAACCTTTTTCCGCGCGTATATAAACTATCCGTCCCTGCGAAATAAAGAAAAGACATCGGTATGGCTGTGTCAGATTGCGAAAAATACATACTTTGCGTATTTCAACGAGCAGAAAAAGTATACATCTGTTGAAGACAGCGTGGTAACCGCCACCGAACAGAATCCCGAAGAAAGCTTTGTACAAAAAGAGCTTTCCGAAAAAGCCTTAAAATGCTTACACGAATTGGAAGAGCCATATAAGGAAGTTTTTATGCTCTCTGTGTTCGGCGGTTTTTCACTAAAGGATATAAGCATTACATTCGGAAAAAGTGAGAGCTGGGCAAGAGTCACCTTTTACCGTGCCAGACAAAAGCTATCAGAAAAAATGAGGTAATAATATGAATTGCGAAGTTATTAAAGATTTAATCCCCTTGTATATTGACGGCTGCTGCAGTAAAGAAAGCCGTAAAATTGTTGAAGAGCATATCGGAAGCTGCAAAAAATGCCAACAGCATTTTGATGATATGAGCACTGCCCCCGATATTATCCCCGTTTGCGAGGCACCGCAAAAGCTTAACAAAATAAATGATTGGAAAGCTTCTGTTTTGCAGTCGGTTTTATTGTTCATATCCTTTGCATTAATAACTGTCGGTGTGGCAATTGAAGCTAACACCCCTTTGGGACTCACAAACGGACTGTGTGCATTAAACCTCGTCGTTCCCGTAACGGGTTTTATGCTGTCGCTTACAAACTGGTATTTTATAAGAATATATAAAAGCAGAAAAGTGTTTTCAAACTGCTCTCTTTTTATCACACTCGGTATCACACTTTGCGCCTATATATGGTCATTTGCTCACTATGAATTAAATCTTTCCGACTTGTTTTCAGAAATTGATTTTATCGGCTTTTTGGATGTTATGCAAGGTATTCTTTTCTTTTACGGAATCGGTTTTTTGTTGACTTTGGTATTTTGCGTTTTGTCAAAAATACTCTCTGCACAATACGCAAAAATGCTTGGGAAAGACTGAGGTGTCACAATGAAAAAAGCAATATCGGTTTTACCGTGCTTGCTATTTGCATTGACAATATTTTTTCCTGTGGGTGCCTTAGTAAGTGCTTGCTTCGGATATACATTTCAACTGACAAATGTTTTTGCAGCTTCTGTTGTCATTACAGTAACATCTGTTTTTACGGCAATTCTGAGTATTATCTCAAAAGACAAACTTTATAATAAGAGCATAATAATTCTGTCGTGTATTCTTTTCCCGTTATCCTTTATCAATGCTGTTATTTATATCTTTGAAAACATACAGCTGTCTGTTGCTATATGCATGCTTGTTTCCCTTTTCTGCTGTTTTTTCATAATGATAAGAAACATCAAATCAAAAGTCAGAAAAGTCATTGTTTCTGTTTTGTTTCTTCTGATGACAGCATTTGTTATCTTCTTTGCTTTTATGATGCAGCTATTCGGAATTATAGGACAGAATACGGTTATACAAACTATAGAGTCACCCGACAAAAACCATTACGCTTAGATTATCGACAGCGACCAAGGTGCGCTTGGCGGCGATACTCTTGTTATTGTGTATGAAAAACGAGAAATAGATACTTTTATATTCAAACTGAAAGATAAGCCTCAAAGAGTGTATCTGGGTGAATGGGGTGAGTTTAAAAATATGCAGATGTACTGGAAAGATGATACTTGCTTAGTTATAAATTCGGTTGAATATGAGATATCATAATACAACAAATTATTAGTCTTGTTGGTAAATAAAGCTTAACAACAACATAAGAAATTGAAAAAAGCACTTTACAAATTGCGATTTAGGGGTATAATAATAGTATAAAATTTGCGATTTTGAATACAATCCAAATAACAGAATTTGCGATTTTGAGGTGTCAAAAAATGTTTAAAAGAAAAATTTACGACAAATTATTGGAATGGAAAAGAGAATCCGACGGTAAAACAGCTCTGCTTATTGAAGGGGCAAGACGAATAGGTAAATCAACTGTTGCAGAAGAGTTCGCACGGAATGAGTATGAAACTTATATTCTCATAGATTTCTCAACCGCATCTAAAACCGTAAAGGATTTATTTGATGATGTTTGGGACCTTGATTACATTTTTCTTCAGCTACAGCTGCAATATAAAACAGATTTGATTGAAAGAAAATCACTTATTATTTTCGATGAGGTTCAGCTTTGTCCGAAGGCCCGACAGGCCATCAAATCACTGGTAAAGGATCACAGATATGACTATATAGAAACAGGTTCGCTTATATCCATCAAAAAGAATGTAAAAGATATTCTTATTCCCAGTGAAGAACGGAAAATATCTATGTATCCTATGGATTATGAAGAATTCCGTTGGGCTCTGAATGATACAACTACGGTTCCTCTTATGAAAAAATGCTTTGAAAGCAACAAGGGGGCAGGAGAACAGCTTAACAGAAGGCTTATGCGCGATTTCAGATTATATATGCTGGTTGGCGGTATGCCGCAAGCTGTCAATGAATATATACAAACAAACAATTTCAGAAAAGTGGATGCCGTAAAAAGAGATATTCTGAAGCTCTATACAGACGACTTTATGAAGATTGACCCCACAGGTAAGGCTTCTATGCTCTTTGATGCTATTCCTGCCCAGCTTAATAAAAACGCTGCAAGATATCAGGTGTCAAGTGTTTTGTCAACAGAACGGGCAGAAGGTCTTCTTGAGCTTATTGCTGAAATGAAGGATTCAAAAACTGTTCTGGTAGCATATCACGCAAACGATCCGAATGTTGGACTTGCAAACAATAAAGACTTAAGTAAATTTAAGCTTTTCATCTGTGATACAGGACTTTTTACAACGCTTATGTTCAAGGATAGCGATTTTACCGAAAACACTATATACGAAAAGCTTTTAAGTGATAATTTAGGGACAAATCTCGGCTACTTATATGAAAATGTTGTAGCTCAGATTTTAACAGCCAACGGTAACGAGTTGTTTTATCATACCATACAAAATGAAGCTTCAAGACACAGCTATGAAACAGATTTTTTAATAACGCGAAAAGGCAAAATCTGTCCTATTGAAGTAAAATCATCAAATTACAGAACACATAAATCAATAGATGCCTTCTGTGAAAAATATTCTTCAAGAATTTTGAACAAATATCTGATTTACACTAAGGATTTCAGTAAAGATAAGGACATTTTTTGTTTACCTGTTTATTATTCTCAATTTATTTAATATCAAATCAAAGGAAAACAGCTTATGAACAACAGAACATGGTTTAAGCAAGCCGAATACGGTATGATGGCTCACTGGGGCTTATATTCACTTCTCGGCGGTGAGTATAAGGGGCGCAGAGTGAAGGATTATGCTGAGTGGATTCAGAGCTTTATGGCAATACCTAATAAGGAATACGAACAGTTAGCAAGTATTTTCAATCCGATTTATTTCAATGCAGACGAATGGATAAGACTCGCCAAGGACTGCGGGATGAAATATTTTGTTTTCACCTCGAAGCATCACGACGGCTTTGCACTTTTTAAGTCTTATGCAGATAAATTCAATGTAGTGGATGCTACGCCTTACGGCAGAGATGTTGTTGCCGAGCTTGGGGAAGCCTGTTATAAGCACGGACTTAAATTCGGACTGTATTACTCTCAGGAGCTTGACTGGCATCATCCCCACGGCGGCGGATATACAAATCTTACGGGCTGTTCGGGTACATCCTGGGACAACAACTGGGATTTTCCCGACAGAAGCAAAAAGGATTTTTCTATATGCTTCGAAGAAAAAATCAAGCCGCAGGTAAAAGAGCTTCTCACAAATTACGGTGAGCTTTGCCTTATGTGGTTTGATGTTCCGCACACTATAAGCAAAGAGCAAAGCCTTGAATTAAATAATCTTGTAAAAGAATATCAGCCCGACTGTCTTATAAATTCAAGAATAGGCAACGGAGCGTATGACTATGTCTCTCTCGGAGACAATGAATACCCAACCGAAATCACACAGGAAGAAAATGCGGATATGAACAGTATCGGAGGCTTCAAGCACTCCCCCTACGGCTTGTATGAAACCGCAGGCACGCTCAATTCCTCCTGGGGCTATAAATATTACGATAACGACTGGATTTCTCCCGAGGAAATAGCCGCAAGAAAAAAACAGCTCAACTCCTTAGGGATAAACTATCTTCTCAATATAGGCCCCGACGGTCTCGGACGAATCCCCTCTTTTTCCGTTGAAGCCTTACAGAAAGCCGCTGTACTTATGAACAAGTAAAAAAAACATCGCATAGGGTAAAAAATATACCTTATGCGATATTTTCTTATTTGATAGCGGAATAGTCTATTTTCTTGTCCTTGAAATAGTATTCTCTGTCGTGCTCATTCACCTCTCGTAATACTCTGCAAGGATTACCGACTGCAACCACATTCGATGGGAGATCCTTTGTCACAACGCTTCCTGCACCTACAACAACATTGTCCCCTATAGTAATACCGGGCAATATTATTGCTCCTGCACCTATCCAGCAGTTTTTGCCTATACGCACACTGGCATTATACTGATATGCTTTCTGTCTGAGCTCGGGAAGGATAGGATGTCCCGCAGTTGCAACGGTAACATTCGGTCCGAACATTGTGTAGTCTCCCACATAAATATGTGTATCATCAACCATTGTAAGATTGAAATTTGCATAAACACATTTTCCGAAATGCACATGATGTCCGCCCCAGTTGGCGTGGAAAGGCGGCTCAATATAGCAGTCCTCCCCTATCTCGGCAAACATCTCTTTGAGCATTTGTGTTCTCTTTTGCATTTCAAGCGGTCTTGTTGCATTGAAATCATAGAGCTTTTCAAGACACAAAGCCTGTTCGCTCATAATTTCTTCCCCGCTCGGATAATAAAGCTCACAGGTGTGCATTTTTTCTTTATCTGTCATATTTTTACCTCGCAACATCTTTTTTATCATTATAAATATAAATACCGTACTTTGCAATATTAAAGTTGACAGCAATTTGTTTTATGCTATAATAAAACACATAAAAGTGCTTTAAGGCATTAACACGGAGGTTACTATGAACATAATTGTAGGCTTTCCCTTTTACTTCATCTACCAAAAGCTCTCTGCTCTGATTGCGGCTCTCGTGCTTTTAGTTGTAAGCTGTGACGAAATGAACATAGGCTCTCCCGAGGGGGCAGAAATTATCGATCAGCACAGATATGTTTTATTTGAATATGATGTCACCTCTCAGGGTGTTACAAACGACGGTGAATACTTCTATTTCAGCGGCTCAACAAATATGAGTAAGGCTTGTATGAAAACGGGAAGAATTTTCATCACATCAACAAATGCTATCCCCGAGGAGCTTGAAGAAAAGGGCTGTAACCACATAGGCGGTTTGAGCTACTACAACGGCTATATCTATGCCGCTATTGAAGACGGCCCCGATTACAACAATTCCTTTATCGCTCTTTACGATGCCGAAACTCTTGAATATTCGGGCATATATTACGAGGTTCCCCATGAACTGCACCTTGAGGGTGTTCCGTGGTGTGCGGTTGATGTTGAAAGAGGATATCTTTATACCGCAGAGTGGACAAATGCAACCGTTCTCAATGTATTTGACCTTGAAACTCTCGAGCTTGTGAAGCTCGTTCCCCTCTCTCAGCCTATTGACAGAATTCAGGGAGCAGAAATTTTTGACGGTATTCTCTATATGTCCTGTGACGAAGAAAACGATATGAAGCGTATTTTCACTCTCAACCCCGAAACAGGTGTTGTTGAAGAATGCTTCAAGAGAAACATCGGCAAGCAGTTTGAAGCCGAGGGACTTACAGTATTCACTGACGAAAACGGTGAGCCTGTTATCTGTGTTCTTGACAGAGGCGAAAGAAGAGCAAGTGTAAATCTTACATACTATAAAATAGCTGAATAATGTATTTTTTTGAGGATACAGCCATAACGGGGCTTTGTATCCTCATTTTTATATACATAAAAACTGCAATTGTACATTGTTATCAAAGCGAAATAATAGTATAATTTTAAAAAATGGAAAACCGGAGAAGAGAAAATGAAAATAAGTATTAACCCCCGAAAAGTATACAGCCAATTTGAGGGCTTCGGTGCCTCGGGTGCATGGTGGGCACAGGAGGTCGGCGACTGGACGCATACCGACGAAAAAAGCGGGCTTGCCGTACGAGATGAAATTTCCCGCCTGCTGCACGATAAAAGCTACGGTATAGGTCTTCGTACATACCGCTATAACATCGGTGCAGGCTCTGCCGACACTATGAACGGCAACATAGACAATCGACTTCGCCGTACCGAGAGCTTTGACAAGGGCGAGGGTAAATACGATTTCTCGAAGGACGGAAATGCCGTTTATATGATGCACAGGGCAGCAAAGGACGGAGCCGATGAAATTATACTTTTTGTCAATTCGCCTATAGAAAGACTTACAAAAAACGGCTGGTCACACCTTAAAAAAAGTCAGATAATGAGGGATAACCTCGCAAGAAAGAATTACAAGGCATTTGCAAGATACTGTCTTGATGTAACCGAGCATTTTGTGAAAGAGGGCTTGCCCGTAAAATATCTCTCCCCGATAAACGAGCCTATATGGATATGGACAGGCGGTCAGGAGGGCTGTCATTATTCCCCGTGGGCGGCGGCAAGGGTTTTAAAATGCTTTGCAGACGAGATGAATACCCGTCCCGCACTAAAGGAAGTGAAGCTTTCGGGTGTTGAATCGGGAGATATCCGTTGGTTCAATAAAAGCTACACAAGAGCTTTAATGAAGCATAAAAGTGTACGGGACAGAATTGATGCCGTTGACATACACTCATATTTTCTCAAATTCCCCCTCCCCGTCCCCTTCGGTCTTATGGATGACCGACACGCATTTCTGAGAAGATACAGAAAGTGGCTCGATAAAAAATATCCGTCTCTCCCCGTAAAAATGAGCGAATGGTGCCATATGCAAGGCGGCAGAGATAAAACAATGAAATCCGCATTGGTTATGGCTGATGTTATATATAACGATATCACACTTCTTAATGTAACATCATGGCAGCATTGGATTGCCGTATCAGAGGTTGACTACTGCGACGGACTTATTTACATAAACCTTGACACAAAGACCTATGAAATGACAAAACGCTACTATGCAATGGGCAACTTTTCAAAATACATCCCCTATAAAGCAAACAGAATTGATGTTTCCTGCGAGGACAACGACTTAAAGCTGTTAGCTTTCGAAAAGGACGGCAAAACAGTTGTAATCGTAATAAATGACACACAAAAGGAAAAGAACATAGATATCCCCTGTGACACTCCGGTAAAGCTTGTGGTGACAAACGAAAAAGAAAATCTTAGCGAAAAAACAGTAAGCAGCAAAAATATCACAATATCTGCGAGAAGTGTCAACACAATTATTTTCTGAGGATGATTTGATTGAATATTAAAAATACCGTAAAAAATGCTTTTGCATTATTAAAAAATAACTGGTCCACTCCTGCCGAGGGCAGATATATGAGTATAAAGGAAATTGCTTCTCTGTCGGGCGGCGGCATCGGTGTGAGATTTGTAACATACTGTATATCACAGATGGTAATTTCCGTCGGTAACACATTGCTCGGCAACACAATAGGCATTACCCCCGAAGCGCTTTACATAATTTATCTCATAAGCCTTGCAACAAGCTTCCCTCTCACAGCTCTCAGAGCAAATCTTATAGATAATACCCGAAGCATGAAGGGTAAATACCGTCCGTATCTGATAACTATGGGTATTCCGAGTGTCATTATAGGCATCGCCTTTATCTCGATGCCCTATGAGTCAATGACACTTCTCGGTAAAAGTATCACGGTATTGATTTTCAATATAGGTTTTCAGTTTTTCTATAATTTTTATGTTGATGCCTACGACTCTCTCATCAATGTCTTGTCACCTAACAGTATTGAACGCTCGGATGTGTTATCGGTAAGATGTATTGTTGAAAATCTGTCCCCCTCAATCGCAAGCATCTTTCTGCCCCTGATTGCAAAATTGATAACGGGAGACGATACTCTGTATGATTTAAGAATTTACAGAATCCTGTTCCCGGCTATGATTTTTGTGGGATTTTTAATCTCTCTTGTGGTTTATGTAAACACCGAAGAAAAAATTGTTCAGGCAAAAACCCATGTTGTTAATATAAAGTTCCGCGATGCTCTCAAAGCCGTTGCAAGAAATAAGTATTTCTGGATAATCTCCCTTGCAGGATGGCTCGGCTTCCTTGAGGGTGCTTTCGGCAATATTATGGGCTGGATGTATAACTATCAGAAAGCCTGTACTGCCGCACAGTATTCAATAATCACGGCAATAGCGGGCAATGCCTCCTTCTGGCCGAATATCGTAGCCCCTGTATTTATAAGAAAATACGGCAAAAAGAAAATTCTTATTTTCTCAAATCTTCTCAACATTGCTCTTATTGCATTTATGTTACCCGTTGTCCGTTCAACAGGCAGCAGTTATATTATATGGCTTCTTCTTATCTGTACATTCATAAATCAGTTTATAACCTCTCTCGGACATTTCCTTTCCCCTTGTGTAAATGCGGATATCAGAGATTATCAGCAGTATGTTTCGGGCGAGAGAATAGACGGTATGTTTGCCGCTGTGGGACTTATAGGCAATGTGATTTCCATGGCAACAGCCGGTGTTCTGCCGATGATTTATTCAAAAGCAGGTCTTAATCAGGAAACTGCCGTAGCCTTAGGCTACAGCGCAAACAATGTATATGATGTACTTTTCAATCACGAATATTTTGTAAATATAAGCACTATTCTTATCGTTGCCTCAATCGTGGGTGCCGTGCTTAATGTTATTCCCTATTTCTTCTATAATTTCACGGAAACAAATCAGAAGAGCGTTGTAAGGGTACTGAAAATCCGTGCATTCTTTGAGGATTTTGCAAACGGCAGCTATAAAAAGGAAGACCTTGAGGAAACAGCAAAAATTATAAACGAAGCAAAGGCTCTTGCAGGAAAACAGAAAATCACTCCCGATAAATCGGCGATAAAGGCGGCTAAAAGGAGCAAGGATAAAGGGAAAATCCTTATTGCAAAAGAAAAATACAAGCAGCAGCTTATCGAAAATGAGAAAATTGAAATTGCAGATTTTGTTAATGATGAGCTTAACCGCTACAATACCGAATACGGCAGACTGCAGATTGAAATTGCAACAAAGCTTGCCGCGGCAGGCTATAATTTCTCGGATGTTGAAATTTTCACAAAACAGGACATAAAGCGTATGCCTAAAAACACTCAGGCTGAAAAACAGGCAAGAAGCGACTGCTTTGCTCTGTTGAGAGATATAAAAACCGCCGAGAAAACAAGAAAAAAATACTTCCCCGACGGTATTGTTGAGTTTGATGCTTCTGTTTTCAATAAGCTGTTCACACTCGAAGACGAAACAGCACAGGCAATTCACGATGCAATAAAAGCAAAAAAAACAGCCAACGAAAAAGGGCTTGATACATCTGTTTATAACGAGAGCATAAAAAATCTGCAGAGAAAGAAAAAGGATATACAAAAGCAGATAAAGAAGGCTACCGACGAAAACTCAATCTACTACAGAGCCGCAAAGCCCTATCTCGATGCAAAGAAAACTCTGCAGAGAAGAGATTGCTATAACAATATCAGTCAGTTGGAAAAAATCTTATGATTTATCCCCCCTACCCCAAAGAAGAGGGCGTAGGGGGGATTATTTGTTTACGGTGCAATATATTCATCTAACGGTTTTCTGTTTGCATAATTCTCATCTTCACTCAGAAGTTCTTCTAATGTTTTCCACTTAACTTCATGAACAGTTGAATTAAATTCTTCGCAAATCTTTTCATTTATCGAGCCATCACCGAAATTCACATCAGCATATGCAAGATAATGCGGATATTCAATAGGCGGATCAACCTGATTTTTTACATATTGAACATATTCATTATAGATTTTTGTTTCCGTGTATTTTTCACCCGAATTACACACCCAAAGTGTTCCGTTTTCACCGCCGCCTGTAAGTGTACCGTCATATTGTCCGTAACCTGTAAAAATATAAATATTATTTTTTTGAGGCATCAGATCATTTTCATAAATCTGAAAAACCTTTCCGTCACGACTGAACCCGCAGTCTTTATAAAAAGTAACAATTTCTCCCTCTTTGAGATTTCCTTTTATGTTTTTCAAAACCTTAACTACACATCTGGTCATCGGAGTATCAGCTTCAATTATTAAGTCGGGTAGCTTAACTTCAGAAATCTCTGTATTACAGTCTTTTACCTCTAAGACCTCACAAACAAAAACATAATCTTTTGCTCCGACAACCTGGGCAGGATCATTGATATCTATAGCATAATTCCCAGTGATATAAGAAACCTTTGGCTGCTGATTTTTATATGATACTGCACCGATAGTACAAATACAAATTAATAATATAAACATAACAAAAATATAACTTTTTTTCATAATAGCACCTCCTGAACTAAACATTCTCATCACCATTTAAGATTATATGATGCAACATCATCCAAACTAATCGATGTTCTGTATGCCCAACCGCCCTGTTTCATTATGTTTCCAAGTTGTCCACTCTCAAACAGTCCTAAACAATGGCCTAACTCATGTGTTACAGTGTGCATTCTGACTACATCAGCAGGAAGAATATCCATTGCCGCTGTAAAAAAAGTTACCTGTTTAGTCGTGGAATTCGTATTTGCAATAGCTTGGGTACTTGAAAGACTTTGGTTACTATCAACAATTTTTACATCTTCCAATGTAGTCAATGAATCTTTTCTGAAAATTGTTTTATTTAATCTATTATTCCACGCGGAAGCCGCTTCTGTAACCATATCTGTATATTTTGACGACGAGTTCCAATCGCAATGACCACCGCTATCAACAAAATCATGTTCCCATAAAGCTGTTGTTCGGCTTGTACTCTCTATAACCCAAAATTGGTTGTAAGCAACATCTATACCGGAATGTGCATCATAATTTACAATGTTTGTTCCATCGCTTGTAAAACCACCGTAAGCTTCCAACACTTTATTCATAGAATGTTCTTCTTTCGTGCTCTTATTCATTATATAAGTTATCCCCAATTCTGCATTGCTAACAAACTTAAATATAGCCCTTGAAGGTATTACCGAGCCCGATGCAAAATATTCAATAGTTAATTTTGCATCATTAGTTGAAGTGCTATCCTTAAGCGAAAGATAATAATTCAAATTAACTGCAGAACGTATAATACTGTAACCATCAGAATATGTATATACATGCCACCTTTGCGATGCAGTTTCGTTAGCACTGTAAATTTTTATTTCTTTGCCATTGGATACTGTTCCGTTTGGTACAGTAATATATTTTCCACTTTTTACTGCACGAATATAGCAATAATCATTACTTGGTGCTGTTGGTCCATAGGCATATGAAATAAGGGGAAATGTACAAGAACACATCACTACAATTACCAATACACACGACAATACCTTTAACCAACTTAATTTCATTATTAAACTTGCCTCCTATCACGATAATTTGTTTCTCCTATTCATCTAAGAAACTATCATAAACATAAAATTGCAACAAAACCATTACGCTAAACTAAACTAATGTTTTTCTGCCAATAGTACACTTTAATGATTGAACTATCAATTGTGAGTATAACATATTTTTGATAAAAATTTAACTTAGCCCATCGGACTCACCTCTTATTTATTTTAAGAAAAAAACAAATCTTTCCTTTCATTATTATAGTCTTGCAAACATTTAAATCTTACAAAAGCAAATTTACCAAATATCACATATTTCTTTTGTGCATTTTTACCGCAAATTACGAAATAAAATATCCCTCTTCCCGATATGTATCAACTATCGGAAAGAGGGATATTTTCATATATTATTTAATTAAATCCTCATATATCTTTTTATTTATTGAACCGTCACCGAAATTCACATCGGCATACGCAAGATAATGAGGATATTCAATAGGCGGTGCAACCTGATTTTTTACATATTCAACATATTCCTTATAGACTTCGGTTTCCTCATATTTTTCACCCGAATTACACACCCAATGCGTTCCGTTTTCACCTCCGCCTGTAAGTGTGCCGTCATATTGTCCGTAGCCTGTAAAAATATAAATATTATCTTCTTGGGGCATCAGATCGTTTTCATAAATATAAAAAAACCTTCCGTTACGGCTTAAACCGCAGTCCTTATAAAAAGTAACAGCTTCTCCCTCCTTGAGATTTCCCTTTATGTTTTTCAGAACCTTAACCACACATCTTGTCATCGGGGTATCGGCTTCAGTTATCAGTTCGGGAAGTTCATTCTCTGAAAGCTGTGTATTACAGTCCTTTACCTCTAAAACCTCACAGACAAAAACATAATCCTTTGAACCGACAACCTGAGCAGGATCATTGATATCTATAGCATAATTCCCGACAATATAGGAAACGGTCGGCTGCCGATTTTCATATACTACCGCTGCAACAGCAAAAATACAAATTACTGCCGCTACAGCAATAAGCCTTTTAAGATTAAATTTTATACGCTTACCGTTAAAACCAGTATTGCTTTTTGTTTCTTCTGTTCTTTCAGTCCTGTTATTGTGTTCATTTAATTTATCCAAGCAATACTCAATAAGTTCTGTATCCATTTCTTCTTCGGACTTTTCCATCTCTTCATCAATTATTCTGTTAAGGTTTTCTTCTAATGAACCATTAAGTGATTTGTCATTGATGAAAGATAAAAACTCTTTATCTGTAAGCATTATTTGTTCTACCTCCAACTATATAGTCTGACATTTTCAGATTCCTTACAAAAAATAAATTTTTATTCATTTAATACTTTTTCA
Source organism: Clostridia bacterium (assembly GCA_017517135.1). Lineage (GTDB taxonomy): Bacteria > Bacillota > Clostridia > Oscillospirales > Acutalibacteraceae > RUG806. The sequence continues at coordinate 35,925 of JAFXAK010000017.1, forward strand.
ATTAACATCTTTGTCTTTTGTTTTAATCTGAATAGTTTCTGATAAATGTTATTCTCTGTAGTATTGTGTTCTTTAGCAATTATGGAAATGGATTTATTTAATGTATATCTGTCATATAATAATTGCTGTTCTTTATCATCAAGCATATTAACAACTTTTTCTTTAAGAACCGGAATTTGCTCATCCTCAATTGAAAAATATTCATCGTGAACAACACCTGAGTATGTGTTGTCGAGATTTTGAGATTCAAAAAAAACATTTTTTTCTGCTTTTCTTTTTGCTTGAGCATAAATATCTTTAATTTTATTATTTGCGACCATTGTTAACCAGGCTTTGGGATATTCTATATTCTTTCCGTTATTCAATGCCTCGGCAAAGACAAGAAAAACATCCTGTATACAGTCATCAATGTAATCAGGTAAACTTTTCAGCTTATAGGAACAAAGTTTACGGATGTATGGCTCATATTCTTGCCATAAATCACCCGCATTTTTTTTATTATCATCAAAAATCATTGTCCGCATACTACTCCTTGATTTTCACATATTATAAATATCTACTCCATAAAAAAACAACAAAAAGTAAAATTTATTTATAAAATTTTCATAGTTAAATCAATTTTAACATATTTTTATATCATTACAACACAATTTTGAAATAAATTCCGTAATTTTGTTAAAATACAAACCGAAAAAAAACAGGGCATTGTGCTATCTTACTTCTGCACAATCCCTGTATTTTTTTACTATTCAGTTTTTTATATGCACGGCAAAAACGGCTTTTTGAGTGCATTACCAGAGCTTCTCAGGGTATATACCGTCTGTTACCTTCTGTTTAAGGGCGGCAACAACGGTCTGCTTGTCTTCCTTATATGTAACACCGTACCACTTTTCCGATGTACCCATTACCTTTACGCTGACTTTACCTTCTTTCAGCAAATCGTCAACAACAAAGGGCAGGAAATATTCACACTTGAGCATATTGTCCTTGTTTCTCTCAAGGCAAGCGGCGAAACGGTTTCTGAGCTCAGTCATCATCATACCGCTGAAGCCCCAGCAGTTCATTGACACGATACTGCCTTTTTCAAGCTGAGTAAAGGTTTCACCGTCATCCTCGGTAAATACAATTTTACCGTCCTTTACACCGATTTTTGTTCTTTCAACAATATCGGTAAGATATCCGTCATTGTTGGTCTGACATACACCTCTTGCAACAAAGCCGTTCTCTGTAAGAGTGTTTTCAACCTTAAAACCAACCATACAGAATTCGTTTTCATTGTCATTATTTTTCAGTTCATTATAAATAAGTCTGAAAGCTTCCTTGCCGTAGTAGTCATCGGCATTGATAACTGCAAATGGACCGTCTATCATACCGTCACAGGACAAAACTGCATGACCTGTTCCCCACGGCTTTACCCTACCCTCGGGGACTTTATAGCCCTCGGGAAGATTGTTTATATCCTGAAAGGCATATTCAACCTTTATTTTTCCGTCATATTTACCGTGAACAATTTTCTTGAAATCTTCTTCAATTTCGTGCTTGATAACGAAAATAACCTTGTCAAAGCCCGCTTCGGCTGCATCGTATACAGAATAATCAAGTATAATTTCACCGTTTGCACCAACGGGATCAATCTGCTTGAGACCGCCGTATCTGCTGCCCATACCTGCAGCCATAATAACTAAAGTAATTTCTTTCATAACCAAAGCCCCTTAAGTGTATATTTTATAATAAGTATAACAGAAAAAATCGCCCTGTTCAACAAATATCGGATAATTAAAGAAAATTTAAAAAGAAAAAACCGGGCATCAATGATACCCGGTGAAAATACAATTTTTTTATTAATCTTTATATTCGTCCTCAATGGCCTTTGCGATATCCTCTGCGGAAGCGTTTGTCATAACCTGAGCTTTGAGGCTTCTTCTTTCCTGAAGCTCTTTATACATTTTTTCTCTTGTTTTTGCATCAAGAGGATAGAAGAACTTGGGAACAATACCGAGAGCAGATGAAATTATCGGAACACCTGTACCGAGAGCGAATATCCACCATTTGGTAAGGTCAGTCTGTGTGCCGATTTCAAGTCCCTGAACATAACCTATCTTGCCCATTACGATATTGGTAATAAAGCTCATAACTGCAGACTGAAGCTTTGAAATAATAGACATAGAAACACCTGTCATAGCCTCTGTTCTGTAGCCGTTTATCCATTCACAGTAGTCAAGCGACTCGTTCTGGATTTCGGCAGGAATAACTCGCCTTAAGCCGTAAACACACATTTCGAAAATTTCTTCAAGTCCCATAAGCGGCAGGATAATTGCCTTTTTCTTGAAGTTTCCGTTTATTGAGCCTATAGCGAAAACTGTCAACCACAGCATATCCGTCCAGAAGTCCTCGAATATCCACAGCGCCTTTGTTGAGAATCTCTTTCTCAGAGGATTTACAAAGCTGTAGCTTATAAACTTTACGGGGAATGCAGGAATACCTACTATTGTTTTCCAGGTAATCGAACCGATAACATCTATATAGAAGTTCGTTCTGCTCGTACCTATGCTGAAGCCGGAGAAAAACTGCGATAGCAGAGATATCATCATCGGCTTGTTGTTTATAATTGATTTCATTGAGTGCTTTACGGTTGGCTTTCTTACGGTCTGAATTACTCGTTCTCTTGAAACAAAGAAGAAGTAGAACGCCATACAAGCTGTAACCATAGCACAGGCAATACCGAAGGTAGCAAACAGCTTTGAAAGCTGGATTTTAAGCACCTTATTTATAACAAGGTCATAGATAATACCGAATACCTGCTTGGGCACATCCTCGAAAATATGTGTCACAACATTTGCTAAAGCAATGAGCCTCGATCGCTCTATCGGCGACGGGGTTATGGTTGACAAAAATCCCGTGTGTGCAACAGCGGTGAAAGTATTTGCAGTTTCGGTAATAATTGACATTGCCGTATAGAAAATAAGCTTCGGCAGATAATTACCCGGAGTGTTCGGGAAAATAAAGGGAATCAGCCAATACCACATACCGAGAACGGTAAGCGGGAACTGCCCCAGCATAAGATAGGGCTTGAACTTACCCCAACGGGTTCTTGTTTTCTCAACAATAACACCTATAAAGGTATCGTTTATTGTGTCCCAGACTGTTGCAAGACCGTTATGGAAAGCAAGATAATTGAAATCGATTTTAACAACATCGTATATGTAACGCTCTTTGAAGTCATTGATATTAAGACTTGCAGCAGCATCATTAAGAACATATGCGACGGTTTCCTTCTTGCTTACAAAACGACGGTTTTCAAAGTCATTTGAATGATAAACCGCAGTTGCCAGATTTTTTTCAGACATATTTATACACCGCCTTTATGTAAATTATACACTATAAACCACTCTCTTTGCAAGTAGCAGAAATAACCTTTTTTATAATATTTGTTGAATAAGATAAAAAAGTCTGTTAAAATACCCTCAAAGGGGGCTATAAAATGAGAAATGATGATGTTTATCTGCAGTTATATATTATCCGTCACGCCGAGAGTATGGGCAATATAAATCCCGAAAATGAATCCATACAGAGCAATCCTGCTTTGAGTGAGCACGGCAAGGCTCAGGCGAAAGCCTTAGGAAAACGGTTTAAGAATTTCAAGCCCGATTTTATATATTCAAGTCCTCTTAAAAGGGCAAGGGATACGGCACAGGAAATTTCTCTTGCAACTGAAACTCCGATTATTTTTTGGAATGAGCTGGTTGAGGCAAATACCCTTATCGTAAACGGTGAATTTTTCAAAAAAGACGAAAGTGACGAAAGTCTTGAAGCAAGGGCAAAATATATTATAGACACATTAAAAACCAAACACCGTAATCACGAAAGTGTTATTATAGTTTCCCACGGTACATTTATGAGCTACCTTTGCAATGCGGCTCTTAATATAAGCAATGTTGATTTCTGTTCATACAATGCGTGTGTCACAAAGATAAATTTCAGAGAGGGACGAAATCCCAAGCTTGCATTACAAAACGATATTTCACATCTTTTACAAACAGATGCCGATAAACTCTTTTGGATGTAATAATAAGCCCGTACATCATTTTTGCAAGTGATGTACGGGCAATATTTTTTATTTCTTGAACTGTTCGGCAAGTTTTTTGCCGTATTCTCTTATTTCGAGAACGAAGTCACCGTTTGTTTCAACAAGACAGCCTCTCTTTTCGAGGAACTTCTTTTCACCTGCTTTGAGCAGCATAATAACAAAGCCGCCTATTATTGCAGAGCCTATTATTATAAAAAACAGAGGAATTCTGCAGGTAAGAAAATCACCCGAGCGCAAAGGAAGCGTGAAGCTCATATAAATTTCACCGCGTTCAAAAAGCTGGGCATATGTATAGTCCACCGCACCGTAGGTATAATTGCCTGTTGCATATCTCGGCAGAGAGCCGTCTGTATAGGCGGTGTTTACTATACCGAAAAGTGCCGTAAGCAGTCCGCCGACAGCGGAGCCTGCCATAAGTCCCGGAATTACGGTGAACGGACTTCTCATTGCAAGAGGCATTGAAAAGGCAGTTGTGAGCTTTATATTTTCAAAAAATGCATTGATAGGTCCCGAGGTTGCAAGATTCATGTCGTCCGTGTCTGTGTGTCCCTTTTTAAAAATCTTGCTGAGAAGAATACCGAAGAAGGCAGTCCAGCCCACACAAATGAAGCATACGCTGTAAATCGTGATAAGCTGAGCGTCTCCCGTTGCAAGGAAGGATGCGGTTGCAACCGAAAAAGCGGCAAGGGAAACGGGGCCTATAAGGTCGAAGCCTACCATAAGTCCCATAACAACTGCGGCAATAACAATATTTGAGGATGCGACGGAGGTAAGTATTTCCGAAAGCTTATCGGCAAGGGCGGCAAACGGAAGCTCAATACCGTATTTCACAAGCACAAAGGTAGTTGCGGCAGCGGCAACGGGAATAATAAGTATCATTACAATAAGGTCAACCCCCTCAACGAGAGTGAGCCCCTTGAGGTCTGCGGGGATAAGCTTTATCTTTTTTCTGAGAGTTTCAAAAAGAGAATCAATCTTTCTGCCGATTACGGGCTTAAGCTCAGTCCAGCCTATATACAAAAGCTTTATAAGTAACGACAATACTACCGCCATAATGAGATAGCCCATATAGCCTATTGCCGTTGCAGACGAATAATTTGAGGGAGTTGCAAAAAAACATGGATACATATTCACCGCATCTGCCGTGGGTGTGGCAAAATGAGCAAAATATATACTAAGCGCCAATGACGGGGCTACCGCAGGTAAGCCTGCAATAAGATAAGACACAATAAGTGCAGTTACTATGAAGAAAAAGTCGGTTGCCCAGAACAGTACAAACCAGAGAGTCGGTTCATTTTCAGCACCCGTAAGCCCGAAAATGTGATACTGCTGAAACAGATTCTGAACAACGAAAAAGAAGCCTGCCCCCAGAGCACCGAAGAGCTGTACAATAAATGTAATCGCGGTTGCTCTGTATATCTTACTTTTCACATCTGTATAAAGCTTTTTCATAACATATCCCCCACCAATTTTTTACGGTATCAGAGTCTGATTTTTGCAACAGCCTTTTTAACGGTCATAGGCTTTTCGTCGTATGCTCTCATAGGTCTGTGTGCTTCCTCGGGGAAAATTATAACGAAATCACCGTCAAAAAGTGTGGCAACGGAATATTTTTCGGGATTTTCATAGAAAGCTATGTCGCCTTCTGCCATATTATCCTCAGTAACGGTCATTGCGGCATTGTCCTCACAGTCAATGCATTCCTTGCCCTTTACCATAAACTGAATGTCAATATATTTAGCGTGCGCTTCGTATTTACATTCTGCTTCAACCTTGTTTTCATATTCAGCCAGGTTTACAAAGCACTTGTCGCCGTTTATGTCATATCTCTTGTTTTCGCTGTTCTCGTCAAGTGAAGCAAGACACTCAAATGCTGCCTTGAATTCGGGATGAAGCGAGTAGTAAAGCTTTGCGTTTTTAATGTTATCAACTATCATTTTTATCTTTTCCTTTTCTTTTTATTTTTTATCCGATGTATTTACAAGCCGCAAGTGCTGCTGCGGCACCGTCTGAAATAGCCGTGCTTATCTGACGGATAGCCTTAGTACGGCAGTCACCCGCGGTGAAAACACCGGGAATATTTGTAAGACAGCTTTCGTCTGCCTTTACATAACCGTAGGAATCAAGCTCAATTACATCCCTGAACGGAGCTGTGTCGGGAATGAGGCCTATTGCAACAAACACACCCTCACAGGGAATAATCTGCTCCTCACCGTTTTCGGTGTTCTTTATCTTAACACCCTTAAGTGCTGTGTCGGCTTCAAAGCCCGTAACAACGCTGTTAAATATAACCTCAATGTTGTCCGTAGCGAGTACCTTATCCACGCTTGTCTGCTCGCCTGTAAGAACGGAGAGATTCTGAACAATAATAACCCTTGATGATGTCTTTGAAAGAAGCAATGCCTCCTGTAAAGCGGAATTGCCGCCGCCGATAACGGCAACCGGCTGTCCCTTATAAAAATCTCCGTCACAGACTGCACAGAAGGAAATACCGTTTCCGATAAGCGCCTCCTCACCCTCAACACCGAGGTGACGGTGTGCGGCACCCGTAGCAATAATAACTGCCTTTGCTTCAAAATGTCCGTTTTCGGTGATAACCTTTTTTGTCTCCCCTACTGTTTCAAGAGCGGTTACGGTTTCCATTTCAAGCTCTGCACCGTGAGAGAGCACCTGCTCCATCATCTTATCGGCAAGCTCGTTGCCCGAAATTTCAAGAAAGCCCGGATAGTTTTCAAGCTTCGGAGAATATGTCATCTGTCCGCCAAAAACACCCTTTTCGAGAACAGTAACCGTTTTTCCCGCTCTTAATGCATATAATGCGGCTGTAAGTCCCGCAGGACCTGCACCTATAACAATCAAATCTACCATAAATACACCGACCTTTACATACTTATGTAAATATTTTATTACATAAAGCACCCAAGGTCAAGAAAATAATTGAAACACAGCAGATAAATTGATATAATACCCATTGGAGGTGACAAAAGTGTTTATACCCGATTATGCAAAAGAACTTCTGACGGTGCTTGAAGACAACGGCTTCGAGGGCTTTATCGTGGGCGGTTGTGTACGCGATGCACTCCTCGGCAGGAAGCCTGATGACTATGATATTGCGGTTTCCGCCACTCCCGAAGAAACAAAAATGTGCTTTTCTGCTTTCAGAACAATAAGCACGGGGGAAAAGCACGGAACAGTCACCGTTGTAAACAAGGGGAAAAATCTTGAGCTTACCTCTTTCAGGGTAGACGGTGAATATAAGGATAACCGCCGTCCCGAAAATGTTGAGTTTACCCGTTCCATTGAAGCCGATTTAGCAAGACGGGACTTTACGATAAATGCAATAGCTTTCAATGAAAAAAGAGGACTTGTTGATATTTTCGGCGGTCAAAAGGACCTTGAAAATAAAATCATCCGCTGTGTGCGCGATGCCGACACCCGTTTCAACGAGGATGCTCTGAGAATTATGAGAGCTGTCCGCTTTGCTTCTCAGCTCGGCTTCGGTATTGAAAAGCATACGGCAGACAGTATACACAAAAACAAGGCTTTGCTTGAAAATATAAGTGTTGAAAGAATTTTTGTTGAACTCAAAAAATTGCTGACGGGTAAAAATGCAACCGATATATTAATTCAATACCGCGATGTGTTTGAAACGGTATTACCCGAATTAAAAAAGCTGACACAGGAAAAATACCTTGAAAACGCAAAAGCCGTCAGCAAGGCATCAGACGAAATAACGGCATTTGCGGCAATGCTTGTCTCCTTACCCCGTGAAAACGCAGAGGAAATATGCTCAAGACTAAAAACAGACAAGCATTTCAGAAATACGGTATCGGTATTGACTGAATATGTTTATGAGGATTTTAACGATAGGCTGAGTGCCGTACATTTCATAAAAAATCACTCTGTTGAAACAGCAGAAATGCTTATTTCTCTGAAAGACTGCTTTTCACTTGATACACGGGTAATAAAAAACACCGTCAGTGAAATCACCAACGGCGCAGTTTATACCCTTTCTCAGCTTGACATAAACGGAAACGATTTGTCGCTTCTCGGTGTCAGAGGAAAGGAAATTTCCGAAAAACTGAATATGCTGCTCGATAAGGTTATCCTGGGAGAGGTTACGAACAGTAAAGAAGAACTGAAGAAACTGCTGTAATTATGCCGACTGCTCGGCGTATTCTTTGTTTTTTGCACTTGCGTGAAGCCTCAGGCTCTTCATAACCGAGAAATAGCACGGCACAAGGAAAAGGTTTGCGGCAAACCATGCGGCTGGATTTGCAAAAACAACCGCACCGAAGGCAAAATGAGGAACTAAAAGCAAGGCTACCGTACTTCTTGCAAGCATCTCGAAGCCTCCCGCAAAAATTGCAACTCTCGAGAAGCCGAGTCCCTGAATTGTAAAACGCAGAGCGTGAAGAAGAACAAGAACAATATAGAAGGCTCCGTTTGTGATAAGGAATTTTTCTGCATTTTTAAGAACATCACCAACAATAGAGGCATCTGTTGTATCAAGGAAAAGTGCGGCAATATCGTAGCCGAAGAAAATTATAACCACTATTGCTATAACGCAGAAAACAGCACCGAGTATCATACTTGCAGAGATACCCTTTTTTATTCTGTCAAGCTTTCCTGCCCCCATATTCTGACCTGCAAAGGTGGCAGTTGTGGCACCGAGTGCATCAAAAAAGCACATAAACAGCTGATTTACCTTACCGCCTGCGGTAACTGCGGCAACAGCAACAGTACCAAGGCCGTTTACGGCAGTCTGCAGAACAATACTGCCTATTGCCGTTACGGAATACTGCAAGCCCATAGGCACACCCATTGCACACAAGGTTTTGATTGCAGAAATATCAATTTTAAGGTCTTCTCTTTTAAGCCTTAAAATATCAAACTTCTTCATCATATATATAAAGCACAGTATACCCGAAACACCCTGGGAAACAACAGTTGCAAGAGCAGGTCCCTCAACACCCATACCTAAAACCGTAACGGTGAGAAGGTCAAGCACAATATTGAGAACGGAGGAAATCAGAAGAAAAAATACGGGAGATTTAGAGTCCCCTAAAGAACGCATTATACACGAGAGCATATTATAGAGAATTATTGCGGGAATTCCTAAGAAGATATAAAAAATATAGTTATATGCCTCGTTGAAAATATCCTCACCCGTATTCATAAGCCGGAGAATATTTTTGCACAAAAGAGTGGTTAAAAGAGTGAGAACAACTGAGAAAGCGGCAGAAAGCAGAAAGATGTTTGCTGTGTATACCTTTAAGCCCTCAAAGTCCTTCTGACCGAATTTCTGAGCTATAGGAATTGCAAAGCCCGCACATATACCCGTACAGAAACCGATAACCAAAAAGTTGATACTACCCGTTGAGCCTACACCCGCAAGTGCATTTACACCGAGAAACTTTCCTACAATAACAGTATCGACCATATTATAAAACTGCTGAAACAGCAGTCCGCACAGAAGCGGCAGCATAAAGGCAATAAACAGCTTTAAGGGATTACCCGAGGTCATATCCTTTGCGGTGCTTTTTTTCATTTTCTCATCTCCTTTTTTACCGCAAAAAGAATACCCCTTTTTAACAAAGTTTTCAATATGGTAAATTGCCGATTTTTGGGCACTTTGTTAGAAAAATAACAGTAATTTTGATGAACATTGCACAAAATAAGAATAAAAAAAGAGCCCCCTCAGCAAAAACCGAAGGGGCAAAAATATATCTGCCTGATATCAGATTTTAATTATCTTGTTTTTCTTGTTGAGTATGTATGCAATAGCGGTAAGAATTGCGGTTACAACTGCAATGATGATAATTGAAACCGGCACGGAGGCTGTTTCAAAGAAATCACCTGCAGCGGCAGCTATTCCGCCTACAAAGCCGAATTCAAGGCAATACATAAGCATCGGATTCTTGCCCCACCAGCTGAGAGGATCGAATGAGAGCTTATAGAAATTGAACAAATCAAAAATTGTGAATGCCACAAGTGACATAAATGTTGCTATGATTATAAATCCGGGGCTGACGCTGCCCTTGTTTATTGCGAGAATTGAGCCCATCTGACCTGCAAGAGAGGTATAACCCTCGGGCAGACTCATAAAGGAAGCAACGATGAAAGCAACTGCGGGAACTGCAAACACACCTAACGCTATGTAATAATTCTTTTTGCTCTTGTAGTAGAGGTCTGCGAAGAACATAAACAGCACAAGCATTGCACCCCAGCCGAAGCCGCCTATAAAGCCGCCGTCTGCAACGGCATCAATAAGCTCCATATTACTATTGAACAAATCGTTGGGAAGATTGCCCTCGTGGAATAATGTATACACACCGAACAGCACAAGACCGCCGACAAGACGGAGGACGGAAGCGAACTTACCCTTGATAAGCACAAACGGCAAAGCCACAAGACCTGCAAAGCCGATGTGATGAAGAACGAGCCAATGTCCGTAAGAATCAGCTGTCTTTCCGAGAACAAGCATAACTGCATTTACAAGTGCTAAAATAACACCGTATGCACCGAACGCAACAAGCAGAACACCTGCCGCCTTGCCGATAACACTTGCAACCTTTTTGACTTTTGCAACCTTAAGCACAAGCCAGAGAATAAAGAGAACAAGAATCAGAATGGTGGGTATTATAAAGGTCAGACAGAGCGTATCATCAAACTTTCCGTCGAGTATATCATTCACACCGTTCATAAACACACCGATACCGATAAACAGCATATAACGCTGTACACAATGAATTACGGCTGCTTTGACACCGTCTCTTTCCATTCGTTTATATAAGGACGGTAAGAAAGTAAGTCCTATTGCAAGAATGAACATCGGGGCAACAAGGTCTGCCACAGCAAAGTTCGGAAAAATATAAATTGCGTTTTCATCGGGAGCGTGCGAGCTTATATCCGCAAAAACTCCGAGATTTTTGAAATGTGCGGCAAACTGGAAAAATATCATAGAGAAGATAACCGTACCTCTGAAACGGTCTATCGATGCATTTCTGTTTGTCAATGAGCTTGCCTTAGTCATTGTAACTCTCCTTTCACACATATATATTATTTTGTTTTCATTTTTATAAGCTCACGGTAGCTTACAAGCTCAACACCGTGCTCGTTTAATATCTTTTCTGTTTCGGGATCATTCATAAGCTGATATTCCCATACTCTCTGCCACCAGTTGCCTGTAATGGATTTAAGCTCATCACTCTCTTTTGCGGGATGTACAAAGGTTTCTGTGACACCCTCGGGAATATCGCACCATATACGGAGAATTTCTTTTCTGTACTCCTCATAGCTGCCCTTGGGCATAACACCCCAGTCGGGGAATAAAAGATAATCGGGCATTATAACATTATATTTCTTACCCCATTTTGCCGACATTCCTGCACCTAACTTATACGCAAAATAAGGTATTCCTCTCGGACATATTCTCTTATCGTGCTTATCGAAAAGACGGTAAGCATACTTATATTCACCGCATACTCTGAGTGTCATTTTAAGAAGAGAAAATCTGCCCGTCTGATGACCGTATAAAGAGCCCATATGATTATCAAGGTGTGACGGCTTCATTCCCAACGAATGTGCATAGTCTATCTGAGCACGCATTTCTGCTTCTATTTCCTTTATGTCACCGTTCTTTGCAACATCCTTGCTCGAATGCCACATAAAGCCCTCTTCGTCAAGCAATGTTTTACCGTCTGTAAGGGGCTTCCAGCGATATGTATTCCACTCACTTGTGAGAGTAAGATGCACACCTATTGCATATTCGGGATGAGCCTTTGAAAACTCAACCGCCTCTATTGCCGCAGGACAGGGCATCATAATTGTTGCTGATTTAAGTCTGCCGTTCTTAAACAAATCAAACACGGCTTCATTTGCTGATTTACACATACCGAAGTCATCGGCATTTACTAAAAGATACTTTCCCATAGGAACCACCTCCAAAAATATATCTGCAAGTTGATATTAGCATATATTATAAATTTTTTCAACTTTTAATTGCAAATTTTATATACTTTTTATTAAAATGCGTTAATAAAAGCCATTGGTCGGACAAATAACCAATGGCTTTTATAATTTCAAGCTATTTAACAACACAAAGAGTATCAATATTATAATATTTAAAACATTCTGTAAGCTCTTTGGTTATAACATCTCCGCAGACGGCTATCGGCACGGCAGGGGGACAGGAAACGCAGGGGGATGCCAGTATTTTTCCCTCACATTCTTGAGTGGGCAGATATTCGGAAACAGAAAAAAGTGCTTCTTTCATAGAAATACGGCTTTTTCCCTCGGGAATTTCGGGAGGCAAAGCTTTTATTTCTTCCTTTTTCGGTACAGAGCAAAGAATTTTTTCAAGCTCTGCAATACCCTCTTTCCCGTTTTGTACACTCAGCATCAGCACACAGAAGTCCTTATCGTAAAACTCGCACACCGCGTTTTTTTCTTTAAGAATATTGCCCAATTCCTCACCCGTGTAGCCGTAGGGCTTTGTTCTGATACATATTTTAAGCGGTTCTGCACCTGTAAGAGAATATCCGTTTTCTTGGAGCTTCTTTTTCAGCTGTAAAACAGACCTCACAAATTCATTGAGTTTTTGTTTATATCCGTCTGCAAGATATTCATTGACCTTATCGAGGGACTGCAGAATAAGATATGACGGACTTGTTGACGAGAACATACTCAACGCATTTTCCGCATTTTCAGAGAAAAAGACGGGAGCATTTTCCCCTATGTGAAGATATGCCCCTCCCGTGAGTGCGGGCAGGGTTTTATGTGCGGAATCACAGCACATATGCGCCCCGAGGTGCAAGGGATGCTTGTTTTCGTCAAGAAAATTGAGATATGCCCCGTGGGCGTTATCAACTATCAGCAAAACAGAATGTCTGCCGCAAACCTCGGCAAGTCCCTTTATATCACTTAAATTGCCGAGATAATCGGGACTTGTGATATAAACCGCCGCGGGCTTTTCGTCTGCCGACTGCAAATATCTGTCAAGATATTCTGCCGTTATTTCACAGGACAAAATTTCTCGGCTGTTACCTTTAAGCCACCGTACATCTATATCGAGCAGAGCAGCAGCTGTCATAAACACCTTATGAGCATTTCTGCCCGCGGCAATGACAGCTCCCCTGCCGTTTTTCACAGCATAGGCTTTCACAAGAAACAGCATTGCCCTTATGCAAAGAGACGAGCCCTCGGTTGAATAAAGGGTTTTTTTACTGCCGAAAAGCACACTTGCATTTTTCTGACTTTCGGCTATGATGCCGTTTGCACGGTACAGCACATCCGCACCGTCTATTTCGGTAATATCGTATTTTTCAGGACCTAAAAGCTCTTCACCCTTGTGTCCGGGCATATGAAGCCGCAAAGTATGTTTTTTTTCATATTCCCGCACAAAATCGCAAATCGGAGTGTTCATCAATCCTCATCACCCATCATTTTAGCGGCTTCAAGCATTATTGCACATTCCATACGCTTTCTGAAAAGCTTACAGCCGTATTCATACACGCCCTTGACGCTTCCGGTAGCGTGGTAAGCATTAGCCGCACAGCCGCCCGAGCAGTAAAGTCTTGCCCAGCAGGTCTTACATTCTTCTCTTGAATATACATTGCAGGACAGAAATTCGTCCTGAATGGCTGTATTGTCAACACCGTTGAAGATGTCGCCTAACTTGAATTTTTCCTCGCCTACAAACTGATGACAGGGATACAAGTCTCCCCACGGTGTTACTGCCATATATTCCGTACCCGAGCCGCAGCCCGAGATACGCTTATATATACAAGGTCCGCCTTTAAGGTCTATCATATAATGATAGAATGTAAAGGGCTTGCCCTCTTTATGTCTTTTCAGCATAAGCTCGGCTAATTTTTCATACTGTTCAACCACAACGGGGAAATCCTCGTCCGTAAGTGCCGATTCGTCTCCGGGAGCACACACAACAGGCTCCATACTAAGCTCTGTAAAGCCGAGGTCGAGCATCTGCTCAATGTCTTTAAGAAAATCAGGGTTGTGATGTGTGAAGGTGCCTCGCATATAGTAGTTTTTATGCTCACGAGCTTCAACCAGCTTCTGAAATTTCGGAACAATTTTTTCCCAGCTGCCGTTGCCTGCGTAGTCTACTCTGAAACGGTCGTGTACTTCTTTTCTGCCGTCAAGGCTTAAAACAACATTGCTCATTTCACGGTTCGCAAAATCTATCACATCATCGTCAATAAGTACACCGTTTGTTGTTAGAGTGAAACGGAAATTCTTTCCCGTCTCCTTCTCCCGTTTACGGGCATATTCAACCGTCTTTTTTACGACATCAAAATTCATAAGCGGCTCACCGCCGAAGAAGTCTACCTCAAGATTTGTTCTGCTGCCCGAATTTTCAATGAGGAAATCCATTGCTCTTTTTGCAACCTCTTCACTCATAAGGCTTCTCTCGCCGTGGTACTTGCCCTGACTTGCAAAGCAATATGAGCAGTTGAGATTACAGGTGTGTGCTATGTGCAGACACAAAGCCTTTACAACACCCGAGGTTTTCTTTTTAAGGTAATCTGCCTTGTCACTGAAGGTATCCTCAGAGAAAAGCTTTCCTGCCGCTTTTAGCTGTTCAATCTGTTCAAAGCATTCTGTAAGCTCCTCTTTTGTGACATCCTCACGCTCAGAATACTTATCGAGCAGATCATCTATAATTTCATCCTTTGACTTGCTTTCATACATTTCTATCATATCGTAAGCCGCCTCGTCCACAATATGAACGCTGCCCGAACAGATATCAAGAACTATGTTAAGTCCGCCGAGTTTATAACAATGTACCATATTTTCACCCATATCAAAAATGCCGCCAACACTTCTACCGTTGGCGGCATCTTCTTTAATCTTTAATTATGCGTTTTCCTTGTTCTTGCTTTCACATTTCTGATTTGCAATACCGCAGCTGGTCTTGCAAGCAGACTGACAGGAAGTCTGGCATTCACCGCAACCGCCGTTAACAGCGCTGTTGCAAAGATTCTTTGTTTCTAATGTTTTGATATGCTTCATTTTTTTATCCTCCGCATCATTTGATATATTAAATCGAAACTATTTTATCACGACTTATTATATAAGTCAATATTTTATTATCATATCTTTACAGCTTTAAGCCTATTTTTTCTCAATAAGCCTCTTAGTGTGTCAACGGGACACAATAGCATAACAAAAGCGGGAACGATATTGAACAGCATATTCACAAATGCAATCTGTGTTTTTATGTCCGTTCTTACACTTATCTCAACAAGGCTTACTATATCAAACGGCACACATAAAACAACAAAGAGAAGAGCCGAAAAAATATTGAAAAGCAGATGAAAGAGGGCTACCTTTTTTGCCGTCTGATTAACACTCACGGCACTTATAAGACTGGTAAGACAGGTGCCTATATTTGAGCCTAAGGATATGAAAAATGCTTCCTGAAGGCCAATAAGACCGCCTGCAGCCATAGTCTGCAAAAGAGCCGTTATTGCCGCAGAGGACTGCAGAATTGCCGTCAGAGCCGCACCGCAGACTATCCCCGAAGCAGGATTACTGCAGCCGCCTAACATATTAATTATTCTTTTGTCGCTTTTAAGTCCCGAAACAGCAGAAGACATTGTGTTCATCCCTACAAACAAAAGCCCGAAGCCGAGTAAAGCGAAAGCTTTATTATGAGTGCTTTCTTTTTTTGAAATACCCAGAAGCAGCACTCCCGCACAGCAGAAAAGCGGTGCTATATCCGAAAACTCTATTGCCGTGAGAAAGTTTGTAAAAACAGAGCCGATGTTCGCGCCCACTATTATCCAGAAAGCTCCCGTAACAGACATTTTTCCCGCATCAACCAAGCTTACGGTCATAACTGACGAAGCAGACGAGGACTGCATAAGTGCCGTAAATACCGTACCCGTCAGCACCGCCGAAAATCGGTTTGAGGTAAAACGGGCAAGCTTTTTTGTAAGTTTTTCGGAGAAGCCCCGTTTCATAGAATCCGAAAGAAGCAGTAAGCCGTAAACGAAAATAGCTATACCGCTCAGAAGTGCGACCGCTGACATTTTTTACCTCCTGAAAATATATTTTTTTATTGCAAAAAAATAGAAAAATACTCGAAAAAATGTATTGACACAGTAGCAAGTGTGTTGTATAATGTCAAGGTGTCAAACAGATGTTGACCCACGCAAATGCGGAGGGAGGGAATATATAATGAGTCAGGTAAAAGTTAAAGAAAACGAATCTCTTGATAGTGCACTCAGACGCTTTAAGCGCCAGACTTCTCGTGACGGTGTTATCCAGGAAGTACGCAAAAGAGAACACTACGAGAAACCCTCTGTAAAGAGAAAGAAAAAGTCTGAAGCTGCTCGTAAACGCAAATACAAATAAGAGTTTGTTTCGCAGTGGGCCTTTCATTGAAAGGTCCGCTTTTGTTTTTTTCCGCATTAATATATATGCAGAAAAAATACGGAGATAATAACCCTATGAACGAAAACAATTTTAATGCAATCCCTAAATATGAATATGAAAAGATAAGCGATATAAGTATCCAAGACCTGAAAGAAATGGGTGTTAAGGCGGTGGGAATTGATATCGACAACACCACGGCTTATGATTCAAGCTTTACTGTTTTATCGGGAGTTCGCTCCTGGATAAAAAATGTGCAGGAGGCGGGCTTCAAGGTTATAATCATAACCAACACTTATTCCTTGCGTGCAAAGCATTTCAGCCGTAAAATGGGGCATATTCCTTATATCGCAATGGCAAGAAAGCCTTTAACAAAGAATTTCTTTGTTGCGGCAAAAAAGCTCGGTGTGGATGTGTCGGAGCTTGCCATGATAGGCGACCAGCTTTTTACCGACATACAGGGGGCTAATGCCGCGGGAGCCGTATCGGTTTTAGTGCATTACGCAAAGCCCGAGGTACTGTTCGGTTCAAGGTTCAGGAGACTGAGAGAAAGAGAACGCAATTATCTCAAAAACAAAGGTTATATCAGAAAGAAATGGGGCACAAAGGCTAATGACAGAGAAAACAAAAATCTTAAATGAAAAAATTTCATCCTTTTGTGATGCCGCTCTGATTTTTTCAGAGGCAAACCGCAGATACTTCACGGATTTTCCGAGCTCTGACGGTGTGTTGTTTGTAAGCGAAAAAGAAACAATATTCTTTACCGATTCCCGCTACACGGAAGCCGCCGCACAGACGATCGGTGCTCAATTTGTAAAGGATTCATATAATTTATATGATACACTCAACGAAATCTTTAATTTGAACGGCATAAAAAAGGTGGCTGTTGAAAATTCTTATGTTTCATTGGCATTCTTTGAAACACTCAAGGAAAAGCTTCCCGACACAGAATTTGAAACATCCGCTGCTCTTTGCTGTGCTATAGACGAAATGCGTGAAATAAAAACCTCCTCAGAGGTTTCCAAAATAGTAAAGGCACAGCAGATTGCAGAAGCTGCCTTCAATCACATTTTAGGCTTTATCTCCACGGATAAGACCGAAAAGGAAGTAGCCCTTGAGCTTGATTACTTTATGCTTAAAAACGGGGCAGATGCACTTTCCTTTGAAACAATTGCCGTAAGCGGAGAAAATTCCTCCAAGCCTCACGGTGTTCCGGGCAATAAAAAAATTCAGTCGGGCGACTTTGTCACTCTCGATTTCGGTGCAACGGTTGACGGCTATCATTCGGATATGACAAGAACCGTCTGTGTGGGCAAGCCCACAAAAAAGCAGAGAGAGGTATATAACACCGTGCTTGATGCACAGAAAAAATGCCTGTCCGTTCTTAAAGAAGGCGTTTCCTGCTTCGATGCCGATAAGGCGGCAAGAGATGTTATAGTGTCTGCCGGCTACGGAGACAATTTCGGTCACGGAACAGGTCACGGCGTAGGAGTTGAAATTCACGAATTCCCCTCCGTTTCTCCCAAATCAAAAAGCACACTCAAGGAGGGCAATGTTGTTACGGTTGAGCCCGGAATTTATCTGCCCGGACTTTTCGGTGTGCGTATTGAGGATATGGCACTTATCACAAAAGACGGACATAAAAATCTCACCTGCAGCCCCAAGGAGCTTATAATATTGTAAAAATATTTGTTTTTTCTGTAAAAAGTTCCTGTTTTTGCATTTAGGTACTTGAAAAACAAACAATTATATTATATTATATTTAAGAATGGTAATCACCACTACTCACAGAAAGGATTGATATTTATGGTATCAGCCGGCGATTTCAGAAACGGCGTTACTTTTGAAATGGAAGGCAATGTATGGCAGATCATTGAATTCCAGCATGTAAAACCCGGTAAGGGTGCTGCTTTCGTGCGTACAAAGATAAGAAATGTTATCGCAGGAAGCGTTGTTGAAAAAACATTCAGCCCCACCGACAAGTTCCCCACAGCATACATTGAAAGAAAAGAAATGCAGTATTCCTACAACGATGGTGATCTCTACTACTTTATGGATCCCGAATCCTATGAGCTTGTTCCCATCGGTCAGTCCGAGCTTGATGATAACTTCAAGTTCGTTAAGGAAGATATGACTTGCCGTGTTCTTTCCTATAAGGGCAAGGTATTCGGTGTTGAGCCTCCCAACTTTGTTGACCTTCAGGTTGTTAAGACCGATCCCGGTTTCAAGGGCGACACAGCAACAAACACTCTCAAGCCTGCTACTCTTGAAACAGGTGTTGAGGTTAAGGTTCCCCTTTTCATTGACGAGGGTGAAATGATCCAGATTGATACCCGTACAGGCGAATATCTCGGCCGTGCGTAATTAATTTGCAATAAAAGCGGCTGAAACAAGCCGCTTTTTTGATAAACATACAGGAGGACTGTAAAAATGACTATAACAGAAAAAGTTGCATATCTCAAAGGTCTTGCAGAAGGTCTTAACCTCAGCAAGGAAACTCCCGAGGGCAAGGTTATTGCCGCTATGATGGATATTCTTGACGATATGGCTCTCACAGTTGCCGATCTGTGCGATCAGGTTGACGCCATTGACGAAGACCTTGAATTAGTTGAAGAAATCGTTTATGAAGACGAGGACGACAACGGCTGCGAAGGCTGCAGCGGCTGTGACGGCTTTGATTATGACGAGGACGCAGGCTCTTATGAATTTGAGTGTCCCAACTGTCACGAAACAATTTTCTTTGATGAATCTCTCTTTGAAGATGATGAATATGACCTTGAATGTCCCGCTTGCGGCGTAAAGCTCGCACTTGACGAGGTTTTTGAGGACGAAGAATAATACAAAACAGAATCGGCGGTATCGGAATTTTTCCGATACCGCCTTTGCTTTTGTTGTTTATAATTTTTAAGACTTATATTTATCAGCCTGAAGTCTGAACATATATGCATACTTGCCGTTTTTTGCCATAAGCTCATCGTGTGAGCCGCTTTCAACGATTTCTCCGTTTTCGAGCATATATATCACATCCGCCATAACCGTTGTTGAGAGACGGTGAGATATAAATATAACACTCTTTTCCTTTGCAGCTCTTACCATAGCTTCATTGAGAGCATATTCGGAAACGGGATCGAGATTTGCACTCGGCTCGTCAAGAATTGCAAAGGGGCAATCCTTATAAAATACTCTTGCAACGGCAACCTTCTGAGCCTCACCGCCCGAGAGAGAAGCACCGTTATCGTCAAATTCTCTCAGAAGAATGGTATCTGTGCCGTTTTCAAGTGTCTTGGTGAAATTACTTTCTTTCAGAGCTGCTTCAACTCTTTTTGCATCGGGAGCAGCATCCATTGAAACATTCTCACCCAAGGTTGCACCGAAAAGTGCAAAATCCTGAAAAACTGCCGCAAAATTTCTGTGATATGCTTTTTTATCCCATTCTCTTATGTCCTTACCGCCAACGGTGATTGAGCCTTCCGTAACATCATACAAACGAAGCAACAGATTTGTAAGAGTGGTTTTTCCCGCTCCGTTGTAGCCTACCAGAGCAATTTTCTGATAGGGCTTTATTTCAAAATTGATGTTTTTAAGAGTGGGCTTATCGTTGCCGGGATATGTAAAGGATACATTATTGAATTTAATGCTGACGGGCTTTTCGTGTTTTGTTGTGCCCGTGCCGTCCTTTATTGTTTCCTCAGCATTCATAAAACGGCGGAATTTTTCAATCTGATAGCCGTTTTCTCTGAAACGGATAGTAAACCAGCTTGTGAGGAAAAATACGCTTGAGCTTACTGTGGAAACACCGTTGAAGGTAGCAACGAAGTCTCCCAGAGAAACCTCTTTTTTTACTATAGCCTGATAACCCATATACATACACACACCGAAGTTTATGATAAGTGTCATCGGCAGGCTTTCCTGACAGAAATATAACTGCCACTGCTTTCTGAGAAACGGAGAGATTGTTTGCAGACGGTCAATTATATTCTTTTTATAACGGCGGTCTATCATTTCTCCGTAGGGGTTAAGTCTTAATTCCTTTGCATAGTCCTGAAGATAAAATACTCGCTGGAAATAAAGATTTTTTCTGTCAAGAGGTGTCATAGCCTCTTTTCTTTTTACATCTATCTTAGATATAACTCTGCCCATAGGCACCATAATAACAATACAGGCAACCACAAACAGAAGACAAACGGGGTCTATTGACACTATAACAGATATTATTGTTGTAAGACTAACAAAATTTGTGACAAGTCTTTGGGTATCTTCAATAACAGTTTCTGCTCTGGACTCCATCATATTCATTGCAAGAACAAAATCGTTGTAGAATTTCGGATCATCATAAGAGGATATATCCATTCTTGCTGCTTTTTCATATATCATTGAATATATTTTATGGTAAAGCTTCTGCTTCTGCTTATGATAGTTAAGCTCATAAAATGAAGTATTGATAATATTCAGAACAAACACAAAAACAGAGAAAACAACGCATACAAGCGCAATTCTGTAAAGGTCGGTGCCCTCGGTTACAACATCTATAACATATTTGAGAACAACAACATTAAAAAGTGTCCACGGTAAATTCATAAGTGCATCAAGCACTACCATAAGAACAACCAACACGGGGGAAACCTTAAAGACGAGCTTTAACATAAAGAAATAGTTTCTCACGCTGTGAGCCTTTTCCTTTTCCTTATCCTTGCTCTTTTTATTCAAAGTATCATTCATAATCCGGCTCACTCTCCTCTCCGTCCTTGTAGCCCGAAGCCTGCAAGGTGAACATCTCGGCATAGGCACCGTTCTTTTCCATAAGCTGTGAATGGCTGCCGCGTTCAATAATTTCTCCCTTTTCAAAAACAAGAATATTGTCACTTCTTGTTGCACTTGAAAGACGGTGTGAAATATAAATTACTGTCTTGTCCCTTGTGCCCTCCATAATGGAATCATACATCTTCGATTCCGCAACGGGGTCTAAGGCAGATGACGGCTCGTCGAGAACGGCAACCTCAAAATCGTCATTCGCAAAAAGCTTGGAAATTGAAACCTTTTGCGCCTGACCGCCCGAAAGCAGAACACCGTTATTGTCAAATTCTCTTGTAAGCAGAGTGTTTGCCTTCTTTTCAAGGGAATTTATTTTGTCGGCAACTCCGCCCATTTCAAGTGCCCTTTCGGCAATATGTATATTTTCCCCGTCCGTTTCCTTTACGAGTACATTTTCCGCAACCGTCATTGCGAAAATCTTGTAATCCTGGAAAACGGAGCAGAATTTTTTTCTGTAGCTTGAGAGTGAATATTCCTTTATATTTCTGCCGTTATAGAGTATCTCGCCATCTTTTACATCATAAAGACGCATAATAAGCTTTGAAAGTGTTGTTTTGCCGGCTCCGTTATGTCCCACTACAGCAATACTTTCGCCTCTGTTTATCTTGAAAGAAACATTTTTCAGAACGGGCGGCTTATCCTCACCGTAAGAGAAGGTAACATTTCTGAATTCAAGGCTTCTGAAATCATCGGCTTCGAGTGCACCGTCCGTGATTTTCGGCTCATAGTTCAGGAAATTTCTTAAATTCTGTACCCATAAACAGTGCTTTTGCTGCATTGCAAAATAGCGTGCAAAGTTATTGAGCTTGTTCTTTGATGTCATAATGGCGGAAACAAGCACGGAAAATTCGGAGATTTCAAGATTCTGTGAATAAATAAGTCTGTAGCTTCCGTAACCCAAGCCCCCTATAACGGGCAGGACATTACCGAAAATATCGCCTGCAACATTAATAAAAACCAGCTTCCAGCCGTATTTTCTTATAATCTTAATATTTTCATCTATAGCAGACTTAAAACGGATTTTGAGAACATCAAAAATATCGGTAGTCTTTATATCCTTTGCAAAGTCCTTTAAGAGCACTGTTCTGCGGATATATTCCTTCTGCCTTTCATAAGGTGTCATTTCCTTTTCTTTTTCGAAGGTAACCTTGTTTTCAACAACTCTTAAAACCATAAGCACGGCAGGACAGGCAACTAAAAGCAAAAGGAAGGGATCTATTTTCACAAGATATACTATAATGAAAATAAAGCTTATAAGTGAGCCTATAGTCCAGGCAGAGCCTTCTATGATACGCTTGAAGCCGCCCTTATCCACAACCCAGGTAGCACGGTTATAGTTATCGAAGAAATCGGGAGCCTCATAACAGCCCAGCTCCACCTGCTGTGCCTTTTCAAAGATAAGATTGTTTATATAGCTTTCAACCTTTATTTCAAACTTTGTTCTTATTGTATACATATCTATATATGCAAACAGATCGACAGCCAATTTACCCGCAATTATTATTGTGATTTTGGTTGCAAATTCTTCCCATGTGCCGTTGCCCTCAATGATAGACATTGCAGTTTCAAGAAACATTACATTGAAAACCACGGAATAGTAAACATTTTCCAGTATGTATGCAAGATATATAAGCACCAGAGAAACAGGTGCGCACTTAAAAGCACATTTCAGCATAAAAAAGGTGTTTCTGAAAATATGTGCTTCTTCTTTCTGTTTATCTTTTTTTATTTTTCCTGTTTTTTTCATAAATCTTCTCCAAAGAAAAAAATATATTCAATATTTTACCATAAAAAGCTGTTTATGTCTACTTTAAGTTAAAACTCCCTATGGAAAAATTGTAAATAATATGTTAAAATAGTATTTGTATGCGAAAAAAAATATTTTTTTATTTTTTTCAAAAAAAAAAATGTGACCTATTCACATTCTGAATCGTTTTATTAACAGGAGGGCAAATCAGTGCGTATAGTCAGGCTCCGCAAAAATGATATTTCTGCGGTTTATGAACTTTACTCAGATATGCTGTACCGTCTTGCACTTTCTCATTTACAAAACAGCGAAGATGCAATGGATGCTGTTCAGGATGTTTTTCTGAAATACACAGAAGCTTCCCCCGAATTCAAGGATGACAATCACAAAAAGGCATGGCTAATCAGAACAACCGTAAACCGTTGCTATGATATGCTGCGTCACAAAAAAATCAGAAATCACTATTCTCTTGATGAGATATCCGAGTTTTCACACTATGAGGACATTCCGAGAGACGGTGAAGATGTTTTTTCAATGTTATCTTCTCTTCCCGTAAAACTAAGAACCGTTATGACGCTTCATTACCTTGAAGGTTTTTCCGTGGAGGAGGTTGCAAAGCAGCTCGTTATCACAGAGTCGGCAGTAAAAATGCGGCTCAAGAGAGGCAGAGAGCTTTTGCAAGGCTTATTGAAAGAGGTGGATTGAAGAAAGATGTTCAACGAAAAACAAACTAACGCTTACAAAAACATAACCGCTCCCATGGAGCTTCGGGAAAGAGTTCTGAATACAGAAAAACAGCCGACAGTCTCCGGGAAAACATCTTCTCTTAAAGTAATCCGCAATATAACAACACTTGCGGCGTGCGTATGCTTAATTGTTGCAGTAGGCTTTGGTTTGAATTCAAACAAGTCCTTTACTGTTTCAATGAACGGCACGAATCTTTCACAGGAAGCAATGCCTCTCAGCACGGCAAGAGCTTCATATTCTGTGGCAGCAGCAAATGAGAAAGAATTACTCGAAATCCCCTTGGAGATTACTCTCTCAGGTGAAGCCGATGTTACTGCAAACGGAGGAACAATTCAGAATTACTCTTCTGAAAACGGCAAAACGAGTGTTGTCTGGCTCATTGATGCAGACTGCGAAGAAACATACACGCTTGAAATAAAGTCGGGAAAAGACAGCTGTACTGTAATGCTCATCTTCAATAATGCAGAAAATTTATGGAAAATTTCCTGCACAAACAAATAAAATTTATTTTTAAGGAGAAACTACCAATGAAAAAGTCACTTATTTTTGTTCTCGTTGCTATTCTCGCAGCATCCATCGCTCTCGTTGCTTGCACAGGCAACACAACTGAAGAAACAACTACAGGCACAGAAGAAACAACTGTTACAGAAGAAACAACTGTTGCAGAAGGCGAAGAAACAACTGAAGGCGAAGAAACAACTGCAAGCGAAGGCACAACAGAAGGCTCAGTAGCTACAACACTCGTTGCTGCTTTCAAGGATATCGTTGCTAACGGCACAGACCTCACAGCTTTAGCTATCGGTGAAGAGCTCGCTCAGAACGAAGCTGTTTCTGCAGTAGGTATGGGCGCTATGGAAGTTGAAGCAGGCTTCCTTTCAGGTTTTGACAACGCTGAAATCACAGGCTTCAAGTCCGGTGTTATGGTTGCTCCTATGATCGGCTCAATCGCTTTCGTTTCCTATGTTTTCGAGCTTGAAGAAGGCGCAGATGCAGATGCTTTCGTTAAGACTCTTAAAGACAACGCTAACCTCAGATGGAACATCTGTGTTACAGCTGACGAAATGGCAGATGCAACAGAAGGCAACTTCGTATACTTCGTAATGGCTCCCATGAGCTTCGAAGCTTAATCCGAAATATCCGTTTATAAATTGATATTTTGATGAATACGGGCAGGTATATGTCACTTGCGGCATATACCTGCTATTTTTAACAAATGTTTTTGAAACAGAGGTACTGATATGTTATTTTCAAGTATTCCGTTTTTATATTACTTTCTTCCTATAGTAATACTGCTTTATACTGTGGCTCCCAAGAAGCTTAAAAATACAGTATTACTGCTGTCCAGTCTGTTTTTCTACGGTTGGGGCGAGCCTAAGTATGTTTTCCTTATGTTAGGAACAATTTTCATAGGATATGTATTGGGACTTCTCACAGAAAAGCATCGCGGCACCTTTCTTGCAAAGCTGTGGGTAACTCTTTCTGCAGTTGTAAGCCTCGGTATGCTGGGTTATTTCAAATATGCGGACTTCTTCATTGAAAATTTCAATGCAGTAACCTCACTTTCCGTACCGCTTCTGAAAATCGCTCTGCCTATAGGCATAAGCTTTTATACCTTCCAGCTTCTCAGCTACACAATAGATGTATACCGCGGAGATGTTCCCGCTCAGAAAAACTTTATAACTCTTGCGGCTTATGTATCTCTCTTCCCTCAGCTCATAGCAGGCCCCATTGTCCGCTACTCCGATGTTGA
Organism: Clostridia bacterium; assembly: GCA_017517135.1. Taxonomy (GTDB): domain Bacteria; phylum Bacillota; class Clostridia; order Oscillospirales; family Acutalibacteraceae; genus RUG806. Next base: position 61,467 of record JAFXAK010000017.1, read on the forward strand.
AAAACAACTCATAGAAAGAAAACACTCCTTTGAATATGCCGCAGCAGGTATCCGCCGTTTTATTATAGGTCTTTCAAAGAAGGTGCTTATTGCAAACGCTTTGGGCGAGGTTTGCGATATATTCAGAGCAAGTGATGATAAGTCGGTTCTTTTCTACTGGCTTTACGCTATCTGCTTTACACTTCACATCTATTTCGATTTCTCCGGTTATTCCGATATGGCAATAGGTCTTGGCAAGCTCTTCGGCTTTGACTTTATGGAAAACTTCCGTCATCCCTTTGTTTCAAAGAGCATTACCGAGTTCTGGAGAAGATGGCATATTTCTCTCGGCTCCTGGTTCAGAGATTATGTATATATTCCCTTAGGCGGCAACAGAGTTTCAAAAATAAAGGGCTTCAGAAATATTTTCGTAGTATGGATGCTCACAGGCTTCTGGCACGGTGCAGCCTGGAATTTCATAGTATGGGGACTTTATTTTGCGGTGCTTCTCATAATTGAAAAGCTCTGGCTTAAAAAGTATATTGAAAAATCAAAGCTTTTCTCACATATTTATGTTATGCTCCTTATAGTTATAAGCTTTGTTATCTTCAATGCAAGCGATATGTCACAGGCATTCGCAGATATTGCAGGTATGTTCGGTGCAGGCTCACTTCCCTTCTACTCCGACGAATGGCTGTACTATCTCAGAAGCTTTGCCGTTATTATTGTAATTGCAATAATCGGCTCAACCGAATTACCCGTCAAGGCTATGGCTGCTCTTAAAAAGAACAGCAAAATCGAAAAATGCATAAATGTTATTGAGCCTGTTGCACTCGTTGTATTACTCGTACTGATAACAGCATACCTCGTTGACGGCTCATTCAATCCGTTCTTATATTTCCGATTCTGACAGGAGGCTGAAAAAATGAAAAACAACATTAAAAATATTATTGTCAGTGCAGTATTGGCTGTTTTCCTTTTCGGCTTATCCGTTTTCACCTGGGTAAAGGCACCCGACGATTATTCGGAATCCGAAAGAAGAGCACTCGCATCCTTCCCCGAGCTTTCGGTTGAAACAATCCTTTCGGGTAAGTTTATGACCTCTTTTGAGGACTACACTCTCGACCAGTTCCCTCTTCGTGACCTTTTCAGAAGAATAAAGGCTCTCACGGAGTTCAACATCTTCAATAAAAAGGATAATAACGACCTCTATATTGCAGACGGTTATGTTTCAAAGCTTGAATATCCCTTAAGTGAGGATATGCTCACAAACTCTGCGGACAAATTCTCATATCTCTATGAAACCTATATGGCAGATAAAGGTATGAATGTATATTTCTCCGTAGTTCCCGATAAAAACTACTTTTTAGCAGAGGAAAACGGCTATCTCTCAATGGACTACGAGGCCCTCGTTTCATTTATGAAAGAAAAGACATCGTATATGGAATATATCGACATTTTTGATTTACTTTCCGTTGAAGATTACTACCGCACAGACACTCATTGGAAGCAGGAAAGCATTGTTGATGTAGCACAGCGTCTTGCTCAAAAAATGGGCGTTGAAATTTCGGGCGAATACACAGAAAATACCGTTGACAGTCCTTTCTACGGTGTTTATTACGGACAGTCCGCTCTCCCCTTAGAGCCTGATACCCTTAAATATCTCACAAACGATACTCTCCTTAACTGCATTGTAACAAGCTACAACACAGGCATTGCGGTAGAAAAGGATATGTATGATATGGAAGCGGCAACAGGCAGGGACCCTTACGAAATGTTCCTTTGCGGCTCGGATGCTCTGCTTACAATAGAAAATCCCGAAGCCGCAACAGACAAGGAGCTTATTATTTTCCGCGATTCCTTCGGAAGCTCTCTTACTCCTTTGCTGTGCGAGGGCTATGCAAAAATCTATGTTGTTGATATCCGTTATATACAGAGTGCAATGCTCGGAAATTTCATAGATTTCAACAATCAGGATGTACTTTTCATCTACAGCACACTGCTTCTTAACAGCTCAGCTGCTTTTAAATAAAAATTGATAATCAGAGCTTGTTTTTTACAGGCTCTGATTTTTTTATTGCTTTAATATCGGCAGTATGTTATTATTTTATCAGTTCGTTAATGGTGGTGTATATATGACGAAAATTATGTTTGTTTGCTTAGGAAACATCTGCCGTTCTCCTATGGCGGAATTTGTTTTCAAAAAAATGCTTGCCGATAAAGGGCTCCAAACAGAGTTTTTTGTCTGCTCCTCGGCAACAAGCACCGAAGAAATAGGAAATCCCGTATATCCTCCCGCAAGAAGAGAGCTCAAAAAACACTCAATCTCCTGCGAGGAAAAAAAGGCTGTACAGCTGAAAAAGAGCGATTACGATAAATACGATTTCTTTATCTGTATGGATGACAGCAATGTAAGAAACACTCTGCGTATTTTCGGTGACGATAAAAAACACAAGGTCACAAAGCTGCTTCAATGGGCAGGCAGCGAAAAAAGCGTTGCGGACCCGTGGTATACGGGGAATTTTGAGGTGACATATAATGACATTGTCACGGGATGTACGGCAATAATCGAAAAACTTATGAAATAAAGAGGTTAAGGTATGAAAAGATTTCTTTCACAGGCTTCAAAAGTAAAGCCCGACGAAAAACAGCTGTCAATGCTCAGGGAAACTCCCTTTTACGCTTTTGTGCATTTCTCCCCCAACACCTACACAAATCTTGAATGGGGCACGGGAAAAGAGGATCCCGCAATTTTCAATCCCACCGAGCTTGACTGCGAGCAATGGGCAAAGGCTATAAAGGATGCGGGTATGAGCGGTATGGTGCTGACAGCAAAGCACCACGACGGCTTTTGCTTATGGCAGACAAAATATACAGAGCATTCAATGAAAAACAGTCCCTATAAAAACGGCAAGGGCGATATTGTAAAGGAAGCGTCTGATGCCTGCAGAAAGTACGGTCTGAAATTCGGATTTTATCTTTCGCCGTGGGACAGAAATTCGCAGTATTACGGTACAGACAAATACAACACCTACTATAAAAATCAGTTAACCGAGCTGCTGACAAACTACGGTGAAATTTTCTATGTATGGTTTGACGGTGCCTGCGGGGAAGGTCCCAACGGCAAAAAGCAGGTGTACGATTTTGACGGCTACTTAGAGCTTATTCATAAATTACAGCCCGGTGCTTGCGTTTTCAACGACAAAGGCCCTATCCGTTGGTGCGGAAACGAAGCGGGAAAAGCTCCTTACGAGCAATGGGCGGTAGTCCCTGTTGAGCTGTGTCCTTTCTCGGGAGAGCCTCAGACAGACGAGGGACCTTTAGAGGGCGACCTTTCATATATGTATAATTCCGATATAAATATAGGCTCTCTTTCAAATATTTTATACTCAAAGGGACTTGTTTTTGCTCCCGCAGAGGTTGATATGTCAATAAGACCGGGCTGGTTCTATCACGAAAACGAAGAGCCTCATTCTCTTGACAGACTTTTTACCTCGTACCTCAATTCCGTGGGCAACAACTCAACCTTTAATCTGAATATTCCCCCCAAGCCGGACGGTAAATTTGACGAGAGAGACATAAAGCGACTCGGTGAATTAGGTCAGAAAATCCGTGAGAGCTTCGGTGTAAATAAGGCAGAAGATGCCGAAATCGTTGAAATTCTTACAGAAAATCCCACTCAGCCGAAATACCGTGTAAAGCTTAAAGAAAAGCAGAAAATCTCCTTCGTTGAGCTTGCTGAAAGAATAAGCGAAGGACAGCGTATACAGCATTTCAGAATAAAGGCTTTCATTGACGGCGGATGGGATCCCCAGGCTCAGGGCACAACGGTAGGCAGCAGAAAAATCGTTGCGGTTGACGATAATTGCGAAACAGACGAGCTGCTCATTGAGATTTTAAGTGCAAGAGGCAAGGTCGATATGGAATGGATTAAGGTCTATTGATAATACTTCAGAAAAAACAAAGCATCTTGACGGAGGGACTTTCCGAAAAGATGCTTTTATTTTTTATATATTTTACCAAAAAGAACACAAAAGGAGTTCGGTCTGATTTTATGGCAACAAAGGTTTTTCTTGTATCTTACTTTCCGTCAATATACATAATCTGTTATTTTTCTCATTTCCCTGAAGACAAACCTTTATTGCGGATTAAGGAGGATAAAGACAATAAAAAAACAAAAATTGCAATAAAATAATTTTTTTTACCAAGTATTAAATTGTTTTTATTTGTTTAATTTAATAAACCATCGGACTCACTCTCTCTTTTTGTTTTGAAAATCTCTTTTACGGCTAAAAACCTTTTTTTCTTTACTCAGCCGCAGGGATTTTCATTCTCTTTTCTTTGGAAATCTGTTAATGAACCATCGGACTCACTCTCTCTTTTGGTTTCAGAAAACTTATTTGTTCTCTGTGGCTTTATAATAGCATACATAGCACATATTGTCAATATTTTTCACTAAACTTTGAAAATTATGTGAATTTTGCACAAAAATCTGTTTGTGTATATTTTTTCTGATTTGCAGCAAAAACACCCGTTTTGTGCATTATGACAAAATTGTCGTAAACATTCAGAAAACTGCCGCTTATAATAATCAAAAATATATTGACATAACAACAGCATTCAGCTATAATAATTTGCGAATGATTCGCAAATCGGAGGCGATAGTATGGCGTATATGACCGAGCAGAGAAAGCTCCTTTATGAGTTTTTTCAGTCTCATCCGCACGATAAATTCTGTGTCAAGGATATATATGCTGCCCTTTCTCAATATGATATAAGCCGCAGCGCGATTTACAGGAATCTCTCCGCTATGAAAAAGGACGGACTTGTCCGCTGCGATATAAGCGAGGGCAGCCGTGATGTTTTCTATCAGTTTGTAAACAGCACCCATTGCTCAAATGCAATACATCTTTCCTGTGTTGAATGCGGCAAAACCTTTCATATGAAAACTTCATATGCAAGTCAGCTGCAGAATGAATTGGCACAGCAAGAGGGCTTCAGCATAAACAAGTCGAAAACAGTTTTATACGGAACCTGCAAGAACTGTAAAAACGGATAAGGAGAAAATTATGAAAAAGATAACAGCACTTATAATAGTATTAACAATGATAATCACCTGCTTTTGTGCGTGTTCGGACACACCCGCACAAGGCACGGACAAATTGAATATAGTTGCAACAACCTTTCCGCAGTATGACTGGGTAAGACAGATTCTCGGTGAGAAGCTCCGGGATGTTGAGCTTACCCTGCTTCTTGATGACGGCGTGGATTTACACAGCTATCAGCCCACGGTTACAGACCTGGTAACGGTATCCGGCTGCGATATGTTCATATATGTGGGCGGTGAATCGGATTCATGGGTTGAGGATGCTCTTAAAAATGCAACAAATGAGAATATGACGGTGATAAATCTTATTGAGCTTCTCGGTGAAGAGGTACTCGAGGAAGAAACCGTTGAGGGTATGCAGAGCGAAGAACACGACCACGAAGAGGGTGAAGAGCACTCCCATGAGGGCGAAAAAGATGAACACATCTGGCTTTCTCTTAAAAATGCCGTAGCAATATGCGGGCATATCGCTGAAAAGCTCAGCGAAATTGATGCAGAGAATAAAGACATATATAAAGCAAATGCAGACAGCTATATTGAAAAACTCAACACTCTAAATAAAGAATATACAGAAGCTGTAACCACAAGTGCATACAACACAATAGTTGTTGCAGACAGATTCCCCTTCAGATATCTTGTTGACGAATACAACCTGAATTACTATGCTGCTTTCTCAGGCTGTTCAACAGAAACCCAGGCAAGCTTTGAAACAGTAATTTTCCTGTCGGACAAGCTCGAAGAAAACAAGCTCGGTGCAGTTATTGTGACAGAAAGCTCAGACGGTTCTGTTGCCAATACTGTTATTTCAAACACAGCCGACAAAAATCAGAAGGTACTCGCCCTCAACTCAATGCAGTCCGTAACTGCAAGGGATGTTGAAAATAATGTAACATACCTCGGCATTATGCAGGAAAATCTCTCGGTACTTAAAGAGGCACTCAACTAAAGGAGCAAAATATGGCTTTATTAACCTGTAAAAATCTCACACTCGGCTATGACAGTACGGTTGTTGCCGCAAATATAAATTTCCAAGTAAATCAGGGCGATTATCTTTGCATAATCGGCGAAAACGGCTCAGGCAAAAGCACGCTGATGAAAACAATTCTTCATCTCAAAGCCCCCCTGTCGGGACAGATTATCACGGGTGACGGTCTCAAACAGTCCGAAATCGGTTATCTTCCCCAGCAGACCACCGTACAAAAGGACTTCCCCGCTTCCGTAAACGAAATAGTACTTTCGGGGTGCTTAAACAAATGCGCTCTTCGTCCGTTCTATAACAAGGCAGAGAAAGCCCTTGCAATAGAAAGTATGGAGAAAATGGGCATCACACACTTATCCAAGCGTTGCTACAGAGAATTATCGGGCGGTCAGCAGCAAAGAGTTTTGCTTGCAAGAGCACTTTGTGCAACTCAGAAAATGCTCGTTCTCGACGAGCCCGTTGCAGGACTTGATCCCAAGGTCACAATGGAAATGTATGAGCAGATAAATAAGCTCAACCGCGAATACGGGATAACCGTAATTATGGTTTCACACGACATTTCAGCGGCCCTCAGATATGCAACTCATATTCTTCACATAAGCCATGAGCCGCTTTTCTTCGGCACAAAGGAAGATTATCTCAAAAGTGCGGCAGGACTTGCTTTCACAAAGGGAGGTAATGAAGATGCTTGATAAACTTATATCTTATTTTCAGTATCCCTTTGTGCAGTATGCGCTTATAGTAGGTGTGCTGATTGCTCTGTGCTCCTCTCTTTTAGGTGTAACACTTGTATTGAAGCGTTTTTCGTTTATAGGTGACGGTCTTTCACATGTAGCCTTCGGTATTATGTGCGTTGCCGGTATATTAAACCTTACAAACGATATGCTGCTTGTTTTACCCGGAACTGTTTTATGTGCCGTTGTACTCATAAGCGGCTCCGAAAAAATACGGCTCAAAGGTGACGCGGCAGTAGCGATGCTTTCTGTAAGCTCTCTGGCAATAGGCTATCTTATAATGAATCTGTTTTCGTCCTCGAGCAACCTTTCGGGAGATGTGTGCAGTACGCTCTTCGGCTCAACATCAATTCTCACACTCTCAAAAACAGATGTTTTACTGTGCGTTGTTCTCTCCGTGCTTGTTGTTGCACTCTTCGTTTTGTTCTACAACAAGATTTTCGCTGTAACCTTTGACGAAAACTTCGCTCTCGCAACGGGTGTCAAGGCAAAGGCATACAATATGCTTATTGCAGTTATAACTGCTGTTATCATTGTTCTTGCAATGAATCTTGTAGGCTCACTTCTCATTTCCGCACTTATCGTATTCCCCGCATTGTGTGCTATGAGACTTTTCAAGAGCTTCAGACAGGTTATTATATGTGCGGCAGTAGTTTCCGTTGTGTGTGCTACCTCGGGCATACTCATTTCCGTACTTATGGGCACTCCTGTAGGCTCAACTATAATTGCCGCAAACATTGTTGTTTTCGTTCTCTTCTCAATTATCGGCAAAATAAAAAGATAAAAAAACATAAAAAATTAAGGGTTATATCACTTGTCACAGTTGATATAACCCTTGTTTTTATTCGTATTTTTACAGCATTTTTTCGTCATAAACAGCTCTCGCACCGCCAATGAACTTAGGACGGGTACGGGCTCCAAGCACTAAAGCTTCGCCGATTCTGTTGTTTTCAAGTCTTAACGGCACTGCAACCTTTTTAAGGTGCATACCTATCATAGTAAAACCGATGTCTATACCGGCATCCGCTTTGATTTCCTCAACTGCAACGGGATTGCAGAAATGAGCATAAGCCTGAGTAGCCATTGAGCCGCCTGCTTTCGGCTGAGGTACAACATTTACCTCTTCGGCAAAGGGTACGGCTTGTTTTTCAATAATAATTGCACGGTTGAGATGCTCACAGCATTGCACGGCAAGAAAAACACCCTTTTCCTTTGCCGTATCATAAAGTCCCTCAAATACAATTTTTGCCGTCTCGGGGCTTGAATTACTGCCGATAGCAGAGCCGATGATTTCACTCGTTGAACAACCCACAACAACGATATCACCCGTTTTCAGCCTTGCTTTACCGTAAAGTTCTTCAATCACAGCTTTTGCCTGTAAATAAAGTTGGTTTTCCATATATTTTTCTCCTAAAATAAGGGACTGCATTTCACAGTCCCTTGTTTCAATTTATCTCAGCTTCTGTGCCACTTAACGCCCTGGGGGGTGTCTTCGAGGACTATTCCCATTTCGGTGAGCTTGTTTCTGATTTCGTCTGCTCTTGCCCAGTTCTTTTCTTTTCTGGCATTTGTTCTCTCTTCGATAAGTGCTTCAATTTCGGCATCGTCACCGTTTTCTTCGTCTGCCTTTTCGTTGTATACAATACCGAGAACACCTGTGAGCTCGTCAAATACCTTGATAGCCGCCTCAACTGCTTCCTTTTCGGGAGCAGAGGTGAGTACGCTCTTGTTAATGTATCTTACGAGGTCGAAAAGTACGCCTATAGCGTCTGCTGTGTTGAGGTCGTCCTCCATTGCTTCGCAGAACTTCTCAACAAAAGACTGAAGCTCCTTGTTAAGCTCTGTTATATCTGCACCTGCTACAGCATTCTTGAGTGCGAAATCAAGTGAATCGCGGCAGGTGTGAAGTCTTGTAAGTGAAGCCTTGCACTGAGAAAGAGAGTCATATGAATAGTTTATGGGGCTTCTGTACTGACAGGATATCATAAGAAGTCTGATAGGCTCATAGCCGAACTGCTTTGCAACATCTCTTACCGTGAAGAAGTTGCCCTTTGACTTTGACATTTTTTCATTGTCAACAGTAATAAAGCCGTTGTGCATCCAGTAATTTGCAAAGGGCTTGCCGTTGCAGCATTCGCTCTGTGCAATTTCGTTTTCGTGGTGGGGGAAAACAAGGTCCTGTCCGCCGCAATGAATATCTATTGTTTCACCGAGATATCTTCTTGACATAGCGGAGCATTCAATATGCCAACCCGGTCTGCCCTGTCCCCAGGGTGACTCCCAATAGGGCTCACCGGGCTTTGAGCCCTTCCAGAGAGCAAAGTCCATAGGCTCCTTCTTTACCTCACCGATGTTGATTCTTGCGCCTGACATAAGGTCATCAAGGGGCTGATGTGACAGCTTTCCGTATTCATTGAACTTGAGGGGGCTGAAATATACATCGCTTCCTGCCTGATAAGCATAGCCCTTTTCAACAAGATTTTCAATTATGGAAATAATCTCGTCAATATTCTCTGTAGCCTTGGGATGAACGGATGCTTCTCTTACATTAAGTCCTGCGGCATCTGTTTTGTATTCCTTAATATACTTTTCGGAAATTTCGGAAAAGCTTACGCCCTCGTCATTTGCACGGTTGATGATTTTATCGTCAATATCCGTAAAGTTCTGAACGAAAATTACCTTGTTACCCTTGTATTCAAGATAACGGCGCAAAACATCGAAAACGCAGATGGGGCGCGCATTACCGATGTGGATATAGTTATAAACCGTGGGACCGCAGGCATAAATTCTTACCTCGCCCTCTTTGATTGTTTTAAGCTCTTCTTTTTGTCTTGTAAGCGTATTATAAACCTTCATAGCTTTCTCCTTTTATTGCTTTAAGCTCTTTTTCAAGGCTTTCTATTTTTTTATATAATTTATCAAATTCCTGTGCAACGGGATCGGGGATATGTATCTGGTCGAGATTATCAACCCTTTTACCGTCCCGCTTGACTACCCTTGCAGGTGTGCCGACTGCCGTACAGTTTTCGGGAATTTCATTAAGTACAACGCTTCCTGCCGCAATATTTGTATTATTGCCTATCTTAAAGGGGCCTAATACCTTTGCACCTGCACCTATAAGCACTCCCGAACCTACGGTGGGGTGTCGCTTTCCTACATCCTTACCCGTACCTCCAAGTGTTACACCCTGATAAATAGTGACATCATCACCGATTTCGGCTGTTTCTCCGATAACAACTCCCGTACCGTGGTCAATAAAAAAGCGTCTGCCTATCTTAGCTCCGGGATGTATCTCAATATTAGTTTTCTTTACACTGTGCTGCGATATACATCGTGCAATAAAGTGCATATTATGCTGATAAAACCAATGTGCCTTACGGTGAGAACGGACTGCCCTGAGTCCGGGATATAAAAACAAAATTTCTAAAAATGAAGTGGCAGCAGGATCTCGTTCTCTGACACAGTTTACATCTTCTTTTAATTGCTTAAAAAATTTAATCAAAACCCCTCACCGCCCATTTATTTATCAGATATTATATTATACGGGTAAACGGCAGTTTTTTCAATAGTTTTTAAACAAAAAAGGAACTGAATTTTTGTTTATCAGTTCCTTTTTATTTGTTTATTTCTTTTTCTTACCGAATATACTGCCCTTGGAGTTGCCGTCGCCGAGATTTCCTTTGTTGTTCGGATTAAGCTCTGCTTCAAACTGTCTTAAAAGGTCCTTCTGCTTTTCGGAAAGCTTTTTGGGGACTTCTACATTTACCTTTACAAGCTGGTCGCCTCTGCCTCTGCCGTTGAGGTTGGGAATACCTCTGTCCTTGAGCTTGAATACATCACCCGGCTGAGTTCCTGCGGGAATGCTGTATTTAACATTTCCGTCAAGAGTGGGAACTATAAGCTCACTGCCGAGCGCTGCCTGAGCAAAGCTTATGCTTGTCTGATACCATACATTATAGCCGTCTCGTTCAAAATATTTATGAGCCATAACATTGATACCCACACGAAGATCTCCTGCGGGGCCGCCGTTTACACCCTTGTTACCCTGAGAACGGACATTTATAGCCTGTCTGTCATCAATACCGGCAGGTATATTGACCTCTACCTTCTGCGGTCTGCGTACTCGTCCCGTACCGCGGCATTTCTGACAGGGGTTGGGGATAATTGTACCCTTACCCGAGCATCTCGGACAGGGCTTTTGCACCTGCATAACACCGAGCATTGTTCTCTGCTGAGTTGTCACCTGACCGCGTCCGCCGCAATCGGGACAGGTCTGAGCCGAGGAGCCTGCAGCAGCACCCGAGCCTGAGCAAGCGTCGCAAACCTCAATACGGTTTACCTCAACCGTCTTCTTACAGCCCTTTGCCGCTTCTTCAAATGTAATTGTTATATTGCTCTGTATGTCACCGCCGCGCTGCGGAGCATTGGGATTTACTCTCTGTGAACCGCCGAAGCCGCCGCCGAAAAAGCTGGAGAAAATATCTCCGAAGCCGTCAAATCCCATACCGTCAAAGCCGCCGCCGAAGCCACCGAAGCCGCCGCCTGCACCGGCACCGTAATTGGGATCAACACCCGCATGACCGAAGCGGTCATACTTTGCCTTTTTATCGGCATCGGAAAGCACCTCGTATGCTTCGTTGCACTCCTTGAATTTTGCTTCTGCTTCCTTATCTCCGGGGTGAAGGTCGGGATGGTACTGCTTTGCCATCTTACGGTAGGCCTTTTTTATCTCATCGTCACTCGCACCCTTGGAAACTCCGAGCACCTCATAATAATCTCGTTTATCTGCCATAAAATTTTATCCTTTTCAACGAGCAAAAGGAATAGCGACTTATCACTATTCCTTAACTGCTTAAATTTAATTAGTTTCCGTCAACATCGGTGTAGGAAGCATCATAATAGCCGCCCTGAGCAGAGTTGTCTGTCTGAGAATTAAAGCCTGCGTCACCGTTGAAGCCGGCACCGGGATTAAAGCCTTCAGCTGTACCCTGAGCGCCTGCTGCCTGCTGATACATCTTTTCGGAAACCTCATAGAAAATCTTTGTAAGCTCCTCCTGACGGGACTTGATGAGATTTATATCCTCACCCTTGAGAGCATCCTTGAGAACCTCAACAGCAGATGAAATCTTGCTCTTGTCATCATCGGAAAGCTTATCGCCGCTGTCTGCAAGAAGCTTCTCAGACTGATATACCATCTGGTCTGCATTGTTTCTTGTGTCGAGGTCTTCCTTACGGCGCTTATCCTCTTCAGCAAACTGCTCTGCTTCTCTTACTGCCTTTTCAACATCTTCCTTGCTCATATTTGAGGAAGCTGTGATAGAGATAGCCTGCTCCTTGCCTGTGCCGAGATCCTTTGCGGATACATGAACAATACCGTTTGCATCTATATCAAAGGTAACCTCAATCTGAGGTACGCCTCTTCTTGCGGGCATAATGCCGTCAAGCATAAACATACCGAGAGTTTTGTTATCCTTTGCAAATTCTCTTTCACCCTGAAGAACATGAACCTGAACCGATGACTGATTGTCTGCAGCTGTGGAGAAAATCTGGCTCTTCTTTGTGGGGATAGTTGTGTTTCTTTCAATAATCTTTGTGCAAACACCGCCGAGTGTTTCGATTCCGAGGGACAGGGGTGTTACATCGAGAAGAAGAAGTCCCTCTACCTCGCCGCCGAGAACACCGCCCTGAATAGCTGCACCTACTGCAACACATTCGTCGGGATTGATGCCCTTGAAGGGCTCTTTGCCTGTGAATGCCTTGATAGCTTCCTGAACAGCGGGGATTCTTGAAGAACCGCCGACCATAAGAACCTTGTCAATTTCGGAGATTTTAAGACCTGAATCTTGAATAGCCTGACGGACGGGGCCCATTGTTGCTTCAACAAGGTCTGCTGTGAGCTCGTTGAACTTTGCTCTTGTGAGAGTTGTTTCAAGATGCTTGGGACCTGTGGAGTCTGCTGTGATATAGGGAAGAGAGATTGTTGAGGTTGTTACGCCTGAAAGCTCAATCTTTGCCTTTTCTGCAGCCTCTTTGAGTCTCTGCATAGCCATCTTGTCTCCGCGAAGGTCAATACCCTGATCCTTCTTGAAGAAATCAACAAGCCAATCAATAACCCTCTGGTCGAAATCGTCACCGCCGAGACGGTTGTTACCTGCTGTTGCAAGAACCTCCTGAACACCGTCACCCATTTCGATGATAGATACATCGAAGGTACCGCCGCCGAGGTCATATACCATAATCTTCTGTTCGTTTTCCTTATCAATACCGTAAGCTAAAGCTGCTGCTGTGGGCTCGTTGATAATTCTCTTTACTTCAAGACCTGCAATTTTACCTGCATCCTTGGTTGCCTGACGCTGTGCGTCTGTGAAATATGCGGGAACTGTGATAACAGCCTCATATACCTTGCCGCCGAGATAGCTTTCTGCATCAGCCTTGAGCTTTGAAAGAATCATTGCGGAGATTTCCTGAGGTGTGAAAGCCTTATCGTCAATTCTTACACGGTAGTCTGTGCCCATCTGTCTTTTGATAGAAGCTACTGTGCGGTCGGGGTTTGTGATAGCCTGTCTCTTTGCTACCTGACCTACCATTCTCTCTCCTGTTTTGCCGAAGCCTACAACTGAGGGAGTTGTTCTTGCACCTTCTGCATTTGCAATAACTACGGGCTCGCCGCCTTCGATAACTGCAACGCAGGAGTTTGTTGTACCTAAATCAATACCTATTACCTTTGACATAATTTTTTCCTCCAAAATAATTTATTAAGAAAATTGTTACCCTAAATCAGTTTGCAACCTTTACTGTTGCGTGGCGGACAACTCTGTCCCCCATTTTATAGCCCTTCATAAACACATCGGCTATAACATTTTCTTCGAGAGTATCATCTTCAATATGCATAACACCGTTGTGAATATTGGGATCGAATTCATCGCCCACCTTGCCGAAGGCTTCAACCGAGAAAGAAGAAAGCACATCAAGAAGCTGCTTTACAGTCATCTCCACACCCTTTTTGTAATTTTCAAGGTCTGTGTTTTCAGCTGCTGCAGCACGCTCAAAGTTATCTATAACGGGAAGAAGCTTTCCGATTACATCTGCCTTTGAGTCTGAGAAAATTGCTTCCTTTTCCTTTTGAGAACGCTTGCGGAAATTATCATACTCGGCAAGTGTGCGAAGAAGCTTGTCGTTGAGCTCAGAATTGAGCTTTTTAAGCTCCTCAAGCTCCTTTGATGCTTCATTTACCTGTTCTTCACAGGTGGGCGCATCATTGACAATTTCTTCGGCTTCGTTTGTATTTTTCTTTTCTTTAGCCATTTCACTTATCCTTTCATATGTCCATAGATTCTGCCAGCAGTTTTCCTGCGGCTTCGCTTATATACCTGACAAGCGGAATTATTTTTGAATAGTCCATTTTTGACGGGCCTATAACTCCTATAACTCCGAGTGTGTTGTTCTTTACCGTGTATGGTGCAGTAACAATTGCGGCATTGCGCATAAACGACTGTTCATTTTCATTGCCGATTTTTATTCTGACAGACTTTGAAGAATCCCCTAAAAGCTGTGCGGACAATTCATCCGAATTTCTTAAAAATTCTATTATCTGAGGCGCATCATTTCTGAGTGAGACGGCAGAAAGAATATTTGTCTGCCCCTTAACAATCACATCACTCGCTGCAGCTTCATTTGCCGCATCATAGAATGCGATAAGCCACGGGGTTATATCCAGAGCCATTTCTCCGAGAGAAGCAACAGCCGTCTGAATTTTAGCTTCGGTTATTTCACTTGCCTCAAGCCCCACAAAATTTGCCGCCGTAACATTATAAAAAAGCTCCATAAGCTCATAGCTTATTTCACTGTCCGTCAGAGCAAGACGGCTTCTGAGCACTCCCGCTGAGGTCGCAACCACTATCATAGCCTTGTGTGCACTTACGGGCACTACCTGTGTGCTTTTGATAACTGCTCCCGCAGAATGAGGAGTTGTGGCAACTGCGGCACAACCCGTTATCTGAGACAGGACATCAAGTGCCTGTGAGAGAATTCTTACCGAATCACCCTCTGTCTGGTCAATACTGCTTAAAATTCTGAACATATCCGCATTTGACGGGGCAAAGCTTAATAACAGATTATCTATATAGTATCTGTAGCCCTTATCGGAGGGAATTCTGCCCGCCGAGGTGTGCGGCTGTTCAAGAAAGCCGTTGTCTGACAGAAATGCCATTTCATTTCTTATTGTTGCAGACGAAAGGGGGGTTGCAAAGGAAGAGGCTAAAAGCTTGGAGCCTACAGGCTCACCTGTTGCAATGAAATGCTCAATAACAGCGGAAAGGATTTTTTCCTTTCTTTCGGAAAGCTCCAATTTCACCCCTCCTGACTTTCATTTTTTGTGTTAGCACTCTCATATGTCGAGTGCTAACACCTATAATATATTACGAAATGAGCCTTTTGTCAATAGTTTTTTGCAATCAGAGCAAAAAAATTCAAAAAATTTTAGCAAACTCACTCAAAGATTGCTAAACATTTTTTTCAAGCGTGTAAATTTTTGTCTTGTACTTAATTGACATCTATGTTATACTGTATTTTGTATAAGTATATTTATGCTTACTGGAGTTGATATAAAATGGAAGACCTTTCAAGGCTTTGCTTATCATGCATGGGAATAAAGGACGAAAACGGTATTTGTCCCCGATGCAAAACAGATATTCCTCCTCAGCAGGAGGCCCCCTATCTCCCCTTGCAGGTTATACTCAATGAACGCTATTATATAGGAAAAGCAATAAAGAAAAACGGTGAGGGAATAACATATCTTGCCTTTGACCTTAAAACAAACCGTACTGCTTGCGTACGCGAATTTTTTCCCGACTCTATCGCACAAAGAGATTTTGACGGCGTGACGGTTTTGCCCTCAGGCGGCAGCGAATACACCTTCAATGACTATCTTTCCGATTTCAACGAATTATGGTCAAAGCTTATCCGCCTCAAGGGACTTACCGCTATGATAAGTGCATATGACCTTTTCGGTGCAAACGGCACCGCTTATGCGGTTTATTCCGATTCCGAAAGCCTTAATCTGAGAGACTATCTGCTGCAGACACCCACGGGTTATATCCCCTGGGAGCAGGCAAGAATTCTCTTTATGCCCGTGCTTTCAACACTCGGAACACTTCATACCTCGGGAATAATACACAGAGGTATTTCTCCGTCATCATTTATTTTCACGGAAGACGGCAAGCTCAAGCTTACTGATTTCAGCATTGCGGCAATCCGTTCAACATATGCAGACCTTGAGCCTGAAATACGCGACGGCTTTGCTCCCATAGAGCTGTATACGGAATCCTTCCCCACAGGCGCATGGACAGATGTTTATTCTTTCACGGCCGTGCTTTACAGAACGCTTGTCGGCACTATGCCAATAACCGCACCCGTCAGAGCACAGAACGACCAGATGATGATCCCCGCAAAATTTGCAGAACAGCTCCCCCCCTATGTTATAAATGCCTTAATAAACGGTATGCAGATTGAGCCCGAAGACAGAACAAGAAACATAGAACAGCTCAGAAGCAATCTTTCAGCTTCTCCCAGAGCTGTGAGTGCATCTGCTCCGGTTTACAGTAAGCCTCCCGTAAACCGTCCGCAGCAGGTCCGTACTCCTGCAGCACAGCCGTCCGCACAAAGCTCTGCTGTTCAGCAACCCGCAGCTCAGCCCGCACCGAGCCCGAACAATTCCCGTTACGAAAATTATACGGAAAGAGCCCAGGCGGCAAACGAGCTTGTAAAACAGGCAGAACAGAAGAACAGAAAAAACAAGCTTCTCACAACAGTACTCTGTCTTGTGCTTGTTTTACTCATAGTGGGTATAGGTCTTATCGTGAGTGCAATTTTCTCTATGCAGCAGCCCTCCGCCCCGACTCAGGAAACCACAACAGCACAGGCAACGGTCATAAGAACGGTGCCGAGCTTTGTCGGTCAGAGATATACAGACATTACTGCTCAGCAGATGTACACATTAAGCTTCCACCTTGTAAAAGTAGAACAGCCCAGCTCCACGGTTGAGGCAGGTGTTGTAATTTCACAGAGCGTTGCTCCGCAAACCTCTGTCAAGGAAGGCTCCGACATAATTCTCTATGTAAGCACAGGTCCCGAGGAAATTACCGTACCTGATGTAACGGGAATGACCTATGAAGCTGCCGTACAGATTCTTGCAGCAAAAGGACTTTTATGCTCCAAGGCAACAAAATACAATGACGGCACACACACTCCCGATACGGTTGCAGAAACATTCCCGCTTGTAGGCACACCGATAAAAGCAGGTGATTCGATTTCAATTATCCTCTGGAGCAACCCCACTCCCGCAACCGAAGCTCCCGCAGAAACAACTCAGCCGGAAGAAACCACCGCTCCTCTCACACAGCCGACTGATACTTACAATCAGGAGCCTTTAGGATAAAAAAGTATACAATACAAAAAACGACCTCCCGAAGCATTATGCTGCGAAAGGTCGTTTTTCAATATAAACTTTATACAGTCGGCGAACAAGCGTCAATCATTCCCAATCCATACCCAGAGCGTCAGCAAGGTTTTTGCCTAAGATACCGATTTTTGCTTCCTCCGGGATATCGAGATTTATAATTCGGTCTATTGCGGGACGCAGCTGCTCGGTTTTCTTATAAGGGAAATCGAGACCAAATATACTTGATTTATTACCCGTCTGAGCAACAACCGTTATTAATTCTTCATC
This sequence comes from Clostridia bacterium, assembly GCA_017517135.1. Taxonomy (GTDB): domain Bacteria; phylum Bacillota; class Clostridia; order Oscillospirales; family Acutalibacteraceae; genus RUG806. Next base: position 78,992 of record JAFXAK010000017.1, read on the forward strand.
TGAAAGGCTCCACGCATCGGGAATACCCGTCTCGGAATAAGCAATTGATGTCCAACCCGCGTATACGGGTGTACCGCGTCTTGCGTTATTGCACATAACTGCAAGTGCATCCTTAAAAAAGTGATAGCCGCCTATATGCTCCATACTGAACTTAAGCTCGGGGTAATCCCAAGCAAGCTCATCAAACAAAAGCGGGTGATAATCGGAAAGCCTGTGCCAATGAAGTCCCGTATGAAAGGAGAGAAAAAGTCCGTCCTTCTGAGCCTGCTCATAAACAATGCGGGGCTTCTCACCAAGAATATGTACCTCCTGATAAGCAGGATGCAGCTTTATACCCTTAAAGCCGTATGCTGTAATTCTCTGTACCTGCTCTTTTATATCGTCACGGTCAAAATTTATTGTGCCGAAGCCGATAAGCGAGCTGTCATTTTTTATCTGTTCATAAAGCCAGGAGTTTTCATCTCCCGGAAGTCCTGACCTTGCATACTGATTTTCAAAGCAGGTAAAGCATACTGCCTTTTCTATACCGCACTCTGACATAACCTGCTTCAGCACGGAAATCTGTGCTTCATCCTTTGCCCCCTCGGGGAAGACATGGGCGTGATTTGCCCATATTCGATAAGACATACAAAAACCTCCTGACCTTTATTTTTTTACATTTATATTTTCCTTATCTTTGACTTTGAACGGAAAATTTCCATAGTGTCTTTCTGATTGCCTGCTGTAACCTCAATTTTATTTGAGCGTCTTTTAAGCTTTATACCTTTAAATATATAAACACCGTCGGAAATCTTTTCACATGTGTATTTCTTTTTCTTCTTTGAATTGACTGAGATACTCAAAGGCTTAGTGTTTGAATAACACTTGACATCAACAAATTTTTCTGCAACAAACTCCACATCCGAAGAGCATATATGCACAAATTCATCTGCCGAAAAATGTGCCTTATAAAACCAGAGTGCATCCTTTTTTATTTTTCTGTCCGAGGTCACAAAGCCTGTCCTGCTGCCTGCCGTCTCACCGTCTGCAACAGGTCCTGCAAAATACCCCAAAACCGCACTGTCTCTGCAAAAAACATTCCACAGCCTCTCGTGCCACAAGGAAAAATATTCCTGAGAGCAGTCATTTCTTTCGGGCTGCAAAGAATGACGGTCATATATACATTCCGGAGAGGAAGCAAAAACAGCAAAACGGAATTCGGGATGTACAGCTTTCCATTCAAGAAAACGGTTTTCTATATCCGAAAAAGAGGTGGTGGAATTTCTGCCCGACACTTCAAATGCAAGAATATCGGGAATAGCATCCTTTATACTCTCCTCACCGAACAGCTGTGTTTCAGCTGCGGTAAAAATACAAAGAGAATTATCCTTGACGGTTTTCACAAACTGCTTTGCAAAATCCGTGTCAACATCTATAGGATAGCTTATAAAGCTGAGTGAGGGATGATGTGCATTGCGGACAATAAACTCTTTAAGACTTACAAGATCATCCTTTGTGCCCGTACAGGGAAACGAAAACCATACAAGCACACCCTTTGCATCACAGATATCAAAAATATCGGTATCGAAAAACTTTGATCTTATATGAAGCGTATTCGCATCAAGGAAATTGAATATCTCACGGTCCTTTTCAAAAAAGCGTTCGCTGCTGAAGGTGACGGCATTGAGAAAGCGCTTCATTGTATTTACCCTGAAAAAGCCGTCCTTATCAATTTCAAAGCTTCTGACGGCAAAGGGGATGTTTATTTCGTCAAGCAATACCGTATCTCTGAGAATAACGGCATTGAGAGTATACATATATGACTCGTGCTGACCGCTCCAAAATTCAGGATACTGTATTGTAATGACACATCTGTCTTCGGTTGGCTTTGCCGTTTTTGATATTATTTCCTCTCCGTTTTTCCCGAGAACGGTAAAACGCACAACATCATAGTTGTTCGGTGCGGAAACAAAATAATTTATATGCATATCAGCACTGCCGTCGGGAGAAGTAAAGCTTCTGATATGTATACCGTCGCCCAGGGAATTATCAAGTGAGAAATGCGACTTATCAACACTTATCAGCTGAGCCTTACCCATAAAAAATTCCCCGTTTTCGCATACCGGTTCAATTTTTATTTCAATTGTGTGCTCCCCTGCAGTATTAAAGTACATACCGAGATTACATCTGAAAACATCGATTGTTGCAGGATGTGACAAAACCTCGTCACCGTCTGCAAAAATACGGCATTTACCCGTAAGTCTTGCAATTTCAAGCCAGATTTCGCTCTGAAGAAAAGTATCTTCTATATTGATATTTTTTGAAAAAATTATCTCCTTGCCCAACTGCTTTTCATTGAATCGGAAAGGCAGAGAGGCTTCAAAAAATGTGACCGTATCGGTGGTATAAGTCCAGTTTTCCGATATATCTGTTATCTTTCTCATAAACCGTATTCCTTAATATAAGTTATTTTCATAAAGCTGTCTGAGCTCATTTTTAAGCTCTGCAAGAGTTGTGTGCTTTGTGTCACTCACCGTTAAAATCTGAGGCAAAATTTTAACCTCTATTTCACAGGGGGTTATTTTCATATTTTTTTCCCAAGCCTGTCTTGTGCCGTTTATTACAACGGGGATTATGGGGGCTGATGTCAGCTTGCTTATTCTGAAAACACCCGTTTTTATATCATTTATTTTTCCCGTTTTGCTGCGTGTTCCCTCAGGGAATATGAGCAGCGGCTCGCCTCTTTTTAACACATCCGCACATTTGTTTACAATATCAACGGCTGTACGATTTTTATTTCTTGAAACAAACACCGCTCCGAGCAGCTTAAACCACAGCCCCGCAACAGGCACTATACTCAGCGTTTTCTTAGCCGCAAAGCCGTAAGGTCTGTCAAGAGCCAATAAGGTCACAACGGCATCAAAGCTGCCCTGATGATTCGGGGCAAGTATAAAAAAGTTATCTTCAGGCAGATTTTTTGTGCCGTGAATACGCACTTTTATTCCGCCTACAGCCAATGCTCTGAGACACGCAAAGCGGCTCACCTCAAAGCAGAACTGCCGTGCTTGTTTTTTACCCTTAAAGACAGAAATAAGCAATGCCGCAAGCATACAGGGCAAAAGAAAAATAAGATAAATCAAAAGCTGTGAAAACCACAGAAGACTACGAAGCATCTTTCTCTCTTTCCGCTTAAACTTCCTTAAATATCAACAAGCAGCTCCACGGGACAATGATCAGAGCCGTAAATTTCGGGATGAATCGAGGCTCCCGCAAGCTTAGAATTAAGAGCTTCAGAGCAAACAAAATAGTCTATTCTCCATCCCGCATTATTCGCTCTTGCGTTCGCACGGTATGACCACCACGAATACGCCCCCGTAAGCTCGGGATAAAAATAACGGAAGGTATCCGTAAAGCCGTTTCGGAGCACTGCTGAAAACTTTTCTCTCTCTTCATCCGTAAAGCCGGCCTTACCGCGGTTGGGCTTAGGATTTTTAAGGTCAATTTCCTTATGTGCAACATTAAGGTCACCGCAGAAGATAACGGGCTTTGTCTTCTCAAGGCTCTTTATGAAGCCGAGAAATTCGTCCTCCCAGACCTGCCTGTAGGCAAGACGGGATAAATCGTCCTTTGCATTCGGAGTGTAGACGGTGACAAGCCAGAACTTCTCATATTCGAGAGCGATAACTCTGCCCTCTTTGTCGTGTTCTTCTTTACCTATTCCGTATTTTACGCTCAAAGGCTCATACTTTGTGAAAATTGCCGTTCCCGAATACCCCTTCTTTTCGGCATAATTCCAGAAAGACAGGTACCCGGGGAAAGAAATGTCAATCTGCCCCTGTTGAAGCTTTATTTCCTGCAAGCAGAAAAAATCAGCATTCAGAGAAACAAAAATATCATCAAAGCCTTTATTTCTTACGGCACGAAGTCCGTTGACATTCCAGGATATCATTTTAAGCATTTATTTTAACCTACCCTTATTTTTAACATAAACTTACCTTAGTATTCTAACATAGCAGAAAAGAAATATCAACTTTTTGCAAAAAAAGACTTGTAAAATCTTTTATGTTGCAAAAAACACAAAAAAGTGATATAATGTGTTTATCTATTGACTTTTACAAAGGAGGCAGGCAGGTGTTTTTTGATTTTTTAAAGCCGTTGTTTGAATTGTTTTATAATGAAACATCCATTCTGGGCGAAGTATTTATCAAAGCTTCAAAAAAAGCAGGCACTCTGCTGCTGCGTTTTGTGGGCAAGCCCTTGCTTTTCCTTCTGGGTACATTTTTAGCATTGGGAAAGCACATTATCAGATGGTTCATCAAAAGTCTTCACTCACAGTTGGGTGACACCACAAAAATGCACAAAGCCTTTACGGGTATAAAAAAAGCCTTTCTCAGTCAGCCTCTTTCGGCTTTTCCTGTTGCATTTCATTATCTGAAAAAGGGACTGAGCAAATACAGACAGTTCCTCAAGCATATATGCTACTGGCTTATCCCCGTTGCGGCGGCTGTTGTAATGGTGGTCTCCGTCGGCAACATTGCCGATGTGTGCATAGCGTTAAGAATTGATATCGACGGTGAAACTCTGGGCTTTGTTTCAAACGAAAGCGAATATCTCGAAGCCCGTGATATCGCAAAAGAGCGTCTGGGGCTCGGAAGCGACAACACAACCAACAGCGTTGATATGCTCCCCTCTGTTACTTACACATTGTCTTTGATAAAGATAAATCAGTACACAAACACCGAAACTCTCTGCGACAGACTTATACAGAAATCATCAAGCAATATAATTCACGCTTGCGGAGTGTATGTTGCGGGAGAGTTCCTGTGTGCGGTAAAAAATGAAGCAGATGCAAAACGGGTTTTCAATGCCCTTCTCGAAGAGGTGGAGGCAACAGAGCCGGACGGAATAGTGTCCTTTGTTCAGGATATTGACTATATTGAAGGTCTTTACCCCGACTCAACAGATGTTGTGTGGGACAGTGCAAGGCTTCTTGAATATGTAAAATCAAAGGAGTCTGCAGCAGTTTACCACACCGTTGAATCGGGAGATTCCTTTGCAAGTATTGCAAACAGATATAACATAAGTCTCTCAGAGCTTTATTCAATGAACCCCGAATACAAAAAGAACTCGGTGCTCAGAGTGGGCAATGTCCTTACGGTAGCTCTGCCATCAGGCTTTTTTACCGTTCAGGTAACAAAAACAAAGGTTTATAATGAAGAAATCGAATACGACACCATTGAAATACAGTCCGATGCATTATACGCGGGAACCTCGAGAATAGTGGTAAACGGTGTAAACGGATTGTCACAGGTAACAAGCCTTATTTCGTATGTTGACGGTAAACAGATAAGCATAGAAGAGGTTGCAAGACTTACCGTAAAAGAGCCCGTTGCCCAGCGTATACAGGTAGGCACAAAGCCGCTTGACTCCGACTATCCCGGAATCACCTCTCACGGCGGAATACTTCTCTGGCCCACGGTCAATGCATTCAACATAAACTCAGACTACGGCTACCGTTGGGGCAAGCTTCACTCTGCTCTTGACATAGGCTCAAAAACAGAATCAAGTATGGGCAAGCTTATTGTTGCGGCGGCAGAGGGAACGGTTGTTATTGCAGGCGTTCATTCAAGCTACGGCTACTATGTAAAGATAGACCACGGCAACGGTATGCAGACGCTCTATGCACACTGTAAGGCAGGTTCGCTTATGGTCAAGGCAGGCGACAAGGTAACGGCAGGTCAGCCTATTGCAAGAATAGGTATGACAGGCTTCGCAACAGGTCCGCACCTGCATTTTGAGGTAATAATCAACGGCAGAAAGGTCAACCCGAAGCCTTATCTCGGCATAGGCTAAGAAAGGAGAGAAAATATGAACGAAAATCAATCCTCAGTAAAAAAGCAAAAAAGCTCACACACCCGCTTTATAGCAGGACTTCTTGTGCTCATTTTTGCCCTGACAGGCTTTATCGGTGTTCTTGTTCAGGGAATAGGCTATATTTCATCTGTAAGTGACAGAAAACAGCAAGAAAACAATAATGCATACAACTCCTTTCTTATCCCCGTTGTTGCGGTTGATCCCTCCCCCTTTGACGATATTGCAACCGCTTCAAAGGCTCAGCTTGTTGAAATAGCGATATGGGCAATCATTTCATCGGACCTCAACCCCGACGAATACGACTATTCCTCAGGTAAGCTTGCAATTCCCGTAGAAAAGGTAAATGAGGCTTACTATAAATACTTCGGCTCGCAGACAGAGATAAAGCATCAGACAGTTGAGGGCTACGGCTATGAATTCAGCTATGATGCGGCAGACTCGGTTTACTATATCCCTCTTACAAGCATTATCCCCGTATATACCCCCGTTGTTACGGGCAGCGAAAAAAAGGGCGAAGCTACCGTTATCACGGTAGGGCTTATAAACAGCAGCGTGTGGATGCAGGATAACAACACAGGCAATCTCACAGCCGCACAGCCCGAAAAATATATAAAAATCACACTCAGAACAACAGGCGGCGAAAGCTTTATTAGTGCCGTTCAGTCAAGCGCAGCTCCCGAAACGGCACAGGCTGATTAACTTTTTTGCTGTATATTTTAAGACCATCTTCCAACAATATGTCGGGAGATGGTTTTTTTGTATCACAAAGATTTATTCAGAATAAAAATACACGCCAGAGAGCTTATAAGAGGAAAAAGTATACATTCCTTTCTGCTGTTTTTCAGCCCGCTTTTAACATTTCTGTGCGGCATTTTCTGTCTTACCGTGTCGCTTATGTGCTTTTTTTACGGCAACAAAGCGTGCTTAGGCTCCTTGCGGGTATTCCCGTATATACAGGGACTGTCTTTTGCTGTCCCCCTGTTTTTCCTTTTTGCCGCCTGTGTTCTTTTCCTTTTTACCGGAGCACTCCTTGCGGTAAGAAAAGCCTTCTTTTTTCATCTTGCGGACAAAACCTCACTTTCACCCGTCAGCAATATTTCCGTGCGTTTTGCATTCAGATATCTGAAAAAAAGTATTATTCTTTTTTTTATAAAGCTTTTATGGTTTGTTTGCTTCTTTTCACCGTTTGCCGTATGCTGTGCTCTTATTTTTTTCCGTCTTTCCTCTCAGGGACTTTCAAAAAGTATTTTTATTATTCTGTCAGTTCTTGCCGCTATTTTTCTTATAACGGGAGCATTGTTTTTTTCCGTAAGCCTGTGCCGTTTTTCTCTCACGGATTATATTCTCTGCACAAACCCGAAAATCTCCGCCCTTGAAGCGATAAGAGCAAGTGTTTTGCTGAGTGCAGGAAAAACCGCTTATATTCTGCGTTCAAAATTTTTGTGTTTACCGTGGAGAATTGCAGGGATGTCTTTTCTTATCTTCCCCTTTGCATATGCCTACAGCACTATGATAAATGCACTTGTGTGCGAAAAATGCTACGGTGAAAACAAATACAAAAAATCAGCACAAAGCAATGCCGTCACATTTATTATCGACAATAAAACAAAAATGCATAAAATAAATTAATTTTATTGATATTTTTATATAGGATATGTATAATAGAGGTGTATTTTATGATTACTGCAGACAATATGTATAAGGCGTTACTTCGCTCGGTTGATTCGCTGAGCAAAAACGAGGAGCTTATAAACAAGGCAAATGTTTTTCCCGTCCCCGACGGAGACACGGGCACAAATATGCTCCTGACACTCAGAAATGCCGTTGAAAAAACTCCCCGTGCTTCATCATTTTCGTCATTCTCAAAGGATTTTTCCTATAATATACTCCGTAGTGCAAGGGGCAATTCGGGAGTTATTCTTTCCGTTGCCGCGAGTGCATTTTTTGAAGCCGCACATAAAAACGATTCTGTTTTCACATTGGATGAAATTGCACATGGTCTTGCCAATGCAAAAACGGCAGCATATGAGACGGTAAGCAAGCCGGAAGAAGGGACAATTCTCACATTATTGAGTGCAATAAGCGATTATGCAAAAAAATACTGTACTCTTGCGAAAAATGACGGTGAATTTCTGGGCGGCTTGTTAAGTGATGCCAAAAACACGCTGAACACATATTGCTGTGAAAGCACGGCACAGAGGAAAACCTCTCTGCCCGATTCGGGAGCATTGGGACTTTATTTCATTCTCGAGGGAATGATAGCTGAGAGTGAAAATGTTTTTCTTACAGAACAGAAAAGCGGACAAACAAAAAAAATCGGTGACGATTTTGAAGAAAAGCCGTACTGCACACAGTTTATCATAGACAAAAACGAAAATGCAGATGCCGCACTTATTGAAGACTTCACTTTCTTTGTAAAGGAAACGGGCGAGAGTGCCTTGGTTGCAAACTCACCGAGCTTCATAAAGGTACACACCCATACCGACTGCCCCGGTGAAATACTGACACGGGCACTTAAAATAGGCACACTCAGCGAAATTGAAATTGACAATATGCTTCTTCAGAGCAAAAAAGCCTCTTCATCCGCACACAGTATTGCTGCAATATACTCGGGACAGGGCGTAAAAGAGCTTTTTGAAAGCCTCGGTGTCAGTTCATTTATAAGCTCCGGGGAATCCTACAATCCCGAAACAGCCGAAATACTGTCCGTACTCGATAAAGCCGCCGAAAAGAATATAATCCTCCTGACAAACCACAAAAATTCTCTGCTTGCCGCAAAGCAGGCTTCAAGGCTGTCGGACAAAAAGGTGAGCATTGTTCCCGCTCACTGCACGGGCGAACAGCTTGCGGCTTTGTCCGTATTCAATGAAACGGATTCTCTGCAGAACAATGTGCTGGCTCTCACAAAGGCTGTAAGCTCAGCTAAAACACTTGATATAAGCATAGCATCAAAGGATGCCGTTATAGACAAAAACAGAATAAAACAAGGTCAGTATATTGCCTTTTCGGGGAAAACGCTGATAGTAAACGAAGCTTCCCTGTCACTTGCGGCAATAAAGGCGGCAAAGTATATTCTCGGCAAATCACGCCGTTCGCTGACCGTTTTATACAACGATACAATCTCTTATGAAGAAGCCTTATCATTAAAAAAGAAAATAGAAAGCGCCATTGTCGGAAAGCTTCAGATCACCCTGTTGTACGGCGGTCAGAAAATATACTGTCTTTCCTTGCTGGCAGATTAGATATATGAATATTTCATCGGAAACAAACATCCGTTATCTCAAGGGTATCGGTGAAAAAAAAGCAGAGCTTTTCAATAAATTAGGTGTATACACCGTCGGAGATCTGCTCACCTTTTTCCCCAGAGCCTACGAAAGCTGGATAAGTGAAAAAAGCATACATTCAGCCCCTCTCAACACAAAGGTGTGCATAAAGGCTGTGCTGTCAAGTCAGCTCGTGTCCTCAAGAGGACGCGGCGGCTTGCTTTTGTGCAGAGGTCTTGCAACAGACGGCCCCGGAATTATGTCCCTGCTGTTTTTCAATAATAAATATATCTCTCAATCCCTCAAAGAGGGCGAGGAATATCTCTTTTACGGAGTGCTCAAGCTCAACGATTACGGCACTCCCGAAATGATATCCCCAAAGGTTGTAAAAGCCGAGGGCAATGAATATATGCACCCCGTTTATCCGCAGACGGGCTCTCTCAATTCCACGCAGATACGCAATGCCGTAAAAACGGCTCTCGACTCCTTAGGGGCAAGTCTCCCCGACTTATTACCCGCAGAGCTTATAAAAAAATACCGTCTTGAGGGCTTTTATGATGCTCTGATGAAAATACATTTCCCGAAAAACGAGGAGGATATATTAAAAGCAAGGCGAAGGCTGATTTTTGAAGAGCTTTTGTCCCTGCAGTTAGGTATTCTCAGCACAAGAACAGATGCTTCGTCTGCTTCGGGCAAGAGAATAAAAACAGATTACACAAAGCAGTTTTTGTCAGGTCTCCCCTTTTCGCTTACCTCGGCACAGTCAAGGTCAATAAGCGAATGTGTTGCCGATATGCAAAGAGCAGAGCCTATGAGACGGCTTATACAGGGTGATGTAGGCTCGGGCAAGACAGCCGTTGCGGCGGCACTTATGTACAACTGTGCAAGAAACGGCTTTCAGAGTGTGCTTATGGCTCCCACCGAGGTGCTTGCAAATCAGCACTTAAAAACCTTCAGACGCTTTTTTGACAATACCGGCATCTCCGTAGACATTCTGACAGGCTCAATGGGTGCAAAGGCAAAAAGAGAAGCTAAAGCAAGACTTAAAAACGGTGAAACGGATATTCTCATAGGCACGCACGCAGTTATAACAGACGATGTTGAATACTCCTCTCTCGGACTTGTTGTTACCGACGAGCAGCACCGTTTCGGTGTATGTCAGCGAGCAAGACTCAGAGAAAAGGGCGAAAATCCCCATGTGCTTGTTATGAGCGCAACCCCTATCCCGAGAACGCTGTCACTTATCATATACGGTGACCTCGATATATCAATTCTTGACGAAAAGCCCGCGGGCAGACGCTGTGTAAAAACCTATGCGGTTGACACGGGATACCGTGAAAGAATATATAATTTCATAAAAAAACAGGCGGATATGGGCAGACAGGCATATATAGTGTGTCCGCTTGCAACAGAAAGCGAAGACGGGGACGAAAATCCCTTTGAAGAAAAAAGCAGACTTTCGGCTGAGGAATACATAAAACAGCTCTCAACCGATGTTTTCGCAGGCTACACAACGGGGCTTTTACACGGCAAAATGAAGCCAAAGGAAAAGGATGCCGTAATGAAAAGCTTTTCAGACGGAGAAATACAGATTCTTTTCTGCACCGTAGTGGTTGAAGTCGGCATAGATGTGCCGAATGCAACTGTTATGGTTATAGAAAATGCGGAATGCTTCGGTCTTTCACAGCTTCATCAGTTGAGAGGCAGAACGGGCAGAGGCAGCGAGCAGTCTTACTGTATTCTGATAAGCGACTCAAAAAGCGAGCACGCAGCTCAGAGGCTCAGAATTATGTGTGCAACGAATGACGGCTTTAAGATAGCAGATGAGGATCTCAAAATGCGGGGACCGGGTGACTTCTTCGGCAACCGTCAGAGCGGCTTGCCGAATCTGAAATTGGCAGACCTTATGAGCGATACAAAAATTCTTTATGCCGCAAGAACGGAAGCTCTCGAAATCATAAAAAATGATCCGCAGTTTTCACTCAGCGAGAACAAAATGCTCAAGGTACAGTTTTCAAAGCTGTTTACTGATATATCCTAAGGAGGAAAAGATATGGACTTTATCAAAAATGCGAATTGGATAAAAGCAGGCCGATTCAGAAAAGAAGCCGCTCTTACCTTTTCAAAAAGCTTCAGACTTGAAAAAGAAATTGAAAAAGCCACATTGCAGATAAGTGCACTCGGTGTGTATTACTGCAATGTAAATTCACAGAGAATCACCGAGGACAGATTAACTCCCGGCTGGACGGATTACTACAAGAGAATACAGTTCCAGACCTACGACATCACCGATTTTCTCAAGGAAAACAACAAAATCAGAGTAATTGCAGGTCAGGGCTGGCGTTTTCATAAGTGGTATGACGAAAAAAACAAGGAAATCAAGTCCAACGAGCCTGCAATAATAGCAGCTGTTGAAGTTGTTTTCAAGGACGGCACAACACAGTATATCTATTCCGACAACACCTGGAAGGTAACGGAAAACGAAATCCGATACAACAATATATACAACGGTGAAACCATAGATTTTACTTTTGTTCCCAAGGCTCCCGCCGCCGTAAAGGTAATAAACTACTCAAAAGACCTTCTCATTCCTCAACAGGGCGAAAAAATACGCGATATGGAAATTTTCAGAGGTGCGCGTGTTATAACCACTCCCAAGGGTGAAACAGTAATTGATTTTTCTCAGGAAATCACGGGCTGTATCCGTTTTACCGCAAAGGGCGAAAAGGGAAAGACTATTAAAATCAAGCACTTTGAAATGCTTGATAAGGACGGCAATGTATACACGGAAAACTACCGAAGCGCAAAGGCTGAGCTTAATATCGTCTGTGACGGTGAGGAGCATATTGTCCGCCCCGAGCTTACCTTCTACGGCTTCAGATATATACAGGTTGAGAGTATGGAAATTTCCGATCCCGCTGAATTTGAAGCTATTGTAATACACTCCGAAATGGAAAGAACGGGCACATTTGAATGTTCGGATAAAACAATAAATCAGCTTTTCCACAATATAATCTGGGGACAAAAGGGTAATTTCCTTGATGTGCCCACCGACTGTCCGCAGAGAGACGAGCGTTTCGGCTGGACGGGGGACGCACAGGTATTCTGCAAGGTTGCAAGCTACAACTTCAATGTGCTTGAATTTTTCAGAAAATGGCTCGGAGATGTACGCTCTCAGCAACGGGACACAGGCTCAATTCCGAGCTTCGTGCCCACAAAATACGACGATACGGGCGGATCTGCTGCGTGGGCTGATGTTGCAACAATTGCACCCTGGCAGATGTATATCACATACGGTGACAAAACAATCCTCGAAGAAAACATCTCTATGATGAAGCGCTGGGTTGACTATATGGTACACTCGGCAAAGCACAAGGATGTTGAGCATTTCAAGGACAAGAATAAAAATCCCTATCTTCACAACGACCAATGGCATTTCGGTGACTGGCTGGCTCTTGACCTGCCCGACAAGGAGGCTTGCGGCGGTGCAACAAATCACGACCTTATAGGTCAGGCATTCTTCTGCTATTCCACCTCTCTTTACATAAAGGCGTGTGCGGTTTTAGGTATTGAATGTGAAGAATATAAGGTGCTTTATGAGAATATTTTAAGAGCCTTCAAGGAAGAATATATAAAGGAAGACGGCACTCTCACAAGCGACACACAGACCGCTTATGTATTGGCACTCCACTTCAATCTCACCGATAAACGGGATGTTGCGGCAAGTCGGCTTTCAAGACTTGTGCGCGAGGCGGGACATCTCACAACAGGCTTTGTAGGAACACCTTATCTTATGCATGTGCTTTCGGATATCGGTGAAACCGAGCTTGCATATGACCTTCTTTTCAGGAAAGAATTCCCCTCCTGGTGCTATCCTATCACTATGGGTGCTACAACTATGTGGGAGCGCTGGAACGGACAAAAGCCCGACGGTACCTTTGCAACGGCAGAGATGAATTCCTTTAACCACTATGCATACGGTGCTGTGGGTGACTGGCTTTATGAAAATGCCGCAGGTATTAAAATAAAGGACGGCTCTTGTGCATTCAGAGAAATTGTTTTCGCTCCCGAGACCGACAGCCGACTTGATTATCTCAAAGCCGCAATCAACACCGCAGACGGAAAAGTGGCTTCCTCCTGGGTAAGAACAGCCGACAAAACAGAATATTGCTTCACGGTTCCTCAGAACAGCAAGGCAGAAGCGGTTATAAACGGAGAAAAATATACACTCACAACGGGAATTAACAAGATTGTTGTATAAATTTTGTTTATTTTAATAAAATTTAACGATTTCAAAAAGTTTTTTCAAAATAACTCTTTTCTTTCTTAGATATAAGTGATATAATACTCGAGTGTGTTCCCCGTACCTTGGGGTTGTTATGCCCTTTTGAGAGAGTATAACAAAGCTTAATGTATTATATTTTCATTGTTTCAGGTATATAAAAAATTTAAGGAAGTGCCATAGTTGGAAAAATTCGTTATTCGCGGAGGATCTGAGCTTCACGGCGAAATCGAAATCAGCGGCGCAAAAAATGCGGCAGTTGCTATTCTGCCTGCAACCATTCTTGCTAAAGATATTTTTACCATTGAAAATGTTCCCGATATAAAAGACATAAATTCAATGCTTCAGATTCTTGAGGAAATGGGTGCAGCTGTCAGATATCTCGATAGATCCACTATTCAGATAGACACAAGAAATATTTTCTCTCAGACCGTACCTTATGAGCTTACCAAAAATCTTCGTGCATCCTACTATCTTCTCGGTGCACTGTTAGGTATGTATAACCACGCAAGAGTGGCTATGCCCGGCGGCTGTAATTTCGGCGGTGTTCGTCCCATAGATTTGCATCTCAAGGGCTTTGCTTCTCTCGGTGCAGTTATCTCAACAGACGGCGGAATTGTTGAAGCAAAGGCATCAAAGCTTCTCGGCGGTTCAATATACTTTGACAAGGTTTCGGTAGGTGCCACAATAAATGTGCTTCTTGCCGCAGTCAAAGCAAGAGGCATCACAATTATTGAAAATGCCGCAAGAGAGCCTCACATTGTTGACCTTGCCAATTTCCTCAACCTTATGGGTGCAAACATAAAGGGTGCGGGAACGGATGTTATAAAGGTTGAGGGTGTAAGTGAGCTTCACGGCTGTGATTATTCAATAATCCCCGACCAGATTGAAGCCGGCACATATATGGTTGCAGCAGCTGCAACAGGCGGTGATGTTGTTATTAAAAACATCATCCCCAAGCACCTTGAACCCATTACCGTAAAGCTTCGCGAATGCGGTGCAACGGTAGAAGAGTTTGATGACTCTGTAAGAGTTTTCTCTCACGGCAGACTTCAGGGCTGTAACATCAAAACAAAGCCTCATCCCGGCTTCCCCACAGATATGCAGCCTCAGTTCACGGCTCTGCTTGCACTTTGCGAGGGAATGAGCATAGTAACAGACAGCGTGTGGGACAACCGCTTCAGATATGTTGACCAGCTCACAAGAATGGGCGCACAGATTCAGATAGAGGGCAAAGCCGCTATCGTTCAGGGTGTTGCATCCCTCAAGGGTGCCCCCGTAAAGGCAGATGACCTCAGAGCAGGGGCAGCAATGATAATTGCAGGTCTTTGCGCAAAGGGTGTGACCGAGATTGAAGACATTGTTCATATTGACAGAGGATATGAGGATGTTGTAAAGAAGCTCACCGCAGTTGGTGCAGACATCGCAAGAGTGGACTTCCCCGAAAATATGAATATCAGAACAAAAAGAGCATAAATTACAGGACAGTATCTTTGTTGAGATGCTGTCCTTTTTTTTGTTCATATTCCGTTAATTGACAATAAAAAATTGCGGTGCTATAATGAAAAAAAATGCTTGGAGGAATATAAAATGAAAAAGCTTATTTCCGTTTTTCTCAGCGTATTAATCCTTTTCGGTTGTCTTTGTGTTCCGTCTCTTGCTACTGACAGCAAGCTGTTCTATGTTGCATTGGGGGACTCCATTGCATACGGCTCAGGTCTTTCAAATCCAACAGATGCCTGTTACGGTAAAATTATTGCAGACACCAACGGTTTTGACTTTGTAAATCACGCCATCCCCGGACATACCACAACAAACCTTATTAACCGTTTATCCGAAGAGGCTGTCATTGCCGATATCAAAAAAGCAGACATTATCAGCATTTCAATAGGCGGAAACGATTTCCTTACAAGCAATCTTATAAGCCTTATGTTTGACGCGCTTGTAAAAAACAATTACGGACAGTTTGATACAATATCAGAAAATTTCTATAAAAATCTCTGTACCATAATCGATACAATAAATGAATACAACAGCGATGCAGTGATTCTTCTTCAGACTATTTACAATCCTCAGTCAGGTGTTATCGGCTCTGTTTATCAGCAGGGGGCAGACAGACTCAACACTTCAATTATCCGCTATGCAGAAGAAAATCCCGGAGAAATAGTAGTTGTTGATGTTGCAGCAGCTCTCGGGGATGATGCCGCAAATTTTGCAGATGACGGTATTCATCCGAGTGCTCAGGGCAATGAGCTTATTGCTGCCGAAATTCAGAAAACCCTTTATGAGCTCGGTTTCACCGCAGGCACCGAAATCGTTATTACAGAAAACGGTAGTGATATAATTATCCCCTTTATATTCACTATGGGACTTGAAATTTTTGCAAATATTTTCCGTGTTTTAGGTGCTATCAGAAATATGCTTACAGGAACTATAGCTGTTTAAGCTGTTTAAGCTGTTTAAGCTGTTTACGGACTGCCTTGCTTTTCAGGGCAGTTCGTTTTTTATTCTTTTTTTGTTTTATGAATAAATTTTTCTGTTCTGCCGTAAAATATTCAACAATCCCTATTGACAAAATTATGCAGTTATGATATCTTATTTTTTAGAATTATTCTAACCATTCAGGAGGCTTCAGTTATGAGCTCAATAAACAAAACCGCATTATTTACAATAAGCTACGGTCTTTTCGTTTTAAGTGCAAATGAAAACGGCAAGGACAATGCCTGCATAATAAACACCGCACAGATGGTAACCGATACTCCCGTGAGAATAACCGTTGCTGTAAACAAGCAGAACTACACCCACGATATGATTGTGAATACAGGCAAATTCAACATTTCCGTAATTTCACAGAAGGCGCAGTTTGATTTGTTTACTCATTTCGGCTTCTCTTCGGGAAGAGATACGGATAAGTTTGCCGATTTTTCAGATATAAAAAGAAGCGAAAACGGTCTTGTTTATGTAACCAAAGGCACAAATGCTTATATAAGCGCTGAGGTTGAAACAACTCTTGATTGCGGCACTCATACACTTTTCATTGCAAAGGTAACGGAAGCGGAAAAAATATCTGATGATGAGAGCGCAACATATGACTATTATTTCAAGCACATAAAGCCCGCCCCCGTCAAAAAGGAAACCCAGGCAAAGGTATGGGTATGCAAAATCTGCGGATATGAGTATGACGAAAGCAAGGAAGCAGTCCCCTTTGAGGACTTACCCGACGACTGGACCTGTCCGTGGTGCAAGCATCCGAAATCAGATTTTGAGCTTAAATAACAACAAAAAAATCCCCGTCAGGACTGCAGATTTTCTGTGTCCTGACGGTTTTTTTATATATTTATTTAATTAAATCAATCTGTTAAATATCCTTGCTGTTTTATATTTGCATTTTATGGTATTGAAGCATCTGTAACAATATCACTGTTATAATAATAACTTATATTTTGTTTGTGACTGTCAAAGATTGCAATAGCAAAACTAACAGCCAACATGACAAGTGCAATCACAACAGCAATAACAATCAGCTTTCTGATATTGACTGCCTTTTTTATATTCTTCGGCTCGGTGTCGGCAATATAGGCTTTTGCAATTTCCTCGGGAGTGCCGAAACGCTTGTATATATCATCAATCGAATTGACCTCGTTGTTTTCCGTGAATTCACAAATTGCCTCACGCATATCTGCAAGCACTGCCTTTTTGTTCTTTTTCAGACAAAAAAGATGTGTTCCCACATCCGATATGTATTTTTCAATATCCTTGTTAATTTGTGTCATTACGGTTTTTACCTCCTGTCATATGTGTTCGGAACGGATAATATCCCGGAACGGATGATATCCCGGAACGGATGATATCCGTTCCCTACGGTTTTTGATGACTTTCTCTGTCAAGCACCAATGAGATTCCCAATGCAATTTCGTCATATTCCTGTTGCATTTGTGCAAGATACTCCCTGCCCGCATCCTCAAGATGATAATATTTTCTTGTTCTTCGTTTACCTACGAGCTTTGAATATGTTGAAAGATAACCTGCATCTACCAATTTATATAATATGAGATAAAGCGTACCCTCAAGCATTGTGAATCTGCCGCCGCTTTTTTCATCCATAAGCTGAGTTATCTGATAACCGTACAAGTCTTCCTTGCTCAGAAGATGAAGTGCAAGAAGCTCCGCACATCCTCTTTTGAAATTTTCTCGGTTCTGACTCAAAAAATATCACCCCATAAACAAGTGTTTTTATATGGGAAAAATTATAGCATATTTTGTAAAAAATGTAAATAAATTTAAATTTGTTTAACCTTACACCCCCATATTACCACAAATATTATTCATTGTAAATACATTTAGTGTAAATATAATATTGACAGAATATTACAAATGTGTTATTGTAAATATATCAATTTGGGCGAATGTGAGGTGGATATATCGTGATTTATTGAAATTTTTATGTTTTTACACACCCAAATTTAATTTTGAAAGGAAATGAAAAGATGAAAACAAAGAAATTATTATCCCTTTTATTGGCTCTTGTTATGACATTATCAGTCGTATCCGCTTTTTCGGTGGTTGCGTTTGCTGATACGATTACATTGACTGTTGATAATATAGCTGTTTGGCCGACCTTTGAAGGCGAAATGTTTTACGGTCAAAAATTGAATGAAGGCAATCTGCAAATCGTTGGCGGTGTGGTTACTCTTGACGGCACGGCAGACGGAACAGTTGTCGCAGGTCATTTTGAATTTACCGATCCTGAATATTGTCCTACGCAGATAACAGGGAATTATGCTTCGATAACTTTTATTCCTGATGATACAACTTCTTATGTCGGTTTTTCTGTCAGTGAAAATGAGAATGCCGTATACGCAATCAGCAAAGCAACTCCGGTTTTGCAGGATCCAGAGAATGATCCGATTGTAGCTACTCCGGTGGTTGCAGGAAAGAGAGTAATGACCTCCACACTTTCCGGTGGTGCTCTCGTAAATCCATATACAAAAGAGGTTATTGCCGGAACTAAATGGGCGTGGGCAGCAAGCTCCCGAACAAAAGTTGTAAATGAAAGTGCCTATTACCAAGCAGGAACCTCACTCGGCACAGCGAAAGACTATTATAACACCATTACTATGTATGTTTATGTCAGAATTGAAGGCGATACCGCAGAAGAAAAAATGCTTACAACGGTTGTTGAAGAACCTACAATTACAACAACAAAATTTACGGTCGGTGATGCTTGGTCATCCGTTTCCTTTACCGGCGGTAAAGTAGTTGACTTAAACGGAATTGAAGTTGAAGGTGAATTTGCAATTGCAAACACAGGTACGATGCAAACTGCCGGCAATGTAAATTGTCAATTTGTGTTTACTCCTTCGAATGATTACTATTCCACAGTATCATTTGCTATCCCGATTGTTGTAGATGCATGTCCGATTTCTTTCGGTCCCGATCATAAAGGCACAAGTATTGACGACCCCTA
The DNA here is from genome assembly GCA_017517135.1 of Clostridia bacterium. Taxonomy (GTDB): domain Bacteria; phylum Bacillota; class Clostridia; order Oscillospirales; family Acutalibacteraceae; genus RUG806. The sequence continues at coordinate 97,857 of JAFXAK010000017.1, forward strand.
TATTTTTGAGGTCGCTCCGTTTGCTGACATGGGAGAGGTAAGGGATATTCTGAAATCTTATCACCTCAATTGGCCCGGTACAGGCAGCGTGCAGATTGAAGACTACAACGGCAAAGCGGAACACGGCAGAATTTATGAATATCAGGTTCATAATCATAACAACAGCAACTACACCGGCAACATTGCCTATGTAAAGCTCGTATTTGCCACAACCGAAATCACCCCCTCCATTGTGAGAGCCGGTTCCAACAAATTCAAAGTGGACTGTGCAGGTCACTCCGTGCCCGGAACATTCACCGTTTACTGCAACGGCGAGGAAATTGCCACGGTCAGCAGACAAGATGGGTATGTGTTTGACTGTGAGGTTTACACCGACGAAGGCGGCACCTTCAACATTGTTGCCAAGTACAACCCCACCGAAAATGACTACTTTGTATGCAATGATGCCGAAGTTACATACATCGTTCCTGCCATGCACTCCGTCACCAATGCCAGAAGTTCCGATAACAGCATCTATGGCATCAGCATGAAGGTGCTCGGCTCCTCAAGCTTCACTGCCCGTGCCGGTCAGACGGTCGAGCTTCGTGCAACCCTGGACAGCTTTGTATGCTGGACTTTCAAGGATGCCGACGGCAACGAGGTCACCCTTGACGGAGTTGACCTTAACGCAAAACAGAACACCTTCATCATGCCCGATTACGACCTGTTTGTAAGCTACAAAATTCAGGAAGACATTGACCGCGAAGAAGCAATCGCCAACTGCGACCACTTCTGCCACTCCGATAACGAGATTGTGCAGATATTCTGGAACATAATCCGCTTCTTTATGCGTCTGTTCGGCACCGAGCAGTATTGCGAATGCGGTGCAGCTCACTACAGCTCCCCCATTTTCGGCTGATAAACTAAAAACATAAAACACTCCAAATATGATTTAATCCCCTCACACACAAATCCCCGAATACTGACCGTTCGGGGATTTGGTGTTTTTTTGATTAAATTTTACTTTTCTTTATGCACTAAAATGCAAAAACTTTTCTTGCAGAGTTTTTAATTTATATCTGACCCAAATCTGTGTGCAAATTAAAATAATACTTCTCTATGTTGCCGAATACGCAAATTCTCAGCAAAGCTATTGAATAATTCAATTTTGTGTTGTAATATTTTATATATCATTATATATCGGAGAAAAAATATGAACACTTATCCAAACCCCTTTATCCCCGAAAGAGCTGATCCTTATATTGTAAAGGCTGCAGACGGTTTTTATTATTTTACGGCTTCATATCCTGCCTTTATGAGTGCCGAAAACGGATATGACAGAATTATATTAAGAAAAAGCGAAACCGTCTCAGGGCTTAAAAATGCCGAAGAGTACACCATCTGGAAGGCACACGAAAGCGGTGTTATGTCACGGCATATATGGGCACCGGAAATGCATCTTATTAACGGGATATGGTACATCTTCTTTGCTGCAGCTGAAAAAGAGGATGTGTGGAAAATCCGTCCATTTGTGCTGAAATGCAAGGGCAGCAATCCCATTGAGGATGAGTGGGAAGAGCTCGGGCAGATGCAAGCAACAAAAGAAGATAATTTGTCATTTACAAACTTTTCGCTTGATATGACCTATTTTGAGCACAACGGGAAGCATTTTGTTATCTGGGCACAGATACTCGAAAGCTCCTCTCTGCTGATGGCTGAAATCAATCCCGAAAATCCTAATCAGCTTATATCCTTACCCATACTTTTAACTAAACCCGAATATGATTGGGAAAAGGTGCGTTTCAGTGTAAATGAGGGGGCATGTGTACTGAAAAAAGACAATAAGATTTATGTATTCTTTTCCGCCTCGGGCACGGGTGCGGAATACTGCATAGGCTTACTTTGGGCAGACACAGATGAAGACCTTATGAACACAGAATGCTGGACAAAAAGAACAACTCCCGTACTGTCTACAGCAGACCTTGAAAATGAAGCAGGCCCGGGGCACAACTGCTTTGTAACAGACGAAAACGGCAGAGTGCTTTTAGTCTATCACGCAAGACCTATAGAGCATTTCAACAAAAAATGCGGCTCCTACTGCGAGGAACCGCTGTATGATCCTTGCAGACACGCAAGAATTAAATTTATTGAGGAACTGAATTTTTAACAATAATTATTCGGCTGTATTTTCCGAATAACCCATAATTTCAAGAGGATCGGTAAGCTCATCATTCACTCTTATTTCAAGGTGAATATGCTCACCGTCCTTTGCTTCCACGGGAACAGTGCCCGCAACACCTATAACATCACCCGCTGCCACAGAAGCTCCCTCGTAAACTATCCCCTCATCGGCAAGTCCCGAAACGCTTGAAACAACCGAGCCTGAGTGCTGTATTTTCACGGTATTTCCCCAGTTATCGTCCTTTTCAACGCTTATAACAACACCGTCGGCAATACTCACAACACTTTCCCCTGCCGAAGCCTTGAAATCAACTCCGTTATGAGTTCTGTAGTCTGCCATTGTGGAGGAATATACGGGAATACCCATACTGTAATCCGCAGATATTCCGTTGCTCAAGGGCAATACATACGAAACGGGTGCTTCATCAGACATTGTTTCGTTTTCTCCCGAATCCTCAAAAACCGCCTCGGTAGGAATTTCGTCAGGCTCAATAACCTCGGTTGTTATTTCCTCTATGAGAGGACTTGTCTCCTCGGGCTGATTTGTCTGCGGCTCATTGATGTTTATATATGTCGTTTTCTCGCTCGTTGTCTCATCAATAACCGTTGACGGCTGACGCATACTGTCCGTTACAGCGTAGCCGACTACTCCCGCCGCCAATACACATACACCCAATGCTATGAAACTGAGTCTGCCCGAAAGTATTTTTTTTCTGCTTCTTTTATTTTCGTCATTCAACATCATTTGCTTTGCTCCATTCTGCCAATCGGCTTAAATTTTTTCTGCCGTTATAAATTTTGCCCGCAGAAAACAAAAATATTCTCAAAAAAAATCAAAAATAAGCTAAACAAATGTTTGCTTTTTCAGAACATTTGTGCTATAATGCTCTCGGAATACTATTTTCAGGGAGGCAGCATATGAAAGAACTCACCCCGACACAGAAAAAAATATATGAATTTCTTGCAGAAAGAGCACAGAAAAACATCCCTCCGTCAGTAAGAGAAATCGGTCAGGCGGTAGGACTTAAATCCACATCGTCCGTTCAGTCAAACCTTGATGCACTCGAGGCAGCAGGCTATATCGAACGCGATCCTATGCTCAAAAGAACAATAAGAGTTAAAAATGAAGCAGATGATGTTATTCAGGTTCCCCTTATCGGTACCGTAACCGCGGGTATGCCCATTCTTGCCGTTGAATCAATTGAGGGCTATGTCCCCTTTTCTGCCCGTTCGGATAAACCCCTGTTTGCCCTTAAAGTCAAGGGCGACAGTATGATAAATGCCGGTATACTCAACGGTGATATTATCATTGCAGAAAAAACACCCACCGCAGCAAACGGTGAAATTGTTGTTGCCCTCTTAGAGGACGAGGCAACGGTCAAGAGATTTTATAAGGAAGCAGACCATTTCCGTCTGCAGCCGGAAAACGACGATTATGCACCCATAATTTCAAATGAAATTATAATTTTAGGAAAGGTTATTTCTCTTATCAGATATTTTTAAGGTGACAATATGAACAAGTTTGAATATGTTGATCCGCTTATAGGCTCTGTGGGAGAGGTAGACGACAATGAAGCCTGTCACGGCGGCGGAAAGGTACACCCCGGTGCTTGTGTTCCCGGCGGTCTTGTACAGCTCTCTCCCGACACCATAACAGCAGGTGACAACGGAACGGGCTACAGCTATCTTCACAATACAATAGAGGGCTTCAGCTTCAATCATATGAGCGGTATCGGCTGGTACGGCGACCTCGGTAATCTTCAGGTTATGCCCGTTGTCGGTGACACAGACCTCAGAAGCGGCACAAATGCAGAGGTTCCCTTCAATAAAGGTACACTCGGCTGGTGCTCTCCTTTTTCACACGAAAACGAATGTGCAAAGGCGGGCTATTATTCCGTTTTGCTCAACAGATATAATATAAAAGCAGAGGCTACCGTTTCCGAAAGAACGGGTATGCTGAAATTTACCTATCCCGAAACCGACGATGCGAGAGTTATTTTCAATTTTTCAAGAAGAATAGGCGGTCACGCAGATTTTCAGAGCGTAGAAATTATTGACAGCACAACTTTTAAAGGGTATATAAAATGCACCCCCGCAGGCGGAGGCTTCGGCAGAGGTCACGGCAATATAAGCTATACTCTCTGTTTCTATATGAAGCTCTCCCACGCACCCGAGGAAATTAAATTCTTTGAAAACGAAGAATTTGTAAATATTAGCGGCAATTCCTATGAGGGTGAGGATGTGGGTATGCTTGCCCTTTTCGGTAAGCTCAGTCAGCCGCTTACTGTAAGCGTAGGCTTGTCCTATACAGACCTTGAGGGCGCACAGAAAAACTTTGAAGCGGAAAACACAGATTTTGATAAAATGCGTCGGACTGCCGAACAAAAGTGGGAAGATGTTTTTTCCTGTGTTGATGTTGAGGGCAGCGACGAAACAGACCTTACGCTCTTTTATACCTGTCTTTACCATACCCTGCTCGATCCGAGAATTATGGCAGACACAGACGGCAGATATAAAATGGCAGACGGCAGTATTCACAAAAGCACATATACCCACCGCACAATGTTCAGCGGCTGGGATGTATACAGAAGCGAATTTCCGCTGCTTACCGTCATCCGTCCCGATATCGTAAATGATACCGTAAACTCCTTATTGAACATTGCTCTTCTCAAAAATTCCTCAATGGCGAAATGGGAGCTTATGGGTATTGATGCAGGCTGTATGGTCGGTGATCCCGCATTGATTGTAACTGCAGATGCATTTGTAAAGGGAATCCGCAATTTCGACACCGAAAAGGCATATGCCGTTTCTCTCGCCTCGGCAAACTGCTCAAAAGAGCTTTTCGGAAAGGAATTTCATTCTGTCCGTCCCGAGGATTTTAAGTTTACGGATATTTACCTCAAAGATGCTTATGTCCCCTACCGTTTAAGTCTGTCACTTGAATTACTGACAGCAGACTTTGCTTTGCATAAGTTTGCACAGGCAACGGGCAACAAAAAGGATGCTCAGTATTTCCTTGACAGAGCAAACAGATATAAAGAAAATTATGACAAACATTTAGGCTTCCTTGCCCCCCGTGACGAAAACGGCGAATTTTTATTCCTTGAAGAGGGACTTTATGACACAGACGGCTGTGTTGAGAGCAATATTCTTCAACAGACCTGGTTTGTCCCCTATGATGTTGAGGGACTTTGCTGTGAGCTTTTCGGCAAGGAGAGAGCAATAAATCTCCTCGAAAAATTCTTCGATAAGGCAGACCTTTCCGCCTTATGGAATGATGACTATAATCACTCAAATGAGCCTTGTCATAACATCACCCACTATTTCAACATCTTAGGCAAGCCCCACCGCACACAGTACTGGACAAGACGGGTACAAAAGGAATCCTACCGCCTCGGTCCCTTCGGCTTCTGCGGTAACGAGGATGTAGGTCAGCTGTCCGCGTGGTATGTTCTCTCCGCAATGGGCTTTGCACAAATCTGCCCCGCCGAACCTGTATACCAGCTCAACACTCCCCTGTTCCAAAAGGCAAAAGTAAAGCTGTCAAAAGAATATCACGGCTGTAAAACAGCAGACACCCTCGAAATTGTCTGCGACAAAAATCCGCTCGATTTTCCATACATAAAAGAGGTTTATCTTAACGGAAATAAAATAAATTCCACCTTTGTTACATACGAAGACATAACAAACGGCGGAAGGCTTGAGTTTATTCTCTCTGAAACACCCTGAAAAAAGCCCTGAAAAAAGCCCCTCGGTTTCAACCGAAGGGCTTTCGTTTTGCTTATAGCTTTAATTACAGTTCAGCGAAGTACTTGATAGTTCTTACCATCTGGCTTGTGTAGCTGTTTTCATTGTCATACCATGAAACAACCTGTACTTCATAAAGATCATCAGCTATTTTAGCTACCATTGTCTGAGTAGCATCGAAGAGTGAGCCGTATCTCATACCGATAACATCGGATGAAACGATTTCGTCTTCATTGTAACCGAAGGAAGCAGAAGAAGCAGCCTTCATAGCAGCGTTGATGCCTTCCTTTGTTACATCTGTGCCCTTAACAACAGCTGTGAGGATTGTTGTGGAGCCTGTTGCAACGGGAACTCTCTGAGCAGAACCGATAAGCTTGCCGTTGAGCTCGGGAATTACAAGACCGATAGCCTTAGCAGCACCTGTTGAGTTGGGAACGATGTTAGCAGCACCAGCTCTTGCTCTTCTGAGGTCACCCTTTCTGTGAGGACCGTCAAGAATCATCTGGTCGCCTGTGTAAGCGTGGATTGTGCTCATAATACCGCTCTGGATAGCAGCATAATCGTTAAGAGCCTTAGCCATGGGAGCAAGGCAGTTTGTTGTGCAGGAAGCAGCGGAGATGATCTGATCATCAGCTGTAAGAGTGTCTTCATTTACTGAGAAAACAATAGTCTTGAGGTCATTGCCTGCGGGAGCAGAGATAACAACCTTCTTAGCACCTGCATTGATGTGAGCCATTGACTTTTCCTTTGAGCAGTAGAAGCCTGTGCACTCAAGAACAACATCAACACCGAGTTCACCCCAGGGAAGATCAGCAGCGTTCTTTTCGCTGTAGATAGTGATTTTCTTACCGTCAACTACGATAGCGCCTTCAGCAGCTTCAACTGTGTGAAGACCTTCGCCGATTCTGCCGCAGTAGCCGCCCTGAGCTGTATCATACTTGAGAAGCTGAGCAAGCATTTTGGGATCTGTGAGGTCGTTGATAGCAACAACTTCATAACCCTCTGCACCGAACATCTGACGGAAAGCAAGACGGCCGATTCTGCCGAAACCGTTAATAGCAACTTTAACTGACATAATTATTTTCCTCCGTTTTCTTGTGCCGCTTTTACACGGCCCTTTTTAATTTACCACCCTATATTATATAGACATTTCAGAATTTTTCAAGTCATTTGTTAAAATTTTAACCTGCTTTGAAAATGTTTGTTAATCTGCCCTAATTTTTATAAGTCTGCAAAAAGAATATTACTGCATATTCACAATATTCACGGGGTTTCCCGAGACAAAGGCAGAGATATTTTCCTCGAGAATGGATAAAAGCCGGCTTCTTGTTTCCTTTGCTGCCCATGCAATATGAGGTGTTATATATATATTCTTGGCTTTTAACAGCGCATTATCCGCTTTCGGCGGCTCTACGGAAAGCACATCAACACCCGCACCCGAAAGCTTACCCGAATTGAGAGCAGCTGCCAAAGCGGCTTCGTCAATCTCCTGTCCGCGAGATGTATTGACAAGGAATGCACCGTCTTTCATTTTAGATATAAATTCTTCATTGACCATTTTGTCCGTTTCGCTTGTCAGAGGGCAATGCAGAGTTACTATATCGCTGTTTCTGAGAAGCTCGTCCATAGAAACAAAATCCGCATCCGTGTATTTTTCGGGATGTGCCGTGTGAATAAGAGTTTTCATACCGAAACTCTCAGCCATAGAAGCTACCTTTCTGCCTATTCTGCCGTAGCCTATGATACCGAGAGTTTTTCCCTCAAGCTCACAAAGAGGCGATACCTGATAAGAAAAATCGGGACTTGCAGTCCAGCCTCCCGAATGTACGGACAATGTATGTTCGCCTATACGGTTTGCATATTCTAAAATAAAGGCAAATGTCTGCTGTGCCACCGCCGATACGGAGTAAGACGGTATATTTGCAACCAATATTCCTCTCTCGTCACAGGCTACGGTATCAACAATATTATAGCCTGTTGCAAGCACTGCAATGAATTTAAGCTCGGGAAGCTCCTTTAAGGTTTCACGGCTTACAGGTGTTTTGTTTACAACAATAATCCCGGCATCCTTTGCTCTTTCGGAAATAAGTGAAACGGGAGTTCTGTCAAAAACCTCATATTCCCCGTATTTCCCTAAAAAATCCCAGCTCAAATCTCCGGGATTTGCGGCAAAGCCGTCAAGAACAGCTATCTTCATATACATTCTCCTTTTTATTTTATATACATACTTTATCACATTTACTCCAAAAGCACAAGAAAAGAATATTGACCGAACAAAAAAATCTTGGTATAATAATCTAATAAGATATTTTTATTATGGTGATTTGGGCTTATGAAGAAGAGCAAAGAAGAAAAAATACTGTCTGTCCTAAAGGCATTCGGTATCATATCCTTTCTCACGGCTGCGGTGCTTATCGCGGTTTTCATCGTTATACAGATCGGGCCCATACAAGAAAAATATCAGCAGTTTCTAACAATGCTTGAGGACTTTGAATATGCCGTTGCCGCATTACAGCACAAAATGCTTATTCTTTTAGTAATTTTCCTGTTGTATCTTCTGCGCTCCCTTTCGGCATTTTTCCCTTATACCGTAATCTATTTTATATCGGCTATGGTGTTCACACCGTTTCAATCGCTGCTTATCAATATCGCGGGTATGGCATTCACAAGTGCGTTCAGATACTATACAGGCATAGAAATGGGCAAGGGCTACATAAATAATGTACTCGAAAAGCATCCCGTTCTCAATGATGCTTTTGAGCAGGGCGGCAGATTCAATCTTCTTATGCTCATTGCAATACGCTTAGTCCCTCTCTTACCGTTCAACACTATAAGCCACCTTTACGGCTCATACCGATACCCGTTTTTCAAGTATCTGATAATTTCCGTAGCGGCTTTGATTCCGAGGCTTGTTTCTTATTCGTTCATGGGTAAGAATGTGTGGGATCCCCTGTCGGCATCCTTCCTTACACCGCTTATAATTCTTCTCATTTTCTCAGGCTGTTCAATCTTCTTTATGAGAGGAATACTGAAAATATCCATTATGCTCACAAAAAATAAATCATCGGAAAGGAAAAACGAGGATGAATAATATAAATACAACAAAAAACAATATTGCAAACGGCTGTTTTGATGATGCACTTGTGCGTGTATACGGCAATGAAAATCTTGAAAATGCAAAAAACCGTTATCTGCACTTAGCAGAGCTTTTTGAAGAAAAGTATACAGACGGAACAGATATTCACTTTTTCTCCGCTCCCGGCAGAACTGAGGTCTGCGGAAATCACACGGACCACAACCACGGTCAGGTGCTTGCTGCCGCAATAAACCTTGATGCGGTTGCGTGTGCTGCTAAAACAAAAAACAATACAATAAGAGTAAAATCCGAAAACTACCCCGAGGATGTTGTTGACTTGTCCTCTCTCTCACCCGACACCGCAGAATTCGGCACCTCAAAGGGACTTATCCGCGGTGTTGCCGCAAGATTCAGTGAGCTCGGCTATAACATCGGCGGCTTTGATGCAGTAACCGTAAACAGCGTACTCAAGGGCTCGGGACTTTCCTCCTCTGCCGCTTTCGAGGTGCTTATCGGAACAGTTCTCAATCATCTTTATAACGACGGCAAAATAAGTGCCGTTGAAATAGCACAGATAGCACAGTATTCCGAAAACAAATTCTTCGGCAAGCCCTGCGGACTTATGGATCAGATGGCTTGCTCCGTCGGCGGCTTTGTACAGATTGATTTCGCTGATCCCTCAAAGCCCGTTATAAATCCCGTAAGCTTTGATTTTGCAACCTGCAAGCACGCTCTTTGCATTGTTGACACAAGAGCAGACCACGCTGACCTCACAGACGAATATGCCGCTATCCGTCAGGAAATGGAAGCTGTTGCAGGCTTCTTTGGTAAAAACAATCTGAGAGAAACAAACGAAGATGACATCTTCAGCAACTTAAAGGAAATCCGCGAAAAGCTCGGTGAAAGACCGCTTCTCAGAGCTATGCATTTCTATGATGACAACCGCCGTGTTGCAGCCGAAGCCGAAGCACTCGCAAAGGGAGATTTTGAAGCCTTTAAGGCTCTCACAATTTCCTCGGGCCGTTCATCATATATGTACAATCAGAATGTATTTGCTGCTTCTCAGCCCTTAAGTCAGCCCGTTTCCCTTGCACTCGCTTTAAGTGAAAGAATACTTAAAGATAAAGGCGGTGCATGGAGAGTTCACGGCGGCGGCTTCGCAGGTACAATCCAGGCATTCGTGCCCGAAAACACCTTAGACGAATATAAAACAAGAATGGAAGCGCTGTTCGGTGAAAATTCCTGTTATGTTCTTGCAATAAGACCTTTCGGCGGTACTATGGTAAAATAAATACCGTTTCCCCGTACAGACAAAAAAACAACTATGACTAAACTTACAAAACATCACAAAGCCTTAGAGCTTGATAAAATTTTATACTCATTGAGCGAGCACACCTCCTGTGAGGATGCCCGTGAAATGGCTTTATCCCTTGTTCCTGCAACAAAATTATACGATGCCAAAGCACTTCTTAATCAGACAAATGCCGCTTATGTGCTTTTGGCCAAATTCGGCGGACCGTCCTTCGGTGCTATAAAGAATGTAAACTCCGCATTGGCGCGTGCAGATGCGGGCGGTGTGCTTACAATGCGCGAGCTTCTCGACATAGGTGAGGTGCTTCGTGTTGTAAGAGGTATGTATGAATGGAGATTTTCACAGCCCGGTGCTGAGAGCTGTCTCGATGTATTTTTCTCCTCACTTATGCCTAACAGAAGTCTCGAGGAAAACATCAACACATCCATTTTAAGCGAGGATGAAATGAGCGACACAGCATCTCCCACGCTTGCCGATATAAGAAGAAAAATCAGAAATCAGTCTCAGGCAATAAGAGAAAAGCTTGACTCTCTTGTGCGTTCAAGCTATTATCAGAAATTTCTGCAGGATGCAATAGTAACTCAGCGAAACGGCAGATTTGTTGTGCCCGTAAAAAACGAGCACAGAAACGAGGTTCACGGACTTGTTCACGATACCTCAGGCTCGGGAGCTACCGTTTTCATTGAGCCTATGTCCGTTGTTGAGGCAAACAACGAAATCCGTGTGCTCAAGGGTAAGGAGCAGGAGGAAATCGAAAAAATACTCGCTCAGCTCTCTGCCGACTGCGGCGGCTTTGCCGAGACTATAAAACACAACTACGAGAGCCTTACAGAGCTTAACCTCATTTTTGCAAAGGCTTCCTTAGCCTATAAAATGAAGGCTTCTCTCCCCATTCTCAACGACAAGAGCATCACCCGTATAAACAAGGCCCGTCACCCTCTGCTCGATCCGAAAAAGGTAGTCCCCACGGATATTTCTTTGGGAGACAGCTTTGACACTCTCGTTATTACAGGCCCCAACACGGGCGGTAAAACAGTTGCAATAAAGACCTTGGGACTTCTCACCCTTATGGCTGCCTGCGGTCTTTTAATCCCTGCGGGAGATGAAAGTCAGATTGCAGTTTATGAGAATGTTTTTGCCGATATAGGTGACGAGCAAAGCATTGAGCAGTCACTCTCCACCTTCTCGTCACATATGGTCAATATTGTTGATATACTTAACAAAAGCGACGAAAATTCACTTGTTCTCATAGACGAATTAGGCGCGGGAACAGATCCCGTTGAGGGTGCCGCCCTTGCAATAGCAATACTTGAAAGACTGCACATAAACGGTGCTAAAATTGCGGCAACAACACACTATGCGGAGCTTAAAGCATATGCACTCAAAACAGCAAGGGTTGAAAATGCCTGCTGTGAATTTGATGTCACAACGCTTCGCCCCACCTACCGTCTTCTCATAGGTGTCCCCGGTCGCTCAAATGCGTTTGCGATATCCGAAAGGCTCGGTATTGATTCCTCTCTGATTGAAAGAGCAAAGGAATTTGTATCAACCGACAATGTCCGCTTTGAGGATGTTGTTGATTCCCTTGAGCATACAAGAAGACAGATGGAAAAACAGAAAAATGCAGCCGAGGAAATCCGCAGAGAATACGAAAAAACACTTGAGGAAGCAAAAAAGAAGCTTGAAGAAGCCGAAAAAATGCGTCTGAGTGAATACGAAAAGGCACAGTCTGCCGCATTGCAGATTTCCGAAAATGCACGAAGAGAAGCCAATGCATTATTGCTCGAAGTGGATAAAATGCGCCGTGAGATGAAGGATGTCAAGGACGCGGGCGAAATGGCACGAAAAGCTAAGCAGGCAATGAAAAAGAGCTTGTCCGACCTCGACAGAGCCATAAATCCCGTAACCACATCTCTCTATGAGGATGATGACTATGTTCTCCCCCGTCCGCTTAAAACAGGCGACAAGGTTTTCCTTATCGATCTCAACAAGGAGGGAGATGTTCTCTCCGTCCCCGACAAACGCGGACAGGTTGAGGTACAGGCAGGTGCTATCAGAATGAGAGTGAAGCTTGACCGTGTCCGCCTTATAGAGAAAAAACAAGAGCAAAAGAAAACTGCTCCCGTTATGACAAGAAACCGCGGTACCGAAAGCAGACTCACAGCCGCAGCCGAAAACCGCTGTGATTTAAGAGGTATGACGGTTGACGAAGCAATTTTCACACTTGACAGCTTTATTGACTCGATGCTGATGTCGGGACTTAACGAATTCACAATAATTCACGGCAAAGGCACAGGTGCACTCAGAGCCGCAGTACAAAAACATCTCAAGGACAACAAATTCATCAAATCCTATCGCCTCGGCCTCTACGGCGAGGGCGAAAACGGTGTAACAATAGCAACATTAAAATAAATGCAAGGCAGGGAAAAAGGCTCAGTCAAGCTCTTCCCTGCCCTTTATTTATGTAAAATCACCAAAAAAAGCTCAACTGTAAAGTATAATTACTTCACATTGTTTGTATTTGCCAAAAGGGTAAAAAAAGGCTTGACATAAGCGGTGCAGATGTGTATAATATCCTCTGTAAAGAACAGAGCTTTACAGACTATTACGGAGGTCGTTAAAAGTGGCAAAAAATCTTGAAATCACAATACTTCTCGATTTTTACGGCGAGATGCTCACATCAAAGCAGCGTGAATTCCTCGATTTTTACTACAATGAGGATTTATCCCTGGCAGAAATTGCGGCCAATGTAGGTATCACCCGTCAGGGTGTGCGTGATGCCATAAAAAGAGCGGAATGTCTGCTCTATGATATGGAACAAAGGCTCGGTTTAGTGGCTCGCTTCAAGGATGTTCAGAACGGACTTGATGAAATTATGGATTGTGCCACAAAAATCAGTGCGGAAAACCGTAAAAACGGTCTTTCAAGAGAAATAAGCGATCTCACGGTTAAAATAAAGTCAATAGCACTCTCTTTGTCAGAGTAATGCTGACACAGTAATCGGAAAGGAGTTGCGTTAATTTGGCATTTGAAGGTCTTTCAGATAAGCTTGACTCTGCGTTTAAGAAGCTGAGAAGTAAGGGCTCTCTTAACGAGGCAGATGTCAAGGAAGCGATGCGCGAGGTCCGTCTGGCTCTCCTTGAAGCAGATGTAAGCTACAAGGTTGCAAGAGACTTCACCGCAAGAGTTACCGAAAAAGCCATCGGTGAAAAGGTTATGGAAAGCCTTACCCCCTCACAGATGGTTATCAAGATAGTAAACGAAGAGCTCACAGCACTTATGGGCGGAACACAGGCAAGGCTCACTCAGGCTTCACATCCCCCCACGATAGTTATGATGTGCGGTCTTCAGGGTTCAGGTAAAACCACCCACAGTGCAAAAATCGCAAAAATGCTCAAGGGCAAAGGCCACAGACCTCTGCTTGTTGCCTGCGATATATACCGTCCCGCTGCTATCAAGCAGCTGCAGATAGTCGGTGAACAGGCAGGTGTTCCCGTTTTTGAAATGGGCACCACAAATCCCGTAATCATTGCAAAGGAAGCTGTTAAGCTTGCCAAGGATCAGGGATATGACTATGTTTTCCTTGATACTGCAGGCCGTCTTCACATAGACGAGCAGTTAATGCAGGAGCTTAAGAATATAAAATCAGAGGTTAAGCCTCACGAAATTCTCCTTGTTGTTGACTCAATGACAGGTCAGGATGCGGTAAATGTTGCCGATTCTTTCAATCAGGCTTTGGGTATAGACGGTCTTGTTCTCACAAAGCTTGACGGTGACACCCGAGGCGGTGCGGCACTCTCTGCAAGAGCTGTTACAGGCAAGCCCATCAAATTTGCAGGTGTCGGTGAAAAGCTCGATGACCTTGATGTTTTCCACCCCGACAGAATGGCATCCCGTATTTTAGGAATGGGCGATGTACTTTCACTCATTGAAAAGGCAGAGGTTACTCTCGACGAAAAACGCGCCGAGGAAATGGAAAGAAAGCTTCGTCAGAACCGCTTTGACCTCAACGACCTTCTCATTCAGATGGAAGAAATGCAGAAAATGGGCTCAATGAAGGATATCCTTTCAATGCTTCCCGGCATGGGCAAGAAAATCAAGGATGTTGATATTGATGAAAGACAGCTTGACAAAACAAAAGCAATAATCCTTTCAATGACACCCAAGGAAAGAGAAAAGCCCGACATCATAAACCCCTCAAGAAAAAGGCGTATTGCGGCAGGCTGCGGTATGCAGGTTGAGGATGTTAACAGACTTTTAAGTCAGTATAAGCAGATGCAGAAGCTTTTCAAGCAGTTTAACGGCAAAAGCGGCAGCAAAAAGAAAATGCGCCGTATGATGCCCAATATGCCCGGCGGATTTCCGGGTATGATGTAATTCAGGTTTAGACACAAAAGTGTTTTATAAACATTAACTATTATTTTGGAGGAAAAAACAAATGGCAGTAAAAATTCGTCTTCGTCGTATGGGCGCAAAGAGAGCTCCCTTCTATCGCATCGTAGTTGCTGATTCAAGATATCCCCGTGACGGCAGATTCATCGAAGAAATCGGTTACTATAATCCTATGACTGAACCCGCTGATGTTAAGGTTGATGCTGATAAGGTTAAGCAGTGGATTGCTAACGGCGCTCAGCCCACAGACACAGTTAAGTCACTTCTCAAAAAGAACGGCATTGTTGATTAATTTTTAATCAGCCGAACTTTCCGGTAGGAGGACAAAATGAAAGATTTACTCATTGGCATTGCAAAAGGACTTGTTGACAATCCCGATGCAGTTACAGCCGAAGAAGATGCAATAAATGAAGAGGGCGTTGTTGTTTTCCATCTTCATGTTGCACAGGAAGACATCGGCAAGGTTATCGGTAAGCAGGGCAGAATTGCCAAGGCTATCCGCACAGTAATGCGTGCAGCCGCTAACCGCAAGGATATGAAAATCCAGGTCGAAATCGACTAAAATAAAACGGCTGTTTAACGGAGTTGCTTTATTGCAGCTCCGTTTTTCTTTATGAGAAACAGAATATTGTTTTAAGAAATAATTAAATGCATTGCATTTTTTCTTATATATTGATATATTAGAATTATCAAATAAGAAAGGTCAAAAACTCTAATGAAAAAAATACTTATAATTGCCGTATCATTAATATTGTTCTTGTTTTCAGCATCTGCCTGCAACAATGCAGGTGACACAAAAGACTGTATCAGAACCACGGGAAGCAGCACTTTGTATACTGAAGATGACATAAATAAAATTATGGACATTGTTGAAAATTATTTCATAGAAAAATTTGAGGGCTGTTCTCTGCTCGAGCTCAGATATGATGAAGAATATTCAGATAAATGCTGTGGTGCTTGGGCAAATCAGTATGATGCAGACAGAGCAATTGTATTCAAATCAGACTTTTATGTATCCCCCACAGGCGGTGACGGCTCTCTCAATCAGGACAGCACATACAAAGACTGGGAATGGATATTGACACAAAACGACGGCGAAGAGTGGACACTCAGAACCTGGGGGTACTAATATCCCCATTGCAATGCAATTAAGCAGCTAAAAAATTAAACACCTGAAATAAATCATAAATTTACACTCTTGAAAAATATCGTATTTTACAATATAATTCAAGTAAATAAAAAGAAAAGAAGAGTTGTTTTATGAGCTTCAGGGAATATATAAAAAAAGCCTCTCTTGCACCTGAAGAGGGGGACAAAATTGAATATATGTCCATCCGTGACAGACTTATAAGTAATGTTCTGGTAAATTCTCAGAGAGAAATCCCCGGCACGGCTTGTAATTACGAGGCGGATGTAACGCGGCTCTGGGAGGAATATAAGTCCCTTAAAGCAGAATGTGACTACCCTCTCACCTTCAACTCCGTTATGCTGAAAATTCTTGTTGAGGGCTTGAAGGCAGCACCGAGGCTCAATGCACATTTTGAATATAATCACCGCAAAACAAGCGGCAGACTTATAATCAAAAAGCATATTGATGTTGCTATGGCGGTGTGTCTTGAAAACGGAGAAACCTTCCAGATAAAGCTTAAACACCTTGAGGATAAATCTCTTAAGGAAATTGCACTTCAGGCAGAAAATGTCAAAGACCGTCTCGGAAAAACCAATCTGAAAAAGGTTATGTTCAATGTTGCGGGACAGAGAATGTTAGGCCTTGCCTCAAAGGGTAAAATCATAGATACATTTTCTCAGTTCATTTCGGCATATTTCGGCAAGGCAAAAATTGCAAAATTCTCAAAGCTTATAAATCCCAAATCCTACAAGAAAAAGAGCTCAGGCAAAAAATACGAGGGACTTAAGGTGGATGATTTCACAGAGGGTACGGTATGCTTTACAAACTGGGGTCCGTTATACGAAAATCTCAATGTAAACATAACCTACATTCCTCCCCTTTACCCGCAGGTATTCCTTTTCGGCACGGGTAAGGTAAACGACAAGGAATATGTTTACAAGGACGAAAACGGTCAGCTTGCTCTCGGAACAAAAAAGGTATTGCCGATAATGCTTGTTTTTGACCACAAAATAGGCGGTGCGGCAGACCTGATGCCGTTTATCAGAAGATTAGACGAAATCTTTGAAAATCCCGAAATGTTACACAATTGGTAAAAACATTTTCAAGTTAAAAAGGCAGATGCATACGCATCTGCCTTCATCTGCCTTTTTATATTAATTTTTCGGAATATATCAGCCTGTAAGACCGCCGAGCTGAATTTCACCTGCGAGAAGCTTCTGGATGAATTCAACGAGGAAGCTGAAGAATTTAAAGAATGCGGTAAGCTTGGAGAGAATAGTATCTCTTTTTATAAGGTCACCGTCATCAAGTCCGGTAACGGGTGAAAGTGTGTCGGTCTCCGAATCGTACTTCATAAACTGAGGATATGCTTCATCTGAAAATACAGTCATATCATCACTTGTCATAAATGCATCTATAAGCTTATCAACGCTTGCGGGGAAAGCACTGTGGGTAAGATTTTTGATAAACCATGTTTTTTCGGGGAAAAGACATGTGGAAGCGTCAATCATAGTATCTGCAGAGAGATATTTCTTGTCTGCCTCGGTCATATTTTCGATATACTTCTTTGATAATACTTCACCCAAATCGGCTGTTGTTGCACCGAAAGATGTTGCAGAAGTAAGTGCCGTACTGTCTGACTGTGCCTTTGCATCCTTTGATAAGGGCAGATTTGCCAAGTTATACTTTGAAATAACCATCAAATCCATACCGTTTTCAGAAAGCTCAAGCATTGTGTCTCTTGCGTTTACCTGAACATTCTCGTGGTAGGATCTGATTTTTTCAATCATACCCGCATACTCCTCCTGAAGCTCGGGGGTATTGTATATGAAAGCAATGGCATCCTCAAGATACTCATCCGGAACCATATTCCAATAGCCTACAAAGCTGCCGTAGGTATCACGGACAATTCTTGCAAGAACATTATCCTTGACCTCTTCAAGTATAACCTCGATTACATCCGTACCAAAATCAAGTACATACACTTCATTTATAAAATTAACAATAAGGGCAAGTGTTTCATACAAGGAATCGTCCCCGAGAAGATCTGCAACAATATCATTATCTTTCATGCTTACGGAAACAAAATTATCGATAGCATCACCGTCAAGCACAACCTGACCTGAGAAAAGAGCACCGATAAAGTCAACACCCTCGGTTGAGGGGATGTACAGAACAACATCATTGATTTTATCAAGATTTTCTGCATTTTCAAGATAAGCCGAAACAACATTACCGCCAAGACAACGGCCTACAAGATTTATTTTGCTGCAGCCCTTTTCATGGCATACTCTGTCAATAAACTTTTCAAGAATTTCTGCATTGTGTTCGCACGAAAGTCTCCAATCATAGTTAAAATATATACTGCCGCCTGAGAAGTGCTCATAACTCACACCATAGCCGGTTGTGAGCATATCAATGCCACACCCTGAGCCGTCAGATGCTTCACCGTTTTTATCAAGCATAAGATCAGCGAAAGCGGGAGCCATTGCATTATAAAGCTTATCGCAATATTCTGTGTAATCACCTGTCAGAACACCGAAGGCAAGATCATCAAAAATCTCATCAAGCACGGCTTCAAGACCTGTGAGCATACTCTCGTTAGGACCGTCATACCAGATATACTCTCCGTTTGCATCAACTAAAGCTCCGCCGTAGCCCCCAACATAGATTGTTAAATAATTTTCTTGTGCACCTGCTGTTAATGACGGAATCACAGCGGTGAAAATCATTACACATGCAAGAAGGATTGACATTAATTTTTTCATAAGCAAAACACCTCGGGAAATTTTTCTGTCCATATAGTACCATATTCTTTGAGTATTTGTTTGCCATATCTGTGAACAATTTGTGAACAATAGAAATCTACAAAAAAAATCAACGGAGCTGTAGGTAACAATCCGAACCTGTAAGCTCCGCTGATTGAAGATTTTATCTGTAATATTTTTGACTTTTTTTGAGATAATCAATAAGCATCATTGTCCAGTCGGTCTGGATAAAATCTGCTCCCTTGTCGGCAATCCAGCCCCAGCCGTAGTCCTCGCTTACGGTGAGTGCGGTGTCATCAGAATGACCGCCTGCAAGCTGTTCTTTGTAATTGTAAATTATGGAATTTATCCACACAAGCTTGTTATCTTTATGCATACGCTCAATAAACTCATCGCTTGCAACCTCCATATTTTCACTTGCAAAAACAGCCTCAACGCCAACATAGTTTATGTTCTTTTTCAAAAGACGCTCGTGCTCGGGATGAGTACCGTTAACTATAGGCATATAGGGAAGCGTGGGGCAAAGCTCTTCGAGTACGGCAAACACCTTTTTGTTTACCTTGCTTTTCACAAGCATCTGCTCACTCATAGAGTGACGGTTTATCGCCTCATAGATTTTTTCGGGATTATCCCAGAACTTATCAATATTTATATAGCATCTGCCCTTGAACTGTTCAAGAAAATCGTCGAAAGCGGCTATACTGAACTGAGTGGGAGTGTCGTCGGGGTTTACATATCTCAGCTTTTGAATATCTGAAAAGTTTTTCCTTTTAAGTGAGCCTTTGATTTTGAGGTGCTCCTTTTCCATACCGGGATGGAAAAGGAAAAGCTTCCCGTCCTTGCTGCAGCTTACATCAACCTCTATCATATCGGCACCCTGCTTGAGAGCGATTTCATATGAAGCTAAGGTGTTGCAGGGGATATTTCCGCCTGCAGCACCGCGGTGGGCCACAACAATTATATTTTCTTTTGCTTTTTCATAGAGATTAAAATTCATATTAACATCCCTTACAGCTTTATTGAGAGGACATTTGATGTGCTTAATTCATTACTTCTTTCATCGGGCTGACGGTCGGAAACATACAAGGTGATTTCTCCGTCGGGCTCAACACGCTGTCCGTTTTCGAGAACTGCTTTTACCCAGTAGCGGTCTATACAGAGCTCAACTGTCTTCCTCTCACCCGCTCTGACTTCAACGGGAGTGATAGCACAAAGCTGGAAATTGGGGGTAACTGTTCTGCTGTCAGAATATGAAGCGTAAACCTGCACCTTGTTCTTTGAGCTTACATTCCCTTTATTTGAAACCGTAACGCTGAGCTTGATTTTTTCATCTGTCTTTTCTTTAATTTCAAGTGAAGAAAATTCAAACTGAGTATATGTAAGACCGAAGCCGTAGGGATAAACAACCTTTTCTTCCTTATTGAGGAAACGGTATGTTCTGCCTGTCATGCTGTAGTCTGTGAATTCGGGAATTTCGGCATCGCCCTTGTGGAAGGTAAGAGGAGTTTTGCCTGAGGGTGAATATTCACCTGCAAGAAGCTCGGCTACTGCAAGACCGCCCAGAGAACCGGGGTACCATGCGTGAATTACAGCCTTTACCTTTTTGCTTAAACTTTCACCGATGTCAACAGCACTGCCTGCCATTACAACAATAACAACATTTTCGCAGATTTCGCATACCTTTTCAGCTAAGTCTGTCTGTACCTTGGGAAGATATAATTTCTTTCTGTCGCCGCCCATAAAGATGTCGTCGTCAATCTTCATATCTTCACCCTCAACAGTACGGTCATAGCCAAGACACAGAACTGCAAGGTCTGCACCCTCACAAGCGGATAGACCGCCGCTGAGATTATATACAAAGCCGTCCCAGTCGTTTTTCTTTTCGGGTGCGAAAAGATTACAGCCCTGAGCTACACGGATATTGCTGTCGGGGAATACCTTTCTCATACCGTCTGCAACTGTGACATATTCACTTGCCTTACCGTTATAGTTACCCTCTAATGCGATAATGGAGGAGGCATTGGGGCCTACAACTGCGATGTTTTTGTACTTTTCGGGATTTACGGGCAGGAAATTATCAGTATTCTGAAGAAGTACCATGCTTTCCTTTGCTGCTTCAAGGTTGAGCTGCTTATGCTCTTCGCAGTCAAGCTTGTCAAAGTCTATATCACTGTAAGGACGCTTTTCTTCAAATTCACCTAAAAGATAACGGATAGTATAATTCTGTATTGCAGACTGAGTTAAATCTTCTTCTGTGATAAGGTCTTCTTCATATGCATCCATAAGATAACGGTATGCCTGTCCGCAGTTGAGATTACAGCCGTTTTTAAGTGCAACTGCAGCAGCTTCGGTATCTGTTTCAACGAAATGGTGATGCTGTGAAATATCTAAAACAGCACCGCAGTCAGACACAAAATATCCCTTGAAGCTCCACTGCTTGCGAAGAATATCTCCTATGAGCGTTTTACTTGCACAGCAGGGCTCTGTGTTTGTTCTGTTATATGCACCCATAACACCTGCAACGCCTGCTTCAACTAATTTCTGAAATGCAGGAAGATATGTTTCCCACATATCCTTGTCATTTGCCTTTGCATCAAAGCCGTGACGAAGTGACTCGGGACCTGAATGTACGGCATAGTGCTTTGCACAGCCTGCGGCCTTGAGAAATTCTCCGTCACCCTGTAAGCCCTTTACAAACTGTGTGCCCATTGTCGCAGTAAGAAAGGGGTCCTCACCGAAGGTTTCCTGACCTCTGCCCCAACGGGGATCACGGAAGATGTTTATATTGGGAGTCCAGTATGTAAGACCTTTGAAGATATCTCTGTCGCCGTACTTTACGCTTCTGTTGTACTTTGCTCTGCCCTCAGTTGAAATTGCATCCGCAACATTAAAAATAAGCTCGGGATTAAAGGATGCGGCAAGTGCTATTGCATGGGGAAAAACAGTTGCTGTGCCTGCTCTTGCAACACCGTGGGATGCCTCATTCCACCAGTTATATTCTTCAATTCCCAGTCTTTCAATTGCGGGAGAATCGAAAAGAAGCTGTGAAGCCTTTTCTTCAACTGTCATCTGAGAAACTAATTTTTCCGCTTTAAGTCTTGCTTCATTATAATTCATATCTGTCACCCTTTAAACATAATTGAATTTACAATATTTTCAAGATATTCCTGTCTGCCGCTGATGTTTGTTGTAACCTCACCCATACTAAGTGCATACTGCTCAAGCTCTGCTATTGTAGCGGCTCTGTCTGCAATTTTCTTACCTATTCCGCTGTTGTAGCTTGAATAACGCTCGGCAATAAAGGAATCTATTGTGCCGTCCTTGATTATCTTATCGGCAATTTTAAGACCTAATGCAAAGCCGTCCATACCTGCGATATATGAATATGCAATATCCTCGGGGGTATTTGAGCCTCTGCGTGTTTTTGCATCAAAGTTAAGACCGCCGTTTGTAAAGCCGCCTGCTCTTATTACCTCAAGCATACACATTGCTGTTTCGTATATATTTGTAGGGAACTGGTCTGTATCCCAACCGAGAAGCATATCGCCCTGATTTGCATCGATTGAGCCGAAAGCCCCGTTTATACGGGCAACTGCAAGCTCGTGCTGGAAGGTGTGACCTGCCAAGGTTGCGTGGTTTGCTTCGATGTTGAGCTTGAAATCCTTGTCAAGTCCGTATGTCTTAAGGAAAGAAATAACCGTTGCGGCATCAAAATCATACTGATGCTTTGTGGGCTCCTTGGGCTTGGGCTCTATGTAGAAATCCCCCGTAAAGCCTATAGAACGGCCGTAATCAACTGCAAGGCGCATAAGGTATGCCATATTGTCGAGCTCTTTTTTCATATCGGTGTTCAGCAGTGTTTCATAACCCTCTCTGCCGCCCCAGAATACATAGCCGTTACCGCCGAGTTTAACGGTAATTTCAAGAGCCTTTTTAATCTGAGCTGCCGCAAAAGCAAAAACATCCGCATTAGGAGCAGTACCGGCACCGTGCATATAACGGGGATTGTTAAAGCAGTTTGCAGTACCCCAAAGAAGCTTTTTGTTGTTCTGCTTCATTAAATCAAGAAGCAGGTCTGATATAACATCAAGTCTTTCGTTTGACTCAGCAAGTGTTCTTCCCTCGGGAGCAATATCTCTGTCGTGGAAGCAGAAATAATCAATATCGAGCTTATTCATAAGCTCCATTGCAGCATATGCCTTGTTCTTTGCAAGCTCCATAGCATCTGTTGCACCGTAATTCTTTGAAATAGTGCCCACACCGAACATATCGCTGCCCTCTGCACACATTGTGTGCCAGTAGGACATAGCAAATTTAAGATGCTCACGCATTGATTTGCCCATTATAATTTCATCGGGATTATAATGACGGAAAGCAAGCATATTCTTACTGTCCGCACCCTCGTATTTTACAAAAGGAATACTGTCAAAAAATGTTTTCATAGTTTTCTTCTCCGTTTTTTTGTATTTGTTTTATAGTAACAGTTTTTGTTTGGATTTGCAATTACTTTTATAAAGATTTGGCACAAAAAAAATAAAGTGCAGTAGTTTTTGAGGCTACTGCACAATTTGTCATTTTAGCATTCCATTCATTTTTTCAGATATCTCTACTAATTTCATAAAACCCTCAGGATTTTGCATAAATCCATTCATCAACTGCATCTGCAATGCAGTATCAGGTGATACTTGCGGTTGTGCAGGTTGCATATTTCTAATGATTGCAGCTATGGTATCTGTAGAAATTTTGCCAACATCACTTTTTACCCCGTTTAGGGTATCTAAAATTTGATATAACAACTGCATGATATCTGCATTTGTATCATCAATATTAGATTCTTCTATTGTTTCTTCATCTAATTCCGAAAAAGAAAATGATTCAATCGTTTTTATTAGCCTATTTTTAATTTCTTCAACACTATCCAAATCAGTTAAATCATATTCTAATGCACGTATTGTTGTTATATCAAACGGCAATGACTCGCCTTTTTTCTTAAGATGAATCATCGGTTTTTTTGTTCTGCTTCTATAACCCATTTCATAAAAAACATTAGGATTATGACCGGATATATCTGCAATAACCAATTCAGACTTTTCTAAGTGATCAATTATAGTTTGAGTAATTGAATTAGCATCATTAAGTTTATCAACTCTGATAGGATTAAAATCACAAGCCTCGCAAACAGGTTCAATAATATGTCTAAAAAATTTATCAGAAGCTGAACGAATTTCTGTTCCTTCTGCACCAATTGGACAAATAACAAAACATTTTTTCATATCTTCTCTCCTTTTTTTTAATAAATATGTTCCTCGGTCAATTTTTTTGATTGAACCGTTCCTTTGTAAGGTGTTGAGCGAGCCAGCAAATTGTCCTTCTGTGTAATCTGTAATATTTTGATGTCGCAAATATAATTTTATCTCCTGTACAGTATGACTTTGCTGATCAGAAAGATATTCTTTTATTTTTTCTTGTAATCTTGAACTTGAAATCATATTTCCATACCTCCATTTGCTTAAATTATAACAAATCATCTTGTGCTTGTCAACACAAAAATGCAAGAATACAAGAAATTTAAAAAAATCTTGCACCCACACCACGCATAAAAATATTCAAAGGCTCCTCGCAATGAGAAGCCTTATCAATTACTTAGTCAGTTTTTTATACATCCTCATAAGCTCTGCCACACACTCTGATTCGGTGTTGAGTTTACCCCAGAAGCCGTATGCCTGCATAACTGCTTTGTCGTTTGCCTGATGTGCTTTGCGGAGCTCAACAGGCATAGTAAGCTCGTCATAAAGGTCGGCAAGTGAACAATCAGGATATAAAGCTCTTGCATCAAGTATTGCCTGTGCCGTCTGCTCTATTTTTGCTTTCTGCTCGTCTGTCGGTGTCGGCCATGGGAAGTTGTTGTAAACTATATCTTTGGAATAGCGGTAATGTATTCTCATTTTTCCACATACTGCCCTCGTCCAAGCCATATGAACATTTGATGTTAAAACACCAAAATGATATATCTCTCCCTCAGAAATAACTTTAACTAAATTACTACTTAAAATATCCGGATCCATAAAACCAATCGGTATATATTTTCTGGATATTGTAGTTACTTCAGGTATTACGATATACTTGTTTTTCGGAATATTTTCTGTTTGAAAACGGGTTGGTGTTTCAGCCAATTTTAGTGTAGCTGCTCGCGTACTAGAAAGACGCATTTCTTTAACGGAATTTACCCTTTCCAAACATAATGGCATATTTCGCAGTTCGTTTGGTGGGCAATCTTTCAAGAACAAACAATATCTAAAATAACCATTTATAAATTCATCAGCTCCAATCCAACGTCTAAAATATATAGCTGATTTGGGTTCTCTTTTAATAAATTCATTCTTTTCTTCCTCAGAAAACAAATAATGACCGCCATCAATAGGTTGATTGCCAATTCCTATCGTTGGTACATTACAAATAGGTTTTCCGTGGCTTTCAATAAAAATATTTTCGGCATCTAAAAGATATCCGTTAATATTTTTCACTTTTTTAGATGTGTTATTTTCATATATATATTTGTCTTTGGGATTGTTGCAATTGCTAAATCCGATAATAACACAATGAACACCAGCTTTTTCTTTAGCTTCGCTATTCCACAAAAATGTTTTGTGTGCAAAATCAAATCTAATATTCTTTTCAAACAAAGGTTTCCACAAAATTGCTACTTGATCACCTTGTGAAATTGAATTGGTAGAAACGAAAGCACTCTTTATATTTGTATTTATTACAAAATCTACAGTTTTCTTATACCAACAAGCAACATAGTCAAGATTACCTGCATTTTTCCATTTTGAACCAAAAACAAAAAGTAAATCATCTTTCTGTTCTTTACTCATGAGACGAGCACCCACAAACGGCGGATTACCCATAATGTAATCAAGCTTATCCTTAGGTACAACCGTTTCCCAATCAATACGCAAAGCATTGCCCTCAACAATATTTGCATAAGATTTAAGCGGAAGAAAGTCAAGATTCATATGTATGATATTTTCTGTCTCTTTCATCATCTGACTTTCTGCAATCCACAGAGCAGTTTTTGCAACCGTAACAGCGAAATCATTTATTTCTATTCCGTAAAACTGACTGATTGAAACCTTAATAGGCTCTTTTATTGCACTTCCGCCGCCTAAAATAATCTGTCCCTCAATCTGACCTTTCTGCTCTGCAATAATTGCTTCAAGTGCTTCATTTTCAAGTCGGCGAAGCGAAATGTATGTTTGAGTAAGGAAATTACCTGAACCGCAAGCGGGATCAAGGAATGTAAGTCCGGCAAGCTTATTGCGGAAGCTATCTAATCTGTCTTCTTTTGTTTTGCTGACCTTGATATCCTTTATTTCATCAAGCTCTTCTTTGAGTTTATCAAGGAACAAAGGATTTATCAGCTTATGTATATTTTCAATAGAGGTATAGTGCATACCGCCGCTTCGACGGGTTTCGGGATTCAATGTACTTTCAAAAACAGCACCGAAAATTGTGGGGCTGATAGCTGACCAGTCAAAATCTTCACTTGCTTTACGCAGAAGCAAATCACGGATATCATCGTTCAGTTGCGGAATTTCAATGTTTTCATCTGCAAAAAGTCCTCCGTTTACATACGGGAATGATGCGAGCATTTCTTCTTCATAAGGATCACGGTCTTCGGGCTTTGTGTCAAGAATTTTGAACAAAGCAATTAATGCCTTTCGCAGGTCTTTACCTGAAAAAGCTTTTATATAATTATGGAATTTATTGTGACCGCCGAAGATACCCGCATCCTCTGCATAAAGGCAGAAAACAAGGCGCACACAAAGCATATTAAGGCTTTGTAATGAACGAGGGTTAGTTTTGTCTATATACTGTTTTAATATCTCGTCATAGAGTATACCTACAAGATTACCTGCCTGAATGGAAACTTCCATTTCTCGTTTGATATTATCATCCCCTGTGTCAACAAGGAACTGCAGACGG
Source organism: Clostridia bacterium (assembly GCA_017517135.1). Taxonomy (GTDB): domain Bacteria; phylum Bacillota; class Clostridia; order Oscillospirales; family Acutalibacteraceae; genus RUG806. The sequence goes on from JAFXAK010000017.1 coordinate 124,427, forward strand.
TAATATTCATTCGGCAAATCTTCAAGCAAAATCTGTTCGGGTTCACCGTTTGGTTTTTCCATATCGTAAATAAGAAATTCATTGAAATTGCAGGTTACAATCCAACGGGGACGCTGTGAATAAGGTAAACCTATTGAATATCTTTGTGCCTGCTGAAACGGTGTAAGCAATGAGCCGTCTGACTGCTTAATCGCTTTTCTTAAATCCTTGTCACGGCTTTTCTGTTCAACGAGAACATTGGTAGCTGTAATATGTCCGTCAATAAAGCTGGTATTATCAATTTTTACTTGTTCTTCAAAGCTTATAAAATGTGTGGGATTTTCTACACCAAGTACATTTCCCAAAAGCTCAATCCAGAACGGCTGACTTTCGCCCTTTTCATAGCCTCTGTCTTTCCAATATTCCGCAAATGCTTTTGCAGCGGTGTATTTTTGCACATCTTTCATTTTCAGCCCTCCAATATTCTCAGATATTCATCTAATCTCTCATTTACATATTCTGCAATAAGCTCAGTCATTACATCTGCGTTGCCGTCGCGGTAGTAAGCGTCAAAGGCTTCGTAATATCTCATTCTGTCTGTAAACTTAACATTTATCGGCGGATAACCGCCTCGGATAAGGTCAAGATTCAGGATAAGTCTTCCCGTTCTGCCGTTGCCGTCAATAAAGGGATGTATTCCCTCAAATTCAAGATGAAAACGGGCAACACGCTCAATGATATTCATTGTTTTCTCCCGACAGGCGTTATCACAAAGCAGCTGCGTTATTTTCGGTTCAATCATAAACGGCTGTACAGGCTCTGTATACGCGCCCATAATGCGCACGGGAATACGACGGTAAACACCCTTATCATCGGGGCGGTTCATCAGCACAAGAGCATGAATATTTTTGATTACGCTTTCAGTCAAATCAAGCTCCTTTGAAGCAATATCCTGCACATACATAAAAGCATCTCTGTGTCCTACGGCTTCAAGGTGGTCTTTTATAGGCTTCTTGTCAATAGTGATACCTTCAAGTACCATTGCCGTTTCTTTCAGCGTCAGCGTGTTTCCCTCAATAGCATTGGAATTATAGGTAAATTCAACCATAAATTCTTCTTTAAGTCTTGCAACCTCACCTGCTGTCAGCGGACGAAGAGAGGAAAGTCTGTTCTTCTTATTTTCAATTTCCCTCAATATATTGCTGCCTGCACATCTTCCGTCGGCAGGTTTTTGTGCATTTTCGGGAATCATATAGAGCTTTCCTTTTCGGACCGCTCCTTTTATTTTGCCCTCTGCACAAAGCACTCTCACACGCCTGGGAGAAATCCCCCATTTTTCCGCCGCTTGCGAAACCTTTATATATTCCATACAGACTCCTCCGTTTATCAGCTGTTACGGTATATTATACCTCATTTGAGGAACAAAATCAAGGCAAATTCAGCAAAATAACAGGTATATTATTCCCAAAAACACAAAAACGGGAACAAAAAAAGGACTGCCGAAACAGTCCTTTCAGGGGAAATAAATTTATCTGTTGAGAATAAGCTTTGTGAGTTCAACGGGGTCAACAATTGTGCCGTCCTTATAAACACGCATATTGCCTGATGCAATTTCATCAATAAGGATAACTTCGCCGTTGTTGTAGCCGAATTCGAACTTGATATCCCAAAGGTCAAGACCGATTGTTTTGAGGTCATCAGCAACGATCTTTGTAATTTTGAGTGTCTGCTCCTTCATGCTCTTGAAAAGGTCTTCGCTCATAACGCCGAGAGCTGCAAGGCCTTCGCTTGTTACAAGGGGATCGCCCTTTTCGTCATTCTTGAATGTGCATTCAACATAGCCGCCCTCAAGCACTGTGCCGTCTGCAATGTATTCACCGTATCTTCTGATGAAGCTGCCTGTTGCAACAAGACGGCAGATAACCTCAAGACCGTGACCGAAAACCTTTCCGGGAAGAACCTCCATTGTTGCGTTTTCAACATCTGCACTTACATAGTGAGTTTTGATTCCTGCTGCTTTGAGCATTTCAAAATAATATACGGATGTCTGAAGATTAGCCTTACCGATACCTTCAATTGTGAGACCGACTGAATTTTCGCCGGGATCAAAGACACCGTCTTTACCGGTACAGTCATCCTTGAACTTCAGCATAACATTGCCGTTTTCAAGCTTGTAAACATCCTTTGTTTTACCTGTGTAAATCAATTCCATCTGATACACACTCCTTTTAAGTTTATGTTAAATTTAATAAACCAATAAAAAATACAAGGTTAGAATATCACTAATGCAGTCTGTTGTCAATATTTTTTGATATATGCAGACAAAAAAATATATTTTGTATTGACAAAATAATTGTAAGTTTATAAAATTAATATAATTATTTGTTTTGGAGGAATCAACTATGATTTATAACGGTGTTGATTTTGATACATATTTCAGACATTATCCCGATAAAGACGGCTTTTTCGGTGAGTACGGCGGTGTTTATATCGACGAAAAATTAAAGGCTGCCATGGCTGAAATCACAGAAGCATATTTTTCTATCTGTCAGTCAAGAAAGTTCATTGCAGAGCTTCGCAGAATAAGAACTGAATTCCAGGGCAGACCTACTCCCGTATCTCATCTTGAGCGTCTTTCCGATGCTTTAGGCGGTAAGGTACAGCTTTATGCAAAGAGAGAAGACCTTAACCACTCGGGTGCACACAAGCTCAATCACTGCATGGGTGAAGCATTGCTTGCAAAATATATGGGCAAGAAAAAGGTTATCGCAGAAACAGGTGCAGGTCAGCACGGTGTTGCTCTCGCTACGGCTGCAGCATACTTCGGACTTGAATGTGATATATATATGGGCTCTGTTGACATCAAGAAGCAGGCTCCCAATGTTGCAAGAATGAAAATTCTCGGTGCAAATGTTGTTGAGGTAACCCACGGACTTAAAACACTCAAGGAGGCTGTTGATGCGGCTTTCGAGGCATACAGCAAGGAATACAACGATGCAATTTACTGCATTGGCTCAGTTTTGGGCCCGCATCCCTTCCCTATGATGGTAAGAGATTTCCAGAGCGTTGTGGGTATTGAAGCAAGAGACCAGTTTATCAATATGACAGGCCATCTTCCCGATGCTATAGTTGCCTGTGTGGGCGGCGGCTCAAACGCAGCCGGACTTTTTGCAGGCTTCCTCAATGATCCCGTTGATATCTACGGCATTGAGCCTCTCGGCAGAGGTCCCGCACTCGGAGATCACGCTGCAAGTCTCAAATACGGCACAAAGGGAATTATGCACGGCTTCAACAGTATTATGCTCAAGGACGAAAACGGCGAGCCCGCTCCCGTATATTCCGTTGCAAGCGGTCTTGACTACCCCTCCTCAGGCCCCGAGCACGCATTCTTACATGACCTGGGCAGAGTTAAATATGATGTAATCGACGACGAAGAAACCATTGACGCTTTCTTCAAGCTTGCAAGACTTGAAGGTATCATCCCCGCAATAGAAAGCTCCCACGCCGTTGCATACGGTATGAAGCTCGCAAAAACAATGGAACACGGCTCAGTTCTCATAAACCTCTCAGGCAGAGGCGATAAGGATATGGACTATATCCTTGAAAATTACGGAATCAGATAAATTTCATATAACAAAAACGACAGAGGTAATACGGAGATGATTTCCGATTACCTCTGTTTTTGTAATTTAATATGTAAATTTTTGTGTCTGCACAGCTGTGTTGTTTTTATTTGGTCTTCACATATTTATACGCAGACCATCCGGAATAGTATTTCACATCGTTTACAGTCTTATATGTTCTTACTCTTACATAGTATGTTTTTCCTGAGGAGAGAGAGCTTAATGTAGTTTTTACCGTGCTGTTACTTGTGATTGTCTTAGTCTTTGCGTCTGTAAAATCCTTGTTGGTTGAGTACTGAATCTGATAACCTGTTGTCTGCGTTGTCTGCTTATTAAGGTTAACGGTTATACTCTTTGTTCCTGCGGTAAGCGAAGCAACTGTTGTTTTGGGCGGATTGATTTTGAATGTCAAGGTC